>JANRMO010000013.1:0-107181 GCA_040981105.1 Nitrospiraceae bacterium
ACATTAACCCTGATGATTTCTCGCTTTGCCTTGGCTCCCGACTCCGCTTGTTGATTACGCTTGCACATGAACCAACTCTGATCGGATTCGCTAAGAATTGTCTCATTCCTTACCTGTATGCCGTGTCTCATAAGCTAGCCCAAGGAGGAGAATTTGCTTTCGGAGAACTTCCCCATGGCTCCACTGGAGAACTAGCAGACTATGGTGACCTTCTTGGCCTTCACACAACCAATCAAGTCATGAAGGCCATTCGATATCTTGGAATGAAGAAGCGTCGCGCAAACAAACTGCCGTGCGCCTGCGGGTGTGGCCAACGCTTGGGTGCATGTGCCTTTAACGAGCGGATCAGAAAATTACGGCGAGTCGCCGAGAGGGCTTGGTTTCGCCAGTTACTGTCAGAACTGTCTAGGACCTATGGCTCCTCCGGCCTCTCATCATCCTTTCAATCGGCCGTGCGTACTGCGCTCGGAGTAACGGCAGCAGGATCTGCCTAGGTGAGACATTTTCTCTTCGGACCGGGCCGTCTATCCTTCCCCTGGAATCCAGACACTGGTAACATAGCGGCCACGACAGCCCCGACGAAGGGAATGAGATCAGAATTTCACGCCGAGATCCAGCTTGAAGAGCGTGAAGCTCGGGGTGCCGGTGTTGGCGACGTCGACGAATTGTTGCCTGAACCCACCTCGGAGAAAGAACGAGCGATTGACGTCCCATCGAAGGCCGCCGCCGAATCCGTAGGCCAGGTAGGTATCGTACTTGGTCGGCTGTGTTGTCCCGCAGATGTAGCCGAACCAAGGATCCCAGAAACAGCCGGAGACAGGCGGACCGGCTGCGATGTCGGTGTTGACGTAAGTTCCCGCCACCATCGCGTCGAGGTATGGCGTCAACGGACGGGCCAAAATGTTATAGGTCAGAATCATGCCAAAGGTGGTGGTTTCGATCGTTCCGCTCGTCGATCGAGGACCCGTCGCGATCGGAACGCCCGGCGCCGCCTGGACGGTTCCCTGGTAATCGGGACGGCTCCAGGAGAACAAACCGCCGAGGTTGATGTGCTCATTGAAGTTGTAGCCGAACTGGAGGCCGAAACCCCAGTTGTCTTCAATCTTGATGTTCGTTCCGCCTTGGAATCCAATGTTCCTCGAGAGCGTATATTGCGGCGCGATCATAAATTCCCATCGACCCTTGCGATAGTTTTCCGCCGTTTGGGCCGAGACTGGAGACCAGGAGAGGACGCACTGAACGACCACCAGGATGACGAAAACTAGACGGGGCGAAAACATAAGCGATCCCTCCCGGATGTCTTACAACCGCCAGAGGGGCGCGATATTAGCATTGTGCCAACGTTTATCGCAACCGAATCGGCGCTCCATGCACGTCTCGTCCACGTGCAAATACTCAACGAAAGACCACATGGACACATTCATCCTCCTCCCTATGAACATTCGCTCTCGATTCGTCTACAATACCAGCGGCCTACCGTGCGAGTGGGATGTTTGGTCGCAACCGCGATCGGCGTAGCAGGGGGATCCTGACTCGATCGATGGAGACATTCATGATCGTCGACGCGAAGGTTCGGGGGGCGCTCTTACTGAGCCTGGCCCTTGCTTCGTGTACGCCGAAGATCGTCGTCGATTTCGATAAGAATACGGACTTCACAAACTATCACACCTATGCATGGGGCAAAGGCACTCCCGCCAAGAGCCCATTCGTCGATGCCCGGATAGTCGCGGCTATTGACGAGCAACTTACGAGCAAGGGCTATCAAAAAGTGGACGCCAATCCGGATATGCTGGTGAGCTATCATGCCGCTACCGGCGAGGAGGTGCATTACAACACGACCTCATTCGGTTATGGCTACGGGCCGGCATGGGGTCCGGGCTACGGCTGGTATCGGGGCGGCTATGGGTGGGGCGGCGGCGTCTCAACCTCGACGACCAGTCCGACCACAGTCACCATCGGCACCGTGGTTGTGGACATGTACGATGCCAAGGACAAGCGCATGATCTGGCGCGGGCGCGGCAGCGACACGGTGTTGGAAGATCCCGCTGAGAACGAAGCCCAGATCCGCGAGGGGGCCGAGAAGATGTTCGAGAAATTCCCCCCGCCGAAGAAGTGAACGTGTAGGGCAGGCACAAACGTCTGTCAGTCATTGTCGATCTGCATTTGGGCGAGGCATCCTCGGTGAAAGCTTCGGCCTTGACTCAATCCCTCGCCGTTGATAGCGTTGCGCACCTCATTCGACAAAGTCGTGGTTCCATGAGGGATTCGGTGCTGGCGGCGCGCCTCCGGCAGGCGGGAGGCCCCTCCGGTTCCGTCGAATACAATGGATGTTAGGAATGGTCTCTTGGCGTTGGGACGATCGTATCGTTCGGTGATGCCGCAAGCTCTGACTAATCGGTATGGACGATGGATCTGGTTGGTCCTCGCCCTGTTCCTCTCCGGTTGCCCGCTGATCATTTCCCTCGATTATATTCCGTCCAACGACGCCAAGGGGCAGGGATCCGTCCAGGTGAGCGACTTCATCTATCAACCGGCGACGCAGAGATCAGTGAGACCGAGAGAAGTTGGTGTGCCCTCTGAGGGCATCGGCCGCATCTACCTGTCCCGCGAAATTGGCATCGTGTTTGCTGACGCCCTGAAGCGAGAGCTGATCCATTCAGGGTATCAGGTGAATCAACCGGAGGAGCCGGGACGGACACCGGCGCCGCGAGAGACATCGGTCATCTCCGGCGTCGTGGAGGAATTTGCATTGCGGGAATTGGGGGTGTTTCAAGTGACCGTCTCATTGACCGTGACCAAACAAGGCGGAACTCAACAGGAGTTTGCCTGTCAAGCTCGTCACGATGAAGGTGTGATCGAAGTCATGATCAAGACCGCGATGAGGAACTGCATTCAACAGTTCATTCTCAGCGCGCAGAGTGCCAAGATTCTCTGATGAAGAAAGGAATGCCGTCATATGAAATCCACCCCGCTGTTGCAGCATGTGTTTCACCCCTCCGATTTCAGTGAAGCGAGCGCAACAGCCTTCGCCCATGCGCTCAAAGCGGCCTTAGTCGCCAAGGCCGATCTGACGATGATGCATGTGACCGGCAAAGCGGATCAGGATTGGTCGGGATTTCCAGGAGTGCGTGAGACCCTTGAACGGTGGGGGCTGTTGCCGCCGAATAGTCCAAGGAACGCCGTCCCGAAGCTCGGCATCGACGTGAAAAAAGTGATCACCCGCCAGACCGATCCGGTGGAGGCGGTTGTCGGCTATCTCAGCAACCATGCCGCCGATTTGCTCGTGCTCGCAACCAATCAGAATAAAGGCCGGATGCAATGGCTGGAGAAATCGGTCGCGACGCCGGTCGCGGTCAAGTCCAGACTGATGACCCTGTTCATCCCTCATGGCGTCAAAGGATTTGTGTCTCTAGACGACGGGGCGGTCTCGCTCCGCCACATCCTAATCCCGATCGACGTACGCCCAGACCCGCTGCCGGCGGTCCAAGCCGCCGCACGGATTGCGCACCGGTTGAAGTGCGAGGCGGGAACCTTTGGTCTGTTGCATATCGGACAGGAAGGGCAGGAGCCGGATGTTCCGCTGCCCGAACTACCCGGGTGGAAATGGGAGCGACTGACGAAGCAAGGCGACGTGACGGATGTCATTCTGCAGACGGCGCGCGAGCGGACGGCCGACCTGATCGTGATGTCCACCGAAGGGCGGAACGGATTTCTCGACGTCCTGCGCGGAAGCCAGACGGAGAGAGTGCTGCGCGGAGCCTCCTGTCCGTTGCTGGCCATCCCAGCGGGAAGCTGGATGGCGACCGCCTTGCAGGGCGATAGCGGCGGCGAAGGGTGACGCGATGAGGGCCGATCTCAGCTTTTGTTCGATTCATACTCCCATGGGGATGCATAGAAATGGTTGTTCGGTGGTTGGACATTTCTATCGGTTGGGAATGAGCGGGTGGCTGATATTGTTCTCATTGACGGGCCTGTTGTCATGCGCGGGCGGACCGGAGGAGCATCAGAAGCTCCCATGGGAGGCCGAATCAATTACCGGTATGGATGCCGTCAGCGGGCAGTGGCAAGGGGTGCTGAAACGAATTCCGGATAATGTTGATGATTGGGTCAAAGTCGCGATCACGGCGGACGGGGCCTATCGGTTTGTAACCTACCGGACCATCGGGGTCCTGAAGGGAGACGGGAAATTCTCTCTGGTCGACGGAGGGCTGATGGCCGAGAGCGATCGGGGAACGATCCGCGGAACCCTGTATCGCGCGGGAGATCGCAGGCTTCTCAGAATCCGGGCTCGAAGCCAGGACGGGAACGAATTCATCGCCAATCTGACCCCGGAGTCCTGAGGGATTCGGAGACCGTGAACGCAGGCGGTGCTTAGTGACCGACCAGTGACATCGCCGGATTCGCCCGGACTTGAACTTGACCGTGATCGGTCTCCCCTATATATAACGGGTCTCGTCACCGTCAGGTTGACCGGCGTGACGTCTATGGCGGTTCCAAATCGACGGGCAACCGAGGAAAAGTGGAAGGAACTGGGGTTCAGTTGCGGGCTTTGGGTTGATCCTCCCGGGCAAGTATGGGAGGATTACGTGCATTCCGTCGACGAACTCATCTTCGTCTTGGAAGGGAACCTCGAGGTGGAAGTCTGCGGACACACGAGGCGTCTTTCCGCAGGGGATGAACTCTTCATTCCCGCGCATCAATCGCATACGGTGCGCAATGTCGGCGGGGGCACGGCCCGGTGGCTGTACGGGTACCGGCACATGGAGGAGGGAGAATAGGGATGCCAGTCGCAAGTCAAATTGTCATCACGGGTCAGAGCAAGCCAGGCGCGCTTGCGCAGGTGGTCTCGGTGCTCGCCGGCGCCAAGGTCAATATCAAGGCCTTTTCCGCCCCTGAGGTTACCGGTAAGGGCAATCTCCGGGTGTTGGTGTCCGATGTCGACCAGGCACGGGCGGCCTTGAGGGCGGCCAAGGTGAAGTTCCGGGAAGAAACGGCCCTCGTCCTCAGCTTGGAAAATAAGCCCGGCGCCCTCTCCGGCGTTGCCGATCTGTTGAAAAAAGCCAGGATCAACATCAAGTGCGGGTATTGCACCCCGTCCCGAGAAGGCAGCCGTGCCATCGTGGTCCTGACGGTCTCGAATACTTCCAAGGCCTTAGGGCTCCTCCGAGGGCAATCTCTCGACGAGTTTTAACGGGTGCGAACCAGGCCCGATTCTCCATTCACGGAATTTGCACATCTACGCAGTGAAGTCTGACCAGAGAGCGATCCTCCGCCATCGAGCCTCTTCTGATCGATTCATTTGGTTCCGGCCATACCTCAAGGTCGTGCCGCTTCTCCTGGCTGCGGCTCTCCAGGGTTGCGGGAGTCCGCATCAGACGATCAAGACAATCCATCCGCCTGGGTATCCTCTGGGCTATGCCGAGCAGGGGATTGCATCCTGGTATGGGCCCGGTTTTCACGGAAACAAGACCGCCAACGGCGAACGGTATGACATGCACCGATTGACTGCGGCCCATCGCACATTGCCGTTGGGGTCGATCGTCTTGATCCGGTCCCTGACCAATGGACGCGAGGTGACCGTTCGGATCAATGACCGCGGGCCGTTTGCGAAGGGACGGATTCTGGACCTCTCCTATGCTGGAGCGAGGGCGATCGGGATGGTTGGGCCTGGAACAGACGAGGTCGTACTCCGGGTGATTGATTTTCAGGGACCTGCTTGGCAATCGGGCTATCTACGAATCCAGGTCGGCTCCTTTGCCGATGCTGCGATGGCAAAGGCGCTGCTTCATCGGGTCCGAAGCCTTCATTATGACGCACGGATCGTTTCAGTCACCCTGTCTGAAGGAAGGCGATATCGCGTTCAAGTGGGACAATACCGATCGGAAGAGGCGGCAGAAGCTGACGCGACCCGGGTCGGGGCAGAGCTTCAGGTTGACCCTATCATCATTAGGGATGAAAACCTCTGACAGCTCTGGTGCAGAGAATCAACGTAACTGTGTGATGACTCTGGGGCGAGAGATTATCATAAGGTATTGATATATTGTCATTTTAATTCACTAGAGCAATGGTTAAATCCCTTGATGCCCTTGGCTGTCTATGCTACAAAAAGAGGGGTCAATGGATGATATAGGCCGAAAGACCTACTATCTTGATCCTCCTTCTCTCCTCAGTTTTTGTATCTCCAACCAATTCGATCAGCGACTTGGGTTTCCTGGCTCCGATGTCGACTCGCACCTGCGCCATAGCGGGTTCTCAATCCAAAGCTGAGTAAATTCTGATGGATGCGTTGGTTCTCCTCGTTCTTATTCTATTGTCGGCCATTATTTCTGCGGCGGAAATCGGGTTTTTTGCGGTCAATGAAACCCGCCTGCGTGCCATGGACGAGGCCGGAAGCAAGCGGGCTCGCATGGCCCTCTGCCTCAGACAGAATCCTCAGCGGCTCCTGTCCACGATTATGATCGGGGACAACCTGGTCAACGCGCTGGTCCCCTCCTATACGACCCTGTTGATTATCAGGATGTTCGACGCACACGCCTTCAGCGGGGTGATCGAAGGGCTGACCCAAGCCCTGGCGGTTGCATTGGGCGCACTGACGTTCGTCTTGATGATTTTTGGCGACGTCGTCCCCAAGACTCTGGCGGCGAAATACGCGGTCCATGTGGCCCTCAACATGGCCTATCCCGTTTACTGGATCCAACAGGGTCTCAAGCCGCTGCTCTATGTGCTGGAACCGCTCATCGACAAGGTCACGGGCGGAAAGGGTCTCACGGTTCCGTTCGTGACGGAAGAAGAGCTGAAAATCATGCTCGATGTCGGGAGCAAGTCCGGAATGATCGAAAGCCACGAGGCCAGAATGATCAACCGTGTGTTCCAGCTCAACGACCTGACGGCCGAACATGCCATGACCCCGAGACAATTCGTCTTTGCGCTGGATGCCAATGTCCGGCTGGCGGAGGTACAGGAGCAACTCTTTCGGTCGAAGTACTCCAGGATCCCGCTCTACGATGGCAACCTGGACAACATTATCGGCATGGTCTACAAGAGCAAGGCTCTGACGGAGTTGGCCAGGGGTAACTCGCAACTCCGGCTCAAGGACATCGCGCAGCCTCCGCTGTTTGTGCCGACCAGGAAGACAGCCGACGAACTGATGAAGCAATTTCAGCAGGAAAAGCGGCACATGGCGATCGTGGTCAACGAGTTCGGCGGGTTTGCCGGGGTCGTGACCCTTGAGGATATTCTCGAGGAGGTGGTGGGCGACATCCTGGATGAAACCGACCAGAGCGAGGAGCTGATCAAGCGTGTGGCAAAAAATCAGCTTCTGGTCCATGGTCGCACGGAAGTGCGCCGGATCAACGAATTCCTGAAGCTGGATCTGGACGAGGAGGCCAATACGATCAGCGGGCTGATCCAAGAGCATTTAGGGCGGATCCCGGCGATCGGAGAAGAGGTGATACTCAACGACTGCCGGTTGATCGTACAGGAGGCGGATCAACGGTCCATCAAACGGGTGCAGATCATCAAGGAAGAAAAACCGGCGCCGGCCCTCGATCCGGCCAATGTGCAGGCCTCCTAACCTTCGTGCCTCGTTCGGACCTGCTCACTCCGCAGCATGTTGCTGCGGGGGGCTTTAGGACCGAGCGCTACCCTTCCGGTCGCTCCACCTTCCCCGCCATTTCCTCGAACTCCTCCTCAGTCAGAATGCGCACACCCAAACGCCGGGCTTCGGCCAACTTGGAGCCGGCCTCGCGGCCGGCGACGACATAATCGGTCTTCTTACTGACGCTTGAGCCGACACGGCCGCCAAGTTCCTCGACCCGCCGTTTCGCCGCCTCTCTGCTCCATCGTTCAAGCCCACCGGTGAAGACCACGGTCTTCTCTGCGAACGGGAGGTCAGCGGCCAGTGCGGATCCTTTCCGGGACTTGGCCTCAATGCGAACGCCCGATTCCTCCAGTCTGCGGATGACTGCCTGGTTTCGCTCTTCCTGAAAGAACAAGGCGACGCTCCGGGAGATCTCCGGGCCGACCTCATGAATCTCCAAGAGCTGCTCCGGCGAGGCGACCATCAGGTCTTCCAGATTTCCGAAATGATCGGCCAGCACGCGGGCAATATGCTGACCCACCTGGCGAATGCCGAGGCCCATCAGGAAGCGATCGAGGGGAATGGTCCGCCGCCGCTCGATTGCGTCGAGCAGGAGTGAAGCGGAGCGGTCGGCAAAACCATCCAAGGTGAGCAGTTGGTCCTTGGTCAGCCGGAACAGGTCTGCGATATCATGGACCAACCCTTTGTCGATCAACTGCGCCACCGTTTTCTCCCCCATTCCATCGATGTCCACGGCTCCCTTCGCGGCAAAGTGCTGAATCGAGCCCTTGAGTTGGGCTTCGCACACCGCCTGGCCAGTGCAGTAATAGTAGGCCCCTTCTCGGGCGACGGACGAACCGCAGACCGGACAGTCCTGTGGCATCTGGAAGGGCTCCGACCGTTCTTCGCCCGACACCGGCACCCGCTCGGCGATGGCGGGTATCACATCTCCGGCCCGCTCCACCTTCACCTGGTCTCCCACTCGAATGTCTTTGCGGGCGACCTCGTCGGCGTTGTGCAGGGTCGCTCGACTGATCGTCACCCCTCCGACCTCAACCGGTTTGAGCAGGGCCAAGGGAGTCAAAGTGCCGGTACGGCCGACAGACACCACGATATCCTGTACGACGGTGATCTCCTTTCGTGCGGGAAACTTGAAGGCGATGGCCCATCTGGGACTGCGGGACTTGGCGCCAAGCGTGTCCTGCCAAACGCGGCGATCCAGCTTCACGACCATGCCATCGATCTCGAACGGTAAGGTATCCCGATCAGCCTCCAGTTCTCGGTGAAACGCGACAACTTCTTCGATGGTCGGGCAGCGTCGTCGTTGAAATGGGATCGGTAGGCCCCATTCCGCCAGAGCGTCGAGTTCGTCCCAATGGGTGGGAGAAGGTCCTCCGGATTGAACCATGATCTCGTAACAGGTAAGGACCAACGGGCGCTCAGCCGTCTTGCGGGAATCCAATTGTCGCAGAGAACCGGCCGCGGCGTTGCGGGGATTGGCAAACCCCTCCTCTCCGCGTTCCGTCATCCGCCGGTTGAGCGCTTGAAAGTCGTCGAGGCGCATATAGACCTCGCCGCGGACCGCCAGATGCGTCGGCGGTTCCGCTTCACTCCGCAACTGGAGCGGTACCGACCGCAGCGTGCGCAAATTGACGGTCACGTCCTCGCCGATCGTTCCGTCGCCTCTCGTAGCTCCTCTGACGAGACGTCCCTCTTGGTAAACCAACTCGATCGACAATCCGTCGAACTTCGGTTCGGCCGTATAGTCCACCCGATCGAGGTCGAGTTCCCGCTTGACTCGCTTGTCGAATGCATAGACCTCCTCCACGCTGGTGATGGAATCCAGGCTCAGCATGGGACGTTCGTGTGCTACTTTTTGAAGTTCGGGCTGTGGATGGCCGCCTACCCGCTGGGTGGGGGAGTCGGCCGTGACCAGCTCGGGGTACATCGCCTCCAGCTCCTGGAGCGCTCGAAACAGCCGATCGTATTCCGTATCCGAAACCACCGGGCGGTCCTTCACATAGTACAGGTAGTCGTGGTGGCGAATCTCGTTCCGAAGCGATTCGATTCGGTTGCGGATATCGGGCGGCGTCGTCATCGTACTTCTCTGATGAAGCGGGAAGCGTAACTCCGAACCTCGTGGCCGTTCAGCACATGGAAGGTGCGCAGCCGATCGACGGTCTGCGCGCTGAAACGACCCAACGGAATCGGAAGCAGACGGCGGTTGAAGTGCCGTGCGATCCTGCGCCAGCGGGCCGATGGAGGCATTGGGGAGACCAGAGCGATGTGCGTTTCTCGCGAGTGCATCGCTGCGGCAGCGATCAGCCGGTCATCCAGGGCGGTGGTACCGTCGAGCCGGCGATCGGTCCAGATGTCCGGAATCGGCCGAGGCGGGTACAAGAACAGAGCACCGCCATATTTCGACTGGGCGATGCCGGGGCCGATCATGTGATCGAGAAAATCGGTGGCGAAAAAACAGAGAGTGGATTCCTGTTGATGTTCGGCATACCAGGTTGCCTTCCATGTGTAGGAATCCGGGTCGGCCGGCGTCTCGAAGAGAAAAACCACGATTTCCACTTGCCCGCGGGCTGGCGGTACCTCCTTGACGTAGATGTCCATTCGATGCGGGTGATCCGGTCGATGCAGTTGATCCGGTCGTGACGAGAGGTCGGTCGGCGCCGATTGGATCGGGCCTGAAGCAGGGTGGGCGATGCGATGTCCGACCTGTCGGCTTGGTCGTAGGGCATGGACCATGGCCCCGCCCCTATGCCCGCGGCGACTAGTCCAATTTCTCAGGCTTTCCCGGAGATCGATGCCATCCTTCAAGGAGGTGGTGAACTTTTCAACCTTGGCCAGGTCGGCTCCCATGAGGGCTCGGGCCTGGTCACGGACATGGCTGGCGAAACTTTCAATCTTTTGATCTTCCGGAGGCCAAGAGCATTGGCGAAAAGGGTCCCATCGCAAGCCCCACCGGCGGCTATCGATCCGCTTGGGAACCGGACGAAGCGATAGGCTTCGCCAGGCCAACGGCATCCCTGCCAATCGATTCTTGGCCTGCGCGAGGCGTCCGTCAGGTAGGATGAGGCGGCCGATGCCTGCGTCGATGCTGCCGCGCCACCTCGTCTCCGATTCGGATTGGAACGCATAACGCTTTGCAGTCTCCAGCAGTTGGATGGCGAAATCATCGCCGGCGATCTGTTTGGCTGCGAGCACGAGGGTGTAGAGGTCCGGCGTCAACCGTCGATCAAGCAGGGCCAGGTTGCGGACATATTGCAGATAGACCTGAAGCAGTTGCGGGGTGACCCAATTTGTGACCGTCTCGATCCCGGACGGTCTGGAGGCCATCCAGCGGGACCTCGTTTCCAGCAAGAGTTCCTTCAGCCCATCAATCGCGAGGTAGCGGTCCGAGCGCACATCGGCTCGGCGCCGCTCGTACAATTCGGTGAGGAAGGGTAGTTCGCCGAGCACAAAGTACAACGTATCCTGCGAGACGGGATGCACCGTCCATGTCGCGGTCGGAGTTTCCGGAGGGAGGCAAGGGCTCCGTTCCAGATAGGCCTCCCGCAGCCACGGCCAGTCGGCCACCGAGCAGAGGCAGAGAATATCGCCGTACTCAAGTTCCAGTTCGTGCAGTCGAAAGGCCATCCAAGCAATCCGCTGCGCCCGCTGGCTGCCCAGCTCCGGTCTGGGCGATACCGCCACCAATGAGGCGGCATAGGCCGCGAGCGAGACAGTCTTGAGCGCATAGGGATCCGGAGCCGCTATCGATTCGGACTCAAATATCGTGACCTCCCGATCGATGTACTCGCAGGGAACCCCTTCGCCGATCGCGACACGGAGCCCCATGACGACGGCCTGACAAGGATCGATGGGGATGAAACTGACGGCCGGCCCGGTAGCGTCGGTCGTTCCCGCGGCTCCAAGGGGCTCTTCGACAACCGCCAGATGAATGGCAGGCAATTCGGAAAGGCCGGTCTCTACGGCATCCGCCGCGGAAGGGGGCAGCGGAACGGCGAGGCAATCCCACCGGCGCATGATCAGGGTTTCCCGGACTTCCTGAGCCATATCGCCGCTGCCATGCACGAGGGGAAGCAGCGTGATCCTGCCAGACAGGCGTAGCGCCCGCTCGGTCGTATCGCTCGCGAAAGACATCGGAGAGACTCTAACCCACGTTATTCATGAACGCTTCTGCTGCTTGGGCCGATAGCGACAGAAGAGCAATGGACACGCCCATTCGCCGCTGCGACAACTTGGAGGCCGGCATCCCGCATCCAAGCGGGTGGCTCGCCGCTCAGTCGGTCGACATACTGTTTTAAGTAAGCCTTCCTTCCTCGCGGCTCCGCGTGCCCCTCTCGACTGGCGACTGCGCGATTTCGCGACGAACCGTCATGAATAATGCGGGCTATCGATCAGGGTGCAGGGGGTCGTCGCTCTCGAAGAAGAAGTCTCCCATGCCGCGGGGCAGCGGTTGTTCGCCCAGCGCGCGATGCCGCCGCTTGGCCTGCCCTTCCAGGTCACGGGCGTCCTCGCCCAGGACCATCACGAGGGCTTCGCTCCAAGCCGCATCCTTGGACAGGGGATGGCCGGGATCCTGAGCCAGGCGCTTAATCGCGTATTGCAGCAGATGGATGCCGTCTCGGACGGAGTATTCCAGATTCAGGTGATGGGCCTGCTGCAAGAAATCCACAGTCATCGACAGAAGATCAGCCGGTGCGAACGGCAGATGGTATCGGAGGATGGCCAACTCATCGTCACGGCGGGGGAATCCCAACCGCAATGTCGGTTGCAGACGGGAGAGGATATAATCCGGGACCTCGTAAGTCGACGCGTCCTCGTTCATGGTCACGCAACAACGGAAGTCGTCATGTGCGGGGATCAGGATCCCCGCCACGATCGATTCGACGCAGCGGCGGTGATCGAGTAACGGTGCGAGCGAAGCCCAGCTCTTTTCGTTCATCCGGTTGCCTTCATCCAACACGCAGACGGCTCCGGTGAGCATGGCGGTCACGAGCGGAGAGGCATGGTACGCGATGGCGCCGGATTCCGCCAGGACCGGCGTCACCAACAAGTCCTCCGGCCTCGTGTCGGCCGTGCACTGGTACACGAAAACCTGCTGCTTGCGTTCTTTGGCCGCGCTCATAGCAAGAGTGGTCTTGCCGATGCCGGGCGGTCCCGTCAGCCGCGGTGACAGAGGCAGGTCTTTCGGATCCACGACCAGCCAACAGGCCAGCAGTTGCTTCAGGATGTCCCGCTCGCCGATCCACTGCTGCTCGCGGAATAGCGGTTGGGCCAGATGAAGGGTGACACCTTCGACAATTCGTGTGCGGTCGTTCGATACGGTCATCAGGCTAGATCATGAAGAGAGGAAACATGGGCATGCTCGAGGGCTGACGGGTGGGACCGTACCATAGGGACTGCGAGGGGTCAAACGGGCTAGGACGATGACGGAACCGCGCTCGTCGCTTTGACTTTCGGAGGTCCGCCCACTATTCTGTACCGATCCTCTTCAACCGTGACACGGTCGAGGACATCAGAGAAAGGACAGGTGCTCGCATGGCAGTAACCAAGATCGGATGCGCCCTGATGATGGCGGGTCTGTGCCTGGCAACCACTGGTTGCGTTTTCAAGGAGACCTACGAGGCGGAAAAGGCGCGGAGTTTGAATTTTCAGCGCTTGCTGGCCCAGGAGGAAAAGCGGACGGCCGAGCTCGATAGCGAGGTCAAGCGAGTGAAGCGGGAGGCGGCCGATTACGAGGCACGCAACCGCGAACTGAGCGCGCAGGTTCAGGCGGTTCGCGAACAATTGTCCCGGACTCAGGAAGAGACGGATTCATTGCGGGAGGCGATGGCCTTGCAGGAAAAGGCTCAATCGCAGATGAAACGGATGCCGTCGCAGACTCTGAGCAAGGCCAAACCTGCCGAGATGCTTCCTCCGTTAGAGGAGTCAATGGCCAAAGCACCGGAGATCCCCGACCCCCTGATGACCGATGGCTCGCTCGCCATGACGGACCGCAAGACGGTCCAGCATGTGGTCAAACCGGGCGATACCGTCTTTCGCTTGAGCCGCAAATACGGGACGTCTGTGGCGAAGATCCGCGAATGGAATCGTCTCCAGGACGATATTATCGAGGTCGGGCAGAAACTCATCGTCGGCATGGAATAGTGCCGTCACATCGTACAAATGGTCGAGGTATGCAGAAAGCGCCCTATTCACTCAGTCTCGACGAATTCCGGACCGTGGCGCGACAGGGTAACCTGATTCCGCTCTATCGGGAAATTCTCGCCGATTTCGAAACGCCCGTATCAGCCTTTGCAAAGATCGACCACGGCCCCTCCGCCTATCTCCTGGAGAGCGTTGAGGGCGGTGAGCATTGGGGGCGCTACTCGTTTCTCGGGTCCGGCTCGCCGGTGACCATCCTCCAGGATCGCGATGACCTGATCATCCGACAGGGTAAACTGACACGCCGTATTCCGGCTCAGGGAGATCCGCTGGCCAGGCTGCGGGAACACATGGCCGGCTATCGTCCCGTGACTGTCCCCGGCTTGCCTCGGTTCGTGGGCGGCGCCGTCGGCTACGTCGGCTATGATACCGTCCGTTGTTTCGAAGATATTGGGTTCAGGCGCAAGGAGGGGATCGAGGTACCCGACTTCGCGTTTCTGATTACGGATACGCTGGTCATCTTCGATCGAGTCACACAGACGATCAAAGTCGTGGCGAATGCCCATCTCGATTCGGTCAAGGAAACGGCCGTTCGTGAGGCCTACAAGGACGCCACGGCTCGAATCGAAGGAATCATCGCGCGGCTCCGGCGCCCGCTGAACCGTGACCGGCCCAAAGTCCGCCGCACGCCGATCAGCTTCACGCCGAACATGAGCCGGGCGGACTTCGAAAAGATGGTGGTCCGCACCAAGGACTACATCAAGGCCGGCGATATCGTACAGGGAGTCCTTTCTCAACGGTGGGAAACCAGTCTCCACGCCAAACCTTCGGAGCTCTACCGTGCGCTGCGCGCGATTAACCCCTCTCCCTACATGTATTATCTCCGCATCGGCGGAGTCGAGCTGGTGGGATCCTCTCCTGAAATCCTCGTGCGCTGCGAGGACGGGCACATCGCGGTCCGGCCCATCGCTGGAACGAGACGCAGAGGCAAGTCTACGGAGGAGGACCGTGAGCTGGAGCGGGAGCTGCTGCGGGATGAGAAGGAGCGCGCGGAGCATGTGATGCTGGTGGATCTGGGGAGAAACGATGTCGGGCGTGTTGCGGTTCAGGGTTCGGTGACCGTGGAATCGCTGATGCAGGTGGAACGGTACTCCCACGTCATGCACATCGTGTCGCACGTGCGGGGGCAGCTTCAGGATGGAAAGGACGCCTACGACGTCTTCCGGGCCTGCTTTCCGGCCGGGACTGTGTCGGGCGCACCCAAGATTCGGGCCATGCAAATCATCGAGGAACTTGAACCGACCAGGCGAGGCCCCTATGCCGGAGCCGTCGGCTATTTCAGCTTCGGCGGGAACATGGACATGTGCATCAACATCCGCACCGTGGTCCTAAAAGGCCGGCAAGCCTATATCCAAGCCGGGGCGGGCATCGTGGCCGATTCCCAGCCGGAGCACGAGTATCAGGAAACCTGCAGCAAGGCGCGGGCCATGATGAAGGCGATCGAGATGGCGGAGCGGGGGTTGGAGTGAGAACGGCGTCAAGGGTCACGCGGCGGAGACGGATCCGCCGTTCGGCTGATGGAACGACGAGTGATTGTTGACGAATGACGAGTTCAACCATGCTCTTGATGATCGACAACTACGATTCCTTTACGTATAACCTGGTGCAATACTTCGGCGAGCTCGGCGAAGAGGTCCAGGTTTATCGGAACGACAAGATAACGGTCGAAGAAATCGAGAAGCTCAAGCCGGCCCGCATCGTCATTTCGCCGGGCCCCTGTACCCCGAAGGAGGCGGGCGTGTCGATCGAGACCATCCGCCGGTTCTCCGGCCTGCTGCCGTTGCTCGGCGTCTGTCTGGGTCATCAATCCTTGGCAGTCGCTTACGGAGGCGAGGTCATCCGGGCCCCACGGCTGATGCACGGCAAGACGTCGCTGGTGCAGCATGACGGCAAGACGATCTACCGCGGGCTGCCGAATCCCTTTGAAGCCACCCGCTACCATTCTCTCATCGTGAACCGGACAAACCTGCCCGCTTGTCTTGAGATCACCGCCGAAACCGCGGAGGGCGAAATCATGGGGATGCGGCACAGGACGTTGGGGGTCGAGGGTGTGCAGTTCCACCCTGAATCGATCCTCACGATCTCCGGCAAGGACCTCCTCCGGAATTTTCTGAAGTTGTAAGCCCGCCCCATGTCATCTTCCCGGACGGTGCCCCAGACATGATCAAAGAAGCCATCGCCAAACTCGCGGACCGCGGTGACCTCTCAGAAAAGGAAACGGAGGAGGTCATGCTGGAAATCATGGAGGGGCAGGCGACCCCTGCCCAGGTCTCCGGGTTTCTGATGGGGCTTCGGGTCAAGGGTGAAACCATGGAAGAAATTGCCGGCGCGGTGCGCGCGATGAGGGCCAAGGCCACACGCGTCCGGATCGGCGTCAAGGGTGTCGTGGACACCTGCGGCACAGGGGGCGATCGCTCGCACACGTTCAATATTTCGACCACGGCCGCATTCGTGGCGGCAGGAGCCGGCCTCACGGTGGCCAAGCATGGCAATCGGTCGGTGTCGTCCAAATGCGGGAGTGCGGATGTGCTGGCGGCGCTGGGAGTAAGGATTGATCTTGCCCCGGACCGGATCGCCGACTGTATCGATGAGGTGGGTATCGGATTTCTCTTTGCTCCTCTGTATCACGAGGCCATGAAACATTGCGCCGGACCTCGGCAGGACCTAGGCGTCCGAACGCTTCTGAATATCCTGGGCCCGCTGACCAATCCCGCCGGTGCGACGGTCCAGGTGGTCGGAGTGTATGACGAACGGCTGACCGATATGCTCTGCCGAGTGCTGGTCCACCTTGGGGCACAACATTGCTTCGTGGTGCACGGGATGGACGGGCTGGACGAAATCAGCGTGACGGACCGGACCAGAGTGGCGGAAGGTAAACGGGGCGTGGTGTCGAGTTATTTCGTCGAGCCGAAAGACTTCGGGTTGACCCGTGTCCCACTCAAGGAACTGACCGGGGGGATGGCCGAGGACAACGCGAGAATAGTCCGTGACATCCTCCAGGGAAGGCGCGGTCCCAAGCGCGATGTGGTCTGCCTCAATGCGGCGCCGGCCTTGGTGGCGGGAGGACTAGCCAAGAATCTCCATGAGGGATACCAGCAGGCGGCAAAGGTCATCGACAGCGGTGCCGCAGCGGAAAAACTGGAAAAGCTCATCCGGTTCACTCAGCAGGGGCGGTCCGCATGATTCTCGATCGGATTCTGGAGCACAAGCGGGCCCAGCTTCGACATAAACAGAGCCGCGGCTACCTGTCCGAGCTGAAGACGAAAATCCGCGATGCCGTCCCGCCTCTCGGTTTCGTCGACACGTTAAGAGCACGACAGACTGCGGCAAGCCCCGCTTTGATCGCAGAGGTGAAGAAGGCCTCGCCGAGTCTCGGTCTTCTCAGACCGGAATTCGTGGAGGCCTTTGATCCCGTCGCGATCGCAGAGGCGTATCGGCGCAGCGGGGCGGCCGGCCTCTCTGTCCTGACCGACCAGGAGTTCTTTCAAGGCGGCTTGAGCGATCTCGGGTCCGTCAAAGAGAAGGTTCGACTTCCGGCGCTGAACAAAGAGTTCATGGTCGGCGACGTGCAATTTTACGAGGCACGCGCCTATGGGGCTGATGCGGTGCTCTTGATCGTCGCAGCCCTCGATCGGCAACAGCTCATCGACTTTCACGAGCTCGCCGGCGAGCTGGGAATGGATGTGCTGTTCGAAACCCACCACGAGCGGGAATTGGATACGGTCCTGGAATGGATTCCGGCCGCCAGGTTGATCGGAATCAACAACCGGGACCTCCGAACCTTTTCGACCGACTTGGCCGTCACCTTCCGTCTGGCAAAGCGCATTCCGTCCGGCAAGCTCATCGTCAGCGAGAGCGGCATCCATAAGCGCGACGACGTTCTGCGTTTGGTTGAAGCCGGCGTGCATGCGATGTTGGTCGGGGAATCTTTGATCCGGGCGAACGACACCGACGCCAAGGTGAAGGAACTGCTGGGGGTGGGCGGACCATCGCAGGATGTCTGACGAGGAAAGGAGCGACGCGGGCATGAAGCGACACGCGGTCACGTTTACGATGAGCGCCATGATGGCGGTGCTGCTGCTTGGCTGTGCCGGAGGCGACGTCAAGGAGGCAAGCGCCAACTGGGACAAGTGGCTGGGAGCCCACAAGGACGATCGGGTTCGCGAGTTGGGTTTGCCGACGCGCTGCTATGCCTTCCAGAACGGGGCCGAGGCCTGCGAATGGAGCCAGCAGGGGGAGGGCGGTCGAATGGAAAGCATGACCATCACGTTCGATAAAAATGGATTGGCCTGCCAGTGGGAGTACCGAGATTTCTACGGTCAGCATCGCAGCAAGGCCGTGTGTAAGCCCTGACCGATATTTCGAGCATCGCTGCGTGACGACTTCCGGTACCCGTTGCTCTGAAATTGCAACGGGTGGAACGTCAGGAAGTGCCATGAATAGTCTGGACTAGATGCTGATGGAACGCGTACAGATCAAAATTTGCGGCTTGACCAATCTTGACGACGCGCTAGCTGCAGTCGAGGCGGGGGCTGACGCGGTCGGCTTCCTGTTCTATCGCCAGAGTCCTCGTTATATCGATCCTCATACGGCAAGCGCGATCGTCAGGGCCTTGCCTCCGTTTGTCGTGCCCGTCGGGGTGTTCGTCAACGAAAGCGTAGAGAGGGTTCGTGAGACCGTGGACACATGCGGCCTCGCGATGGCGCAGCTTCACGGCGACGAGTCGAGTGCCTATTGCGAACAGGTGGGCCGACCGCTTCTGAAGGCGCTCCGTGTGAAGGATCGAGTTTCCTCTCTGGCCGTCGCAGAATATCGAGGCCGAGCCGGAGTGCGAGGCTTCGTGCTGGATGCCTGTTCGGACCATGCCTATGGCGGGACCGGCACCCTTGCCGACTGGAGTCTGGCGGCGGAGATCGCCAAAACCTGCAAAGTTCTGTTGGCGGGCGGTCTGACCCCGGAAAATGTGGCGGACGCGATCACGGCTGTCCGACCCTATGGGGTAGATGTCAGCAGCGGGGTCGAATCGTCACCGGGGAAAAAGGATCATGCGCGCCTGCGCGCTTTCGTGCAGGCGGCGAGGCTTGTATCCGTTTAAGAGGCGTAGCTATACTCTCCACTGATTATGAATGAGAAGATCCATGCCAATCTTACCTGATACCCGCGGTCGTTTCGGACCCTACGGCGGACGGTACGTACCCGAGACGCTCATGCCGGCCCTGCTGGAACTCAATGCCGAGTATGAACGGGCCAAGCGCGACCGGCGCTTTCAAGCGGAATTCCAACAGTACCTCAAGGACTATGTCGGGCGTCCGACGCCGCTCTATTATGCCGGTCGGCTCACGAAAAAATTGGGGGGGGCCAAGATCTACTTGAAGCGAGAGGATCTCTGTCATACGGGCGCGCACAAGATCAATAACGCGATCGGCCAGGGACTGCTGGCCAAGCGGATGAAGAAGCCGCGAGTCATCGCCGAAACCGGGGCCGGCCAACACGGCGTGGCGACTGCAACCGTGGCGGCCATGTTCGGGCTCCAATGCGAAATCTACATGGGAACGGAGGACATGCAGCGGCAGGCGCTGAATGTCTTCCGGATGCGCCTCCTCGGTGCCACAGTGACCGGCGTCGACACCGGCAGCCGGACGCTGAAGGACGCCATCAGCGAGGCTATGAGGGATTGGACCACTAATGTGCGGAATACCCATTACATCCTGGGATCGGTCTTGGGTGCGCATCCCTATCCGATGATGATCCGCGATTTTCAGACGGTGATCGGCCGGGAGGCAAGGAAGCAGATTTTGGCCGTCGAGGGACGTTTGCCGGACTATTTGGTCGCCTGTGTCGGAGGGGGGAGCAATTCGATCGGGCTCTTCCATTCCTTTCTCGGAGACCGCCGCGTCAAGATGATCGGCGTGGAGGCCGGAGGAGAAGGGCTTTCCAGCGGCAAACATGCGGCGCGATTCTCGGGCGGCAAACCGGGCGTCTTGCAGGGGACCATGACCTATCTCTTGCAAGATGAAAACGGGCAGATCAATTTGACCCATTCGGTCTCCGCCGGATTGGACTATGCGGCAGTAGGACCCGAGCATGCCTTCTATCACGATGCGCAGCGCATTCAATATACCTCGGCGACGGACGAGGAAGCCTTGGCGGCGTTCGACGTTCTGGCCCACGAGGAGGGAATCGTGCCGGCGCTGGAAAGCGCCCACGCCCTAGCCGAAGCCATGAAGGTGGCGCCGAACCTCAAGAAAAACCAGATCGTGATCGTGAATCTCTCCGGCCGTGGCGACAAGGATGTGCAACAGGTGGCTCGCTTGCGGGGGGTGACGCTGTGACGAACCGCCTGGATCATCGGTTCGAGGAGTTGAAGCAGCGAGGGGAGAAGGCCCTCATTGCCTATTTGATGGCCGGAGATCCTTCGCTCCCAGACACGGAGCAACTTGTGTTGGGGTTGGAACGATCCGGCGCCGATGTCATCGAGCTTGGTGTCCCGTTCTCGGACCCGATTGCGGATGGATCCGTGATCCAACAGGCGGCCGAGCGTGCGCTACGGTGCGGGACATCGTTGAGGCGCATCCTGACGATGGTCGCCGGCCTGCGGCGTCAGACTCAAATACCCCTTGTTCTGATGGCCTACTACAATACGATCCATGCCTACGGCGAACAGGAGTTTTGCCGAGACGCGGTTCAGGCGGGGGTGGACGGGTTGATCGTTCCGGATATGCCTCTGGAGGAATCCGGACCCGTGAAGGACCGGGCCGAGCAAGCAGGCCTCGACGTGATCTTTCTCTTGGCTCCGACCAGCACTCCCTCGAGGCGGGCCTCGGTGGCCAAAGCCTCCAAGGGCTTCATCTACTATGTCTCGCTGACCGGCATCACCGGCGCCAAGCTGACCGATTTGACCAATGTCGAGGAGAATGTGAAGCGCATTCGAAAGCTCTCCCGCGTGCCGATCTCCGTCGGGTTCGGTGTGGCTACTCCTCAGGATGCGGCGCGCATTGCGGCCGTGGCCGATGGGGTTATCGTCGGAAGCGCGATCGTTAAGCAGATCGCGACACACCAACAGGATCCCGGCCTCGTGACCTCGGTTGGAACTTTTGTCTCCTCTCTCAAGCAGGCGATGCTGAACCCTGCGGAGGTCGGCTAAGCCACACCAAGAACCTTCTCCGTCGATTTCTTCCCACTGACCTTTAGATATCCTGTGCCAGAACAGAGACTCGGATTCGAGCCGAGGCGAAGCGGGCAGCCTGGGAAAGCGGTCAGGATCCCTTTTCTGATCTCCCCCGAACGCTCTTGATGACGGCAATCGGGCGCGAGCCAGGGAGGAGACGGCTTCGCAGCGGGATTGCCCGGCATAGGGGTTGCGACGATAGTAAGAACAACATAAACTGAACTGCTCATTTGTGCCGTCGGCGGCATCAGCAGACGATACTTCCAGCCGTTAGCTCAGGAGTCTGGCTCCACAGGCACGCAGCCATGGGACACATCTTTATCAGCTACAGACGCGATAACCCCGGCTTTGTTCGAGCTCTGCGGAGCGAGATGAAACACAAGTTCGGTGACCGGCAAGTATTCCTGGACGTGGAGGACATTGAAGCAGGCAGCGACTTCACGAGCATTATTGAAAACGCCCTCACCAATTGCGAGGTGCTGCTTGTCATCATAGGACCAAAATGGCTCACGGCCACCGACCGTTTCAGTCAGCGTCGACTCGACGTTCCGAACGATTTCGTGCGCATCGAGATCTCCCACGCTCTTGGACGCAGCATCCCCACCATACCTGTTTTGATAGAGGGCGCGACAATGCCCTCCGAGGATGACCTTCCAGTTGACCTGAGGCCGCTCGCACGATTGCAGGGAGTGCCGCTTTCTCATGTACGTTGGGACGAAGATGTCGAGAGACTCTTCCAGGCCATTGAACACGTCACGGACGAACCGAAGCTGTCGCGGTGGTATGCGGAGGCGCTGACTGTACAGTCTATGGGACAATGGGAGGACGCGCTTCACCGCTTCGAGGCGATCGAGTCGATCCGGCCCAATTATCGGGACGTGACCGAGCGCATGCAGCCGCTGCGGGAATTGACTCAAGCGGCCGAAGGACTCGGCCCCGCACCACGTGGCTGGCGCCATGCGACCTCCCGTTTTCCGATTTTGGCCATGTTGTTCGTTGCCTTCCTGCCCAATATCCTGGCAGCCTGGTTTAACTTCATTTATAACTGGCAGGTGATCGTCCTCCCGATGCAGGAACGGGGGATGGCGCAGGTGGAACGCCTCTTTCAGAGCGCCGCGCTGATCTGCAACGGCGTCAGCTTTCCGGTGGGATTGGGGCTGTTCGTGTGGCTGGCCTGGCCGGTGGCGCGTGTGCTGCGGCAGTTGCGAAGAGATGCGGTGGTGCCCGTGGCTACGCTGGGATTCACGCGCGAGCGGTGCCTGAAGCTCGGCCACCTCGCCGCAATCATCGGGAGCACCCTTTGGGTCATACTGGGTCCTGTGTATCCGTTGATGATCGGTGTATTGGAACCGCGCAACTACGTCTATTTCATCGCCTCGCTGGCCATCTGCGGCATGATTGCAGCGACTTACCCGTTCCTCGGCGTGACCTGGCTGTGCACACGCGTGCTCTACTTGCCTCTGGTCCGACCCGGCTCGACCACCTCGCAGGATGGAGCCGCGCTTGAACGGCTGCGCCGCTGGATATGGCGTTATCTGCTGCTCGCCGGCGTACTGCCGATGTTGGCGATCACGCTGGGGCTCACGCTCAGCCCGCTAGCCGGCTCGACGAGACATTCAACCTTGCTGGGCATGCTCGGCCTAGGCGGGCTTGGGGGTTTTGTGCTTGCGATTGGCCTGTTCCGATCCATCCAGAACGACCTGGAGCTCCTGAGACAAGTAGTCAAGCGTTCGAGCAGCCACCTCGAACCCGTCACCCGTGTCGCATGACCGACCACAGGTTGTACGTATTTGCGAGATTGGGATTAACCGATCGCTCAAAGTTCATCTACGGCTATCTAATCAGGCATCACCGCTTGAGCCGAAGATACGTCTTGGGGTCGCCATGCAGGACAGTAGGAATGATGCCGGGAACCTTCTTCTTTGACCTCTGTCGCCCGTGAAGAATTGATCAGTATCGAGATAGATACGCCTGTATCCTTTCGGGTGCGTCAGGAGCCGCCGGCAGGGTCACTGTCCTCGACTGATCTATTTGAAACAATTGAAGCCGGGTCCGAATCTGAAAGGCACACCCCTTGCTTCATGCCCTCCGTGAGAAGAGAATATTGGGTTCGTAGGATGAAATACGCGAGGGGCTATGTTGCTGGCGTGGCCTTGGGGCAAAGGAGACACGTATGCCGCTGAAGCGCTATGGCGTGTTGAAGGGCCGCCCCATTCGCCGAACACTCGGTCAGGGGAGCAGTCCTCACTATCAGATTCACCTCATTGATGAGACTTCGGACTATCGTATCGCAGTGAATGTCAAGTCCAAGGAAAGTCCGTCGGAACTGGAATACCTCGTTGATGATGCCTTCCATCACCCCATCACCACGGGATTATCGAGTCTTCCGCTCGGGTTCACTTCGCTTCAGAGTCGGCCTGGAGGCCTGGCCCTCGACTTCATCCGCGGCAACCTCTTCGATCGAAGGAGGATGAAACCGCTTCCATTCAATCTCCCGGGACCAGACAACGACTTGAACGAGATGTTTGATCGGTACGTGCTGAAAGCGATGGCGGAAGAAGAAGCGGTCATCTACGCATTCGGTGAGAGATGGGGGCCGGAGACAGAGAAGAAGGACGCGTATTTCGGCTTCAAGCCGGGCAATGGCATCCACGATATTCACATGAACCAAGCGAACTCCGATGCCTTCCGGGAAGATGATGGCGTGTGGCAAGACGGCGCGGTTCTGATTCAGTTCCCCTCGCGCAGCCAGTGGGTGGCGATCTTTCTCAAGTTCCAGTCACAACTGTGGCACAGCGATGACCGAACGGGTCATCGCATCGAAGGAGAACAGCCGGATCACACGGTCCGCATCATTGCCGCGCTGGTCAATCCGGCCGGTCCCTCTCCGGAGAATGAAACGGTCACGCTCTTGAATACCACCCCTCAGCGGATCACCCTGAACGGATGGGCCATTGCCGACAAGCTCAAGCGCAAGCATGTCCTGGGAGGCACCCTTGACGCCGGCGAAACCGTCCAGATCGCCCTCTCGCCAACCGTGCAGTTGGGAAACGACGGCGGCATCATCACCCTGTTGGACGCGCAGGGCTTGAAAGTGGACGGCGTGGCCTACACGCGAGAAGAGGCTCAACGCGAGGGCTGGACCCTCGTGTTTTGACACAATTCCCCAGGACTACCAGACGAAGTTTCCGAAGGCCGTCAAGACGCGCTTCGCGGACGTACCTCGCCTCCTACTCCACTTCGACTTCCCGCAGCGCACTGGAAGCCCATCCAGAGCGCCAATCCGTTTGAATCCTCTTTCGCCATCGTGAAACTCCGCGCGCGTGACCAAGAAGGGTGTAATCAGTCGTCTTCTTTACGGCCATACTACACTGTGCAAACCGTGCGAAAACGATCGATTCGTCAGAGTGCGGCGGCGACCGATAGCGACAATTACGCTCGCTTCTCGATTTGGGTGTCTTGGTACTGTCATTGCACACCATCGGATGTCTGCTCATGCGTGAGCCGGCTCGACCATCCTTCAGTCATGTGTCGTAGGAGTCAAGCGTGAGTCACTTCCTCGACCGGCTCTTATTCTTCCGTGAAAACCTTGAGACGTTTGCAGGGAAACATGGGGTCGTCAGGCGAGAGGATCGCACCTGGGAGAACGCCTATCGTGATCGCTGGAATCACGACAAGGTGGTGCGGTCCACGCACGGGGTCAACTGCACCGGTTCCTGTAGCTGGAAAATATACGTGAAGAACGGTTTGATCACGTGGGAGACCCAGGAGACGGACTACCCTCGGACCCGCGCCGATCTGCCGAATCATGAACCTCGTGGATGCCCCAGAGGTGCGAGCTATTCCTGGTACGTCTACAGCGCGCAACGCGTCAAGTATCCGTTGGTGCGAGGACGCTTGATGGCCTTGTGGCGTGATGCTCGGAAGACACTGCCACCGGTCGAAGCCTGGACATCGATCGTTGAGGACGCGCAAAAGCGCCGGCACTACACGTCGATCCGAGGACAGGGCGGCTTCGTGCGTGCGTCGTGGGACGAGGTCACGGAACTCGTCGCGGCGGCCAATGTCTATACGATCCGGCGGTACGGTCCGGACCGCATCGCGGGGTTTTCTCCTATCCCGGCAATGTCGATGGTGAGTTTTGCGGCGGGCAGCCGGTATCTGTCGTTGATCGGCGGGGTGATCCCGTCGTTTTACGACTGGTACGCTGACTTACCGCCGTCATCGCCCCAGGTCTGGGGCGAGCAGACCGACGTGTGCGAGGCTGCGGACTGGTACAACTCCTCGTACATTGTCGTCTGGGGATCGAACATTCCGCAGACGCGGACCCCCGATGCGCATTTCTATACGGCTGCCCGATACAAAGGCGCCAAAACCGTCGCCGTGGCTCCGGACTTCGCGGAATACGTGAAGTTTGCGGATCTCTGGTTGGCTCCCCGCCGAGGCACCGATGCCGCGTTGGCCCTGGCGCTCGGCCATGTCATCCTGAAGGAATTTCATCTGACCGCCCGCAGTCCCTACTTTCTGGACTACTGCCGCCAGTACAGCGACATGCCCATGTTGGTTTTCCTGCGCCCCGTCGGCGACGGATATGAGCCGGGCCGGTTTGTTCGAGCATCCGACTTCGACGGCCAACTGGGCGAAACCAACAATCCGGACTGGAAGACGGTGATCGTGGATGAGGCCACGGGACGCCTATGCGTGCCTCACGGCAGCATCGGATTTCGGTGGCGCGAGAAAGGACGGTGGAATCTCGATCTGATCGACGCGACGACCGGACGCAAGATCGTGCCGGCCCTGAGCGTACTGTCGGAGGCCGACGAGATCGCGTCGGTCGCCTTTCCTTACTTTGGCGACGATCATCCATCCATCATGCACCGGTTGGTTCCAGCCCGGCGGCTCAGTACGGTTCACGGCGAGAGCCTCGTGGTCACTGCCTATGACCTCCTCCTGGCCGGATACGGTCTCGATCGAGGGCTTGGGGACGATCAGGCGGTGCAGGACTACGATCGAGACATGCCCTATTCGCCGGCATGGGCAGAAAAACATACGGGCGTCCGTCGTCATCAGATCATTCGCCTCGCCCGTGAGTTCGCAGAGAACGCGGACAAGACCCGCGGCCGTTCACTGGTGATCGTCGGGAACGGGATCAATCAGTGGTACCACACCGACATGGTCTACAGAGCGATCATCAACATCCTGGTCATGTGCGGATGCGTCGGGCGATCGGGCGGTGGGTGGGCTCATTATGTCGGGCAAGAAAAAGTGCGCCCCCTCGCCGGCTGGACGACCGTGGCGTTTGCGCTCGATTGGATCCGTCCACCGAGACACATGAACGGTACCTCTTTCTTTTATGCTCACACCGATCAGTGGCGGTATGAAACCCTGCGACCGACCGATATCCTCTCGCCGGCGGCGAAGGACGATCCGGACGCAGATGCCGCCCATCTTATCGATTGGAACATAAGGGCCGAACGCAGAGGCTGGCTTCCTTCCGCTCCTCAGTTGAGCAGGAATCCACTCGATGTGGTGAGTGAAGCAGAAGCGGCGGGAACACACCCGATTGCTTACACCGTCGAACAGCTCAGAAGCGGCAAGCTCGCGATCGGTTCGGAAGATCCCGATCATCCTCAAAATTTCATTCGGAACCTCTTCCTCTGGCGTTCCAACTTGGTCGGATCGAGCGCCAAGGGCCATGAATACTTCTTGAAGCATCTGCTCGGCGCCCCCCACGGCGTCCTGGCCCCCGATCTCAAAGAACAGGGGGCACCGCTTCCACGGGAAGTCGTCTGGCGAGACGAGGCTCCCACGGGAAAGCTGGACCTGCTTGTGACGCTCGATTTTCGCATGTCCTCGACCTGCCTCTACTCCGATGTCGTGCTGCCCAGCGCGACTTGGTATGAAAAGGACGACCTAAACACGTCAGACATGCACCCCTTCATCCATCCGTTGTGCGAAGCCGTGAATCCCCTCTGGGAGAGCAAGTCTGATTGGGAGATTTTTAAAGAAATCGCCCGGAAGTTTTCCGAACTTGCCGGACCGGTCCTTGGCACGCGAAAGGACCTGGTCTTGACGCCTCTGTTGCACGATACCCCAAGCGAGCTCGGTCAGCCGATGGGGGCGGATGACTGGAAACGCGGGGACTGTGAAGCCATCCCAGGCAAGACGATGCCGACCATGACCCTGGTCACGCGACCCTATGGCGAAACATACGATCGATTCATCGCGCTCGGGCCGTTGACGCGAGACCTCGGGACCGGGGCGAAGGGAATTGTGTGGGATAGCAAGGAAGAAGTTGAAGCGCTGGGCCGAGTCAACGGAGAGGCGCGGCTGGATAATCGAGAGCTCTATCCTAAGTTGGAAACAGCGCGGCATGCGGCGCAAACCATTTTGACGCTCGCGCCGGAAACGAACGGTCGCGTCGCGGTCAAAGCCTGGGACGCTCTCTCGCAGCGGACCGGTCGATCGCACCGACATCTGGCCGAGGGACGGGCCGAGGAATCGTTCTCATTCGATGACCTGGTTGCCCAGCCCAGGAAGGTCATCCCCTCGCCAACTTGGAGCGGCATCGAGTCGGAAAAGGTCTCCTACACCGGGAACTATACCAACATCCAGGAACTCATCCCCTGGCGGACCCTGACGGGACGCCAACAACTCTACCAAGACCATCCCTGGATGCGCCTCTTCGGCGAACAGGTCTGTGCGTACAAGCCGCCTGTGGATACCCGATCCGTTGACGTGCAGTGCCGTCGGCGGGGAGAGACTGAACGTGACTTCCTCGTCGTCAGTTGGATCACGCCTCATCAGAAGTGGGGCATCCATACAACCTACAGCGAAACGAGTCCGATGCTTACCTTGTCTCGAGGGGGGCCGATAGTCTGGCTGGCGGAGGCGGAAGCCCTGGAAGCGGGTATCCGGGACAACGATTGGATCGAAGTCGTCAATGTCAACGGCGCGCTCGTGGCGCGGGCGATCCTCAGCCAACGGATTCCGCGCGGAGTGGCGATGATGTACCACGCGCAGGACAAGATCATCAACATGCCGCTGGCTCCAGCCACGGGCCGGCGAGGGGGCATTCACAACAGCGTGACGAGGATCGTGCTGAAACCGACTCACATGATCGGCGGGTATGCGCACCTCGCCTACGGTTATAACTACTATGGAACCGTCGGGACGAACCGGGACGAGATGGTCGTGGTGCGGAAGCTCGATCGTGTCGCATGGAACGCCGCTCCAAGCGCGGGCTAAGACGGTCAGGAACGGAGGTCTCATGAAAGTCCGCGCCCAGGTGGCCATGGTTATGAACCTGGACAAGTGTATCGGTTGCCACACCTGCTCCGTCACATGCAAAAACGTGTGGACGTCGCGGGAAGGCGTGGAATACGCCTGGTTCAACAATGTCGAAACCAAGCCTGGCGTCGGCTATCCTCACGAATGGGAGAACCAAGAACACTGGAGGGGCGGATGGCGGCGAACACAGAACGGCACGATCGAGCCGAAGCAGGGGGCGCGCTGGCGAATCCTGACGAATATTTTTTCAAACCCCCACTTACCGCAGCTCGACGATTATTACGAGCCGTTCACGTTCGACTACGACCGGCTTCAGCACGCGCCGGAAGCCGCGACCGTGCCCACCGCTCGGCCTCTGTCCATCATCACCGGTGAGGTCAAAGACAAGATCGAGTGGGGGCCGAATTGGGAGGATGACCTTGGAGGCGAATCGGCGGAGCGGCTCAATGACACGAACTGCGATGGACTCGATCCCGATCTCTTGGCTTCGTTCGAGAACACGTTTCTGTTCTACCTGCCGCGGCTCTGCGAGCATTGTTTGAATCCTACCTGCGTTGCCTCGTGCCCATCCGGGTCGATCTATAAGCGCGAAGAAGACGGCATTGTGCTCGTCGACCAGGACAAGTGTCGCGGCTGGCGGATGTGCGTCAGCGGGTGCCCCTATAAAAAAATTTACTATAACTGGAGCACCGGGAAGGCCGAGAAGTGCACCTTCTGCTATCCGCGCATCGAATCGGGCCAGCCCACGATTTGCTCGGAGACCTGCGTCGGTCGTCTGCGATACCTGGGCGTCATCCTCTACGATGCGGACCGCATCGAACAATCGGCGAGCGTCGAGCATGAACGGGATCTCTATGAGGCCCAGGTTGGCCTGTTCTTGGACCCTCATGATCCGGCTGTGCAGGTCCAGGCGAGAGGGGACGGGATTCCCGACAATTGGATGGAGGCGGCCACGCGCTCTCCGGTCTATAAACTGGCGGTCGAGTGGCGTCTGGCGTTCCCGCTCCATCCCGAATACCGGACGTTGCCCATGGTGTGGTACATTCCGCCGCTCTCACCGGTCGCGAATTCCGTCGAGAGCGATCCTCCGGCCGCCGACCCTATCCCGGCCACGCCTTCCCTCCGGATTCCGGTGCGATATCTCGCCAATCTCCTCACCGCAGGAAACGAAGAGCCTATCGTTCGCGCCGTTGATCGATTGCTCGCCATGCGGCGGTACATGCGAACGAAAGACCTGGAGGGCCAAGCCGATATGTCCTTGATCCAACTGGCAGGGCTGACCGAAGCTCAGATTATGGAGATGTACCGGTATCTCGCGATCGGGAACTATGAAGACCGGTACGTCATCCCGACCAGTCATCATGAAGCGGTGGCTCACAGTTTCGAGGACCAGGGTTCTTGCGGTTTCTCAGCCGACAGTCGATTTTCCGAAGGAGTCACGGGCGCAAGTCTGTTCGCCGGTAAGGGGCGGGCGAATCAGCAACTCATCAGCGTTAATGACCTCAGGAGAGGGAACCGCAGGCCGTGAGGCTCTATAAGGCCATCGCGCTGCTTTTGACCTATCCCGAACAGGAATGGCTCCGGTCGGTCGGCGAGTTGCGGGCGATGTTCTCTGCCGAGACCGGACGAGGCCGGCGTGCAGGGAGTCGGCTCGACGGGCTGTTCAGCTATCTCGAACGCGGACCGTTGATCGAGTTGGAGGAGGCCTATGTCGAGACCTTCGATCGAAATGCCGCCCATTCACTGCATATCTTCGAGCATAGGATGGGGGATTCTCGCAAGCGAGGCGAGGCGATGGCTCGACTGACGGATGTATACCGACGGTTCGGTCTGGAGCCGACCAGACGAGAATTGCCGGATTTTCTTCCGCTGTTCCTCGAGTTCCTATCCCTGATTCCGCCGAAAGAGGCTCAGGGGCGACTCGCAGACATCGACGACGTGGTGCAGCTCCTGCGCCGGCGGCTTGCGGATGCGGGCTCTCCTTACGCCGGCGCTTTCGAAGCTCTTATGGCGCTGACTTCCCGTTCGGCGCTACCCCCAATCCTCTCCACAATGCGACGCAACCGTGATCGGAGTTCAATGCGGTGGACTCCGGCGAGTGACTTCGCCGGCTCTGGCGGATCTGGTGATGCTCGACATGATTCGAGAGGATGAGGAACGCCATGGGCAATGTCCACGAGTTCTTCTTTCAGATTTATCCTTATCTAGCCGGCTCCGTGTTCCTCCTGGGGAGCCTGCTGCGCTTCGAGCGAGGCCAGTATACCTGGACGAGCAATTCGAGCGAGCTGCTCAAGCGAGATACGCTCCGCCTCGGCAGCAATCTCTTTCATGTCGGGGTGCTGTTTCTTTTTATGGGACACGTGGTCGGCCTCCTCCTCCCGGAACTGTTCGGAATGGCGGGGATCGGTCTGCGCGGGCATCAGTTGGTGGCCATGATCAGCGGCGGGTTCTTCGGATTCGCCTGTTTGGTCGGTCTCCTCCTGCTCATCCATCGCCGGGTTATGAATTCGAGGATCCGCGCGACCACGCATGTGATGGATTTGGTCGTGCTGATCTGGATTCTTCTGACCCTGTCCTTCGGTCTGGCCACGCTCTATGCTTCCGCCCGTGAGCTCTCGGGAGGCTACCTGATCCCGCTGTCTCAATGGGCACGCCATATCGTCACGTTTCGAGGCGGCGCGGCGTCGTTGGCGGTGGAGGTGCCATGGGTCTATCAGGTTCATCTGGTTTTAGGGATGACGCTGTTCGCGCTCATTCCCTTCAGCCGGTTGGTCCACGTCTGGAGTGGATTTGCGTTGCTGAGCTACCTGCTGCGTCCGTATCAGGTGGTGCGGCCGGGGGCGCCTCGCCGGGAGCGAGGCTGAGCGCGCGACACAATCGGAAAGCCATCATGTCGAACCTCATCGTGATCGGCGCGGGCATCGCCGGTGTGCCCGCCGCCTATGAGCTCAAACGCCGGATTAGCGTCGGCGCCCGCATTACCGTCGTGTCAGACCGAGAATATTTCCGGTTCGTCCCTTCCAACCCGGCCCTAGCGGTCGGCTGGCGTGGCGAGTCCGACGTCACCATCCCGATCAAACCTTATCTTGAAGGTCGAGGCATCGGCTTCATCCACGGATCGGTGACGGCCATAGACGCCGATCGCAGTCGCATCACGGTCGACAAGACCCAGGAACTCTCTTACGATGCCATCATCCTCGCCTGCGGCGCCGATTCCCGATGGCACGAAGTTCCCGGATTGGCGAAGCTCCATACCGTGCTCACGCTTGAACAGGCGTTGGCGACCCGGCGCGCCTACGAACGATTTGTGCATCGACCCGGACCCATTGTGATCGGGGCGGCGCCCGGCGCGGCGATCCTGGGCTCCGTCTACGAGTACGCGTTTCTGGTCGATGCCGATCTTCGGAGGCGCGGGATCAGGCGCCGCGCGCCGATCACCATCATCTCTCCCGAACCATACCCGGGGCATTTGGGCATCGGCGGCTCGGCTCTGCGCGAGCCACTGACCCGAGCCCTGGCGGCCCATCACATTCAGTGGTTCGGAAACGCTCAAACCGTCGAGGCGACGGAGGAGAGCATCCGAATCACGAGGCAGACGGATGATGGGAGCACGAGGCCAGAAGACATCCCGTTTGCGTTCGGTGTTTACTGGCCGCGGTTCGGCGGCATCCCTGCCGTTGTCGCCAGCGCTCTTCCGACCGACGCCCATGGCTTGCTCAAGGTCGATCGCTACCTACGAAGCGAGCGATACAAGAACGTCTTCGCGGCGGGGATCTGCATCGCACCCAGCCAGGGATCTCCGACTCCGGTGGAGGTCGGGCTTCCCCTCACGGTGGATGCGATTCAGGAGGAGGTGCACATCGCCTCCCATAACCTCGCCGCAAGCATCCATGGCCGTCCTCTCCGACGAGCCAGCGAAGCACGCAGGCAGCGGCTGATGGAGACCGGGCAAGACCATGCCGCCTATGCGTCCGCGCTCCGCGTGCCGGTGGGGGACATCACCGGGCTCAAACAGGGTCGCTGGGTATATGAAGCGAAAAAGGAGCTTGAAAGCCGTTTTCTGAACATGGTGATGTTTGGGATTGAGCACAGCCACTCTGTCGCAGGCGTGATCAGAACGATCCGGTCCGGAACCGAACCGCGGGTCAGCCGGCTGCCGGGAAGACAACTCATCCTGCAGCTTGACCAGAGCCTCCACGCCGAGGTCGGTGCGATGGCTTCGGTCCTCTCGCAGAGTCCATCGTCCCTTGCATCGAGGTTGTTGACGGCTGCCGTCCAGGATGCCAAGGCCTGTCTGACGGAGGTGGAGCGCGCAGAGATGCATCGACGGATACAGGACTCGATGATCACCGCGCTACAGAGGGAGGAAGAAGAGCGATTGCAATTCGAGGGCGGTGCGCCTTGACGAACGACTGCCGCGCGGATAGTTCCGGTTTGGCTGGTCTGCTCACTTGCGAGAGCGTTCGAGGACTTCTCGCCGTGCCTCGGTGAGGCGGGGGAACTCGGCCATAGTGAGGATTGGCCGGTTGGACCTCTCCATTACGTTCGTCTTGGTCAGGGCTCGCTTCGACGTTGCTGAAAGCGACGTGAGAAAGAGGGCGATGACGATGTTCGGAAGGGGAGGCCAAGGGTATATGCATTCCGAGGTCGTGGCCGAAGGCGAGATGAACCTATCGAGATGGAAGATGTGCCGATGCGGCAAGAGCTTGGGCTTCATAGTGAGGCCGAGTGTTCGCCATAGAAGAGGCTGATCGAGGAGGGGGTATGATACTGGTAAGACGAGCATACGAAGCAGGGCAATCTGACGGGAAGGAAGCCCGTTTCCTGGTCGATCGACTGTGGCCGAGGGGACTCAAGCGGACCTCGCTCCATGTGGACGGCTGGTTGAAGGATGTGGCGCCGAGCGATGAGCTGCGCCGATGGTTCGACCACGATCCGAACAAATGGCAAGAATTCCAAGCCCGATATTCTACCGAACTCGACAAGAAGCCCGAAACTTGGCGTCCGCTCCTTCTGGCGGTCCGAAAGGGTCCCATCACGTTGCTGTACGGGGCGAAGGATACGGAGCACAACAACGCGCTCGCGTTAAAGTCTTACCTCGAGCGAAGGCTGAAACAGCATGCATGAACGGAGGCTCCGGTTACAGCGCGTGGAAGCCACGATCCTCCTCTCCGACGCGCCTGTCATCAGCCTGTGCCTCCGTGGCGGTGCTGGCCCGTCTCCTTTGGCGACCGCCCGGACTCCGTGGCTTTTGCATGTGCGAGGCGGCAAACCGTCATGAATCATGCAGTCTAGACCAACATGTATCCGGGCAGGGATGTGTGGAGCTGGGATTTCGACTGTTATCTGTTTAAGACCGGCGAGAAAGGAGGGTGATCATGGTGACCGTGAAGTCCGATGCAATCGTGTTTTTCGGCGCCACCGGCGATCTTGCCTATAAGAAGATTTTCCCCGCCCTACAGGCCATGATCCGCCGCGGCCAGCTCGATATACCGGTCATCGGGGTAGCGAAGTCGGAATGGAATCTCGATCAGTTGAAGATGCGCATCCACGACAGCCTCGAGAAGTCCGGCGGCGTGGATGTATCGGCCTTCGCCAAGCTGTCCGGATTGCTTCGCTATGTCGACGGAGACTATCGCGAACCGAACACATTCAGTCGTCTGCGTAAGGAACTCGGCGCCGCGCGCCGCCCTCTGTACTATTTGGCGATTCCCCCCAGCCTGTTCGCGTCGGTGATCGAAAGCTTGGCCAAGTCCGGCTGTGTCGACCATGCCCGCGTTATTGTGGAAAAGCCCTTCGGTCGAGACGTGGCGTCGGCGCAAAGGCTGAATAAGACGCTGCGCGCGCATTTCCCGGAGCAAGCCATTTTTCGCATCGATCACTATCTTGGAAAAGAGCCGGTCCAAAATCTTCTGTACTTCCGGTTCGCCAATCCGTTTCTCGAAGCCGGCTGGAATCGCGGCCATATCGAACGGGTGCAGATCACGATGGCCGAACGTTTCGGCGTGGAGGGTCGCGGGCGTTTCTATGAAGAGGCAGGAGCAATCCGAGACGTGGTGCAAAATCACATGCTGATGGTGATCGCCACTTTAGCCATGGAGCAGCCCGCCGAGGGGATGCATGAAGCGATTCGTAGCGAGCGCGTGAAGGTCTTTCGATCCATCCGGCCGGTCGGACCTTCAGACGTTGTGCGGGGCCAGTTCCGCGGCTACCGTCGCGAGGACGGCGTAGCAACCGACTCACGGGTGGAAACGTTCGCGGCACTTCGGTTTCAGATCGACAGCGAGCGGTGGGCCGGCGTGCCGTTCTATGTGCGGGTCGGCAAGTGTCTTCGCGTCACGGCGACCGAAGTGCTGGTCGAGTTCAAACGGCCGTGTTGCCCCGTGTTGGACGAGCGCGAACCGCCGCTGCCGAACCATTTTCGCTTTCGGCTCAGCCCCGACGTGCTGATCGCCCTGGGCACCAAGGCCAAGGTTCCCGGAGAAGCGATGGTGGGAGAGCGTATCGAGCTGATCGCACACCAGAGCTCCGGGGACAATATGGATGCCTATGAACGTCTCCTCGGTGACGCCATCAGGGGCGACGCCACTCTTTTTGCACGAGAGGACGGCGTGGAAGCCGCCTGGCGTGTTGTGGAACCGATTCTAGGAACGGCGACGCCGTTGTATGAATACGAGCCGAACACCTGGGGTCCTCGCGAGGCCGATCGACTTATCGACGGCGGCTGGCATAACCCTCAAGAAACCTCGTGAAGATGGGAGCGTGCTGCAATGTTGGTCCGCATCCGTCTGGAGGAACGACTAGCCGGCTGTTACGACACTCCTGTGAACTCCAGACAACCTCTATCTCCTAACCAGCATTATTCATGACAGTCAGGCTCGCAATTGCGGAGTCGCCCGGCGTGAGACTCATTATATGAGAAAGAGCAACGGGTGCCCCCAGGCGGAGCATCGAGAAGCCGACGTATGCTGGAAACAGTATACCGTCAGCCTGTCTTCTTATCCGTATGGCGACGCCCTTCTATTTCGATCCCGCTGAAGAGATCTGCCGGTGGAATGCGTTTCTCGTCTGTATGGAGTGTAATTCGTTCGCCCTTCTGAAGAACACTCGTGAAACATGCCGACTAGATGACCAGTTTGTGCTCCAGGGCGTATCGCGTAAGGTCCATGTTGTTTCTCAGATGAAGCTTGTCGAGAATACGCGCTCGATAGGTGATGATGGTCGTCACGCTCAACGACAGTGAGTCGGCGATCTCCGTGCATGTTTTGCCAGAAGCGATCAGCCTCAAGACCTCCAGCTCGCGATTACTGAGATGATTGCGATGCCTGCCCGGGAATCCGTAGGCCACGGCCAGTTGTTCGCCGATCAGCGGGGTGACATAGTTGCCGCCACCGAGCACCTTCTGGATGGCTTGCACCAATTCGGAGGGGATCGCCGTCTTGGTGAGGTATCCATTGGCGCCGGCCTTAAACATTCGCAATGCGTACTGCTCCTCGGGATACATACTCAGCACCAGGACCGGCAGCTTGGGATATTCGCGTTTGACTTCCCTCAGCGCGTCGATCGAGCTCCCTCCCGGCATGTTGATGTCCAGCACGAGGACATCCCAGGTTTGAGTCCGGACGAGCCGCAACATTTCGGGGATATCAGCGGCCTCCCCGATCGTAACCGGCATGACCTTGCTTACGACCATGGTGACGCCTTCCCGAATGACCGGGAAATCATCGGCAACCAGGATTCTATACATAGGCCTCTCGTTGATGTGTGACCGCCAATCGCCCGGACACCGGCGGTTACCGGTGCCTCCTGAATCATGGCCTACAAGCCCTGGTGCGCAGTATTCATGTGCCCTGAAACGGTCGGCATTCGAACGATGATACTGGTCCCGTTGCCAGGCTTCCCCGCAATATGGACCTCTCCTCCACCGAGGCTTGCCCGTTCTCGCATGCCGAGCAATCCCAGCGACATGCGGTCAGTCAGTTTGTCGGACGGAATGCCTCGCCCATCGTCCTCGATTTCGAGAAGGATCTGCCCCGCTGTCTCACTGAAACGGACGACTACCGAGGTCGCGTGAGCGTGTCGTGCCACGTTCGTGAGCGCTTCCTGACAGATACGAAACAACGCGGTGGCTTGTTCGGGGTCGATCTGCGGGTCCTCCGTGTCCGCGATCACATCGCAATGAATACCGGTTCGAGCGTTGAACGTCTTGGCCTGCCACTGGATGGCCGCGATCAGACCGAGATCGTCCAGCACGCCGGGGCGAAGATCGGAGGCGATCCGTTGTACGACCGTGATGGTTTGATCCAATGTACTGTCGAGCGAGGCGATTTTGTTTCGCAACGACCCCGCCGCCGTTTCGAGCCCCGTGTCGATGAGCAACCCGGTCATCTGGGCGAGGTCCAACTTCATGGTGGTCATCAGGACTCCCAATTCATCATGGATTTCGCGGGCGAGCCTGCGCTGTTCTTCCTCTCTCACCAATTCGAGCCGGCGGGAGAGCATCCGCAACTGATCCAGCGACTGTTGAAGCTGGTGGCGGGTTTCTCTTTGCTCGGTCATGTCCTGCCGCGTCCCAAGAATCGTGGTCGGCCGACCGTTGGTGTCGCGCTGAATGACGACCTGATCGAGGAACCAACGATACCGACCGTCGGCATGCTGCCACCGGTAATCGGAACTCAACCGCTCGTGATCGTCCAGAGTGGCGAATGTCCGGAGCACTTGGTCGCGATCGTCCGGGTGTAATCGAGATGCCCAAAACCCGGGGTCCTCGATAAAGCGTCGAGCTGGGAAGCCGGAGAGGCCTTCGATGTTGTCGCTGACCCAAATCCTCCCGAAAGGTTCGCTCACTTCGGCTTCGTAGAGCACGACAGGGACGCTGGAGAAGATGTGTGAAAGACGGGCGTCGCGACTCCTTACGGCGTCCTCCGCGCGTTTCCAATCCGTAATGTCGAACATGCAGTTCATCGCGCCGATGACTTCTCTCGACTCGTCCTTGAGCGGAACCGCATTCACCAATACCGTTCTGTGCGATCCGTTGGCCCGCACAAGGATCAATTCGCGATTGTCCTGAGGCAGGCCGGTGCGCAAGACTCTGGCGGTCGGCATCTGGTCGTGAGTGAGCAGGGTTCCGTCCGGAAGATAAATGGTGGTGGCTCCGCAGAATCGCTCGTTAGCATCGCCGCAGCGAGGCTCGCGACCCCATAACTGGGCGGCGAGACGGTTGTAGTGAACAATGACCCCCTTCGCATCGCAGACATACACCGCGGCAGGGAGCAAGTCGATCAACTCACGGCAGGTCGGCTCGTCGGTCATGAATGCCGCCCCGACCGAAGCGTAGGTCGCCATGTGCCGTTCCAGGGTTGCGCCCTGGCCTTGTAGGAGCCGAATGATCTCCTTGCCACGGCCGATTGAGCCTGACTCCTGTTCGATCGTGGAGGCGAATTGCATGATGATGTTCAGCCGCTCCGGCGTCGCGTCCGTTGCGGCGGTGACGATCGCAAGCGCTCCGATCACGGAGCCGGCCTCATCATGGATGGGCGAGGCGGTGGAGGCGCAGTCGTGCAGATGTCGCATGAAGTGTTCGGGGCCGATTACCGCGATGGGCCGGTCAGTTACCAACGCCGTCCCCGCGCCGTTGGTTCCCATCGCGCGCTCCGACCAGTCATAGCCCGGAAGGAGCCCAACGCGACGATGGAGATCGGGGGCATTCCCGCAGCACGTGAGGGCAATGCCTTGATGGTCGACAAGATAGACGGCATGTTTGAGCGATCCCAGGGTCGTCGAGATCAGGGGGAGGTACGGGCTCGTTCCTTCTAGCAGCTCACGATTCTGTTGGAGACGTTGCACGAGTTCGCCGTCGTTGACCCGTCTAAAGCTGCGCGACCGGGCTTCGTAACGGATTCCAGCCTCAACGCAACGGGCCCATGATTCCAGAATCATGGGGCGAACGACATTCGCGATCGTCGACCCTGAAGTAAATCGGCTTCGTTCCATAAGAATGCGTGAGTCTTGTATAGCCGTATGCGCTGTATCTGGTTTAGTGAGTGGGCGACGGTTCAGTTGTGGCTTTTGGTTCCGGTGACCCTACCTCCGCTTATCGAGGAAGCAGAATTGGCGTTGAACAGGCCGCTTCTCTCCCGTGACGGCCTCCTGGCTATGCGCCGGCATGGACCCATCGAACTTCTCCGTCGTGTAACGGAATTGGAGTGCTCCTTCCTGCGCCACCACCGCCGTCACCAGCGCTTGAACTCGATCATATCCCGTCTTGCCGCGAAGACTCGGGGTGGGTTGCCGTACCAGGACACGGCTGTCGGCACGCATGGCTTCGTCCACTCCGTAAATGTCGAAAGCGCCGTATTCAAGAGAAACAGGCAAGTCTTGGTCCTGATTGAATAGACGACAAAGTCGCCCCGATGCGGCGTGGAATGCGGTTCGCAGCCCACGGAATGGGGAACAAACGTGAGAGCGATGTTGGAAGGCATACCAGCCTTGTGAGCGTTGTTCCCTTTTCACACTGTGCGCGTTGAGCGAAAGTGCTCGAATCGCGTGAGGAGACAGGGCATCAAGACCTTGTGGTTCACCGGCGTTGTCATGCCTAAGAGGAGCAGATAGGAGAGGCTATCCTGTTTGCAGAGCGGACGGTATCGTAGCCGCTCCTCCTATGTCCTGCCAATGGGCGCTGAACAAACCCCCTTCAAACCTTGCATTGTGTCAGGCAGCGCTCTGGACGACATGTGCAAGTCCATAAAATTGTGACGGGGAAGCGCATGATGGATGCAATCTGCCTCTCGGCCATGGTCTGAGATGATGAAAAGGGCTAGTTGCGTCCTGATTCTGAAGCGACGAGCATCATTCATGCATCGGTGAGATCCTCAAGAGGTATCACCACTGGATGATACCGATGGAGGTTGCAGAGGACGACAAGCTGCACTGATGCAGGAGACGACGGCCCAGGCGGCCAGTCGGTCGTCGTACAGGCGCAAGATGCGGATGCCGCATAGGACGTTTCCAATGGACGCGACCAATTGGATGTGGGTAATCGCCAATCGCTCTCTCCGGGCAGGATCCTGAGAACGACAAGCGAACGCGGGCGTGCTCCCGTCGGGAAGGCGTGGACCAAGAAGCTGGAGTCGCTCGTCTCGTGCCCCCTCTCAGCGTCCGTATCGAAGGAGAGCCGACCGGAGCACATTTCAAAGCCAAGCTGACCTTCAGTGCCCAACCGATTGGAGTGACCTCTCGATGCGGATCCTCGTTGCGGTAGATGGCTCAAAGGATTCCACGCGGGCGGTGCAACATGTGGGACGGCTACTGCGCTCCACGCCCGCTGTGAGCGTGACGCTCTTTCATGTTCTTAATCCCCTGCCCCCGGTCTTGCGGGAACATGGAGGATCCGAAGATCCTGCTCGTGAGGAACAATTGGGCAGGCAACTGAGGCGAGAGCGCAGGGACTGGTACAGGCGGGAGCGGAGATTGGAATCTTCTATCCTGACGAAGGCTTGTCGGACGCTGGAGCGAACCGGTTTGCACGCCTCCCGCATCCGACTGAAGTTCGGCTATGGAGAAGATATCGTCGAGACCATTCTTGAAGAAGCCCGAAGGGGCGGTTATCAAGCCATCGTGGTCGGCCGCCGTGGCGTTTCCGGATTGAAAGGACTCTTTTTCGGCGGCATCACGCGTCGGCTGTTGAAACAGGCAAGCGGGTACGCTGTGTGGGTCGTCGAGTAATAAGTTTGAGGTAGGCGAAGGGGACAAGGTCGAGGACCGTTGAGATATAGCATCGCTTCAGCGGGAGCAGCGACCTTAGGCCATTCCTCGACCTGGGCCATCAAGGACTCTCAGTGTGGTGTTCTCTCGCGCACAAGCTCCTTGTCCTCATGATCACGACATCTCCTTGTCTGGAAATGTTGACGGACAATTCCCGTTTTGTAGGATGGGCGACGGTGGGGAGAATCCATATACAAGACACGATGGTTTCGACAAGTAGCGTCATTCGGGATTCTTGTCGTCGTGGTGCTTCATCCGGAACGATCCTGCCGTGTCGCATGCTGCATCACGAGCGTGAGAATGTGTCATGCCTCGATACCCGTCTGCATCCACCGCTGGAGGCCTCCAGGTGATGACCCAAGGCTATCAAACAAAGCCGTTCAACTTGAGCGGGCTCCGTGGCATCTCGGACAAGACGTTGGAGATGCATTTCCAATTGTACGGAGGGTATGTCCGAGAAGCCAAACGGCTTACCGAGCGAATTGCCGAGTTTCTGAAGGACGGCACAGTGGATCAGGAAGAAATGCCGGCCTATTCGGAACTCACGCGCCGGTTGGGATTCGAATACGACGGGATGGTGCTGCACGAATACTATTTCGAGAACCTGCAACGGCAAGGATCCGGCGATCCGGAGCGCTCATCGACATTTCGCAAGGAGACCGAAACATCCTACGGCAGCTACGCGATCTGGCGAACGGAATTCGCGAGCATTGCCAAAATGCGCGGAGTGGGTTGGGCGATCTGCTATCGCAATCCGATGAACGGCCGTCTCTCGAACCATTGGATCACCTTGCATGAGATCGGCAACGTGGCGGGCTTCACTTCGTTGCTCGTCCTGGATGTGTGGGAACACGCGTTCATGATGGACTACGCACCGTCGGACAGACCCAAATATATTGAAGCCTTCTTCGCCAATATCAACTGGGAGGTTGTGGACAAGCGTCTGACGACCGGACCTACACGTTGAGTGATTATCCGGATGATGGAGCCCGTGAGGAAAGCGGCGCATCGAAGCCCGCTGCGCCGGACGACAGGCGCGTCGGGTCCGAGCAGGTGGCAGAAGAGCGACCTCGATGGAAGGCCTGAGGTGAGGACCACATGCTGGAACTATATCAGTTTGAAGAATGTGAATATAGCGCGCAGGTTCGCCAGAAGATGTCGGAGTGGGGCATCGACTGTATCTTGAGAAACGTTTCGAAGGACAAATCCAAACGCGAACGTCTGAAACGACTATCCCGCCGGAACGAGACGCCGACCCTGGTTGATTCTTCGTGCGACGTGATCATTGCCGGCGATGAACAGAAGATCATCGCGCACCTGGCGAAGTTTCACCGACTCAAGAGACCGCAGCGCAGACCGGCGAGTGGACCCTGAAGCATGGGATGAATGCTGCTCAATCCGCGACCGAGCAGTAACGCACTCGACGCTCTGCGCGTAAGTGCACGAAGGCATCCATGAGAAGAAGGGGCTGAGAATGCGCGGAGGGCTTCACCGACAGTTCCGACCCTCGCGGCGCCATTCGTGTGGAAATGAGGAAAGGATCGTGAATTGCATCTCTGCTCGCTTGCGGTCAAACGGTCCCTTCGCATCTCGAATGGACCTCCTACGCGATGCGAGTCGGCAAGGAGGTGACGATGACGCATCTGAATACCGTCGAGCTCGCGATTCTTCAGGACTTGGAGCGTCGAGGACCCTGCACGATCGATGATCTCGCACAACGGTTGCCGGATCTCTCTTGGAACCAAATTTTCACGAGCGTGGATCGACAGAGTCGAAGAGGCCGGCTTACACTCCGCCGCCTCACGAGGTTTCAGTACCTGGTCCTGCTCAATCGGCAGGAGGAGGCGATGCTGCGCGCCACAGGGACGGAGGGATGAGCCGCTTCTCGTGGTCGGCGCATGGATTGAGGGACGGGCCCGATCTGGTCGGGACGGGAGTCTGTGACGAGTAAAACGAATGCGGGATTGTCGGAAGCCACATCGAGGCGGTCGGTCCAGGAACCGAGAAGCCGGTCTGAGTTCTTAAACTTGCGGGCCGACGTGTCCGATCCCGCGTAGCAGGACGGCGGAACAGACGGCGATCTTCGTGCCACGTTTCCTCTAGGAGGGCATCGGTGACCGAACACTTCTGGCCCTTCGCCGTCTACGTTCTCGCGGTCTTGGCGATTGCGGCGGGCATGATCGGGATTTCCGCGCTCCTGGGTGAGCGACATCGCGAACAGGCGACGGACGAACCCTACGAATCCGGGATCGCCGTCACAGGCTCCGCACAGATCCGGCTGCCGGTGCAGTTCTACCTGATTGCGATGCTGTTCGTCATCTTCGATCTGGAGGCGGTGTATCTGTTCGCCTGGGCCGTGGCGGCTCCAGAGGTCGGCTGGCTCGGCTTCGGAGAAATGTTCATCTTCATCGCAGTTTTGTTCATCGCGCTGGCCTACTTGTGGCGAGTGGGCGCGCTCGATTGGGGAACCTCCCCGCAGCGGGATCTCGTACGGAGGCGAAAGGGCGGCGATGCCTTGGTGGCTCAACAGGCCGGCGAGCGCTCACCGGTCGGCTGACGGAATGAACGGAGTCGGCGACGGTGCGCTAGAGGAAGCCGTGCGTCGCAACGTTGTCCTGGGGCAATTACAGGACCTGATTGCCTGGGGACGGAAGCATTCCCTGTGGCCGTTTAACTTCGGTTTGTCCTGTTGCTATGTGGAGATGGCGACCAGCCTCACGAGTCGGTACGACATCGCGCGATTCGGCGCCGAGGTGGTTCGAGGCAGCCCGCGCGAAGCGGATCTGATGGTCGTCGCCGGCACCGTGTTCATCAAAATGGCGCCGATCATCAAGCGTTTGTACGAGCAGATGATGGAGCCTCGGTGGGTGATCTCCATGGGATCGTGCGCCAACTCCGGCGGCATGTACGACATCTATTCCGTGGTGCAAGGGGTCGATTCCTTCTTGCCGGTGGATGTCTATCTTCCCGGCTGTCCTCCTCCTCCCCATACCTTCATGGAAGGACTATTACTGTTGCAAGAACAGGTCGGACGGGAACGGCGGCCGCTGAGCTGGATGGTCGGCGGCCAGCAGGTATCGAAACCGCTGATGCCCTCGCAGCGCGATCGGAAGCGAGGCGAACGAGAACGAGCGACGGACTTCCCGACGGTCGATCGTCTGCCATGACCGAATGGAAACCTGATTAGCAGACATGAGCCGGACCATGGTCGTTGATGAACTCCGAGGGCGATTCGGGCGGGACGCATTCTCGATTCAACCGACAGCCGATGAGGTTCCCACCGTCTGGAGTTCGCCCGGGCGGGTGCGCGAGATGCTCCGATATCTCAAAGATGAAGCGAATCGGCCGTATACGATGCTGTATGACCTCACTGCGATCGACGAGCGGGTCCGGCGGGTGAAACCGGATCAACCGATGGGCGATTTCACGATCGTGTATCACCTGCTCTCCTTCGAGCGAAACGAGGATATCCGCCTTAAGGTTCCGCTGGCGGGAATGGTTCCCTCCATCGCAACCATCACCGATCTCTGGCCCGCCGCAGATTGGTACGAACGGGAAGTCTGGGACCTGTTCGGCATCGTCTTCGATGGGCATCCGAATCTCCGCCGAATCCTGTTGCCGCCGACCTGGCAAGGTCATCCCCTCAGGAAGGATCATCCCGCCCGCGCGACCGAAATGGGCCGGTTCGATTTGCCTGAGGACAAGCAGGAAGCGGAAGAAGAGGCTCTCACCTTTCGTCCCGAAGAATGGGGGATGACGCGCTCCCGCGAGACGTCGGACTTCATGTTCCTCAATCTCGGTCCGGCGCACACGGGCACCCATGGCATTCTCCGTCTCGTCCTGCAACTGGATCAGGAGGAGATCGTGGACGTGGTGCCGGACATCGGCTATCACCACCGCGGAGCGGAGAAGATGGGTGAACGTCAGACCTGGCACACGTTCATTCCCTATACGGATCGGATCGACTATCTGGGGGGCGTCATGAACGAGTTGCCCTATGTGCTGGCGGTGGAGAAACTCGCCGGCATCCGGGTTCCCGATCGGGTTCAAGTCATCAGAGTCATGATGGCGGAATTCTTCCGCATTGCGAGCCATCTCGTTTGGTACGGCACATTTGCGCAAGATGTCGGGCAGCTTTCTCCGGTCTTTTACATGTTCACGGACCGGGAGCGCATTTTCCACATCGTGGAGGCGATCTGCGGAGGGCGGATGCATCCCGAATGGTTCCGGATCGGGGGTGTGGCGCAGGACCTTCCGGAAGGCTGGGACAAACTGGTCCGGGAGTTCCTGAAGTATTTGCCACCCCGCTTGGCCGAATACGACGACCTGGTGATGCGGAACGCGATCTTCAAAGCCCGCACGCAAGGTGTGGGTCGGTATACCAGAGACGAAGCGATCGAATGGGGGGTGACCGGTCCCGGGTTGCGCGCGACCGGATTTTCTTGGGACTTTCGGAAGCGGCGGCCCTATTCGGGGTACGACCGGTTCGAGTTCGATATTCCGACCGCGGAGCACGGCGACTGTTACGACCGTGCGGTCGTGCGTGTCGAGGAGATGCGACAGAGTCTCCGGATCATCGAACAATGCCTCAACCACATGCCGGAAGGTCCCTACAAAGCGGAGCATCCGTTGGCGACGCCGCCGATCAAGGAACGGACGATGCACGATATCGAGACGCTGATCACGCATTTTCTGAACGTCAGTTGGGGGCCGGTCATTCCGCCTGGCGAGGCCTTTGTCGGGATCGAAGGCACCAAGGGAAACAACGGCTATTACCTGATCAGCGACGGCACGGCGTGGCCCTACCGCGTGCGTATCAGAACACCGTCCTTTCCCCATATGCAGATGATTCCGTCGATCTCGCGCGGCCTCCTGCTCGCGGATCTTGTGGCGATCCTCGGCAGCGTGGATTTCGTGCTCGCGGACGTAGATCGCTGAAAACGGCGCGGCTGCCGGACGGTTTGCCAATGTTGAGCGACATCGAACATCGCGACATCGAAGAGGAACTCTCGCATTATCCCGATAAACGCGCCGCGTGCGTGGAAGCCTTGAAGGTCGTCCAGCGACATCGTGGGTGGGTTTCTGACGAGAGTCTCAAGAGCGTCGCCGCTCTGCTCGGCATGACGCCCGATGAGCTGGACGGTGTGGCGACGTTTTACAATCTGATATTTCGAAAGCCCGTCGGGCGTCATGTGATCCTGCTGTGCGACAGTATCAGTTGCTGGGTCTGCGGGTGCGACAGGTTGCGCAAGGATCTCGAAACGCGGTTGGGAATCTCGCTCGGCGAGACGACAGGCGACGGACGATTCACCCTGCTCCCGATCGTCTGTCTCGGCGCCTGCGACCGGGCTCCCGCGATGATGATCGATGACGATCTCCACGGTGACCTGACGGCCGCGGGTGTCGATCGCATTCTTGAACGCTATCCGTAGGAGGACCGGCAGGGGATGGGGGAGCAGCCGTTGACGAGCCGCATCAGGCCGAACGCCGAGCCGCTGTGGGTGACCGAGTACGAGAAGACCGGGGGGTATGAGTCCGTGCGCAAGGTGTTGCGGACGATGGCGCCCCAAGAAGTGCAGAAGCTCGTCACCGACTCCACGCTCCGCGGGCGCGGCGGGGCCGGGTTTCCGACCGGCAAGAAATGGAGCTTCGTGCCGATGGGACCGGACGCACCCCGTCCCAAGTATTTGGTGGCCAACGCCGATGAAATGGAACCGGGCACATTCAAGGATCGACTCCTGCTGGAAGGCGACCCGCATCAGTTGATCGAGAGCATGATTGTCAGCGCCTATGCGATCGAGGCGAACGTTGGATATATCTTTCTGCGATGGGAATATCGACTGGCGGCCGAACGTTTACGCAAAGCCATCGTCGAGGCCCGTTCTCACGGCTACCTCGGACGCAACATTCTCGGATCAGATTTCTGCTTCGATCTGCACCTCCACACGAGCGCGGGACGGTACATTTGCGGCGAAGAAACGGCTTTGCTCAATTCGCTGGAAGGGAAGCGCGCCATTCCTCGGTCCAAACCGCCCTTTCCGCAAGTCGTCGGGCTCTGGGGCAACCCTACGATCGTGCAGAACGTCGAGACCCTCTGTAACGTCCCTCATATTATTGCTCAGGGCGTCGAGTGGTATAAGCGCCTTAGCCGAGGACAGGATGGAGGGACCAAGATCTACGGGGTGAGCGGCAACGTGAAACGGCCCGGGGCCTGGGAACTTCCCATGGGCACAGCGATCCGGGAGATTATCGAAGAACATGCGGGAGGGATGAAAGACGGTTGCTCACTCCGCGGCCTGCTGCCGGGAGGCGCCTCCACGGCCTTGCTCGTGGAGGAGCATCTGGATCTCTCGATGGACTTCGAGTCGATTCAACGAGCGGGCAGCCGGATGGGAACGGGGACGATGATCGTGCTGGACGAGCAGACCTGTCCGGTCGGATTCGCGCAAAATCTGGAACATTTCTTCGCACAAGAGTCCTGCGGCTGGTGCACGCCTTGCTGGGAAGGATTGTCCTGGACGGAACGAATTCTCCAGAGTCTGGAGGATGGACAGGGACGAATGGAGGAGATCGATCTTCTCGATGGACACACGAAGTTGCTTGGTCCCGGCCGAACCTTTTGCGCCTTAGCGCCCGGAGCGATGGACCCGCTGCGGAGTATCTTGAAATATTGTCGCGGCGATTTTGAACGGCACATCCACGAGAAGCGTTGCCCGTGGTCGAAAGAGGGTGCGGCGTGGGTGGAGTGAGGACATGACCACCATCCTCATCGATGATCGTCCCTACCAGGTGGACGAGCGCGAGAATCTCCTGCACGCCTGCCTCTCGCTCGGCTTGAACCTGCCGTACTTCTGTTGGCATCCGGCGTTGGGCTCGGTCGGCGCCTGCCGGCAATGCGCGGTGAAGCAGTTCAGAGACGAACGTGATCGCGAAGGACATCTGGTCATGGCTTGCATGACGCCGGCCGCCGCCGGTACGCGCATCTCCATTGAGGATGCCGAAGCGAAGGCCTTTCGCGCGAGCGTCATCGAATGGATGATGGCGAACCATCCTCACGACTGTCCGGTCTGCGACGAAGGCGGCGAGTGCCATCTTCAAGATATGACCATGATGACCGGCCATGCCTATCGCCGCTATCGCTTCAATAAACGCACCTTCCGGAATCAGCACTTGGGGCCGTTCATCACCCATGAGATGAATCGCTGCATTCAATGTTATCGTTGCGTGCGCTTCTATCGAGACTATGCAGGCGGGCGGGATTTCAACGCGTTCGGTTCTCGAAACCATGTCTACTTCGGCCGGCAAGAAGACGGGACGTTGCAAAATGAATTCAGCGGCAACCTCGTCGAGGTCTGTCCGACGGGGGTGTTCGATGACAAGACCTTGATGCGTCACTACACCCGCAAGTGGGATCTGCAGACCGCGCCGTCCCTGTGCGTCCATTGCAGCCTGGGGTGCAATACGATCGCCGGCGAGCGGTACGGCACGCTCCGGCGCATCCTCAACCGATACCATAGCGAGATCAACGGGTATTTTCTCTGCGATCGTGGACGTTTCGGATACGGCTTCGTCAACAGCGAGCGGCGCATCCGTCGCGCGATGTCTCGTCCGAACAGGAGTATCCAGGTCGTTCCGACGGAGAAGGAGCCGGTCCTGCGTGAACTGGGAACACTGCTGGCCGAGAAGCGTTCCCGCGTCATCGGCATCGGCTCTCCGCGCGCCTCGCTCGAAGCCAATTTTGCGATTCGTGCGTTGGTCGGACCGGAACGATTTTCTCATGGACTCTCCGCGCCCGATGCCGGTCTGGCTTCCCTCATTCTGGATATTCTGAAGCGCGGGCCGGCGCGTTCGGCCTCGATCCGTGATGCCGAGCAGGCAGACGCGGTGCTGGTTCTTGGCGAGGACTTGATCAACACGGCTCCTCGATTGGCCTTGGCCGTGCGACAGTCGGTCCGCCAGCGGCCGATGCAGGTCCTCGACCACTTGGGCATTCCATCTTGGCACGACGCCGCTGTGCGGGAGGCGGCCCAATCGCGACCGGGGCCGCTATTCATCGCCACACCGTTCGAGACCTGGTTTGCAGACATCGCGACGGAAAGCTATCGCGGGACGCCGGACGAGCTCGCTGCCCTTGGATTCGCAATCGCGCACGAACTGGACCCTGCGGCGCCGCAGGCCCAGACTCCTTACTCTCGGATCAAGTCGCTGGCGGAGTCCATTGCTGCCGCTCTGCGACTGGCGGTCCGTCCTGTCATCATCTCCGGAACCGGGTGTCGGAGCGATGCGGTGATTCGCGCGGCCGCGAACGTGGCCTGGGCGCTTTGCAGCGGCGGCACCGATGCGAAGCTCTGCTATGCCCTCCCGGAGGCGAACAGCCTGGGCCTCGCCATGCTGGGAGGCACGAGCCTCGAAGAGGCGTTCGACGCCGTGAAGACGGGCATGGCGGACACGATTCTTATTCTGGAGAACGATCTATACCGTCGAAACGCTGTCGTCTCGGTGGACGCCTGTCTGAATACCGCGAAAAAGATCATCCTCCTCGATCACCTGGAACACGACACCGCAGCCAAAGCCGATGTATGGCTCCCGGTCGGCACGGTCGCCGAATCGGACGGCACGTTCGTGAACAACGAAGGGCGAGCCCAGCGTTTCTACCAGGTCTTTGCTCCTGAGGGGGAGATTCAGGAAAGCTGGCGCTGGATACGGGACCTAGCAATCGCGTCGGGGCATTCCGCGAATCGAGATATGGCGGTCTGGAACAGTCTTGATGACGTTGTATCGGCTCTTGCACAGGCGACTCCGGAGTTTCAACGGCTCACAGAGACCGCGCCGTCGGAACATTTCCGCATGGTCGGTCAGAAAGTCCCTCGACAGACGCATCGCTTCACGGGGCGAACCGCGATGCACGCGCCTTTGGCGATGCACGAACCCAAACCGGCGGATGATCCAGATTCGCCGTTGTCGTTTTCGATGGAAGGCTATCTTGGGCAACCGCCGTCTCCACTGATCGCCCGATACTGGGCTCCCGGCTGGAATTCGGTCCAAGCGTTGAACAAGTTTCAAACTGAAATCGGCGGTTCCTTGCGACAGGAGATGCCTGGCATCCGCCTGGGCGAGCCGTCCGGCAAGAGGATGGTGGCCTACTTTAACGACACATCGAAGCTCTTTGAGCCCCGCGCTCACGAGTGGCTGATCCTTCCTTGGTATCAGATTTTCGGGAGTGAGGAATTGAGTGCGCGCGCCTCCGCCGTGGAAGAACGGACTCGGAAAGCCTCTTTGATGTTGCATCCAGACGACGCGACAAGGCTTCAAGTCAAATCCGACGCACAGGTCGAAGTCGTAATCGGCGATCGATCGCACCGTGTCGCCGTAAGGCTGGAATCGGCCGTTCCGCGCGGTACAGCGGGGCTCGCCATGGTGTCCGGCCTTACCGATGCCGTCCTCCCGGCATGGGGTTCGGTAAGGCGGGTCGCAGCGCCATGAACGATATGCTGTCAGAGGTCCTCGTCATCGGCGGGGTGCTGGCCACCGTGCTGACGCTCAGCGCGCTCTTGATCTGGTTGGAACGTCGGCTCTTGGGATTCTGGCAAGATCGACTCGGTCCGAACCGGGTCGGCCCCTTCGGCTTGTTGCAGGTGGTGGCCGACATGATCAAGATCTTCATGAAAGAAGACTGGGTGCCGCCGTTCGCCGACAAGGCGGTGTTCGTGATCGCGCCCGCCATCATCATCGTCACGGTTCTTATGTCGTTTGCGGTCGTGCCGTTCACGCCGTCCATCGTCGTGGTCGATCTGAATGTCGGTCTTCTGTTTGTTCTGGCGATGTCCTCGCTGTCCGCTTACAGCGTCGTGCTTGCGGGCTGGGCCTCCAACAACAAGTACTCGCTGCTGGGGGGGCTCCGCGCCTCGGCACAAATGCTGAGCTACGAGGTCTTCATGGGTCTGTCGCTCATGGGGGTCGTGATGCTGGCAGGATCCTTCAACCTCCGAGACATCGTGGAAGCGCAGCAAGACCTCTGGTTCTGCATTCCGCAGGTATTCGGGTTCGCGATTTTCCTGATCGCCGGTCTGGCCGAAACGAAACGGGTTCCCTTCGACATCCCCGAGGCGGAAGCCGAATTGGTCGCCGGCTTTCATACGGAATATTCCGGCATGAAGTTCGGCATGTTTTTCGTGGGGGAGTACCTCGGCATCATCCTGATATCGGTCATGATCACGCTGCTGTTCTTCGGAGGCTGGCAGGGGCCTCGGCTCCCGCCGTTCGTGTGGTTCTGGATCAAGACCTTTTTCTTCATCGGGCTCTTCGTTCTGCTCCGAGCCACTCTCCCGCGCCTTCGGTTCGATCAGCTCATGGCGTTCGGATGGAAGGCCATGCTCCCGTTGGCCTTGGTGAACCTGGTGATTACCGGAGGGCTCGTCGTTGCCGGACGGTCCGGTCTCTGAGCGAGTGTGGCCATGCTGAAGTTGTTGAAGGGGATCTGGCTGGTCTTTCTCCATGCGTTCACGCATCCGGTCACCGTGCAGTACCCTGACGAGAAGCTCTACTTACCGCCTCGGTGGCGCGGCCGCATCATTTTGTCACGCGATCCGGACGGAGAAGAGCGTTGCGTCGGCTGCTATCTCTGCTCGGTCGCCTGCCCGGTGGACTGCGTCGCGCTCCAGGCGACGGAAGACGAACAGGGCCGTCGCTATCCGGCCTGGTTCCGAATCAACTTTTCGCGCTGCATTTTTTGCGGGTATTGCGAGGAGGCCTGTCCGACCTATGCGATCCAGCTCACCAATGATTTCGAGATGAGCGAGCACAACCGGCGAAACCTGGTCTACGAGAAGGAGGATCTGTTGATCAGCGGGACGGGCAAATACCCGGGCTACAACTTTTATCGGGTGTCCGGGGTTCAGATCGGCGGGAAGGACAAGGGTGAAGCCGAGCATGAAGCGGCGCCCGTCGACGTGCGGAGCCTGTTGCCATGACGAGCGCATTCTACCTGGCAGGGGTCGTGGCGGTCGTCTCGACGGGCTTGGTCATCACCAGCCTCAATGCGGTGCATGCGCTGCTCTACCTGATCGTCTCCTTTATGGCCGTGGCTATGGTCTTTTTCATTCTTGGCGCGCCGTTCATCGCCATGTTGGAGATGATGATTTACGCCGGCGCCATCATGGTCCTGTTCATTTTCGTGGTCATGATGTTGAACCTCGGACGCCGGGCAATCGACCAGGAGGCGGAATGGCTCACACCGGCGGGGTGGATCGGGCCTTCGGTATTGTCGGCGATCCTTATTGGCGAATGGCTCTATCTGTTCGGCGCCGGCGTCCTGAACCAGGCCGACGTCATTTCGGTTCAAACTCCCAAACAGGTGAGCGTGGTGCTCCTTGGCCCCTACCTGATCGGGGTGGAATTGGCCTCCATGCTCCTTCTGCCGGGCCTCGTCGGTGCGTATCATCTCGGACGGCATGTGAGGAACGAGGAATCGTGAGGTGGATACCGTGCCGCTGTCGATGTCCCTCGCGCATGGCATGGTGCTCGCCGGGATGTTGTTCGCACTCGGATTGATCGGCCTCCTGGTTCGACGGAACCTGATCTTCATGTTGATGTCGGTGGAGATCATGTTGAACTCGGCCGGATTGGCCTTCATCGTGGCGGGGGCCAATTGGGGACAGGCGGATGGTCAGGTCATGTTTCTCTTTATCTTGACCTTGGCGGCGGCAGAGGTGTCGGTCGGACTGGCGCTGGTGCTGCAACTGTACCGGCATGCCAGGACGCTCGACGTCGATGCGGTGTCCCGCCTGTGGGGTTGAAATGTTCGACCTTCTCTGGTTGATCCCAGTGCTTCCTCTTATCGGGTTCCTGGTCTTGGCCGTGGCCGGTGGGCGGCTCTCGCGCAGCATGATCGCGCTGGTCGGAGTCGGGTCGGTAGGCCTCTCGATGACCCTGACCGGATTCGTCGGGGTTGCCTTCATCGGTGCGAGCCCTCCTGCGCGGGCTTACAGTCAAACCTTGTGGAGGTGGTTGGACGTTTCCGGCTTCGCGCCGGCGATCGGTTTCTATCTAGACCCCCTGTCGCTCGTGATGGCGGTCGTCATTACCCTGGTCGGGTTTCTCATTCACGTCTATTCGTCCGAGTTCATGATCGGCGACGAAGGGTACCGCCGATTCTTCGCCTATATGAACCTGTTCGTGGCCGCGATGTTGACGCTGGTGCTCGCGGACAATCTGCTGCTGTTGTATCTGGGTTGGGAAGGGGTCGGACTTTGCAGTTACCTGTTGATTGGGTTCTGGTATCGCGAGTCGGCCAACGGAGCGGCCGCTCAGAAGGCCTTCATCGTCACGCGACTCGGCGACGTCGCGCTCGCGATCGGACTCTTCCTGTTGTTCACGCATCTGGGCACGCTGAACATTCAAGACCTCATGGCCCGCGCGGTCGAACAATGGCCGGTCGGGTCGAGCCTGGCCGTTGCCGCGTCGGCTTTGCTCCTCGGTGGCGCGGTCGGCAAGTCGGCGCAGCTTCCGTTACAGACCTGGCTCCCGGACGCGATGGCCGGTCCGACGCCGGTGAGCGCGCTGATCCATGCGGCCACGATGGTGACGGCGGGAGTGTATCTGATTGCGCGCACCCATGTGTTGTACAGTCTCGCGCCCTCCATACAGGCTCTCGTTGCCGCTGTCGGAGCCCTCACGCTGCTCCTGGCCGCCTCAAGCGCGCTGGTGCAACGCGACCTCAAACGCGTGCTGGCCTATTCGACGATCAGCCAGATCGGTTATATGTTCCTCGCGCTGGGAGTGGGAGCTTGGGCGGCGGCGCTCTTTCACTTCACCACCCACGCGTTCTTCAAGGCCCTGTTGTTTTTGGCCGCCGGTGCCGTGATCCAGAGTCTTCACGAGGAGCATGACATTTTCAAAATGGGCGGCCTCCGAAAGACGCTTCCCGTGCCGTTCTGGACCTTCCTCACCGGCGCGGCTTCCTTGGCCGGTTTTCCACTCGTGACCGCCGGATTTTACAGCAAGGACTGGATCTTGTGGGAAGCCTGGGCATCGCCCACCGGTGGTGCCTGGCTCTGGGGCGCCGGCATGATCGGGGCCCTGCTGACGGCGCTGTACAGCTTTCGTCTCGTGTTCCGCGTCTTCTTCGGTGACTCAAAAGCGACGGTTGGGTCAAGACCCGGCTGGGTGATAAAGCTCCCGCTGGTCGCGCTTGCGGGAGGAGCACTGCTGGTCGGATTCATGCAGATGCCGAGAACGCTCGGCGATGTTTCCCTGTTCGGTGAATTTGTCGGCCAAGTTCTGCCGTCCATCGAACGGACGGGCTCGGTCACGACGGAGTTGCGGTTGCAAATTCTCACCATGCTTGTCGCTCTGTTTGGCCTCGCCGCCGCGTACCTGCTGTATCTGGGTCGCCCCGGCCTGGTCGATACGCTGGCGGAGACGCGGTGGGGAGGGGCCTTATCGCGCTGGTGGTTTGCCGGATGGGGTTTCGACCGGCTGTATGACCTCTTATTCGTACGTCCGTTTCTCTGGCTGGCTCGGACAAATAAGGATGATCTGATCGATCAAGGCTATGCAGGCCTGGTTTGGCTCGGCCGGGAGAGTTATGGCGCGCTGCATCGAACGCAAACGGGGCGGGTCCGTTGGTATGCCGCGGTCCTTGCCGCCGGTTCAATCGTGATTGTTGCCGTCATGGTACTCTCATGATCCTCGGCTGGCTGATTCTCCTCCCGCTCGCGGCGGGCGCAGCGGCCTGGGTGCTCGACCGGCGTGGATCGCAGTGGCCGCGCTGGATCTCGCTGGGCGCGTTAGTGATCGATCTGGTCCTGGCACTCCTGCTCTGGACTGATCGAGAACCCGAAGTTTCACTTTCGAACCAGGGAGTTTGGCTGGCCGACTTGAGCGCACCCTGGATCCCTCGCTTCGGCATCACCGTCCACCTGGCGCTCGACGGGCTCAGCTTGCTTCTGGTCCTCTTGACCCTCTTTCTCGGCCTCACGGCAGTCGCGGCCTCCTGGACCGAAATCCGGGAGCGAGTCGGATTCTTTCATTTCAACCTGCTGTGGGTTCTCGCCGGTGTGCTCGGAGTCTTCCTGGCCATGGATCTGTTTCTGTTTTTCGTGTTTTGGGAAGTGATGCTGGTGCCGATGTATTTTTTGATCAGTCTCTGGGGTCACGAGCGTCGCGTCTATGCGGCCGTCAAATTTTTCCTCTTTACGCAGGCCGGCAGCCTCCTGATGCTGATCGCCATTCTAGGTCTGATGTTCATCCATGCCCAGCAGACCGGCGTGGTGACGTTCGACTATGTGCAATTGCTCGGCACCAAGATGGAGCAGACCGTGGCCTTGTGGTTGATGTTGGGGTTTTTTGCAGCCTTCGCGGTGAAACTCCCGGCCGTACCGTTCCACGTCTGGCTTCCCGACGCCCATACCGAAGCGCCGACCGGCGGGAGCGTGATTCTTGCCGGGCTTCTGCTGAAAACCGGCGCCTATGGCTTGATCCGATTCGCCGTGCCGCTTTTCCCTTCCGCTGCTCAAACGTTCGCGCCGGTCGCGATGGTGCTGGGCGTGGTCGGAGTTCTTTATGGAGCGGTGTTGGCCTTCGCGCAGACCGATCTGAAGCGGCTCGTAGCATACAGCAGCGTCAGCCACTTGGGATTCGTGCTCCTCGGGATCTATTCCGGAAATGCGATCGCGCTCGAAGGCGCGGTCATGCAGATGCTCGCTCATGGGATCACCACCGGCGCCTTGTTCGTCCTCGTGGGCGCGCTCCAGGAGCGGCTGGGTACCCGCGACATGCGCCGCATGGGAGGCTTGTGGGAGACCCTTCCTCGATCCGGCGCGATCACGCTGGTGTTCGCGATCGCTTCGTTGGGACTTCCCGGCACAGGGAACTTCATCGGCGAGTTTCTGGTACTCCTGGGAAGCTACCGCATCAGTGTGCCGATAACCGTGCTCGCCGCCGCGGGCCTGGTGGCCGCGGTTATCTATTCCCTGGCGCTCATGCAGCGCACGTTTCACGGTGCCGCTCGCCAAAGGTGGAACGTGCCGGACTTGTCGGCGCGTGACCTCGCCACCTTGGGAGCCATGATCGCTATCCAAGTGTGGCTGGGCCTCCATCCCCAGCCGGTGCTGGAGACGGCTGGGCAGTCGCTGGAGGGCCTGCGCCGCCTTGCCGGCGAGACCGCCGTCGCCTCGAGGAGATAACTCATGGCCGGGCCGGATTTCATCGCATTGCTGCCGCTGCTCGTCACGGCCGTCTCGTCGCTGATCGTACTCCTGATCGCGGCGTTTCATCGTGGTCATGGAGTTGTTGTGACCGTCACCTCGCTGGGATTGACTGGAGCCTTCCTGATGCTGCCCGTCGCAGCCGGAGTCGCGCCTCGCCCCGTCACAGCGTTGCTGGTGGTCGACACGTACGCGTTGTTCTATGCCGGGCTTATCCTGGCCGCGAGTCTGGCCGTGACGCTTCTGTCGTACGGCTATCTGATGAGACAGAAGGGTCAGCGGGAGGAGTTCTACGCTCTCCTGCTGTTCGCAACCCTGGGGGCCATCACGATGGCGGCCGCGACACATTTCGCCTCGTTCTTTCTCGGGCTGGAATTGCTCAGCCTGTCTCTCTATGTGCTCATCGCCTACCGGCGCACCGATCCTCGTCCGCTCGAAGCCGGCATCAAGTACCTGATTCTGTCGGGCACCTCGTCGGCGTTTCTCCTATTCGGCATGGCTGTGATCTATTTCCAATCCGGCACGATGAAGTTTGTCCACACCGCGGCCCGGTTGACCGGCGCCAACGACCTGTCTTCCACCTATCTTGCGGGATTGATGCTCATCCTGACCGGCGTCGGCTTCAAATTGGCGGTGGTGCCGTTCCACATGTGGGCGCCTGATATCTATCAAGGCGCGCCGGCTCCGGTGAGCGCCTTTGTCGCGACCGTCTCGAAAGGCGCCATGGTCGCCCTGCTGCTCCGTTACTTCGTGGAGATCGAGGCTTTTCGTTCGGACATCCTTTGGTGGGTACTGGCGGGGATCGCAGCCCTGTCCATGTTCGCAGGCAATCTGCTGGCCTTGTTACAGAACAATGTGAAGCGCTTGCTCGCCTATTCCTCGATCGCCCACCTGGGGTATCTGCTGGTTGCGTTGTTGGCTGGAGGGCCATTGGCGATTGAGGCCGTGACATTTTATCTGATCGCCTACTTCATCACGACGCTCGGTGCCTTCGGTGTCGTCAGCGTCCTGTCCGAACCGGGAGCCGAAGCCGAAGCCATGGAGGACTATCGGGGTCTTTTCTGGAACCGGCCGTGGATCGCCATGGTCTTCACCGTCATGTTGTTGTCGCTGGCAGGAATCCCGCTCACGGCCGGCTTTATCGGCAAATTTTACGTCATCGCCGCAGGCGTGAACTCTGCGCTCTGGCTGCTGATCCTGCTCCTTGTCGTCAACAGCGTCATCGGACTGTTCTACTATTTGCGGATCATCGTCGCGATGACCGCCGTCGAGAGGCGCGGCCTTGACGACACAGAGTCCGCTCAGGCTCTGCGGACGTCCTACGCCGACGGTCTGGTGCTCGCCATGCTCAGCGGGCTCTTATTCTGGCTCGGCCTCTATCCAGCCCCTCTCATCCAGCTTGTTCGAGCGATGGAGCGGAGTTTCACGGGATGAATCGATGACCGTCAACTCACCGAACAAGCATCACAGCGGTGTCAGATTTGAGGACGAACAAAGCGATCCTGAGCGGGTCGTTGTCGCGCAGCTGGGGATGACGCCGCGCTATCTGAACCCCTGCTGTCAGGAAGCGCTCCATGAGGTCGATGTGGGGGTCAACGAGGTGCGCGACCGGACGGATAGCGCGGTCGCAAATCGAGATGGCGCCGGAGATCGCAGGACGGATGCGAAGAGCGCACACCGATCGCCGTGAATGGGCATCACAGCCAATCGGTCACAGGTCGATCATGAAAGGACGGACCAATGAATGTCCCACAGGTTCGGTCAAAGAACAGAGGTGTGTCTCCTTCAATGGTTGGGACCGGCACAGGCCTCGTTCTCTCGTTGGTGATGGCGTTGGCCGTCTGGGCGGAAGAACCGACCAAGACGGAGTCCTACCCGGGCCATTGGGTTCTGCTGCCCGGAGAGCGCATCGTGCTCGGAACCGTTGAAGCCATCGAAGGAGGAATGATCAGGGTCAATATCGGTGCACTGGAAGCTCGATTCATTCCGCTCAAAGGCGCATTGGAGAAAGGAGAATGGTCCCTCAAGATCGGCGACCGAATCGGATTGGCGGTGAGTGCGGAGAATCTCGTGGTCGACTACCATCCGGTCAATGAGCCGGGTTGGCATCGGATCGTGAGAGGGCAACTGGCGCAACCGCGCATCGTGGAGTACGAATGGGCTGTGATCAGAACGGGAAACGGTAAAGAGGAGGCATTCGCTGTTCGGCCGTTGGCTCGCTTGAAGGTGGCGGCGCTCCCGATCGGTTTGCCCGCTCTGTTTTTGATCGGTGAGACCAACAAGATTCTGAATGCGACCTTTGCGGATGACCAAGTGACTCACCGGCAAGTCCAAGAATGGACGCGATCGGTCCCCAAAGCTTCGGACCGACAACTCGAAGCCACGCTCCTCACCCCGCCGGCCTTGATGGCGACGGTTCGTACCAACGACGGAAAAGAGCACTCAGTAGAAGTGCGTCCCTTCGTCGAGGATAAGCTCGGCAATCTGCCGAAAGGGAAGTCGGTGATCCTGCTCTTGGACGACGAGAATAAGGTCAGCGATGTAGCCATTCCTCCTGAATCGCGACGATGAGCGGAGCACGCGAGAGAACGCGAGCGCCCCGTGAGCATTGACGGGCGCGGACAAAGGAGTCGTCCCATGCAAGGATTTACCACGAGACAATTACATGCCGACGGGCGGACGAAGCCGTTGAACGCTCATACGATGCCGATTTACCTGACGTCCACGTTCGTGTTTGATTCTCCCGAAGAGGGTGCGGATCTGTTCCTGGGCCGCCGTGCCGGATATGTCTACAGCCGGATGGGAAATCCGACCGTTGAAGCCGTCGAGAGGGTGGTCGCGGATCTGGAAAACGGGGAGGCGGCCGTCGCCTTCGGTTCAGGGATGGCGGCCATCCAGGCGAGCTTGTTGAGTGTGCTGAAGGTCCACGATCATATCATCTGCGGAGAGGCGCTCTATAGTCCAAGCCTCCATTTCATCACGGAGCGCTTGACGGATTTGGGGGTGTCCTCCACGGTGGTCGATACCTCGGATGTGCGGGCGGTCGAGGATGCGCTTCAGGAGAACACCCGGGCGATATACTACGAAACTCCTGCCAATCCCACGTGCAAGATCACGGACATCCGGGCCCTCGCCGACCTGGCTCGAGCTCAGGGCATCTTGACGATCGTCGATAACACGTTCGCGAGCCCCTATTTCCAGCGTCCGTTGAATCTCGGTGCGGACATCTCGCTTCATAGCGCGACGAAATACCTGAACGGCCATGGCGACGTGATCGGAGGTCTCGCCGTGGCCCGCTCGGAGGTGACCGACAAAATTCGGGCCTATCGCCGTGATACCGGCGGTATTCTCAGTCCGTTCGACGCCTATCTGCTGCTACGGGGCATCAGAACTCTTTCGCTGCGCATGCAGCGGCATCACGACAATGCGATGAGGCTCTTCGAATTCCTGTCCGGCCATGCCAAAGTCATCAAGGTGTACTATCCCGGCGATCCGAAGTTTGCCGGCCACCATGTTGCCGCCCGACAGATGACCGGCTTCGGCGGTTGCTTCAGTTTTGAAGTCGCCGGCGGATTCGAAGCAGCCAAACGGTTATTGAAAGGTCTGACCCTCTGTACGTTGGCGGTGTCTCTCGGCACGGTCGATACATTGATCGAGCATCCAGCGTCGATGACCCATGTCGCGACGCCGAAAGCGGTCATGGAGCGGCAGGGCCTCACGAGCGGGCTCGTGAGAATCTCCGTCGGTTGCGAGGATCTGGAAGATTTGATCGCCGATCTGGAGCGTGCACTCGAGATGGCTTGAGTTTTCTTTTCACTGAGGGTCCATGCCCGCCATGTGTCCAAGCGGCGGCGACGAGGAGACAAGATGTGGAAAATGGAACGAATTCTGTTAGCGACCGATTTCTCGACCGGTGCGACCCGGGCCCTCGCCTACGCATCGTTCTTTGCGTCTGCATGGAATACCCACCTGGATCTGTTGCACGTGATCCCTCTCTGGCCGGACGCCGACCTCCTGGGCGCATTCGACCATGTGAGGCTTGGTCACATCCGACAGGAAATCGGGGTCAAGCTCGAAGGTTTGACTTCGCACCTGAAACGAACAGGGGTGCGTGCTCAAGCGCATCAGGAGGAAGGCATACCCAGCGAACGGATCGTCGCCGCGGCAGGAACCCACAAGGCGGATCTGGTGGTGGTCGGCTCTCACGGACACAGCGGACTAGAACATGTCCTCCTCGGAAGCACTGCGGAGCGGGTGATCAAAGGCGCGTCCTGTCCGGTCCTGACGGTCAGGCCGCTTCATCTCAGCCGAAACGAAATGTCGGCCCGCGCATCGACCGATACCGTCCGCATGCGGCACATCCTGTTAGCCACGGACCTGTCGGAATCGTCGCTGCCGGCGGTCGACTGTGCCCTTCAGATGGGTAGGAAATTTCAGGCCTCGGTGACGATTCTCCATGTGATGGAGTGGCGCTCGCTCGGAGTCAGCTTCAGCATGAGTGCGTTTGCCGGGTGGGAGAAGTTGCGAGAATCGATCGAGGCGCGACTGTTGGACATGACGGAGCGCTTCAAAGCGGAATGTTCGACTGCTCGATATTTGGTCAATGAGGGCTCGCCCGCCGACGTCATTTTGGAGGTCGCCCAAGAGCAGCCCTGCGACATGATTGTGATCGGCACGCACGGCCGCCGTGGAGTCTCTCGGCTGCTCCTGGGGAGTGTGGCAGAGGCCGTGTTGCGCCGAGCCGACTGTCCGGTGCTGACGGTGAAACAGATCTAGCCGGCCCGATTCTTGACGGTCTGTGACGTGTCGCCTGTTGCAGCTCCGGAGCAACAGGCACCCAAAGACGCCGGGCGTTGGCCACAAGGCATGGCGAAGAATAATGGGTACCCGCACGCAGAGCCACGACCTGTTGGAATCGCCTCTCAATGTGTTCTTCTGCGACGGATCTGGCCGAGCAGGTGCTCCTGAGCCATGAAGCAGATCGAGTTTGCATTGCATCCGGTACGGCCGTTTCGGCTTGATCTGACCGTCTGGGCGCTGCGGCGGCGCCCGAACAATGCGATGGATCGGTGGGAGGAAGGGACTTACCGGCGGACACTTGTCCTCGGCAGGCTGCCTGCTCATGTGGCGGTCAAACAGCGGAACGACATGCTGACCGTCACGGTCAACGGGGTCGGCCTGCCGTCGACGGCTCGGGCCGACACTACCGCTGCATTGGAGCGCTTGTTAGGCCTCCGCCTGAACCTTCGGCCGTTCTATCGGTTGGCGAATCGAGAAGCGAAGCTAGATGCGTTGGCTCGTTGCTTTCGGGGACTGAAACCGCCGCGCTTCCCTAGTGTGTTCGAGGCTCTGGTTAATGCCATCTCGTGCCAACAACTCAGCTTGACGGTGGGCATTACTCTGATGAATCGATTGACGGAGCGCTATGGGCTGGGAACCGAGAGGGAAGGCCGTGCGTTTCCGCGTCCGGAAGAGGTGGCCAAGGCCGAGGTGAGCGCGCTTAGATCATTGGGATACAGCCGAAGCAAGGGGCAAGCCCTCATTGAAGCGGCCCGTGCGGTCGTGCAAGGCACACTCGATCCAGAGAGTCTTGCGACCATCGAGGATGCTGAGATCGTGACCCGGCTGATGGAGTTGCGGGGGGTGGGACGTTGGACGGCGGAGTACACATTGCTGCGCGGCCTGGGCCGGATTCATCAGTTCCCCGGCGATGATGTGGGGGCGCAGAAGGGGCTCCAACGCTGGTTGCGGCTTAGACGGCCTCCGGACTATGACTATGTTCACAAGGTGCTGCACAAGTGGAGACCGTTCGCCGGGTTGATTTACTTTCATCTGTTGCTCGATGGACTCGACCGAAGGGGGTTAGTGGCATGAGTTCGCGCCGTGGGTCGCATCGGCCCGTCGTGCTGACCATCGGTCACAGCAATCGATCACTGGAGGCCTTTGTCAAGTTGCTGCGCGCGCACGGCGTTGAGCGGGTGGTGGATGTCCGGACGATCCCGCGCTCGCGGCACAATCCGCAATTCAACCGAGAGACCTTGCCGCTCTCCTTAAGACGCGCGGGAATCGGCTATCTCCACATCGGCGGTCTCGGAGGCCTGCGGCGGGCACGACCCGATTCGCCGAATCTCGGCTGGCACAATGCGTCCTTCCGGGGATTCGCCGACTATATGCAAGGCGCTGAATTTGAGAATGCACTGAACCGCCTCATGAAGGTCGCGCGAGAGAAACGGATCGCGCTGATGTGCGCCGAGGCCGTGCCCTGGCGTTGTCACCGGTCACTCATCGCCGACGCGCTGATCGTTCGCGGCCTGGGCGTGGAGCATATCACGAATCTGACACACACCCATCCACACGCGTTGACACCCTTCGCACGAGTCTCCAAAATACGCATTACCTATCCAGCAGACAACCTTGTTTCCAAAGAAGGCGAGGAGCAAAGCCCTGACCGTCTCGATGCTTCACCGGCTCAATCTCGCCGGCCGACCGCTGAGAGAAGGCGACGGTGAGCCGGTCTCGGAAAACGGGTCAATCGCAGGCTGTTGAAATGTCCTTCGAACGCCCGCGAAGGCCGATGCAGCGTAGGATCATGGATGATCTCAGATTCGGTTTTCGGCGGCCGGATCCGTCGGGATGCATGAAGGAGGAATCGGCACGTGCCGCGTGATCTGCCTCTTGGCAACGGGTCCTTGCTCGTCAACTTCGACGTCACCTATCAGCTTCGTGATCTCTACTGGCCGCACGTCGGCCTGGAGAATCATACGGACGGACATGTCTGTCGTTTTGGCGTCTGGGCCGATGGTCTCTTCGTGTGGCTGGATGACCCGCATTGGTACCGACAGTTGCGGTATTCGCATGAAACGTTGGTCACTCAGGTGGAACTCTCCCACGCGGACCTCCGGCTTGATCTGAGCTGCCAGGATGCCGTCGATTTTCACCAGAGTCTATTCGTGCGCCGGGTCGACGTCAGAAATGGGACGGACCATGACCGCGAAGTTCGACTGTTTTTCCATCATGACTTTCATATTTCAGGTCACGAACTGGGAGACACGGCCTATTATGAACCGGAGCGTCGTGCCGTCTATCACTACAAAGGCCCTCGTTGGTTCCTCATCAACGCGGCCGCGCCGGGAAAACGACCAGAAGATGCCGCCGATTCCGTCGATGGCTGGCACATCGGGCTCCATCAATGGGCCTGCGGTCACAAAGAGATCCAGAATCTGCAAGGAACGTGGAAGGACGCCGAAGATGGCATCCTTTCCGGAAACCCGATCGCTCAAGGCTCGGTCGATTCCACGGCAGCGGTCCATCTCACGGTGCCGGCTCGCGCGTCGCAAACGGCGTATTATTGGTTGGCGGTCGGATCAAACTTCGACGAGGTCACACGCCTGAATCGTTCCGTGCGCCGTCGCGGCCCCTGGATGTTTCTTGAGCGGACGGCCTCGTACTGGCGCCTCTGGTTGGACGTACACCGGCCGGACTTTGCCGATCTTTCGGACGAGACTCGTCGGCTCTACGGACTGAGTCTTCTCATTATGCGCACGCAGATCGACAATAAAGGCGCTATCCTTGCCGCCAATGACTCCGACATCGCCTCGGAGGTGCGTGACACCTATTCCTATATGTGGCCTCGCGACGGCGCGATGGTCGCCTATGCGTTGGACCTGTGCGGGTTCTTGGAAATCGCGCGTCCCTTTTATCCCTTTTGTGATCACGTTCTGACCAAGGAAGGATATTTGCTCCACAAATACAATCCGGACAGGACGTTGGCATCGAGCTGGCATCCGTGGCTGCGCGACGGTCGAAAGGAATTGCCGATCCAGGAGGATGAGACGGCCCTCGTCTTGTGGGCGCTATGGAACCGTTTCGAGACATGGAAGAATGTCGAGTACATCAAGCCGCTCTATCGATCGCTGATCATCCGCGCTGCGGATTTCATGGCGAATTATCGCGATGAGGCTACAGGCTTGCCCTTACCTTCCTTCGATCTCTGGGAAGAACGACGCGGCGTCTTGGCCTTTACCTGTGGAGCGGTGTGGGGCGGGCTCGTTGCCGCGTCTCGGTTCGCGAACGCCTTCGGCGAGAAGACTCTCGCCGAACGTTACGCCGGGGCGGCCGACCAGATCAAGGAAGGGGTGGGAGCCGTTCTGTATCGTCCGGAACTGAATCGCTTTGCCCGGATGGTGCAACGCGCGCCAGACGGAAGCTGGTCCGTCGACGAAACGCTGGATTCCTCGGTCTTCGGCTTGTGGTATTTCGGAATGTTTTCTGCCGATGATCCGCGTATCGTCCAAACCGTTGATGCCGTGCACGAACGTCTCTGGGTGAAGACCGAAATCGGGGGAATGGCGCGGTACGAGAACGATTACTATCACCAGCAGAGCAGCGACGTCGCGAACGTCCCTGGAAATCCGTGGTTCATCTGTACGCTCTGGTTGGCTCAGTGGCTTATTGCAACGGCGCATCACGAAGAAGATCTGAAACGAGCGCTCCCGCTATTCGAATGGTGCGTCCGCCATGCCTTGCCCTCCGGAGTGTTATCCGAACAAGTGCACCCTTACTCTGGCGCTCCTCTGTCGGTGTCTCCTCTGACCTGGAGCCATGCCGCGTTCGTTACGGCGGTACAAGAGTATGTGAGACGGCGGCAGAAGTTGTCGAAGTGACCGAGAGTGACTTCCTCGTGGCACAGTCAAGATTTCGGCTTCCTGACGTTGGCCGAGTTGGTCCGCGTCCCACGAATGCGATGCTGAGCCGTCCCTGGTGCTCAGATTCCATGGTGTGATGTCGCCTCGGACCATATGGCTGTCGATTGAAAATACTCGCCGGTGGCTGTCGTATCTGATCCGTACGTTGTGCGAATCGCGCGCCTATCGGAAAAATCTGGCCGACTGGTGAAACCGATTCGGCGATGAGTCTCCACGCGTGAGACCCATTGCGGCCTCGACTCGTTGCAGAAGAGGGAAGGCAACAAGTACCTCGGCAATGGAGGACCCGACAAAGCTGCGGTCATTTCCTGGAGCCTCTCAGACGATCAGGCCGTCTTCCATGCGGAGGATGCGGTCGGCTTGGGCGGAAAGCTTTTCGTTGTGTGTGACGATGATGAAGGTAGTGCCGCGACTGCGATTGAGCGTCCGCATCAGACCGAAGACATCGTCGCCGGTGTGGGTGTCGAGATTGCCCGTCGGTTCGTCGGCCAACACAAGCTGCGGACGCTGAATCAGCGCTCGGGCGATCGCGACCCGCTGCTGCTCGCCACCAGACAGTTCTCCGGATTTGTGGTGAAGGCGTTCGCCCAAGCCGACTTCCTGGAGCAGGTTTGTGGCTTCGGTCTCCGCCTGCTGCCGAGGCCGGTGTTGGATCAACGCCGGCATGCAGGCGTTCTCCAGTGCGGTGAACTCCGGGAGCAGATGATGAAACTGGAAGACGAAACCGATCTTCCGGTTGCGAAACTCGGCCTGTTCCTGTTCCGGCAGGCGAAAGAGGTCCTGCCCCTCGAAATATACGGTCCCCTGCGTCGGCCGGTCCAAGGTGCCGAGGATGTGCATGAGCGTGCTCTTGCCGGCTCCGGAGGCTCCCACGATTGCAATGAATTCTCCTCGCGCGATCTCCAGATTGATGCCACGAAGAATCACCAGGTCTCGGCCGTTCATAGGAAAGGACTTGGTGAGATTGACGACTTTGATCACGAAGTCACCGTGATACGGCATGTGTCCATCGTCATGCGCGGGAAGACATGCCGGGCCGACCCTGTACGATTCACGTGTGAGACTCGACCCATGAGGTTATTCGTACCGCAGCGCCGAGGCCGGTTCGAGCTTGGAAGCCTGCCAGGACGGATAGAGTGTGGCGGCCAAGCTGATCGAGAGGACGGTGGCGGACACGAGAACCACGTCCACGGCCTGCACGTGCACCGGAATGTGCGAGATATAGTACACGGTTGGATCGAAGGTCCAGTAATGTTCGATCAACCAGAGGAACGCGTACCCGAGAGGGATGCCGACCACCGTGCCGGTCAAGCCGATGATCAGCCCGTTCAACATGAAAATTCGCATGATGGCTTTCCGCGTGGCGCCCATGGCTTTCAGGATGGCGATCTCCCGCTGCTTCTCCGTCACGATCATCGTCAACGTACTTACGATGTTGAAGGAAGCGACGATCGTGATCAAGACCAATAGGAGAAACATCATCGTCTTTTCCAACTTCAACGCCGAAAATAAGTTACGGTTGAGCTGCATCCAGTCCCTGGCCGAAAACGGGAACCCCAGCGCGCGCTCGATGTCGGTGGCGATGTCGCCGGCCTGGAAAATGTCATCGACCTTCACCTCGATGCCCGTAACGGTTGGCCCCATGTTGAAGAATTTTTGCGCCTCGTCGATTGAAATATAGGCCAGGGATGAATCGTACTCGTACATGCCGGATTCAAAAATGCCCACTACCGCGAAGGTGCGGATCTTGGGGGTGATGCTGATGGCGCTGACCGGTCCGACCGGAGACACCACGTTAATCACGTCGCCGACGAAGGCGCCCAGTCGAAACGACAATTCCTTGCCGAGAATGATGCCGGGCCGCAGCGCCTTCTCTGTTTGATTGTCGGTTCCGGTCGGAACGGTAACGGACACCGGCTTCAGCAGATCCTCCAGCCGGCCCATTTTCATATTCTTGCCCAGTTCCGTCACCCTGGCCTCCCGCTCGGGATCGACGCCGCGCAGGACGATTCCCTGCACACCGGCCTGGCTGCTGAGCAAGACTTGCTTGTAGACGAAGGGGGTTGCGGAGACGACGCGGGGCACCTGCTCCACCTGTTGCACCTGCGCGGTGTAGCCTTCGATCCCGTCCTTGGTGCGGTCTTGCACGATGATATGGGAAGTCGTGCCGATGATCTTGGCCTGCACATCCTCTTTGAACCCGGTCATGATGCCGAGCGTGCCGATCAGCGCGGCGACGCCCAAGGTGATGCCGGTGACCGACACGAAGGTGTTGAGCGAAATCGTGCGCTGGCGGCGTTTGGCGCGCAGATAGCGGAGCCCGACATACACTTCGTAAGGAAGTTGCACGCCTATTTCTCCGGGTTTTCCGGCCGCAACTGCGGGAACAGTATCACGTCGCGGATGGAGGCCTGATTGGTGAGCAACATGACCAGCCGGTCGATCCCGATCCCTTCGCCGGCGGTCGGGGGCATCCCATACTCCAGTGCGCGAAGAAAGTCTTCATCGAGATGATGGGCCTCCTCGTCGCCGGTCTCCCGCTGTGCTGATTGCTGTTCAAATCGCCCGCGCTGGTCAAGCGGATCATTCAACTCGGAGAAGGCGTTGGCGATCTCACGGCCGGCAATGTACAGTTCAAAGCGGTCGGTGAGGGAGGGATCGCTGTCCTTGCGTCGTGCCAGCGGCGATAGTTCGATCGGGTAGTCGGTAATGAAGGTGGGCTGAATCAGCTTCGGCTCCACGGTCTCCTCGAAGATCTCATTGACGATTGACGGAAGGGCGGCTTTGGGATCGATGGAGAGTCCCAGGCATCGGGCCGTGTCCCTGGCAGCCTGCTCGGTGGTCAAGGATTCGGGAGGAAGCTGATTGACCTCAAGAATAGCCTGGCGATAGGACCAACGCCGCCAGGGGCCGGCCACATTGATCTTGTGTCCCTGGTATTCGATCTCGGTAGTTCCCAGGACTTCGGAGGCCAGATGGGCGAAGAGTTCCTCCGTCAGAACGATCAGATCCCGATAGTCGGCGAAGGCCACGTAGAACTCCAGCATCGTGAATTCGGGATTGTGGATCGTGGAAATGCCTTCGTTTCGGAAATTGCGGTTGATTTCGAACACACGAGGAAAGCCGCCGACAATAAGTCGTTTGAGGTACAGTTCCGGGGCGATCCGGAGATAGAGATCGACTCCGAGTGCGTTGTGGTGCGTGACGAAGGGACGGGCGGCGGCGCCGCCGGGAATCGGTTGCATCATCGGCGTTTCGACTTCGAGAAAGCCCTTGCCGATGAGGAAGCTGCGGATCGTGCCGATGATCCGGCTCCGCGTGACGAAAATGTCGTGGACGTCAGGGTTGGCGATCAGATCGACGTAGCGCTGGCGGTAGCGGGTTTCCACGTCGGTGAGGCCGTGCCACTTCTCGGGCAGCGGACGCAGGGCCTTGCTGAGAAACGTGAGTTGCCTTACCTCGACCGTGAACTCGTTGGTCTTGGTCCGGAACAACAGGCCCTCCACGCCGATCCAGTCGCCCAAGTCCAGCTCCTCACAGATCCGCGAGCCCTGTTCTCCCAAGACATCCTTTTTGAGATAGATCTGCAGGCGGTCCGCTCCGTCCTGCAGAACGGCGAATGCCGCCTTGCCGAACCGGCGGAGTCCGACGATGCGGCCTGCGAGGATACAGGCGACCTGCTCCTGTTCGAGCTGTTCCTTCGGCTTGGAACCGTGCTGCCTGATGAGCACTCCGGCTCGGTCCTTCCAGGCGAATTTGGTGCCGTAGGGCGCCACGCCCAGCGCGCGGAGCCGGTCCAGTTTCATGATGCGTTGCTGTCGCTGATCGTTTAGTTCGTCCATAGTGCGGTGCGGCTCCGACAGCCCGTTCGTCCCACCAGTACGCGGTGACGGAGACGGGCCTATTTGTTGGCCGTGATCTGCTTCGTCAAGTACCCCTCGATAAAGGCGTCCAACTCTCCGTCCATCACGGCTTGAATGTTTCCGGATTCCACCCCGGTGCGGTGGTCCTTCACCATTTGGTAGGGCTGGAACACGTAGGAACGGATCTGACTCCCCCAGGCGATATCCTTCTTTTCGCCGACGATGGCATTGAACTCGGCTTCCTTTTTTTGCTGTTCCACCTCGAAGAGGCGCGCCTTGAGAATTTTCATCGCGCCCATCCGGTTTTGCAATTGAGACCGTTCGTTCTGACATTGCACGACGATGTTGGTCGGGAGGTGCGTGATGCGGATAGCGGTCTCGACCTTGTTGACGTTCTGCCCGCCGGCTCCGCCCGCCCGAAACGTGTCGATGCGAAGGTCCTTGTCATCGATGACGATTTCCACGTCATCCTCGAGTTCCGGATAGACGAACACCGAGGCGAAGGAGGTGTGCCGACGCTTGTTCGAGTCGAATGGGGAGATCCGAACCAATCGATGGACCCCGGCCTCCGCTTTGAGGTAGCCGTAGGCATAGGGACCGACGATAGACAGCGTGGCGCTCTTGATGCCGGCTTCCTCGCCGACCTGCAGGTCCAGCGTCTCCACCTTGTAGCTCTTGTGCTCCGCCCAGCGGACATACATGCGGAGCAGCATCTGCGCCCAGTCCTGGGATTCCGTGCCGCCGGCTCCGGGATGAATGGCCAGGATGGCGTTGCTGTCGTCTCGCTCGCCCGAGAGCAGGAGTTCGATCCGGAGAAGGTCGATAGCCTGTTCTAAAACCAGAACTTCGCCGGCCAGTTCCCGTTCGATGTCGGCATCTCCGGATTCTTCAGCCAATTCGAGCAGAGCCTGAAGATCCCCATGTTTCTGCTCCAACGCTTCCCACTGGCGACGTTCGCGTTCGAGCGAGGCCTTTCTTCTGCTGACGCGGGCAGCCGTCCGGGTGTCCTTCCAGAAATCGGCCTGTTCGGTTTGACGTTCGAGATCTTGAAGGTCGGCAGTCAATTTAGGGAGGTCAAAGATGCCCTCGTAGCTCCGCAACCTGTTCGGCAATGCGCTTCACGCGCCCGCGGCTTTCTTCCAACATAGGTCGATCCTTTGTGAGGGTAGGGCCCTGTCTTCACCAGCCGCGGCGCGCGGCAGATGACTGAGGCCGGCTCGTCAACAGACAAAGTCCGGCGATTATAACACAGGCGTAGGCAAAGAGGTCACCGTGCTCCGTATAGAAGGTCTTGGTGCGTAACAACGGCAGATTGCCGGTCATGGCCTGCTCGGTGAAGATGGGACTGGCCTGGAGGACACGCCCGTATGGATCAATGAATCCCGACACGCCTGTATTGGCTGCGCGGGCGAAGGCACGTCGGTTTTCGACTGCGCGGAAGACGACCATATCGAAGTGCTGATATGGAGCGGCCGAATGTCCGAACCAGGCATCATTCGTGATCGTCACCATGAAATCGGCTCCTTGCGCGGCGAACTGACGAACCAATTCGGGAAAGATCACCTCATAACAGATCACCACTCCGAATGCGCCCTTCTCCAGTGGAACCGGCCGCCCCGGCACCTCGCTCGGACGTGGAATGCGTTGGGGCACGGCGAGCACCGTCGCATCGATGCCAGCCTCGAAGTCGCCGATTCCCTCAACCAGTTTGTCGAGGAAGAAGAGCAGCGAATGGTGAAACGGGATGTATTCGCCGAACGGGACGAGATGTTGCTTGTCGTAACGGCCGACGATATTGCCGACCGGCGACAATAGGTAGGCGCTGTTCAAGAGATAGGGACGGCCGTCCGGATAGCGCCGCACGGCCGGGCTTCCGAAGAGCAGCGGGGTGTCCAGTTGCTGGATCAAGCCGCTGACGGTTTTCTGATAGGCCCCTTCCATTTCATAGATGAACGGAGTTGCGGCCTCCGGCCACACGAGAAGGTCCACGTTGCGTCCCGCCGCACGCGTCAGGCGCTGATATCGTTCAATCGTGTCTTGGCGGAATCGCTCGTCCCATTTCTGTCCTTGATCGATGTTGGCTTGGACGAGCCCGATCGTGATGTCGCGCGAATCCTCGCCGCTGCCATCCGGCTTCTTGGAGTGGAGGTCGGCGTCGGATTGACCGAGTGTCTGGATGCCATAGCTCCAAGCACCCACGAGGGCGAAGCCTGCCATCACCGGTGCCATCCATGCGGAGGGTCCCAGGAATTGGCGGCCTCGTTTGGAGAGGAGACGCACGATGGTCAACAACCCGACGTTGCCGAGCACGATAAGCCAAGAGACACCGTACACTCCGGTGAGGTCGGCGATCTGGATGATCGGCAGCCATGTCGTTTGCGAGTACCCGAGCAGGGCCCAGGGGATGCCGGTGAGAAAATAGGTGCGCACCAACTCCAACAGGACCCAGAGCGACGGAGCCGCCAGCCACAGCAAGCTCGGCCTGCCTTGAGCGACGCGGGCGATGCCCCACCCGTAAAAGGCGACATAGAGGCCGAGGTACAGGGCAAACAGGACCAACACTCCGTAACTGGGGAAGAGCGGAACCTTGCCGTACACATGCATGGCGGTGACGACCCACACCATGATGCCGAGAAAGGCAAGGGTGCCGGCAAACCAAGAGACGAAGAATGCCCGTTTGGGTCCGGCCCGCTCCACAGCCAGATGGAGGGGAATCAAGGCAACCCAGGCGAGCGGAAACCACTGCTGGTCGGGGAAGCAGAAGGGAAGGAGGAGTCCGCTCGCGCCGGCAAGCAGGACCTGGAGCGCGAGACGTTCGATCATCGCGCGGAGAATAGCCAAAAGCTGGCCGGCGATGCAAGCGATCGCCTCGATGACAGACCGGTGCGCCGTGCTGGCCATCGCCGCGGCGATCAGCACCGTCTATTCTGCTCTTAACGACGAGCGGGGCTGAGCAGTTGCTTCACTTGCGAATGGGCGAGGACCACATCGGGGGCTCGTTGAAGGGCTTCGTAATAGCTGCGGGCGAATCCATCGCCCTCTACCGATGGACGGAGCAGGGCGCGGATTTCTGTCAGCACGAGTTCGATGTCGACGATGCCGTCCTGCTTCTTGTCGTCCAGCAACTCATCGATCCGAACGACCAACTGCGAGAGCGGATGGAGCCAGGTGAACCAGCCGTCGTGCATGACCAGTTGGAGGAGTTGGCCGGTCGAATCCACGCGACCGTGAATGCGTTCGTAGGTCACACGCTCCGCTTCGATGAGCGCCTTGTGCAGATCCAGGAGGGCTCGTCGCAGCGACTCGATCTTGCGCCTCACCTGATCTTGTATCGCAGAAGGGTGCGAGCCACGGGTCACCGCCATGCAACAATTGTAGCACTGTCATGGCATAATGGTGACACCCAGACGGACAAAATCGTATGGAGATGAACGACCATCAAGGAGGGTGTCCATGAGGCGGAGGTCAACAAGCGGTGCCGTGGCTGTCACGCTGGCGGTTGTACTGAGTCTGATCACGGGATGCGGCTATAACGACCTGCAGGGGTTGGACGAGGACACGAAAGCCGCATGGAGCGAGGTCATCAATCAGTATCAGCGACGAGCGGATCTGATTCCCAATCTTGTGGCGACCGTCAAAGGCTATGCTGCGCACGAAAAGGACACACTGGAAAGCGTGGTCGCCGCGCGCGCCAAGGCGACCAGTATCCAGGTCACTCCTCAAACCCTGAATGATCCGGCTGCGTTCGAACAGTTTCAACAGGCGCAGGCCGGCGTTTCGTCGGCGCTGGGTCGATTGATCGCGATTGCCGAGAGTTATCCGAACCTGAAGGCCGATCAGAATTTTCGCGATCTCCAGGCGCAACTGGAAGGCACGGAGAATCGCATCACCGTGGCCCGCAAACGATATATCGACCGTGTCGCCGATTACAACAAAGGCGTGCGGTTCTTTCCCACCAATTTGACGGCAAAGTACCTACTTCATCTGGAAGAAAGACCTAACTTCGCGGCGGCCGATGAAAAAGCCGTGGCAACGCCTCCGGAGGTGAGGTTTTAGACCCGGCGTTCGATCGACCGGAATCATGCCTGTGAGGCACATGGCGGAACAACGTAGCCCCTTGCCGCGCGCCCGCACACCCGTCGGCTTGGGGTATAGAGTCGGCGCCTTGCTCGTGGCGGTCGCTGTCCTGCAGATCGCGGTCGTTCAATCCTACGCATTAGAGGTGCCTTCGCTCACCGGTCGAATTGTAGATCTTGCCGGCGTCTTGCCGACACAGACGATCTCAAATCTCACCGTCGCCCTCAAGGCTCACGAAGAGACCACGGGTAATCAGGTGGCTGTGCTCATTCTTCCGTCTCTTGAAGGAACCCCGTTGGAACCCTATGCCCATCAGGTGATCACAACGTGGAAACTGGGACAGAAGGGGATGGACAACGGGGCTCTGCTCCTCGTGGCGATCAAGGACCGCAAAATCCGCATCGAAGTCGGGTATGGCCTGGAAGGCACGCTGACCGATATTCGATCCGCTCAGATCATTCGGAATGAAATCGTGCCTCGTTTTCAGGCCGGTGATCTTGCCGGGGGGATCACGGCCGGTGTCGAAGCAATCCTCAAGACGATCGAAGGCACCTATGCGGCGCCGCACCGCCCACAACGTCCAGCGGAATCCGGTGAATTTTCGACGACCCTACAATCCGTCGGTCTCGGCATCGTCGTGGGAACCCTAGCCGGACTCGTCCTCGGTCAAGGACGGCGGCGGGCACGGGCGTTCCTAGGCAGTCTCCTGGCCTTCCTCATTGCACAGTCTGCAAGCCTCCCGGCCGGTTTGAGCGCGGCCGTCATCACATCGCTGCTGATCGCGTTGACGCTGGCGGCGTCGGACGGGGTGCGCGGCACCCGGCGGAACCTTCGGCGAAAGTCGGACGTCATGTGGGTTCCTGGAGGGTTCGACAGAAACTGGCCGGATGGATCGGGCGGTGGATTCGGCGGCGGCTTCGGAGGCGGCGACAGCTTTTCAGGAGGCGGAGGCGATGCCGGTGGAGGAGGCGCCTCCGGAAGTTGGTAACCGGGTGGCTCATCGACCATGAAATCCACGCGCAAGATCACCTTTACCGATGCCGATCGCGAGCGGATCAAAGCCGCGGTCGAACAGGCGGAGCGGGGCACGTCCGGTGAGATCGTGCCGATGGTTGTGTCGAGGTCCGCCCGATACCGAGAAGCCGGCTTCCGGTCCGGGCTGGTCCTGGCCTGGCTGACGCTTGCGATCCTACTGACCATCGAGTCCGTCTGGCTCCCATGGGGGTGGCACGCGGGCAACGCAGGCCTGCTGTTATTGGGAGTCATCGTCGCCTATTGGATCGGCGAGTGGATTGGACGGTTTCCCTCCGTCATTCACTTAGTCGTGTCGGAAGCGCGGATGACTCAGAAAGTCCGGCTGCGCGCCGAACAACTTTTTTATCAAGAGGGATTACATCAGACGAAGTCTGGCACCGGCATACTGATCCTGATCTCGTTAGTCGAGCGACGAGTACAGGTCCTCGCCGATCACCGAATCAACGAACGGGTACCTTCCGGCACGTGGAAGAATCTCGTGCGAGGCATTGTCGAAGGTATCCGGCAGGGGCGGGGCACCGACGCAATATGCGAGGCTATTGTGCGCTGCGGGGCCTTCCTGGCAGAGGTCGCGCCGTCACGACCGGACGACAATCCGAACGAGCTGCCGGATGAACTGCGTGAGGAACGGTCGAGCGATCTGCCGCGAGATCGTCCTGGACGCAATGCCGATGACCTTGGACCGGCGTAATCAGGCCAGACTGGCCCAGAGCGTCGGACCGTGGGAGGCGACCAGTCGCGCGAGTCGCATTTGCGAACCCAGGGGCATGTCGGTCAGTTCAACGCCGAACTGTGTTCCTCGACACCATCGCACCGTGGCCCCCGCTACCCAGATCGAATCGTGCGGATCGGGCGGGATGACCAGGACAGAGAGCCTCATCCCGGGCCTGACCGGCTCGGTCCCCTCGACACAGCCTCCCGTGCGGGAGAGATTGCCCGTCCGACCGCTGGCGTGGAACCCCTCGTTAGAATAGTACACCGCACAGTTCAGAATCGTTCGTCTGCCGGTGCGTCGGTGTAAGTGAGATATCATCGCGCGCTCCTATCATGTGAAAGCGCTGCCGGTTTGAACCCGAGGGTGAAGGTCGGCCATCCGGTTATGCGCCAGGTTGCGAATCCCACGGCACACAGTGCCGCCATGATGACGCCCAATCCGTCGAAGAGGAGATCCTCGATCGAAGGCTCTCTGCCTGGCGTCGAGATCTGCGCCAATTCTGTCCAGACTCCGAACGTCATCGAGAAGGCTACTCCGACAATCACCGCCGAGGCGACCGGCCATCCGCGTGCTCGTGCGGAGTAGATCACCAGCCAGGCAAGCCCGCCATACATCGGGACATGAGACCATCCGCGAAGATGATCCGGTACGATCGAGATGCCGACGCCAACCAGGCCGACCCCAGGCGATGCGACGGCCAAGAGCGTCAACAGTCCCATGTAACTCGCGATCGTTAGGGTCAGTCGCAACATGTGAGGTTCGAGGAAGTCATCGCTCTCCTGATCGACGGGCACTCCAAAGCTGTGTCAGGGTATCGAAATGGATCGCGTGGCAACCATCGGGCATTGGTAGGTGAGTCCCTGCCTTGGAGGGACCGCGGGCACCATATCCAGAGGAGGGTTTTGAGGTCTTGATCAGCGCACGAGGCGGGCAGGCCAGATGGGTGAGGGCGGGTCGTGACGATGAACGTGGCTTGCGGCCCGGCATCGGAAAGACCCAGTGGGACAGGCAACGTCGACCACCAATGCAGGCGATTGAAGCTCAAGCACAGCATCAGTGTGACGGGCAGTCTCAACCTAACGGCGAGCAGACATGGTGGGATCGGGTGTTCCAGCAGTTTTCGTGAGAATCTGCTCGTCCTGCTTCCACAGTTCCGCAAGAATGGCGTGGATGATCTTGGCCTCTTCGTCGGCCCATCGGTCGTGCCGCATGTACCCGTATCGAGCGTATCGAGGGGTGACGGTCCAGCCTTCGCCGGTCCACAAGATGCGCCCGCTTTCGGCATCGACTCCCCGGAGATGAACATGGCCGTCTTCTTGTCGCACAAACACGACCTGTTGAGCATTCGTCAACCGTCCGACACGCAGAATCGTGTCTTCGGCGCCATGCGTCAGCGAAAACTTTTGAACGTGTAACAAGCGTTCGATTTCTGCCCGCTCGGTGACGATCATCTCTTTTTCCAGTAACTCGAAAATGGCGGCTTCCGCCGCCTCAGATGCGCCTCGACGAGGATGAGCCACATCCCAGACGATCACCCGAGTGCCCCTTTCGGGAAGTCGTTGTGCCACAACCTTGACGACCGTGGAGGGTGTGTGCTGGACAGTGGGAGTCGACGACAGGCATCCGGTGAGGAGGAAGCTGAGCGTCATTATGCTTGTGAAGCGAGGTGTCTGTGAGTACTTGCGGGTCATGGTTGTCCTCCCTGCATCCTACCCTCGGTTCGATACGCGTCGAGGAATGAGCGGCGGCTCGGAGCACCTGTGACTAGAGCATAGGGGAGCTCGGTCAGAATCAGGAAGGAGCACAGAAGGAGGGGAAAATGCCTTGAAAGTTTGGGTAGGGTCGGCATTCGACCTGAGACCGGCAAGTATGCCCGCCGATCGACGGTTAATCGTCGTCGCGACGGATCATTCAGCTCAGGCCTGTTGATTTCGTGAGGCAAACGGCGTATTTCATCTGGCCCAGATGCTTTAGCCTGCATTCTTCATGATGGTTCGTCGCGGTGAATCCGGTACACATGCAGCAGTAACGGATACCGACGGTCGCTAGGCGTGACGGGGAGGCACAGCCGTGAAGGACTGAGGGGTAATTGCAACAGTACGGCGAGGGACCGGGCGGCGAGCCCGGCTGCCATACCTGGATTCGGTTGGGTCACTGCGTACGATCATCTCGCGGCGGAGAAGATTGTAACCATTGATATCGTCGCAGCGACGCATCGAGGCGCCCACGCTCTTCTGTCGCAATGGGCCTGGCCGGCAGGAGCGTTCATGAAACATGTGGGTAGAGGGGAGAGCCCAGAAAGGGTAAGCATGATGAAAGCAAGCAAGGTAGTGCTGGGATGGTGTCTGTCGATCGGGTTATTGGCAGCATGGGCCGGCTGCAGTTCGGAACGGGCCGAAATCAAGGAAGACCGCTTGACCGTTGGGAAGGTTCAAGGCGAGATCAAGGTCGGCATCAGCGCTGCGGAGGTCGCGCAAATTCTCGGCTCGCCCAATATCGTCACGACCGACGACAAACGCCGAGAAGTCTGGATCTACGATAAAGTGTCCACAGACCGGGTCGATACCAGCAGGTCATCCTTCGCCGGCCTCATCATCCTGGGGACCAGTGCTCAGGACAGCTCCAGTTCACAACGCCAACGCACACTCACCATCATCATCAAGTACGACGAGGAGAAGAAGGTCCGAGACTTTGCGTACAACGCGACTCAGTTTTAGCCGCTCTCACCATGGTTCGGTGCGCATGAGCCGGATGCCTTGGAGGCCGCACGCCATGGGCATGGGATGGCCGGTGATCCTCTGCCTGCTGGTGATCATCGCGGCCGGCTGCGCTCCGGAGACACAGCCGGCTGATTTATTTGCTTTGTCGCCGGAGATTCCGAGAAACCGAGCAATGCAGACCCGGTTCTTCGAAACGCCCAACGAGCTGGAATTGCTCTCAGCCTCCGCCGCCGTACTCCAGGATCTTGGCTTTCAGGTGGAGGAAAGTGTCAAGGAAGTGGGCTTTCTTCGTGCGACAAAGGAACGGAGCGCTCGCGAGTACGGGCAGGATATCCAACGGGTGCTGACGTTGCTGTTATCGCTCGGACACTTGCAGATGCCGGTCGACTTACACCAGAAGATCGCCGCTTCCTTGATCACCAGACCTTTGAATGCTGAGACAACCAGACAGGAAGTGCGCATCATGTTCTATCGGGTGGTATGGAAGGGTGACGGGCAGGCCGATCGACAATATATTCCGCCGGGAGAGCAGTATATGGAGATGATCCGAGAACCGGAAATTTATCAACAGTTCTTCGCCAAGTTGTCAAAGGCCGTCTTTTTGGAACCCTTTGCCATTTAGCGAGCGCGTATGAAAGGGCACATGAGTCGCCATCGAATGGTCCGTGCGGGAGTCATCCTCGTAGGAGCCTTCCTGTTATATGGATGTGAGACGCCGCAGCCCACGCAAGAGCTGTTGGCGCCGACGGACGCGCAGATGAAGATCCGGAGTTTGCAGAGCAGGTCGTTTGAGACAAAAGACCGGAACCTTGCTATCCGCGCGGTCATCGCCGCGTTGCAGGACTTGGGCTTCATTATCGAACGCGCCAACGAACCGCTGGGGTTGGTGACGGCGGCCCGGTTCGCTGAGCCCAACTATTACGACGTCGTGAGTGTGACCGTCACCGTGCGCCCGGAAGGTGAGGAACGCATGATGATCCGCGTCAATGCGATCTACAACAATCGGCCCATTGAGGACCCCAAAGTCTATCAGAATTTCTTTGCCTCGTTGGAACGGTCGCTGTTCCTCAGTCGGGAAGAGCGCAGGTAAAGGAGACCACCGGAGGCCATGGCAGTCCGACACCCAGAATATGCGACGGGATCCTTTCCGTCCGCCAGAAGCCTCATCTATGCATCGATCACTTCGCTTGGACTGTTGTTCCTCGGCTGCTCGCCTTATGAATGGCGGCATGAGAACCAGTGGAATGCTCGCGAGCAGATCTGGCTATCGGAAGCAAGCCAGGTCAAGGTGCGGGCGGCGCAAACTCGCGTCTACGAGACGACAGACCGTACGAAGCTGTTGCAGGCCATCGTGGCTACGATGCAGGATTTGGATTTCAAGATCGAAGTCCTGGACGAAGCGCTGGGGATCGTCTCCGGCAAGAAATACGTCGATCTGGAACGCTCGCGAGTCGGACCGGACCCTTCCTATCTCCTCTACCGTCCGGATACGCTGCTGTTTCTAACCAGAAATTATCGTACCTGGGGGCCATTCTGGAACCGCAGCGACCTCGTGCGACTCACCGTCACAGTGCGAACCCGAGACGAATCACAACTCGTGGTGCGAGCGAGCACCCAGTTCTACCTACGGGCCGTCGAGACCCCCGAACCCTACCAACAATTTTTCCGGACTCTGGAGCAGTCCTTCTTTATCCAGGGACAGATGGCGCGATGACATGCTCTGGCGGCCTAAGAAATCGATAGGTTGTGCGGTGCGAGATGGGAAATCGCTAGCTGAGGTCACGTCGCGACCGCGACGATGCCCCATGTATTGCGAAATATCTTGATGAATCAGAGTCGGATCCTACACGACCAAGGAGGTGTCCATGCCGGAGCAATTTCTCGGTATTCCTAAAAACATTGTCCGCCGAAGCGCCTCGCTTGGAACTGGAGGGGACAATGTCGCGGAGGAACTCGTCCTCATCGATCTCAAGACGAAATCCTTCGTGCTTCAACTGGCCAGCGTCATGATCATGGAGGATGCACCGCAAGAGAATCTGTGTGTCAGCATGGTAGTGCGAGGTCCCAATCCCAGTAATCCTCCGATCCCGCCCACTATCGAGGATCGAATCGACGTTCCAATCGTACAATCCGGGGGTCTCGATCAGAACGGTCTCGGACGATATGTCGGCCTCATACATGGCCCGATTCCGATTCGGCCCGGCGAACAATTGGTATTTCGCGTCCAACGGAAGGCCGGTCCTGGCACGTTGACCTTCCATGCCCATGCGTGGGGCTTCTCTCTGTAGCCGCAGCGATTCAGGAACGGTTCCGCAATCAACGTGTGCGAGGGCTTGAGCGCCGAGACTGCGATTTCAACCCCGTGAAATGGACTCTCCTGACCGGATGACGCGCGTTGCCGAATCGTCCTTCATTACCTCCCTGAGGACTGCCCAGCGCAGGGAGTTCTACGAACGCCACACGCCCATCGCGATTGCGATGATCCTGATCGTCTTCCTGCTGCCGTTTGTCGGTTTATGGATCATGGGAGTGCTCGGAATCGCCCTGGCGGTAATCCTATCAGCTTTGGCGTATTACCTGACGCCCTATGTTTGGCTCAAATTGTGGAGCTGAAAGAAAAGGGAATCAGGATGCAATCTGGGTGTCGATGGATGCTCATAGATAAAGAGGGTTGAGAAGGGTCTCTGATGTCGTGAACCGAAAGTCCTGGTGGTGCGGCTAACGGCGGGTGAGGGAGGCGATACCATGAAAAATGTGGAGATGAACGTGGAGGGATCAACGCTGACGATCAAGGTGGATCTGTCGAAAGAGTTCGGACCTTCGGCCTCCGGCAAAACCATTATTATCGCCTCGACGGAGGGAAATGTGACCATCCCGAACAGGCAAGAGAAGGTCGGCCTGAACGTGTACAGAAAAAAATGACACGCCGGATCTCGGTCGAGGACCTTGACAGATCATCCCCGAACCGCGCGCTTCATCCGGAAGCACGCTGAACGCCGATCTCGACCGACTCTTCTTACAACCTGCTACTTGTGCCTGCCGATAGTTTCTTGCAAGAGCTTCTTCCAGTCGTCTCGGTTGACGGCCGGCATGGTCTTGATTTCGATATGGCCGAGCGAGGCATTCAACACGGCTGCCTTCATGGCCGTCTTGTTGTCTGGGAAGTCCCAAATGGCGATCACATCGTACTCGCCGAGGCAATAATAGGCCTGTAGGAGTTTGCCGCCGAGTGCCTGAGCATTTTTCTTGACCATCTCGGCCCGCTCGACACCCTTGTCCTTCATGGATTGGAGCCCGTGCTGCGTGAACTTCACGAGACTGACGTAAGTCGGCATAACGCACCTCCTTAGGCGAGTGAGGAGCAAAGGCATGATGATGTAAGCCCTGAAACATCTTAGGCCGTTTAAGAAAATGTCACAAGTGGCGGAGAGTCAGAGCGGGAGGAAGACACGGCTCACCGACAGACATACGCGCCAGACCGCGGGGTATCGGCATGAGTCGTCGCCACGATCGGCTGTTCGGTATGACGACTCGCTTGACTCGCGCGCGTGACGGGCATATCGTACCCGCGTGGGAGGAGTTAACGCCCCGAGGGAATATGGATCACCAGGGGGTCGAGCGCTGAGGACGGTGTGCAAGCCCAGCTTGGACTGGGAAGCCTAATGTCTCACCAAGATCTCCGCCGTACCTACAAGCTCTCGGTAGGTGCGTCCTCCTCCCACCATAATCGCATCGCTTCATCCGGGGTGTGACGCAGGTTGTACCATCCTTCGTATCCATCGAGACCAAACGGTGAGCGTCCAACTGATCCGCACAAGAAGCGGAATGGATGCAATCTGTCCGAACTCATGAGAGGTTAAATGGCCAAGAGCAAACCGCCCGCACCACCCTCCGTCTCCGCGACGACAACCGCATCCTCAACCGCCCAAACCGTTGCCAAGAAGTCCGCGTCCGGCGCCAGCCGAGCCGCCCAGGCTGTAACAGCGGTGGAGATGGGATCGCGGCAGCGGGAAATTTCCGTTTCCGAGTTCTTTACCAAGAATCGGCACCTGCTGGGTTTTGACAACCCGCGCAAGGCCTTGCTGACGTGTGTGAAGGAAGCTGTCGATAATGCGCTGGACGCCTGCGAGGAAGCGGGCATCCTTCCCGATGTGCTGGTGAAGATCGAGGTGGCCTCGAACGGCGACGCAACGCCACCGGCCAGCCAGGCCAACCGGTTTCGCATCACCGTCGCGGACAATGGGCCCGGCATTGTCCGCGAGCAAGTACCGAAGATCTTCGCCAAGCTGCTCTACGGCTCGAAGTTCCATCGTCTCCGTATGAGTCGGGGGCAGCAGGGGATCGGCATTTCTGCGGCCGGCATGTACGGACAGTTGACGACCGGCAAACCGGTCAAGATTATTTCCCGCACCGGCCCGCGGTCCGCCGCTCATTATTTCGAGGTACAGATCGATACCAAGAAAAACGAGCCGCTGATTCTGGAGAAAAAACAGATCGACTGGGATCAGCCGCGCGGCACGCAGGTCACGCTGGAGGTCGAGGGGCGGTACCAGAAAGGACGAGCCTCGGTCGATGAGTATGTGGAGCAGACGATCATCGCCAATCCGCATGTCAAACTCATGTACCTGACTCCGGAGGGCGAATCAAAGACCTACCCGCGAACGTATCACGAATTGCCGCCCTCACCACGCGAGATCAAACCGCATCCCTACGGCATCGAGTTTGGAATGATGCTGAAGATGCTCCACGATACCAAGAGTCATTCGGTCTCGGGCTTTCTCGCCGCCGATTTCTGCCGGGTCTCGCCCGCCCTCGCCGAGGAGATCTGCAAGAGCGCAAAGGTCTCGCCGGATGCCACGCCGCGATCCATTCATGGCCATCATGCGGAGACACTCTACAAAACGATTCAAACCACCAAGATCATGGCCCCGCCGACCAATTGCCTCTCGCCCATCGGCGAAAAGGCGATCTTGTCTGGCCTGTACAAACAGATCAAAGGCGAGTTCTATACGGCGGTCAGCCGGCCGCCGGCCGTGTACCGGGGCAATCCCTTCATCATTGAAGCCGGCTTGGCCTATGGCCGGGGGCCGGAAGACACGGCCAAAGCTCAGAAGGCGACGGAGTTGCCGCGCGCAGAAGGGGAGCATCTGGATGACGATACGGAATTGGCGCGTGTCATCCGTTACGCCAACCGCGTACCGTTGCTCTATCAACAATCGGCCTGCGCCACCTTCAAGGCGGTGCTCGACACGACCTGGCGCCATTACGGCATTCCTCAGTCTCGCGGGGCGCTGCCGGGAGGGCCGATGGTGATCTTTGTGCATATGGCCTCAGTTTGGGTGCCCTTTACCAGCGAATCCAAGGAGGCGATCGCCGATTACGACGAGATCCGGAAGGAGATCACGCTGGCTCTGCGCGAATGCGGCCGGCGGCTCGGTGTCTTCATGCGGCGGCGTGATCGGGCGGAGAGCGAGTTTCGCCGGCGCAACATCTTCGCGCTGTATATCGAGGAAGTCGTCGAGGCCTGCAACCGACTCAAGGGCGGAAAGCTGCCCAAGGAAAAACTCAAGGCTCAACTCCAGAAGATCGCCTCTTCGCGTACCGGTGGAACCAAGACAGACGAGGTTCTCGGCAAGACCGGCGCCGGTCCGGAAGGTCTGCCTCACTCTCTTATCGTAACGCAGGAGGGGGTGGAAGGGGAGGTGTCGGTTGTGGAGGAGGCGGCTGTAAATGCGGAGCCGACTCCATCGGCTTCCGCTACCCCGTCTGTCGATGACGGCTCCGGTGAAGGGCAGTCCACGAAGGAAGGGCCGACGGAGAAGATCAGACGGAAGACTGCAAAGATCGTCCACGGGAACACTCAGAAAGCCACAAAGTCAAAGGGCAGGGCGGCTCAATTGCCGCTGTTCTCCGGCGACAAAGCGACAGGCAATCAAGCCGGGCCGGCATCCGGTAACTCCGGCACGACCGGAAGGACTCGCGGAGCCGGGCGTCCTCCGCGCAAGGGAAAGTAGGAATCCGTATGGCACCGACGAAACACAAAACAAACGGAGTGGTAGAAAAGAAACTCGTCGGCCTTGCCGACGTGGTCATCACCGCGGCGGAACGATCCAAGGACCCGACGTTTGCGATTCCCATCCGCGCGCTCTCAAACGTCTCGTTCAACCAGCGGAAGGGTTTGATTGAGATGGGCCACAAGAAACAGGCCCGCTCATTTTTCAACGTCGGGATGGCCAAAAAATTCATGCAGACCATGCTCGTCGCCGATGCGCTTTCCGAGCTCCAGCGGGCGGACCTCACAACTTCGCTCAGGGAGATCTACTATCGAACCAAGCACACGATCAAGAACTCGCACGAGAACACGTTCGACACGCAGGATGAATCGGACCCGATCATCGAGGATCTCGAGGTGTCGCTGACGGCTCTGCGCGAAGAGCTGCACGTGCGGGCGGAGAACGGCGGAAGCATCGTCGGACCGGTCGTGTTCGGTGACGACGGCGATCGGGTGGATTGCGCAAAGCTGGGGAAGGGCGGCTATTCCGTGCCGTCGATCGTCGAGCCCGAGTACTTGGAGATCCGGCGCTGCACGGCCGACTTTGTGTTGTTGGTCGAGAAAGGGACTCAGTGGAACCGGCTTTCCGAGGACAAGTTCTGGCGTCGGTATAACTGCGTGCTCTTGACCGGCAATGGCCAGCCACCCCGAGGCGTGCGCCGTTTGGCTCGCCGACTCCACGAAGAGCACCGACTTCCGGTCTATGTGTTGGTCGATAACGACCCGTGGGGCTACTACATCTATTCGGTGATCAAACAGGGCTCGATCAATCTGGCCTTCGAAAGCCAGCGGATGGCGATTCCGAAAGCCAAGTTCATCGGTCTCTCCAGCGGCGATCCGGAACGGTACGAGCTGCCGCGTAACGTCGGCATCAAGCTCAACGACAAGGATACAACCAGAGCGCGCGAGCTGATGAACTATCCCTGGTTTCAGAAGTCGACCTGGCAGCAGGAAATCAAGCGCATGCTTACCAACGGGCTCAAATACGAGCTGGATGCGCTTGCCAACAAGGACTTCCAATACCTCACGAAGAAATACCTTCCTAGGAAACTGAAAGAGAAGGATTGGCTGGATTAGGAGCCTGGGATTGGGGAGCCGAGCTGGCAGACGTCACAATTTTACAAAGCAAATGAATTTGGACCTCGAAAGGTACCGGAGGGAACGATCATGAGAGGATCCTTCATGCCTATGCGCTGGCCTGATCGGTTACGGGTCTTGGTTGCGGCCCTAGCCCTTGTAAGCCTCCAGGGATGCATGAGCTTCGGCGCAGCGACGCTCGACCGTGACCGGTTCGACTTCACGCAGGCCATGGCGAATTCCTGGAAACAACAAACTCTGCTCAATATCGTCAAGATGCGATACGGGGATACGCCCATTTTTGTCGATGTCGGACAGATCGTCAGCAGTTATTCGTTGGTCAGCACCGTACAGGCCGGCGGCACGGTCTACCCTAACCTCGAGAGGGTACCGAGCACATCCATCAGCAATTTCTTCAATCTGGGCGTGCAGGGGCAATACACGGATCGGCCCACCATCACCTATACGCCGCTGACCGGGTCCCAATTCATCCGGACCTTGATGACGCCCATTCCACCGATCCGACTCTTCGAGTTGGCCGAAGCCGGGTGGCGGATCGATCTGCTGTTCATGGCTGCCGTGCAGTCCGTGAACGGGCTGTCCAACAGCAGAGGCGGGGCGCAATTACGATTAGAGGATCCGGACTTCGTCCAGGTGGTCAGGTCCCTTCGGCGGATCCAGGAGTCCGGCACGGTCGGATGGCACGCCAGCCCTGACAAAGAGAAGCAGGGTGAAGGGCTGGCGATGTTTTTTGCGACCAAAAAGGTTCCACCGGAGATCCAGAAGGAGCGGGAAACCGTAAAACGCCTCCTTGGTGTGGATCCGAAGAAGACGGAGTTTTCGGTTGTCTATGGCCCGGTCCCGGCGGGGCGGGATGATGTCATTGCCTTGCATACGCGCTCGGGATTCCAGATCCTGTACGAGCTGGCCACTTTCGTAGAGGTTCCCCCGGAGCACGAGAGGGAGTTGCGCGCGTATCCCCATCTTCCCACTCCGCCCGATGGGGTGGAGAGTCTTCCGCCGCTGATTCGTATCGTGAGCGGCGAAGCGAAGCCGACCGATGCCTTCGCAAAGATATACTACAACGACCGATGGTATTGGATTGAGAATCGTGATCTTGCGTCGAAGGGATTGTTCTCGTTCCTCCTCGTCATGCTGACCTTGGCCGAAGCCAACGAGAAGGCTCCGTCACCGTTCGTCACCATTCAGGCTAACTGAGGATGCGCTGCGGGTATGGCTCAACCATTGGGATTCATTTAATATCAACATAAGGAGATGTTATGAAGGCCCCGATCCTCAACGTCGCCTTCCTGACCATGGGTTGTGCCATTCTCACTGCCTGCCATCCTGACCGCCCGATCCCTCAACCCATTATGACGCTGGATCGTACCGAGGTTGAATCGGTGGGCGCGGACGACCCGAAGCAAGATCTTCAGGCTCACCGGCAGAGAGTGAACCGTGAGTCGCCGCTGACGATCCGACCCTCTCGCCTTCCATTGGTCGGCAGGACCGGTAGTTCGGTCGGCATGATGGCTCTGGGCACTATTGCTACGCGACATCGAGTCTGGCCCTCTCCTCAGTTGCGTATTGAGAAGCCATTCACCGGCGCCTCGCGGGGCGCGGTCTCAGATTCAACGCTCGGAGTCACATAGTCGGCTGCCGGAATGGCACTTTCCCATTGTCGAACAATGGGAGTGGAACCGAGAGGAAGCATGAGTCGTCCTTCCTGGGTGCGCATAGTCACCATGATCGGCCTGCTCATGGTTGCAATTCCCTGCGGCGCTCAAGTTTCTCCCGCTCCTTCTCAACCACCGGCCCTACCGGCACCGAGTCTCCAACCGGCTTTGCAACCGGTTGTCACCGGCGCCGGCGGGATTACTCCCAGCGGGACAGGCGTGCAACCGGCCCCCAGTCCCACGGTGGGTACCATCGGGAGTTCCAGCGACCGTAAGTCGTTTGGTACGGTCGGACAGGGTCTGCCAGGCATGCCGGGCGGACCTCCCGTGACCTCGCCCAATGGCGCGCAGGATCCTGCCTCAAAATATATGCGTCCTCCGGTGATCGGCCCGCTTTTTTGCGATCCCGCCCTTGATATTCCTTGTTGAACGAGGCTTGATTTCATGTCGAACTGTACCTATCCTGGGGCCCGCTACTCACCGTCACGGGTTCCTCATGAGCCATAGCAAGGTGCGCCGCCTGCTCATTCGTCCCTTTCTAGCTCTCTTCCTGCTCACGCCCGTCCAACTGCTTCTTTTTCCGGTATGGGCATCCTCGACCGAAGGGCAGGTTGAGACCGGTACCTCATCAACCGAGATCCATCATGAAGATCAGGTTCGCGACAGCCGCATATCCGCCGCGAACGAAGGACCGTCTTCCCCGCTGCCGTTGATGGATGAGACGGGACAACGAATGATCGGAGAGAAGGTCTGCGCGGCGGAACCGCCCCTGCTCATGGCCGAAGGTTCCAACGGCTGTGAAATCGTGTCCTGCGGGATGGGCATCAAACAGACTTGCAAAATCACCTGCCCCGCCGGACAAACGCCGAAGTGCAGTTGCGACTGCGAACGATCGTTCGGACCGATCTGCACGGACTACAAAGCCAACTGCCGCTGCGAATAGTTCGCTTCTGCCGCCGGTTTTGCCCTTCTTCTGCTCCGGAATGCCACCGTCATCAGATGTGGTCTAATGGATTTTCCACCTGTAAGGCCGGGAAATCCCTGTTTAGTTCGATAGGATGCTCGATCCCCCAATGAGCCATCCCCATGAAATGTCGGTGCGACGAATCGAATCGACGCCCGTTTCGCAGGCTCGAGACCCACAACGGAGACTTCCTCGCGATGCACAGCTACCACGGCTTTCCCGGATTTCACCCAGAATCCGTGCTTGCTCATGGGACTTTCCCTTCGCGCGTTGCCGCCAGGACGACCGCTAGGCGGCAGTCTGACCCGAACCCCTCATTGGTTTCGGCGTCCCAAGGACCTCCTGTCTCCAGTTCGACGACTGCACGGGCCCGTCATGAACCGGAAAAACATGTCCCTTCCTCCGGCCAGGGTCGGCGTCGCCCTTGCGCCTGGATTTTCCCTGGTGTTAAGATTTTCTCCATTGTTCATCAAAGGATTGCCATATGCCGAACATTACTCTCTTAGTCTCTCCCTCTTGCGGCGCCTGCCCCTCGGCCAAGAGCCTCTGGAAGGAATTGAGGGCAAAATATAGCTTCAGCTACCGCGAGGTGGACATCACTACGTCGGATGGGCAGGAACTGGCTGATCGCCATTCCATCAGAGCCGTGCCGGCCACTATCATAGACGGGCGATTGACCTTTATCGGCGTACCCAGCCGGCAAAGCGCTGAAAAGGCACTGGAACAGAAGATCAAGCAGCGTCAGGCTTAAGCCCAAATCCTCCCCAATTCGGTCGCGGACCATTCAGGCGTTCCGCGGAAACAGGAGTGGCGATGGTCGAAGAAGACGATATTGAGTTGCCGATCCTCCCTCAGATCGACAAAGGGCCGCCGCCTGATTGTCCGATTTGCGGAGATCCTATGTCGTTCATTGACGGCGACTGGGCTTGCGTGGATTGTAACGGGGAGCTGCTTGGCCCGGAGACCGGGTAGTCTTCGTTGTTGGAGGCTCGTGAGACGTGGCTGGTAAGTGGACAGCCTGGAACCTGACCTTGGTCGTTTCACGCTTCACAAACCACGCGCTAAATGCTCCGCGTTTGCACCGGTCCCTTCCATTCCACCCTTGAATCAGCCCTCGTCGATGAGGTGCGCTGCCTGAAGGCCGGTGAGCCTCTGGCGCCTGTCGCCATCATTGTTCCCTCGCAATTGCTCATCGATCGCCTGCGACGACTGTTCGCGCTGGACGCACACCTGCCTCTATTACATGTCCACTTCTTGACCTTTCATCAATTGGTGCTGAAGCTGACCGCCGAACGGACGCTCGACGACTCCGAGACGGCGCCTTCGGTGTTGGTTGACGAATTCTGTTTCGAGCAATTGGCGCGACATCTTGTGCTGGAGACACCGTTTTTCGCCATGGAACCCTTGCAGCGTCTTGGGACCGCCACCGGTACTTGGGCCGCGCTCTGGGCCACTCTGCGGGACATGAAGGACGCCGCCGTCGATCCCGCGGCTGCCATCCGGGCTGTTCGAGAAGGGTTGTTCGATCCGGATGACGGCCCCTGGCTGGAGGCGTTGTTTACGCTCTATGCCGGAGTCCAGGAGGGAAGTAGGGCCCTTGGCATCGGCTCGCCGGATGACTTGGCGGCTCATGTCCGACCCTGGATCCCCCATTCCACATTTCTAACCAACCTCAGGCGGGTCATTTATTACGGCTTCTACGACCTTTCGCAGGTCCAACTGTCGTTGCTGGAGCAGATCTTGTCGAAGGCTGATACAACGGCGTATTTTCAAATTGATAAGAAGTCTGATTTCAAGTTTGCCATGAAGTTTTTTGAGAGGCACCTTTTGCCGCTGGCTGCTTCAACTGTATCGATGGCCGAGCCGGACGCAGGGAACCTGCGCGGAACGGTGCGACAGACAGGAGACAGTCCAAATGATCGTCAGGTTCGAATCGTCAGCGCCGTTGGACCCGAAGCGGAACTGTCCGCCGTCTGCCGGGAGATTCTGACTCTGGTCGAAACGCACGGCTACCGGTTCAGTGAAATCGGAGTGGTCGCGCGGACATTGGAACCCTATGCACCGGGGTTGGCGAGGATGTTCGATCGCTACCGCATTCCCTTTACCTCCACGGCCGTCAGACCGCTCTTTGCCGAGCCTGCGGCCAAAACACTGTGGCAATTGGCATCGATTCGGAGCGCAGCTTTCCATGCCACGCCTCTGTTGGATGTATTGAGCTCACCCTATTATCGAACTGACGGCATGGGTTTGACGCCGTTCGAATGGCGACCGGATCTCTGGCGACTTGCTGTTCAGGAATTGGGTATCACGAGCGGTGAAGGGGAGTGGCGGCGCCTGATCCCGACTCATGAAACAGCGGACGACCAGGAACGGGTGAAACCAGGTGAAGATGAAGCGGACCAGCGCGCGGACAGCGACGAGGATATCGGAGGAGATCGCACAACGGTCAAGGTCGGCCGCCGTGAGTCTCAACACTTGTGGCGATTAGTGTCGCGTCTGATTGAGGACTGTCGTTCGCTGCCGGATCGAGGGCCTGTGGAGGAACTCACGGAGCGGTTTCTCGAGGTCGTAACCCGGCACCTGTCCATTCCTGGTTTGACTGATCACAGCAAGCAACTCGGAATGGGGACATCCGAGTATGAGCCGGCCGACTTCGTGGTGGCGGCCCTCCAGGAGGCGTTTCTCCGATTGCGTCAAATCGATCGTCTCGGTGTGGAACGGAGTTGGGAGGAATGGACAGACCTGTTGCAGCAGGCCTTCGAGCGAGGCACCATCCCGATCGGAGCGGCCAAGCATGAAGGTGTACAAGTACTGGATGCCATGTCGGCTCGCGGGCTGCCGTTCAGGGCGCTTTGTCTGATCGGACTGAACGAAAAGTTGTTTCCCCGCATTATCCGAGAGGACGCGTTCCTGCGGGATCGGTCCCGCCGAGTGCTCGATGCCACGTTAGGATACAAGATCGACGAAAAGCTGGCCGGCTATGATGAAGAGCGGCTGCTCTTCGCGCTGCTCTGCCAGGCGGCGACCTCTCGGCTGTCTCTGTTCTATCAACGCGCCGATGCGGAAGGCCGGTTCCTTGCCTCCTCCACCTTTCTCGAAGAGGCGCGCCGACTCTATCGCCTGTCACCGGAGGCAGAAGAAGCGGTTCCCAGAAGGCTCACGGAGCGCGTAAGCCGGCATCCATCCGTGACCTCATTGCTTCCTCTGAACGAGGTGATTCTCTACCAGATTCTTCGCCAACAGGACCCCACCGGGCTCTTGCGGGCCATGGAACGTCCGGCGGACCTGTTCCAACAGGGCTATGCCTCCTTGCGCATAGTGGATTCCTTTTTTCATCAGGTCGGAGAACACGATGGCATGACCGGTCCGCTGGTCGAATATTGGAACCAAGTTCTCGATGCCGGATTCTCCGCCAGCGCGTTGGAATCCTATGCCCGCTGTCCCTTCCAATATTTCGGAAGGCACGTTCTGCGGTTGCAATCGGTGCGTCCAAGTCGCGAAGAAGAACCGACTCCCATGGTGATCGGTACGCTGTGCCACGCCGCGTTGCGCGGCTGCTACGAGAGACTCACGGTGGCAGGGTGGCCCGAAACTTTTGATGCCGGCGACGCGCTTCTTCTTGTGGTCCGCCAGGCGGTCCATGAAGTCTATGCCGACCATGCTGCGACGAGGGCGCCCGGACATCACCTCCTCTGGGAACTGTCGCGGGATCTCGTCGTGGAATTGATAAGGGAGGCCGTTCTGTCCGATAGGGAGGATTGTCTCCGAACCGGCTTCCGTCCCCTGGCATTCGAACTGGATGTGGAGGGTCGGCTCACGCCCTGCGAGACTCCGGACCTGCCGTTGATCAAGGTACGAGGGCGGTTAGATCGTGTGGATAGGCGGAAGGGATCGTCCGGCCTCCGCATCGTGGATTACAAATACAAGCAGGGAGCCAATCAGAAAAAGGAAGATCGTGATCTCGCGACCTCCGCTCTTCGCGGATTCCGCCTGCAGCCGCCTCTCTATGCTCAGATGGCCATTCCGGATCGGGGTGCGGCCAATGTCACCGTTGCCGGCTCACTACGACCTGACCTGGTCGAATTTGTCTTCCTGGCTCCGCGCTGGACTCCACGGATCGATCGCTCGCGCTTCGATACGTCCCTCTGGGTATCGTCTGCCGGTCCGATGTTACGACGGACGATACAGACCCTGCTCCATGGCATCCGCGAGGGGCAATTCGTGATTCAGCCAGGGTCCTATTGTGACCATTGCGAGTTCGCGGTTGCCTGCCGTCTCCATCACGGACCGACTTGGACGCGTACCTATCAATCGCATCAGGCGAAGGCTATTCGGATCATACGGAAACAAGAGGTTCCGTAGTGAGCGAACCACCTCTCTTGCATGATTCGGACGCTCGCGTGGCAGCGGAAACCACCTTTGACCGGAACATCGTCGTGGAGGCAGGAGCCGGAACGGGCAAGACAACGTTGCTGGTGAACCGCTTCCTCAATCTGCTGCTGAGAGAACCAGGATCGATCCCTATCACCAAGGTCGCCGCACTGACCTTTTCGAACAAGGCTGCAACCGAGATGAAAGTCCGGTTGCGTAAAAGGCTGCTCAGCCTGGCTTCCCTATCCAAGAACCGGGAGGTGGCAACGCAGGAGTCACGCGGTCGATCGGATATGGAGCAAGAGGAAGCCGTTCGCCAAATGGATTCGTTGCGTGGCCGGTACGGTCTTTCGACGGAGGAGATCATCCACCGGGCCGAGGCCGCCCTGCAGGATGTGGAGAAAGCGCAGATCGGCACCTTGCATAGTTTTGCCGCTCATCTGTTGCGCCTCTATCCACTTGAAAGCGGTGTCCCGCCTCAGTTCCAAGAGGATGACGGCCTGCGATTCGAGGAGCACTTGACCGCCAGTTGGCGAAACTGGATCGATTGCGAGCTTGGGGCGGAAGGTCGACGACATCCCCAATGGAAACGAGTGCTGACACAGGTCCGAGTGGATCAGCTACGAGAGTTGGCGCGGGAACTTTGCAACGAACTCATCTCGCTCGATGATCTGCTCAAACAGGTATGCAGCGCTACGCTGCCGGAACCTGTGAAGCAATGGATGGCGGATTCCGTCCTAGCGGGAGAAAAGATTCTTGCTCGCCGAGCAGGCTCGAAGGGTCGGAAGACCGATGAAATGCTCCAGGCTGCCGTATCGCTCTTGACGCTGCTGCTGGCACAGGGCGTCGATGGCCTTCGTTGCCTCGGTGAGGCGGAACGGTTGCAACTCGATCGTGAGATCGGCGGCTGTCCCAAGAGCTGGAGTGAGCATGATTTCGTCGCCGCGTCGTCTTTGATCAAGGTGGCTCAGGCTTGCCTGAGGGTCGATAGAGACCTGGGCAAAGATGTATTGGAGTTGTTGGTGCCGTTTGCCAGTAAAGTCCGCCGGTCATTCGTGGAGTCAGGCTGGCTGTCGTTCGACGGGTTGACGGCTCGCGCGCGAGCGCTGCTTCGCGACCATCCCAGCGTCCGAGAGCGACTCAAACACGAATATCGAGCTCTCTTGGTCGATGAGTTCCAGGACACCGATCCGGTGCAATATGAGCTGGTCTTATATCTGTCCGAGCGACTCGGACAACAGGCGCGTTCGTGGCAGGAAGTCGATTTGGAGGCGGGCAAGCTGTTCATCGTCGGTGATCCCAAGCAATCCATCTATGCCTTTCGGCGGGCCGATATCGAGGCGTTCGATCGGGTAGTGTACAAATTGCGGACGTGGGGAGGGGAGATTCACAACCTCACCACGAATTTTCGCAGCCATGGCTCGGTGCTGGCGGTCGTGAATGAGGTCTTCGACCGAGTCTTCATACCCCAGCGGCATCTCCAGCCGGATCCGGTACGACTGGACGTCAAACCCAACCGCCCTCCATTGGTCGGACGACCCGGTGTCGAGCTTCGCCTAGTGACTCATCGCGAAAACGAGGACGATTTCGACTCGGCCTCGGCCACCAGGGCGGAGGCCGAGTCGCTGGCCCAATGGCTCGCCGAGGAACTCCTGCCGCGCGAACGGTGTGTGGACGAACGGGGGACGGTGGGTCCGATCAAGCCGGGACACGTCGCGATACTCTTCCGCAAGCTCACCCAGGCTCAGGAATACCTCGATGCCTTCCGCCGGCAAGGGATTGCCTACGTCACCGACGGAGAGAAACATTTCTATCGCCGTCAGGAGGTCATTGATTTGGTGAATCTCTTGCGTGTGTTGGAGAACCCCAACGATGCGATTGCCATGGCCGGAGTGCTCCGTTCCTCCCTGGGCGGCTTGTCGGATCGAGACCTCTTCGAAGTCAGTTCTCGCCACGCGATGGACTATCGTCGTCCGGAACGATTGGCCTCATGGCACGATTGCAGCACTCGTCACCTTCAACGTTTGTATCACGAGCTGCGACAGTTACACTACGAGCTGCCTCGTTTGCCGCTTTCCGACGGGCTGGAAAGGGTCTTCGCCCGCCTTCCCGTGCTGGAGTTGGCGGCAGCGTCCCTCCACGGGGAGCAGGCCGTAGCCAATCTGTTGAAGGTGCAACAGATGGCGGAGTCCCTGTCAGGTCGTCCATCCCTGACGCTCAACGGGTTCGTCGAAGAAATGATCAGGCGTCTTGAGGACCAGCCGCAGGAATCGGAAGGCGCTCTGGCCGAAGATTCTCTTGAAGCGGTGCATGTGCTGACCATCCACAAGGCGAAGGGATTAGAATTCCCCATTGTCATCCTGCCGGGACTGCATCAAGGCACGAGAGGACAGGGTTCCTCAGCTTTGATCGGGCATGATTGGTCCAGCGGCCTCTATGGGTTGTGGCTTGCCGACGGCAGGGCGCAAACTCTGGGAAGTGTACTGGTGCAAACCAAACAACGAGCACGGGAGGAGGCGGAACAACGGCGCGTGCTCTATGTCGGCATGACCAGGGCAAAGGATCGACTCTTGCTGTCTGGAGGAGTCACCGGCCGGTCCGGACCGGATACGGTGTGCGCTCTATTAGCTAAGACGATTTCAGGCGGATTCGGCGATGAGAGAGTTTCAGAACTCACGATCGGTGATGCGGTGATGCGTCAGACGGTCGTGGTGGCTCCTTCCTTGAGTCACCCCTCACAATCGAGTTGGGTCGGAGAGCTGAAACCGTCAGCTCCAGAATCCTCTGCGATCTCGATTTGGGCCGGCCGGACGGCGAGATGGCACGAGGCCAAAGAAACCTCCCGCATGGTCACACCATCAGGTTTGGTTGAGGCCATGTCCGATCATCCAGGCTGGAGACACCAAAGAGATGGCAAGGAGCGGAGCCGGCGAATTGGCCAGGTGATCGGGGTGTTGGCCCACCGACTGCTTGAACAATGGGATTATGGCGGGAGTCCGGCGGAGTTTCCGCGTCTTATCGAAACTCACTGTCGATCCCAGCTTCCGCCGGATTGTGAAACGGATCGAGCGCGGATTCAGAGCGAACTAGAGGCGATTTTCGATGTGTACGGCCGATCCGAGCCCTATCGGCTGCTACAGAGGTCGGAATTGATCGGGCGAGAGGTTCCGTTTTTGATTCCCTGGAAAGCGGCACAGAGTCAGACGGCAGAAAAGGACCGGGTACCCGGGCAGGTGATGACGGGAACGATCGACGTGATCTATCGCTTGAACGGCGAGATCTGGGTGGCGGATTACAAAACCGACGATGTGGAGGAAAACGAATTGCCGGAGCTGATTCGCCGGTATGCCTGGCAGGTCCAGGTCTATCAAGCCGCGGTCCGACAGGTCTTGGCTATAGAGCCTGCGGGCTTTCAGTTCATCGTTCTGCGCAAAGGGATGATGATCGCTGCTTGACCAAAGCAGTAAGGGATGTTCGCCCGCATGGAAGCGCCTAGCTACTGGTTCTCGTGCGGCCCCCACTCGATACGACTGGGGGCCGCCTCTGCCCCTGGCGCCAAAATGCCCACCAAACGATCCCGATACCGGCGAGGATCATGGGTGTGCTGAGCGCCTGCCCCATCGAAACCTGTCCGAAGATGAACCCCATCTGAGGGTCCGGCTCTCGAAAGAACTCGACTATTACCCGACAAAGTCCGTAGCCCACCAGAAAACTTCCGCAGAGGGTTCCGGGAGGAACTGGACGCCGGCTGATGAGCCAGAGCACAGTGAAGAGCAGCGCCCCTTCGAGCACGGCCTCATACAATTGAGATGGATGCCGGCATTCCGGCCCCCCTGCCGGAAATACCATGCACCAGGGGACGTCGGCCGGCCGGCCGAATAGCTCGCCATTAATGAAGTTCCCCAACCGACCGAACCCCAGTCCAATCGGGGTGGCTGCTGCCGCGAGGTCGGCGATCGTAATGAAGGGGATTCCCCGGCGGTAGCTGAAGAGAATCAGCGCCGCGATCACTCCGATCAAGCCCCCGTGGAACGACATGCCGCCTTCCCAGACTGCCACGACTTTCAGCGGGTTTTGGAGGTAATAGGCCAAGTTATAAAAAAGCACATAGCCGAGCCGTCCTCCGAGAAACACCCCGAGAGCACCGAATACGATCATGTCATAAACATGGTCCACGCTCATGGGGAGGCGTTGTTTCGTCACCCTGTTGCGAATGAAAAAGTACGCGCTGGTCAGACCGATGAGGTACATCAGTCCATACCAACGCAAGGCCAACGGTCCGATTTGTACTATGATCGGACTGATATTGGGATACGGGATCATGAAGCGCTGTGTTCTGGAATAACTGTGGAAGCTGGTTCCAAACCTCTGTCAGATCATAGGTCATTGCCGAGCGACTTTCAACGTTGGCCGGGCACGACGGGCGCCGCTTAGCCGCGACCAGAGATGGTTGTCTACTTTCTGCAACCCTGCCGCCACACTTGTGGTGAAAATGTCACCGGCCACCGGCTCGTCCGTTCTGTCGCCCGCGACAAAGTGCGCTGAATTCTTGCGAGTCGTCCTCGTCAGCCGGTGGCATGGATGATGCTGATTTCACGGGTTGAGTACTCAGCGAGTCGGGCGTCCGAACATACTCGTTCTCACAGGCGGATCATTCACCCTGTCGTTGTTTCAAGGAGGGCCGTCCCATGTCTTTCAATGGTCACGAAGTAGCCAAGTTGGCTGGGTGGTTTGCAGGGGGTGCGTTGATCGGAGTCGGGGCTGGACTGCTGTTGGCTCCCCAGACGGGCAGTGACAGCAGGCGAACGGTGGTACGGTATGCGAAGAGGGCGCAGGTCCAGGCCATTCGTGTCGGGCGGGCGCTCAAGACCGGTGCGCAAGAGGTTGGTAAGACTCTGGCAGATACACACCAGGCTCAAAAGATCGGAGAGGCTGCCTAAGCGGACCCTCGTCTATAACCGGCCTCTAACCTTTCCTCGTCGGGGTCCGAGCCTCATCATCTCGGACCTCGACACGATTCCTTCCGTTTGCCTTGATTCAAATAGCGGTCAATGTTACAATTTTTACTTACGGCGTAGCTGACGCCGGAGTGGCGGAATAGGCAGACGCAAGGGACTTAAAATCCCTCACCCCGAAAGGGGTGTACCGGTTCGATCCCGGTCTCCGGCACCACTGCAGGGGGAGGGGATCAAGGAGATGCGATGTTTTCAATCTTGTTGACCGACGATGATGAAGGTGTGCGAACGGCCTTACGCTTGAACCTCGAGGCTGCCGGCTATCAAGTCAAGGAAGCCCGGGGAGGGCGTGAAGCGTTGGAGTTGTATCGAGAGGACCCCACGGATGTGGTGCTCACCGATATCCTGATGCCCGACACCGATGGTCTGGAAGCGACCTTAGTCCTCGCCCGTGAGTATCCAGACGCCAGGATCATCGCGATGACCGGCGCCAGTGGAAAAACCAACTTCCTGGATGTGGCCAAGCTGTTCGGCGCGCAAAAGGTCCTCCAAAAGCCATTCCCGATGGACGAATTGCTTCACGCCATCCGGGACGTATTGAAAGCCACCTAGACAGTCACTCATCCGGCGGCTTCAATCGGTCAAGGTTCGACCGGCCCGTCGATCTTGACGTGAGCCGCCAGTCCGCTGCCGCATCCTCGTGAATTGATCGCCTTCCCTTGAGTCAGACCCAATGGTCTTGGTGCTATACTTCCTCACGTATCCGAGGGGATTTGTGTGCGGGTGAAGCGGCGATGGATGCCTTGATTGTCCCGGAAATCGTCCCGTATCTGGCCGGCCTTCTGGCTTTGCTCGTGGTCTGGGAGTATCACCAGATCCTGGTACTCCAGGGACGGATTCAGGCCATAGATATCTTTGATCGATCCGGTATCCGGATGTACCTTCATGTCGTTCCTTCCAACAACGATACTTGCACCGGTTGCCAGGACCTTCATGGCAGGGTCTTCCTTCCCAGCATGGTCGCGAAACGGCTGAGCAATCCGTCCCAAGGCCACTGCACCAACCCCGGCGGTTGCCGCTGCCTCTTGATCGGACTCTATGGTGCCTGGCCTGAAGGCCGTCAACTGGTCGAACGTCTCCGAACGGCCAAGCGCAGGCCCGTGAAGATAAGCGATGAGGAATTGGTACGACTGATCAACGGACCTTGGGAACAGAGTGTGAGCGCAGAGACCGATCGCATTTCCGTCCACATGCTGGAAGCGTTGTCCTACGAATTGAGCAATCCTGAGACGTCCATGATGGGCTATCGCTATGTGATCGACCATGCCAGGCAGGTCCGAGACCTTCAGTATGTGCTGCCGTCCTTCATGAGGATGGTCGATTTATTGATCGGTCAACGCCGATACAACGACGGATTGGAACTGATCGAGCGGTTTGAGAAACGCTATGCCAAAAAGAAGACGGGACCGTTGTACCCGACTGAGATTCAACGGGGTCTGATATCGCTCAAGAAAGCCCGGCTCACCAAGGCCGTCTCTTCCGGCGCGTCCGCGGCAGCATGACTCATTTGGAACACGAGGTTCAGATGAGGAACGGTGGCCGCTGGCTGATCTCTTTCTGGACGTAGCAGAGTTCGGCAACAGAGTTCAAAGGGTCGTAAGGAATTGTTTCAGCCGCCGTGCCTCGAATTCCTTCAGTTGAAGAAAGTCTATTCCGAACCGCTCCCCCGCCGACCACCGAACCACCCCGAGATCGACCAGGATCGGAACCAGTCCGTCCGGCAGGTCGATCCTCAACTCGATAAACGCTCCGACAGGCACTCGCGTCTGCCCCTTCACACAACAACCAGATTGGGAGAGGTTGGAGATGAGGCCTTTGCCCGAAACTTGATCACCCGTAAACTCAACGGACAGGTGTACTTCATGGCGAGGATGGTGTCGGAAATCGATTTGTTTCTTGAACATGATGCGCCGGACCGGCAGTTGGATGCTAGCAGACTGTTGGAAAAGTCTCTCGATCACTCGTAAAAGCCGGCCTAGCGAGCGATCACGAACAATCTCACAACCTCGTGCAGGATGGTCAAGAAGGCTGCCATCTCACCCGTCCACACCGGCGTGCCTAGACGCGCCTCTCCACGGTCGTAGCCGAAGCAAGCACGGAGACGAGACGGGACATACCACACTTTCTGTGAACCGGCGGCTCATCGGACGAAGCCCGTCCATCCGCTCGCTTACCACCGACCCAGCCAATGCTTCGTACCGGCTAAGTAGAAGACAACCGAAACGAGGATGATGGAAAGGGTCGGCACCAGATACCCGGCGATGGTTGTTGGGCTTAAGAATCGGATCAGGAACATCGCGCAGGCTGCTATCGCCGTGACCAATAAGGTCATCCGTTTGGCGCTGGGGCGCCGTTCCAATCCCTCATAGGAGCGAAAGACCCACACGATAAACCACCCGATCATTCCGACGACGACCGCTCCCGCCATGCTGGTCGAAGCCCAGAAGAGGACCGATCGCATTTCATCAAATCCGATCGCACCGAAGTTGGAACCGGTCACCCGAAACCACTCTCCTCCCACCAACAGTCCCCAGATCAGAACGACGCCGATGAGAAACGGCACACGTCCCATCTCGTTCTTGTCCTCCACTTGGGGAACGGAACCGGAGGGCGAGAACGAGCGGTGCTTTCCGAACAACAAGGTGAGGTCATACCCGCAGGAACACCGCAAGGTATGATCCTCGTGACTCAGGAGACAACGGGGGCATTCGATAGCCATTGACTTCGCAGTCCTTCGCTCGATAGACAGTATAGCCTAGCTTGGACTAGAGGCGAAGACCTGCAGGCCATGCCCACCGGCACCTCCTGATAGAAACGGTGAGACGATATGAGACGATATGCACTGCCATTTGGCTCTTGCCTGGCCTTCCTGGGAGTAGCGGCCGGAGCTTTCGGTGCCCATGCTCTGAAGGAAATCCTGCCTCTTGAATCACTTCAAGTCTTTGAAGTGGGCGTGAGATATCAACTGTATCACGCCTTCGGACTCCTGGCCGTCGGGATTTTGGGTCGGCAGGACTGGTCGGCTCACCTGAACCGGGCTGCCATTCTGTTTGTCTTGGGGATCGTCATATTTTCTGGGAGCCTCTTCACTCTGGCCCTGACAGGCGTCCGGTGGCTCGGAGCCCTTACCCCCTTAGGAGGAATCTGTTTTCTCGGCGGCTGGGCCTTCGTCGCCTGGGATACCTGGTCTCGACGCGATCGGCTGATAAATGACTTGGGTGAGTAAGCAATGGGTCGCCAGCCGCTTATCGGGTTCCTTCGGGCTTACAAGACTTGAGGCGCTTGCCCGTGATGTTCCCCCACGAACCGGCCGTATTTACAAAAGATCCCTCCAATCTCTGACCTTCACCTACGAACAACAGGCTGTCTTCCTGTTGTTGTGAGCCGCCGTATTCCCAGCGCAAATAGACGCCATCCCCCATTACCACAACCTCGGCTGGTTTGTTCGTTTCGGATCCATCAGGCCCAGTCGGCCCAAAAGTGACGATCGTCTTACTGTCGGAATGGTTGCGATGGTCATGTACCACCCATTGCCAAGTCCCGCAGAGTCGTTTCAGACCGAGGGTTTCCCGCAATCTCCCACGAAGCCCCTTTTGCCAAGCCCACTCGCGTACCACGGCCAGTGAGGCCTCCTGCTCCGCCGCCGCTGCCTTACTCGCAAGCTGGACCGCTAGATAGGGGAGCAACCGATCGTCAAAATACTGGCGGGCCAGGTGCGTCCGGACGTCCTCTGGAAATGAGGGTTCCAGGTCTCCGTCCAGTAGGATGGTACGGAGGGCTTCGGCGCCCTTCTCCTCCAGCAGCGGTAGCCAAGCCAGTCGCCCATTGACGAAAAGTGGATGCCGGGTCTCTACCGCCTGTCGATAGCTGTCGTAGAGAGGAAGGTGATGATCTGCTTGAGGGAGTGCGGCTCCGCTGACCACTGCGTCGGTCAGGGCAATCAGCCCAAGCGTGGCCTCCTTGCCCGGTTCGCTCTTATCAATCGATACCTGCATACGAAACTGATCCAAGAGGGTTGCCAGAGATTCATGCCAGGACGACTGATGGTCCGCCTCGACCGTCGAGCGAAGGCCTAAAGCGAGGCGCCAGCGATTCAGTCCACTGACTAGGCGAATAACAGACGTGTGCACGTCTCTGTACGATAGGCCGGCTGTCGGGGGTAACGCTCGCTCGCCGGATCGCAGAATCAGGGTCGTATCGTTCAATCCGAGCCGAGACGCCAAAAGAGAGACGAAGACCTTGCCCATGTCCTGCGGCGATGTCAGAGCGGCCAACGAACTGTCGATCTCGTGGAAGAGTCCCTGGAAATCAGGGAGCGATGATTGAGATTCAGGAGACTGCACCGGTTGGCCTGCGTCGAGCCGGTGCGAACTCCATGCGGACAGGATCCCAACGACACACAGAGCCAGGAAGGCGGATTGGAAATGATGCCGACTCATGCTCGTTCGCTTTCCGAGCGGGTATCCTGTTCAATGGATGCCGGGATGAGATTTCGATCCGACGACACAGGAGGATTGCTGATCCATTTCCGATTTTGGCCCACGCCTGGCTTGGCTCGGTTGTCTACCCGCTATTAATTGTCCAACAACCTCGGGCGCCTCGCAAGGTCGAGCACCGGCAGCTCCCTAGCTACCGAACGATCGCGATTGGATTGGATGGTTCAGCCTCGGAGATGTTCGGCCAGAAAGGCAAGCGTGGCATCCCAGGCTTGCTGAGAAGCCTCGGAATGGTAGGCGTCTTTCCGCATCTCGTTGCTGAATCCGTGGGAGGTTCCCTGGTAGCGCTTGATCTCGACCGGCTTGCCCTGAGAGGCAGCGGTGCGCCGGAGCTGTTCTACCTCATCAGCCGACACCAGCGGATCGGCCTCTGCTTGGTGATAGAGCAACGGACAGTAGAGCTCGGAGATGCGGTCCTGTCGATCTCGGAGAAGTCCGTAATAGGCCACTGCTGCACGCAGCCGCTTGCGTTGACAGGCAAAATGAATCGCCAGCGAGCCTCCCATGCCAAATCCGATAACGGCATGGATGTTTCGCTTCAGGAATTCCCGCGTATTGAGGTACTCGCAACAGGAATTAATATCCTGTAACACCGCGGCTTCATTCAACCGGCCCATTAAGGCCTCTGCGATCTCCGCACTGGCTGTGACCATACCGCCCACCCTGGTGTACAAGTTGGGAATAAGTACGCCGTACCCTTCACAAGCAAGCCGAAGCGCAACATCCTTAATCTGACTGGTCAATCCCCACCATTCATGCAACAGCACAATGCCCGGATACACTCCCTTGTCTTGCGGCCAGTAGTAGATCGCCTCGACCTGGATGTCTTTAGGAACTCGAGTTTTAAAATACGGATCCACGGCCGCATCGGCAGAAGTCGGAATCGTGGCTCCGCTTGGAAAACGTATGGCCCCTGTGCCAACTTGCTGAGGGGTAAATGGCGAGACATGAGCGGTCATGCGTTGATCCTTGCGTGTTTCATCCGATGGGTTCTTGAAATTGTCATCCGCCTCTTCGGGTTTCCGCGCGGCCTTTGATACTATAAAGACCTGATTCGAAGGGTGTCAACGGATGGCTTGCGGGCTGAAGCGCCCGTCATCCCGGAAGCCGTCCCAAGCCGATGGCGAGCTTGGTCAGCGCGCAACCGACGAGGGAGCGGTTGAGGTAGGACCGTGTCCGACCTGCGAAGGATTTCGATGAAACAATCACCGGTAGGAATCGGACTGATCGGACTGGGGCGGCAGGGGTTACGCTATGCGCGCCATCTGTTGGCGGATGTACCGGGCGTCCGTTTGATCGCCGTCTGTCGCAAGAATCCGAACCAAGGGTTCCCACTTCCGGTTCCCTATCCCGTCACCGTGATCGAACAGGTGACAGATCTGGTGCAACATCCCTCGGTCGACGTGGTGGTTTCTGCCGCACCGCCGCAACTGTCTCCCTTGATCTGCCGGGCCGCCGTCGCCGCGGGCAAACCGCTCTTGGTGGAAAAGCCTCTGGCCACGACCGAATCGGATGGCGCGGAGATGGTGCGCATCGCCGACAAGGCCGGCATCCCGTTGATGGTCGCCCAGACTCTTCGGTTCAATCGTGCACTGGACACGTTCCGTTCGCGTCTGGCCGAGTGTGAGGCCATCGATTCCCTCACCATGACCCTCACGGTACCGGCAAGACCACGCCCCCGCGACAATCCGGGATTTGGAGGGAGAGGCGTGCTCCTGGATCTAGGCATCCATCTGCTGGACCTGGCGCGATATCTAACCGATTCCGCTCCACGTGTCGAGGCCTGCATCGTGGATCGATTGCCGCCGGCCGGATTTGACACCAGGGCCGACATACGACTGTCGACTATCGATGGCATAAGCATCAATCTGTTGGTTGCCTGGTCACAATCGGAACGAATCGGAACAGTCTCGGCCTCCGGATCGCGCGACGTGTTGTCCGCCGATTGGGTCAATCATGGCCTGATCCATCGACGGGGCGAACAGGCTTCGGTTGCATGGCAGGAACCGGAGCGACCGACGATCACATCGGTTCTCTCGGCATTTGTGCAGGCCGTCGTCCACAATAGACCGATGCCTATTCCTGGGCAGGACGGCCTGGAAGCGCTCAGGCTCGTCGAATCCTGTTATCGGATAGCTCAAGTCCAGTTCCGTCACGCGACGGAGTCCTAACGGAGGAGCCGTTAGGTGTCGGCCACGATATGCGTATCGGTCTCCTCCACTCCTTCGATGGTATGAATTCTGGTGATCACGACCTCTGACAGAGCCCGTTCGTCGGTCACGCTGACGAAACTGAAGATGTCGGGTTGTCCGAAACAAGGATGGACTTGCTCGATACCGGGCAGTTTTCGTAATGCCTCGACGACCGCTTTGGTCTTTCCCGCACGCACCTTGATCAGCACATAAGCCCGTGTAGCCATTGGCTCCTCCTTTCGATTCTCAGCGATTACATGGTGTTGTCCGGGAACCGTCCACTCTGGCTCGCTCCCGGCATGGATTGGCGTTTGGACGCAAATACCTCGTGAATATTTTGCTGGTTCGACGAGAATCGCGCTCGGGCATCTATGAACAGAGTCGCGAGGAACTGCAAGTCCGATTGGGTCACGTTGTAGGCACGCCACCCCTCGTCCAGTCCGGCCTGATCCCATTGAACCGGTCCATCCGCGAACTCGGCGACGGCCTCCAGCACCTCCGAAGTCCAACCCTTCCGGCGGGCCATGTCCAACCGCGGGCGGCCCTCGGGACCGAACTGACGTTCGACGGCCTTTTCGAAGAAGGTCTGCACCTGCAAATCGGTACTCTTCATCATGGCAGCTTGAAACTGGATCAGGCTCTTGATGATACGGTTGGCCTCTCCGGTTCCCTCCGGCGGCAGCACACCGGCATCACCAAGGGTGGCCAACACCGCCATGACGCTGCCGATGTGAGCGGGCGTCGCCTTCTGACCGGTGTTGGTAGCGGGGCTATCGGATGGCGGCGCGAACACCTCGTTGGCATTGCTAAAGGACCCGCCTGGCTCTGGTCCCCCCGCGATCACAAATATTCGGTTTCCCACGGCGGCAGAGGCCAATCCGTGACGTCCGGTGGGCATCGTGGCCATCGTCTGCCAGCTGTCGGAGTCCGGCATATAGCATTCTGTGGTTGCAAAGGTTCCATTCGGAGCTTCGCCTCCGAACACATAAATCCGCCCGGCCAAAACCGTCGCGCTGATGCCGCTCCGAGCGGTCGGGAGGTTCGCACGTTGGGTCCAGCGATCCGATTCTGGGTCGTATTGGTGGACCAGGCCTACGTTCTGACTGTAACTGCCTTTCAGACGGCCGCCGATGGCATAGATGTAGCGACCGTCGGCGGCGGCGGCCAGGTGATCGCGTGGAGCAGGGAGGGAGGCTTTCGAAGTCCAGCGATCGGTCTGTGGATCATATTCTTCGACCGCGGCAAGGTTCGTGTCACCATTGTAGCCGCCGATCGCCAGGATGCGCCCATTGACGACGGCCAAGGCGAGAGCGCCACGGGGAGTGGACATTGGTGTGCCTTCAGACCAGCGGTCTGTCTCGGGATCGTACCGGTAGAGGGACGCCACCGGTTTCCAGACGGACAAGCCCGAGCGCGTATAGCCACCGACAAGATACAACTGTCGACCAACGGCAGCCAGCCCGGCATGGTGCAACCCGACCGGCAGTGATGCCACGGTTGTCCATCGATCGTCCTGCGGACTATAGACCTCGACCTTGTCACTGACGCTCAAATTCAATAAGTTGCCGAGCGCCGGAGCCTCGAAACCTCCCACAATATAGATTCGACCGTCCAACGTTGCGGCTGCGACCTCGGTTCGTCTCGTCGGGGCGGGCGTCGCGGAAGTCCAGGTGCCAGAGTCTCGCACGGGAATCTCTGCTCGTACGGCCGAGTCAGAGACAAGCCAGAGTGAAGCAATGGTGAGGGAGCAGGCAAGGGTCCGGGAAAGCCGGTTGGACCAGACACGGATCGTCCATCGAGGAGAGGGGGCAATCGATAGGATCCGCATACGTGCCATGGTGGGACGGACTCTCTCAGTCGTGTGTCGCCAGTCCGATCTTCAGCGGCGGCCTCATTATACTCAAAGATTCAATTGAGGAGCCATTGTTGAAAACCAACGGGTCCCGTCCCTATAATTCTGCTGCTTACGAGGAATACCGGATCAACCCCTTGTCAACGGGTTGATCCATGACCACCTCCATCATCCCACGACAGCGGCATGCTTTCGAAAGTCCTCAGCAGCACGGTCGTCGGGATGGACGCCCATCTGATCGAAGTGGAGGTGGACATAGGCGGCGGACTGCCCCAATTTTCCGTCGTCGGCCTTCCGGACGTCACGGTAAAGGAAAGCCGAGACCGAGTCCGTGCCGCGCTGAAGAACACAGGGTTTTCGTTTCCCATCAAGAGAATCACGGTCAACCTTGCGCCGGCCGACTTGAGGAAGGAAGGCTCAGGCCTGGATCTCGCCATCGCGATCGGCTTGTTGGTGGCCGAAGAGATTGTTTCACGCGAGGCGGTGGCGGACAAGGTGTTCATCGGCGAACTCTCGCTTGACGGCCAGGTCAAACCGGTGCCGGGCGCGCTGGCCATGAGCATTGCGGTCGGACCGACACGGACGCTGATCGTCCCGGCCGACAATGCCGTGGAAGCCGCGATGATCGAGGGCACCCGTGTCGTATCGGTACGGACTCTGCCGGAGGTCGTGGCCTGGTTGCAGGGACAGCGAGACATCCAACCGACCATCGTCGATCGGGAATCCTATCTGACCGGATCGGACCAGGACTACGACGATTTCGCCGACGTGAAAGGACAGGGCCATGCCAAACGAGCTCTCGAAATCGCCGCGGCCGGCGGGCACAATGTGCTCATGGTCGGCCCGCCGGGATCGGGTAAGACCATGCTGGCCCGGCGCGTCTCGGGCATTCTACCGCCGTTTGAGTTGGATGAGGCGTTGGAGACGACCAGGATCTATAGTTGCGCGGCTCTGCTCGACGGTCAGGCACCGCTCATCACGGCCAGACCGTTTCGGGCCCCTCACCATAGCATCTCGGACGCTGGGCTGATCGGCGGAGGCGTGATCCCTCGGCCCGGCGAGATCTCGCTTGCCCATCAAGGCGTGTTGTTTCTGGACGAAGTGTTGGAGTTCAAACGGCATGTCCTCGATGGATTGCGGCAGCCGCTCGAAGAGGGCGTGCTGTTGCTGACTCGAGCGAATGCCTCGGTCCGTTATCCGGCCCGCGTGATGTTGATCGCCGCGATGAATCCCTGTCCCTGCGGCTATTACGGAGATCGCTCGCGGGAATGCCTCTGCACGCCATACCAGATTCGTCGATACCGAGGACGGCTGTCCGGACCATTGCACGATCGTCTGGACCTACACATCGAGGTCCCGCCTGTGTCGATCCAAGACCTCGGCCGAAATGGGCCTGTGGCTGAGAGTTCCGTCTCGATTCGAGCCCGAGTTGTGGAGGCCCGCGCCCGGCAGCGGGCTCGCTATCGCAAAGAAGGCTGGCTCACCAATACCCAGTTGAAGCCGAAGCAGCTCTCCAAGTATTGTGCGTTGAATGAGGAGGCGCACAGCTTGATCGAACAGGCGATGGCCAGACTTGGCTTGTCCGCCCGGGCCTATGGGCGTATTCTGCGCGTAGCGAGAACCATCGCGGATCTGGCCGGAACTGAACTCATTGCAGCGGCGCATGTGGCCGAAGCGGTGCAGTACCGTTCACTTGATCGAAAGGTCGAAGGATAGGCGTTGCTGATGCAGCCGCTAAGAACATTTCTGTGGTGGTTTCTGATCGGAGCGACAATGGCCTTGGCGGTCATCATGCTGCAAGGCGGCATCCGGGAAGTGATGCAGGCCCAAGGGTCGGTCTGGGAGGCGAAGTTTCTTGAGATTTTGACGGCCGTAACAGGCGGCGGGCTGATGGGAGGCTGCATTGCCCTGATCCTGAACCGGATCAAAAAAGCGTGAGTAGGGGAGTGATCGTCTTCCTCGGAAGCCTGCTGTGGGATGACGAACGTTATTCGGCGATAGCTATTCGATCGACAGACAGCGGAGGGGTGCATGGACATTGAAATTGGCTCGAACGTCTTTCGGAATTCTAACGGGGTGATCGAAATGGAGGGGGTGCCACTGGTGCAACTTGGAGTAAAACCGTCGACCGGAACTCTGCTCGTGAATTTCGCCCTATTCGATCAGCCCGGCCGCATGATCGCCAAGATTGTGGACAGTTCTCTTGCGTTCAATGAGCGGCGGGCATACGAACTGAACAAGGCGCCGAACACGGTTGAACTCAAAGAAATCGAGTCGGGCAAAGTGGTCCTGCACCTGGAATACCGACCGCCGGATCGCGTCGCGATCAAGAAAGGCTCGTTCTGGACCATCAAGGGACACCTGTGTGAGATTTCCCCGACGGAGTGTCGCATCGACAAACATCGGCTGAGCGACGGAGATACCGACGCGAAAGGCGGCGCAGCCTCGATCGGTTGACTGCCTGGCAGGTCGGGGCGGACGGTCGCGCGGGGTACGGCCTGGTTAGGGTTTCGACTCCACGACCGGAGTGACGACGATCCGATCGTCCTTGACGTCGATTACGGCGCTGTCGCCGTCCCTCATTTCTCCCTTCACCAACTGCCGTGCCATGGGCGTCTCGACCTCCTGTTGGATCAATCGTTTGAGAGGGCGCGCGCCGTAAACCGGGTCATAGCCCAAAGCGGCAATTTGCGTCCGAGCCGCCGGGGTCAGAGTGAGCGTGATCCGCCGCTCCGCCAACCGTTCCCGGAGTCGTCCCAACTGAATCTCGACGATACGGCCCAGGTCCTGCTCGGTGAGGGGATGGAACACGACCGTTTCGTCCACGCGATTCAGGAATTCCGGACGAAAATGCTGGCGAAGGTCTCGGAGCACCATGTTCCGAATGTCCTCATAGGATCTCCGCAACTGCTGCGCCTCCAGAATGTGCTGGCTGCCGATATTGGAGGTCATGATCAGCACCGTATTCTTGAAATCCACCGTTCGGCCTTGTGAATCGGTGAGACGGCCGTCGTCCAGGACTTGCAGAAGCATATTGAAGACGTCGGCATGTGCCTTTTCCACTTCGTCGAACAGGATGACGGAGTAAGGCCGCCGCCGGACCGCCTCCGTCAGTTGGCCACCTTCTTCATAGCCGACATAGCCGG
>JANRMO010000014.1:0-103474 GCA_040981105.1 Nitrospiraceae bacterium
CGGGCTTATGGAATAGGGAATGTGACGACCCGGCTCGGCCGCGGTCTCTTCGGACCGGAGGCGTATCGATCTGTCACATTCCGTATGTCTCATGTACCACAATTCCAAGATACAAGGCGTACTTGAACCAGTACGTCGAGGGTCTGAGCGGCGAGCCCGCCAGCCTGTACGCCGCAATGGGCGCGTGCAGGCCGGTCGTAGCAGCGAATACGCGGTTGCAGTAGAAGCGTTCATGAATAATGCGCGTCAATACTGATGGAAGATCGGAAACTTCGTGCAGAGCGATTTGGCCTCCGCGCGAATCTGCTGCTGCAGGGCCTGGTCCTGCGGCCGTTGGATCACGCGATCGATGAAGTCCACGATCTGGCGCATGTCGGATTCCCGCATGCCCCTGGTCGAGACCGTCGGCGTCCCGAGGCGGATGCCGCTCGCCGTGGCCGGCGGCTTTTCGTCATAGGGCACGGCGTTCTTGTTGACGATGATGCCGGCGGCATCCAGGGCCGCTTCGGCCTCCTTGCCGGTCACGCCCTTGTTGGTCAGATTCACCAGCATCAAATGGTTGTCGGTCCCACCCGACACGACCTTATAGCCGCGGGCGAGCAAGCCCTCCGCGAGCGCCTTGGCGTTGGCGATCACCTGCTGCTGATAGGCCTTGAAAGATGGGGACAGCGCTTCCTTGAGGGCCACGGCCTTGGCGGCGATCACGTGCATCAACGGGCCGCCTTGGAGTCCCGGAAAGACGATCTTGTCGATCGCCTTGGCGTGCTCGGCTTTACACATAATCATCCCAGCCCGTGGGCCGCGCAGGGTTTTATGTGTGGTGGTCGTCACGAAATCGGCGTAGGGTATGGGATTCGGATGAAGCCCGGCCGCGATCAAGCCGGCGATGTGCGCGATGTCCACCAACAGATAGGCGCCGACGGATTTGGCGATCTGCTGGAAGCGTGGAAAATCAATGATGCGTGAATAGGCGCTGGCGCCGACCACGATCATCTTGGGCCGGCATTCCTCAGCCCGCTTCTGAACGACGTCGTAATCGATCTGTTCGGTTTGGCGATCGACCCCGTAGGAGAAGGCCTGGAAGAGGATGCCGGAAAAGTTCACCTTGCTGCCGTGGGTCAGGTGTCCACCCTGCGCGAGATCCATCCCGAGGATCGCGTCCCCCGGCTTGAGAACGGCCAGGTAGGCGGCCATGTTGGCCTGAGAGCCAGAGTGTGCCTGGACGTTGACATGTTCTGCGCCGAAAATCTGCTTGGCGCGCTCAATCGCAAGCGTCTCCACCGTATCGACGTGCTGACAACCCCCGTAGTACCGCTTGCCTGGATAGCCCTCGGCATACTTGTTCGTCATCACGCAGCCTTGGGCGGCCAGCACGGCGGGGCTGGCGAAGTTTTCCGAGGCGATCAGCAGGAGCTTCTCGCGCTGGCGATGCTCTTCCGCCTGAATCGCCTCATAGACGTCGAGATCGGTCGCTTTCAGCGCCTCCAGAGATCCTATCGCGTCACTCATACCTGGCCTCTGTAGTTGAATCGTAGGAGTTGGCGGTGGTTCGACTGTTTTCGTCCTGGCTCGGATCTTAGGACGCCGCCGGGGCGACCTCGGGTTCGGTCTCTTCTTGGTTTCTCACGACGTGCACGGCGACGGTGGCCGTCACCTCCCGAGGCAACTTGATTGCCACCGTATGCGTGCCCAATTCCTTAATGGGGTGGGCCAATTGAACCTTCCGGCGATCGACCGTAAAGCCATGGGCGGTCAATCCATCGGCAATGTCTTTGTTGGTGACCGATCCAAACAGCTTGTCGTCCTTGCCGACCTGGACCGGGATCGTCAGCGACACCGCCGAAATCTTCTTGGCGTGGGCTTCGATCTCTAACCGCTCCTTCTGGGCCCGTTCGGCCGCGACCCGCTTGGCGTGCTCGAACTCCTTCACGTTCCTGGTGCTCGCCTCCACCGCCTTGCGGCGTGGCAACAGGAAATTGCGCGCAAACCCGTCGGATACATCCAGGACGTCGCCGAGATTGCCAATGCCTTCCAGTGTTTCTTGCAAGATAACCTTCATAGCACCCGCTCCTTAACTGGTGAAAAGACCGTTCACAATACAGGTCCAAGCCTCCCAAAGTCAACGAGATGACGAGGATCGGTCGGAGGGGCAGGGCCCTCCGACCGACTGCCGAGTGATCAATAGCCCAATGCACCTGGTATCGCGAGGATGGGCGAGCGCGGTCCGGCGACGGCTGGACGTGTGGAGGGACAATTCAGTATTGTACTCAGTTCACGAAGGACACGAGTGGTTTCACTTCCGTATTCGTTGTCAGTTGAATCTCGGTCATGTCGATTCTCTCTGCTCTTGACCACTGCGCTACCCAGTTGAAGGCCTGGCGCCATTCACCGGACGCGGTCCGGTTCGATGCTCCGGTCGAGGCGAGACAGCTCAACCGGCAGGCCACGGTTGGGACTCTGCATCTGTATCGAGCGGACCTGGCGCCGGGAGGTGTGTTGCTTGATGACGTGCCTGTGACAATCGTCTTGCCTGAAGGCATGGAGCCGACGGAAGGGGTGGTCCTCGGGCAGGAGGGCTCGCAGGCCCTGATCCAGATCGTGGATGATCTCGGCGCCCAGCAGGCCTCGGCGACCATCGTGCCCGACACCACGGCCTTTGTCGATGCCGCGGCGCAGCGGCTTTCCGACATCGTGGCCAAAGCTTCTGCCTATACGCTCGGGCCGGCTGAACGGTTGACCGGCCTGCTGGAGGGTGATCCTGCACAGGCGGCCCAAAACCTGAGAGCAGCCGGAACCTCTGTGCTGACGACCGTTTGGGCGGACCATCTGGCGGAACGGCGCAGCCGCCTGGCGACCCTGCTGGTCGAGCTGGTGCGGGCCAATAAGCGCGTGCTGTTGATCAGCCCCGACCATCGGATGTCCGATGACATGACCGCAAGCCTGGCCAAGAGCCTCAAGGCGTCGGGTCTGACCTACAAGACCTATCTGACCCGGTATGAGGTGGCGATCGAGCGAGAACGGCAGGGCATCCTTATGGCGGAGCTGGGGTTCGAAGCGCAGATGCATCAGTTTTTTGCCAAGTCCCGGGCGGACAAGGCGGCCCTGCGGCGCAAGTATGAGCGGTTCCGAGAACTGACGCCGATCCTGGCCTATAAGGCACAGAAGCAGCAGGAGTTGGACGAGGTCCGGTTGCTCGAATGGCGCTTGCTGACGCAGTTGACGGAGTGCCGAACCAAGGTGACTGAAATCGATCAGATCGTCAGCCAGTATGAGGGCTTGCCGATTTGGAAACGTCTGGCGATGCAATCGGTCGGCAAGAACGTCGAGTCGCTGGGCGAATACCGCCGGCTTTACAATGGGCAGATCCAGGGATTGATGAAGGAATTGGATATCGCCAAGGCGCGCATCGACGAGTTGGTGCCGGAGGCGGCGGTACCGCGCGAGATGCGTCCGGAATATGAGGAACTGAAGGAGGAGGTCGTCCGGCTGGGCGGTACCAAAAAGATCCGGGAGCTGCTCGCGGCCGAAGAAGGCACGAACCGGCAGGCCTTTGTTCAGAATAAGCGGATCGTGGCCACGACCGCGGGTCGCGTCCTGGCCGATCCCCTGTTTGCACGGGTGCGATTCGATGTGCTGGTCGTCGATGAAGTCCCGCACATTCCGGCGGCGCATGTATTGGGAGCTGCGGCGATCACACGCGAACGCATCGTGCTCAGCGGCGATCCCCGCGACTTTGTTCTCACCGGCACTTGGGATCTCAGTCGTGAGGCGCCGCTCAACAGGTCGGATCGATCCAGCGGCTTGCCGGTTGGGTCATGATCATGAAGGCGAGGGCAGTGGCCGCGTCACCTTGACGGAACCTCCGACCCTTCGCCATAATCAGGCCGCATTATCGGATCGCGGTCGGCATTACGAGAACGACGCATTGCTTCCGAACAGGTTGTTCAAACTGGGGTGGAGCGGAGCCGCAAGGAATACAGAGGGTGGTGCTCGTGATGCTCAATAAGCCTAGAACAAGGCCGCAGCGAGCGAGACGAGAACGAAAGAAGTGATAAGGAAATCCTGAGGCTGCTAAAAATGGCTTCCAACAAGGCCGCCGGGAGCGCAGGCCACGAGGCGTACTGGGGGTTGGTACGTTGTGGTGAGGCAAGGATGAGCCAACTGGGAGCGTGGTGGAGGCAGGAAATTCCTAGTGGATGCTCAAATAAGCCTGCAACAAGGCCCGAGTGAGCGACAGGGTGAGGCGTACTCTTCTCCGTACGTCGAACCCTTGAGCGAAACGAGAACGCAGTTGCAGGATTATTTCAGCATCCACATGGGGCCGAAGTGGCGGAACTGGCAGACGCACTAGATTCAGGGTCTAGCGCCCTCCGGGGTGTCCGGGTTCAAATCCCGGCTTCGGCACCAACTCTCGCTTGACGTGTACCGCGGGCTATTTAGGCGAAGCCACTCTCCCCTGCGCCAGCGGAATTGTACATCTCCAGTGGGCTCGGAACATCTGATTTCCTAGCACGTGGGCTGTTCGAGCGCAGTCAATCTCATCAGCGTCTACGGCATTCGACAGGGCAAGCGATTCCGCCTCGTCAACGACGGCGCCGGCGCTCGATATCGCAACGCTCTGTGGACTTACGATTCCCTCCGACCTGCCACACGACAGTCCGTAGTCCCTGATGTCCGTGATTCTCCGACGCTCGGAATTCGGCCCGCTCGCGGATGAGATCTTCCGCCGGGGTTTCGCAGGAAATCCATTGAGGTCGTGCAGCAAGCCGTGAGGGTTCAGCCAAGCCTCCACCGAGGTGACCTCTTGCCGACGCCCATGTATTCTTTCGTCATCCAGGAGTTGGCCGATGAAAAACAAGCCTCGTGTCCCCATCACGGTGTCCCTCCCCTCGAATCTCGCAGAGAGTTTCGAGAAACTGGCCAAGGCGGAAGCCAAGAACAAGAGTCAGTTATTTCGAGATATGCTGACGAGCTACGAACGTCCTCGTCGAGAAGAACGAGTTTTTGAGCTCCAGCGTTATGGGGTGAAGAAAGCCCGTAAGCAAGGCCTCCTTACGGAAGCCGACGTCGAGAAATTGGTGTTTGAAGGCCGGTGATTGTGCGCGTCGTCTTCGACACCAACATCTACGTCTCTTCCCTCGCCATTCCTGGCGGACGAGCTGAGGAAGCGTACCTTGCGGCGATCCGTGGCGCGTCTCAACTCTTCACCTCCGTCGCCATCCTGACAGAAACGGCGAGGGTGCTACAGACCAAATTCGAATGGGCTGAGGCCGAGGTGAGGGATGCCATTCAGGAGATCAGTCAGACGGCGACCGTCCTGCGCCCACGCCCGTCGCTCCACGTGTTGCAAGACGAAGCCGACAGCAGGATTCTGGAATGCGCGATCGCCGCACAAGCGGATCTGGTTGTGTCGGGAGACCGCCACCTGCTCGCGCTCAAGTCTCACGCCGGAAGCGAGATGATCTCGCTGGTCGAGTGTCTCGCTCGCCTGAGCCATTAGCTCTGGGCGCCCTGCCGACGAAAGAGCGCAAGCTGTCGAAGCGGCGAGGTCTTGGGCCATGGAGCCCTCCACGCAGGCATGCTCATTACATCAAAGATTGGCCGACGGGGCGATTCCTAGCCTTCGCAGAGTCTGCACGAAGCGGTGAATGTGTAAATGGCCGTGCTAAAAGAAGCTGGATTCACCGGTGGGATCGGTGTTGGATTGCAAGACCTGACCCCTCTACGAGGTGCAACATGGATTTATCGTTGCCGCTTCGTGGCATACTTGGTGCCGCTTGCACCGGTCAGTTGCATGACATCGTCACCGGTCATCTCGAACCACATCGAGCCGACCTGTCCCGACTGGTCGTCGTAGAGCATGATCTGTCCGCTTGACGGCTCCGACTTACCGCGCCTCCCCCCTCGTTGCTTGTTCTGGAGGTATGCCGTTCCGCGGATCGTTGAGTTGTCGTTGGAGGCAACCAGCGTGTAACGAGAATCAGGCCCGATGGTCAGCAGTCGTTTCGGGGTCGAGGGATTGTCCGGAATCATTTCCCATCGCCCGACCAGACTTGGGACAACCGTCGCAAGAAGAGGCAGGCCCGTCAACGTGCGGCGGGCAAGATTGCGTTCACGCTGCGCCTGCCGTGCGGCATGTCGCTCTGCTTGCTCGCGAACTTGCTGCTCCTGCCTCGTCCGAAGCTCTGCGAGGCGGGTCTTTTCTTCCTCCGAGTCGGCGTAAGAGTCGTGAGAGGGGCGTGGGGGCAGGCGAAGTATCGCCATGTTGATGTCGTTGATCTGCTGACGCAGGTGATCGGGCACGCCGTTTCCCGCCTCAAACAACACGGCTTGCGCGCCCTCGGCATCGCCCTTGGCGATCAATTCCTTGGCGAGCAGGATCTGCGCTTCCTTGGCTGGGACTCCGGCGACTCCACCGAAGTTGGTATTGCCGTATCCGTCGCCGATTTGCGGCATGCCGGCCATCTTGAGGGGGCCGAGCATGGCGGCGGCTCGAAAATGTTCGATGGAGTCATCGTGCTTGCCCATGGCCGAGAGGATCTTTCCGGTTTGCAGGTGAGCATCGGCAATCAACGTCGCGGCGTTGTTCGGTCCGACGACCAATGCGCCCCCTTCCGGTTGCTGGTCCGGCCAGAGCGCCGTAAACATTTCACGCGATTCGAATCCGAGGCGCATTCGCTTCTCGTAGTCGAGTACGGCTTGATAATGGGCGAGCGCCTCCGGAAAGGTTCCATTTTTCTGAAGAGGTTTGGCAAGGTGAAAGCGCGCTTGCGTTGCCAGGCCGAATTCCATCGCATCGCGACCGAGCGCCCGGCCGGTCTCGGATTTTTGCTCATCCAATTGCAAGCGCGCTTCTTCGAGCGCGAGGGCCATTCGATAGTCGGCTGCCGCTTCCTCCGCCTGGCCCGATGCCTCGGCAACCACCCCCGAGTAGGCGGCGATACGGGCGTCTTGAGGATCGATCTGCCAGGCCCGGACAAGATATCCCCTGGCGGCCTGCCAGGCGGTTCTTTCTGCGTTTTTCCATGTCAGTCTCAATAACGGCGCGGCCGTCGTCTGGAAGAGACCGGTGAAGACCAATTGCTGTTCTTCGGCTTTCACCTGTTGTCCCGTCTGGGCGTAGTGCTGAACCAACCGCTGTTGCGCCGCCAGCGACTTTGGATTGAGCTTCACCGCCTGTTCGAACGCGGCTTGCGCTTGGTCGATCTTTCCGTCCCACAAGGCCAAATCGGCCTGCAGGAGCCATCCCTCGACCGTTCCCTTGGTCACACCGACGGCCTTCTCCATGGCGGCCCTCGCTCGACGACGCAGTTCGGCTGCCAGGGCATCGAGTTGGGCGGCGCGCTGGAGGTCGGCCTGCGACGGTGGGACGCATGTGGTGATCGTCACATCATAAACGATGCTGTCTCGGGTTTCCTGGTGCGTTGAACTGGTACAGCGCTCCTGTCGCAGGTTCCAGGCTTCATTCGACATGTGATTCGCCCGCATGGCGCGGAACCTGGCGTAGAGCGCCAGGGCATCTGCATGATTCCCGGACAGGGTCAAAGCCTGATCCGCCAGGTGGTCCGCCTGGCCGAGATCACCCAACCCCGTGAGGGCGATCGCCTTCTGCATGATGGCGCCGACATGCTTGGGATCGAGTCCCAGCGCCTGATCGGCGATGCGGATGGCTCGTTGCAGTTCTTGATTGCGCGAAACTTGGAATCGATAGGGTTCGAGCGCGCGGCGAGGCTCCACTTTTTCGCCGCGGATGTCGGCCTCCTCGACCAGATAGGTCGCGAGGGCTACGAGTGTATCGGGATTCTTGGGATTGTCCCGCACGGCCTCGTCGAGAACGCGAAGGCGATCCTGATAGAGTTCGTCGTAACGGAGCCGGTGCTCTCCCTTCGCTCGATGGACTTGTGTTGCGATCTCGACCAGCCGTTCGAACGGTTTGTCTGATGCGGCCGCCTCTTGCAATTCTTTCAGATAACGATCGGCTGATCCTTTGATCTTGTGTTCGTTGAGTTCGTGTTCGACGGTCGATCTGGCAGAGCGTGTCGCGAACCACCCGCCAAGTTTCTTGTAGATGTCGAGATCCGCTGTCATCCGTTGCTCATCGCCCATGCGGGCGGCAGCCGTCGCTCGACCCAGATAGGCGTCGGCCAGGTCGGTCTTGAACGTCAATGCGACCGTAAATTCCTTCCGGGCAGCAGCCGGCCGGCCCGCCTCCAGCCATGCCCTGCCGGCTTGGTAATGGGCCTGAGGATCCGCCGGGTTTCCGGCGAGCGCTCGCGCCACGTGGGCCATGTGCTTGGGAGTGATGGTGTCGCCCGAGGCCTGCGTTGCGCGCGACGTGCTGATGGCAGCCACCTCCGGCCGGCGATAGTTCTTCTCTGCAAAGAGTTGTCCGGCCTTCAACATCGCTTGACGCATCTCGGGACTCTTGGTGCCGCCTGACTTGCCGCTTCCGCCCTTGTCCGCCGGCAGACGGTGGTCTTGGTACGCCTGGCCGAGCCGATAGAGGATGAACGATCCATATTCCGTGGTGTAGTCGTCATGGCCTTGCGCGAGATGGCCGGGGAGCAACACGACGACGGGACCGGATGGAACTCCTCTGGGTCCTCCGCCCAAGGCATGGTCCGGTACCGTGACCGTTCCGCTCATGGCCTCCGCCACGTACGTCCACAGTTCCGGTTCCCGTCCCGGATAGCCGAGCCGTCCGGCGCGTTGGAGATCTTTGAGCGCGTTCGGAAAATCTTCCGCCAAGGTGGAGGCGACGCCACGGGCGAACAGGATATCAGGATTGTCACCTGCGACATCGAGGGCTTTGGTCAACACGGCGACGGCGTCACGCCAGCGGCCGTCGTTCAACGCATCGAGGCCGTCCACATATGGTACGGCGGCGTTTGAGGGGACGGTTGCGCCGGCCGGTGTTGAGGGGAAGAATAAGGCCGTCACCCAGAGAATGAACACCAGCAGTGTTGAGGCCATGGGACCTCCGTCATGTCTGAGCGGGGAAATCAGCTTACAGGTCGCGCGGCGTGCCAATCAATAGGTCTGATGTTCGAGGCGAGCGTCGGACTGGTTGGAGAGTCTCTGGGTCCCGGATGAAAGCGGATTGGGAGAAGTGCTATAGTGTGTCTCCCATTCCCAGCCCCAGGTGCGGTCTATGCGTCAGCGCCAAGCGACCCATTCGGCGTACCCCGAGGGCATTCTTGTTTCCCCGTTCGAGGGCGACTTACTGCCTCGGTTCTTTCAACGAATCGAGATGGGTCTCGATCGCACCGGCGATCTCGTCAAGCGAACTGTCTTTCTCTCCGGATTAGATGCGCTCAATCGGTTGTACGACCCTATCCACCGGATGCGAGTTGTGCCGTATGATCGGCAGTCGTTCACCGAACTTGTGGGGTCCGCGCTGGGATCGAGGGTGCGCTGTTGACCTCTTTTGTCGATCTTTCCAAGCCGTGGCTGAAAGCCATTGAAGGGGGCGAGCAGCTCTTGCACTAGCCCGCATGAGTCATGAAGGCTTCTGCTGTCTTGGCTCAAGACGACAAGAGAACAGCGAGCGCCTCGATTCGCTGCTGCGATGAGACCAGTCGATGGCCGCAACCTTCCCGCAGCGCGTGCCCGTCTCGCCTGGCGACTGCCGGGTACCCGTTCGACTTGCGCTGAAAGGGGTGGAACGCGATGAATCGTCATGAATCATGCTGGCTAGTCTCCGGAGCTACATGAACCCTCACGTACTCATCTGGACCGACGGCAGTTGTCTTGGGAATCCAGGCCCGGGAGGGTGGGCCTTTATCATCCAAGCCGGCGGGGAGCGGACCGAAGGGGCAGGCCATGCGGTGGAGACCACGAACAATCGCATGGAAATGACCGCGGCGATCGAAGCCTTGAAGACCCTGCCAACCTCCCAGACGGTTCTACTCCATTCCGACTCCCAGCTCTTGATCAAGACCATGGTGCTAGGTTGGAAACGGAAAAAGAATCACGATCTGTGGGCTGAATTAGATCGGCTCGCGGCCTTCCACCACATCGGCTGGCAATGGGTGCGCGGTCACAGCGGCCATCCGGAAAACGAGGCCTGTGACAGGCTTGCCCAGCAGGCTGCCTTCGTTGCCGGGCAACTTCGGAGTCGCTAGGTGACCGTGTTATTCATGCGGGCCAGAAGTCATTTCAAATCCCCATCACCGTGCTTCGAGAGGCCCAGCACGAACGGAGGAATAGCCTGTTTTCAAGGACAGATCCGTTCGCCCTCAGCCGGTCGAAGCCTGCGGTGAGTGCATCGAACCGGATGAACGGAGGGTTTGGAAATGACTTTTAGTCGTGGCGGAGCAGATGGGCACGGGTTCCACGGTACGACTGTGACAATTTTGCTGTTTCACTGTCATGAACAGCAGCATATTCGAAATTGAGATTGGAATATGCCTATGGACCGAAACTGGCTCTTACCCCATCCTCATCCCGTTCGATGAAATCAGGAGGCGTGTGACTCATGCAACGGCTGGCAATCGGCGAGGAGAACGTCATTCGGACCATCTCTCCGAATGACGAAATGTACGCGGGCGATCGGGGATTTTCAGACTGGTATTGGTATGTCGGGCGCTCGGCGCTTGATGTGATCGACCAATGTCTTCATGCGGCCAAGAAGCCAGTCTCCGACATTCAACACATTCTCGATCTTCCGTGCGGACATGGCCGGGTATTGCGGTATCTCAAGGCCGCGTTTCCCACGGCGGCGATCACCGCGTGCGATGTGTTGAGGGACGGCGTGGAGTTCTGTGCGGAAACCTTTGCGGCGAAACCAGTGTACTCCCGCGACGAGCCGGAACAGATTGAGCTGCCGCTGCACCAGTTTGATCTCATTTGGGTAGGGTCATTGTTCACTCATCTGAATGCCGAACGCTGGCCGGCGTTTCTACGCCGCCTTGTTCGGTCTCTGCGAAAGGACGGCGTGCTTGTCTTCACCACCCATGGCCGATATGTCTACAACAGGATGAAGGGCCTGGAGGATGCCTACGAGTATTGCCTGCCGTATTGGAGTAAAACCGTGGCTCTGTACGAGTATGAGCGAACGGGGTTCGGATTCGGGGACTATCAGAACCGGCAATATGGGATCTCGCTCTCCGCTCCAGGGTGGGTCTGTTCTCTGGTCGAACAGTGGGGCCTCCGGTGCATCCATTTCCAGGAGAGGGGCTGGCACGACATTCAGGATGCTTACGCTTGTGTACCGGACCATCATCCTAAGGATTCTGAGAGCGCGATCGCGAGGATGCTCTATCTGAGATGCAGGGTCAGGGATCTATTGAAACCAGTGTCGTAATGACCGGGCAGACTGTCCAGAATCGGTTGAACCGCGGTGACTGTGGACGCTGTGTATCAGCTCATGACGCGGAACATGAGCGATCCCGCACCATCCGCACTGTGCGGCTACTGATCACTGCACACCTCGATGGCGCTGTTTCTCGATATTACCGGTTTGAGTCATCTCGTGAACCTGACCGGCTCACCCATCTGAACGGACTGATCCGTCATGACGCAATCGGATCGAAAATTGCTTGCACCCTTTCCCAACTTCCTGGACAACACTTCAGCAGATTGCCTCGACCGGCGGAATGGGTAGAGCTGGCTGTAGGTTGCGATATCGAGCGACGAGGGTTTTGGGAGGCAAGAAGCAGCCGGGAGTGTGCCGTGAAGCCTCATCCGTAACCATGCTGCTGCAGGCTGCCATCTGGTCACGGCCTTGATGGTTGCGGTCCGCCTCCGGAAAAGGTCTTTCTTCCTTTCGTGCAATGGGCTCTACAATACTATGCTTTACAGTGCCGTCTCCCATCGGTTCGGTCTCCTTGGCTCTCAGTCGCAACCGCCGAGATCGCCATCCGTGTCGCCTGTTGATGAGGAGAGAAGAGGGAAGATCTCCATGCCATCGTGATCATCGACCGGGGAAGGAGCCCGATGACATGACGTCGGTGGATCTTGCGGTCACCTCGTTTTTCAACCAGTTTGTCCAGCGGTCATGGACGTTCGATGCGATCATGGTCTATCTCGCCTCGAGCAATCTGGCCAAGGGATACATCGTCCTCCCTCTGTTCTGGTGGGCTTGGTTCAGAGAAGATCGAAACGAGAACCGTCATGCGATGCTGATGACGCTCTTGATGTCTTGCATCGTGGCGGTGGCGTTTTCTCAACTCGCGCAATACAAGCCGCTCCGCGTAAGGCCCTTGTTCACGCCGGAGCTCCACCTGAAACATGCAGAGGGACTCCAAGAGTGGCATTATACGTCGTGGAGTGCATTCCCAAGCGACCACGCGACCTTCTTCTTTTCGTTTGCGGTCGGGTTCTATTTCATTTCCCGAACGCTGGGATGGTTGGCGTTGGCCCATGCCGTCATTATCGTCTCGTTTCCCAGGGTGTACCTCGGCCTCCACTACCTGACCGATGTTGTCGCGGGAGCCATATTGGGTGGGTCGGTCACCTATGCCTGTTGCACCAACGCAGGGATACGGACCCGTCTCGGTTCTTGGACGGCGAGATGGGAACGGACGAGGCCGGCGGCGTTGTACACGGGCTTGTTTGTGTTGACGACACAGATGACCTATCTCTTTTATGACGTCCACGAGTTGGGTCAATTTCTGTACGACCTGACCAAAGGCACCGTCGAGAAACTGCTTCATTAGCCGACCCTCTACGCTCCATCCTTCCGTCTTGCGTTTCAGGCATGACTCGATCCGACGCCCCGTCGAACCGAGCTGCCTCTTGAGCCCTGAACCCCTGTTGCGATAGTCTGACTCCCTTCACAAGAGGAGTGACACACGATGGGAGTCAAGACAAGGACCGGGTTGACGCGCGCGACGTTTCTAGACCGCTATATTCAGCGGTTTAGGGAGCGGTTGGAAAAATTTCAGCCGTTTCTCTCTCGCAGGAAGCCGACGATCACCCTGGAAGAGTTCGATGAGCAGATCGAAGATCTGATCGGCCAAGTATTCGGCCAGGCCTCCGATCAGTTCGAGGCATACCTCTATGCCAAGATCGGCGAAGGGGGCCTCGTGCCCGAGGAGGCGCAGGAAAGCGGCACTCACGATCGGGAGCGCGAGAGCCTCCAACAACGTAAGCGGGTGCTCGAAAGCTGCGTGGCCGAACTGGAATTCCGCAAACGCCTTCTCGTCACGCGGCGGCCCGGCTTCGATGGGCAGGCCTTGCGGCAGGTGACGGTCGAAGGCTATATGTGCAGCGATGTCCGGAGTATCTACAGCGGTGCGACGATCAAGGAGGCCGGCCGGGCATTGCAGAAATGGAAAGTGGGATCGCTGATCGTGGACGATGGCTCACGGTACATCGGGATTGTGACCGACTCGGACTTGAGCCGGAAGGCCGTGGCCCGCGGGCTCGATCCGAACACGACGACCGTGCTCACCTGCATGAGCAAGCCGGTCGTGACCATTGAGCTGACGGAGTCTCTGTCCGACGCCCTGGCCTTGATGAAGGAAGCGGGAGTGCGGCATCTCCCCGTGACGGCGGATCAGACCATCATCGGTGTGCTGTCCGTGTCGGATATCCTGCGAGCGATTCAGGACCTGTCGGCGATGCGCGCGAACTAGCCGTCAGTGGTTCCTCAGCGTATTTGCCGCAACCGCAGATCCTCATCATGAACGCGAGCAGGCGAACTCGGCGCTGGCCGATCATTCTTTGGTTGTTGGTGTGGAGCGGCGTCTCTCAGATGCCGAGTTTCGGCGACGCGGAGGATGGCGAGTCACTGGGTGGTCCTCCATCCCGGGAGCCGGTCCCGTGGGTGACGGTGCGGCCGGTCGAGATCGATGAGGTTCTCTACAACCCCGGCATGGGCTTTGCCGATTTTCATTTCGGATTCGGCCACCCACCAACGACCGATCAATACCCGCGCTCGACCGTGGCCTACTTTCGCTGGTCCTGGGCCGATCTTGAGCCGGCCGAGGGGCAATACGCGTTCGAGTTCGTCGACCGGATCATCGAACAGGCCAAGGCCAAGGGCGAACGGCTCGCTTTTCGCATCGTGGCGGAATACGAGGAAGGGTCGCCCCGCTGGTTGTTGGAGAAGGGCGTCGCGAGCATCAAGGAAACCGACGGGGTTTTTCCGGACTACAACAATCCTCTCTTCCTGGAGTACCACGAAAAGCTCATCAGAGCCTTCGGCGAGCGGTATGGCGCTTCGCCGGACATCGATCATGTAGATATCGGGTCGGTCGGGTGCTGGGGGGAATGGAACACGGCCTGCTGCCTGCCGGAGCATCTCCCTCAATGTCAGGCGTTCTTCCCGAGCGAGGCGAATCAGGTCAGGATCACGGACTGGTATATCCGCTATTTTCGACAGGTGCCGCTCGTGAGCCTACACAGCGGTCTGCTCAAATATGGCGCCGAACACGGAGCCGGCTGGCGCGGCGACTGTTTCGGAGACTACGGCTATTTCACTCCCACTTGGAATCATATGGAGCATGCCTATGCGCCGGTCCTTCGAGATCCCGTGATCGGCGACGCCTGGAAACGAGGGCCGGTGCAGTTCGAGGTCTGCGGGGTGATGCAGGACTGGTACGACAAGGGCTTCGACATCGATCGCATCTTGCAGCAAGGGTTGGATTGGCACGTGTCGGTCCTGAACGCCAAATCGGCTCCCGTGCCGAAGGTCTGGCGCTCCAAGGTCGAGCAGTTTCTCAAGAAGATGGGCTATCGACTGGTGTTGCGTGAGTTCAGCCATCAAGCGGAGGCCGGAGCCGGTAGTCCTTTCGAGCTGCAATCCCGATGGGAGAATGTCGGCGTGGCTCCCGTTTATCGGCCCTGGCCGCTTGCCTACCGGCTGAGAAACGAGTCGGAGCAGGTCGTGGCGCAATGGACAAGCAAGGCGGATCTCAGGCGATGGCTACCGGGCGAACGATACCAAGTCGAGGATGCGACGACCCTTCCGGAACAGCTCCCGGCCGGGAGGTATCAGATTGAGGTCGCGGTGCTTGATGAAACAGGTCGAGCCCCGCTGGTGGATCTGGCCATTGCGGGCCGTCGGGTCGATCGATGGTACCCGGTCTCGGCTGTCACGCTGCGCTAGAAGTCATTTCAAACCCTCCCTTGGTCCGGTTCGACGACCTCACCGCAGGCAATTCGACGGGCTTCCCGCAGGTTTCGACGGGTCGGTTCTGAGCGGAGTCGAAGAGTTCAGGACGGGCGGATCTGCTCATGAGGACAGGATGGTTCTTCGTCCGTGGGGTTTTCTGGCGGGCACGGCAGGAGGTGCAGCCGGCCGAGGCTCCACGTCGCATGACCGTGACGGAGCGAATTCTGGAAGGGTACCGCCCGCGGTGCCCCGGAAGGGTCCGTCCCGGAGTTGCGAGAGCGGGCGTTCTCTCCCCTGCGCCGAGGACGTGGGTTCTACAAGCAAGCCCCACCATTTCCCGAAGCGCCGGCTCCTTTTGCTCCATGGCTTTCCCTAAGAGTAGAATTCATTGCTTGCGTCAACGGGAGTGCGCGAAAGAGTCGAGCGCCGAAGGGCGGGAGCGGCGATCCATTGGCTTCTCTAAATTTGCGAGAGGCCCCCGCCCGGAAGGGCGTAGGTAGCTAGGAGAGGAGCAGGCCCATGAGAGTCGTGGTCAGCGGCGGGGCGGGCTTCATTGGGCGAGCCTTGTGCCGCTCGCTCAGCCGTCAGGGCCTGACCGTTTCGGTCTTATCGCGGAATCCTCCTCAGGCGAGGGCGGTGCTGGATCCATCGATCACGGTTGTGGAATGGGATGCCATGACATCCGGCCCTTGGGAACGGGAACTGGAGGCCGCCGCGGCGGTCATCAACCTCGCCGGAGATCCGATTGCCGGCGGCCGGTGGACACCGTCCCGCAAACGGATGATCGTCGACAGTCGCGTGAATGCCACAAGTTGCTTGGTCCAAGCGATCTCCCGCCTCGCGACCAAGCCGCCTGTGCTGATCAGCGCATCGGGCGTGGGGTACTACGGCGCAAGTCAGGATGGGTTGTTTGACGAACGGGATGGACCCGGCTCGGATTTCTTGGCTCGCCTCTGCATAGACTGGGAACAGGCGGCGTTCGCGGCTCGATCCGCAGGCGTTCGGGTCGTCTGTCTTCGAATCGGGATGGTACTGGAGCGAGATGGTGGGGCGCTGGCGAAGATGCTGCCGCCTTTTTGGGCGTTCGTGGGTGGGCCGATTGCGCCGGGAACCCAGTGGGTCTCGTGGATTCACCGGGTGGATCTGGTCGGCCTGATGACATGGGCGCTTGCGAATGAGACCGTCACCGGACCGGTCAATGCGGTGGCGCCCGTTCCGGTGACCATGAAGGAATTCTGTGACACGCTTGGGAAGACTATGAAACGACCCTCATGGTTGCCTGTGCCGGCGCTGGTGTTACGTCTTCTCTTTGGAGAACTGGCTTCCGTTATGACCACCGGCCAGCATGTGACCCCGAGAGTCGCGATCGAGGGTGGATATCGATTTCAGTGCCCCCGTTTGGACTCGGCCCTTCGAGCGATCTTCGCAGGTGCTCCGGCTGTCGGTGCCCGGATATGAACGCCAAGCCCATCAGGCTCGGCATCAGCCGCTGTTTGCTCGGCGAGCAGGTCCGGTTCGATGGCCGGCACAAGCGGGACCCCTTTCTGGTCGAGGTGCTGGGACGCCATGTCGAATGGGTAGCGGTCTGTCCCGAGGTGGAGGCGGGGCTGGGCATCCCTCGTGAGGCGATGCGCCTGGTAGGCAAGCCGGAGCAGCCACGGTTGATCACGATTCGAACGAACCGGGATCTGACCAGGCCGCTCGACAAGTTCTCGCAACGGCGAGTTCGTGAGCTGAAAGGGGAGGACCTCTGCGGCTATGTGTTCAAGAAGGATTCGCCGAGTTGCGGGATTGAGCGGGTCCGTCTGTACGACAAGCACGGAATGCCGGGACGGGCCGGTGTGGGTATCTTTGCCCGTGCCATCCAGGAGCAGTTCCCACTCATGCCGATCGAAGAGGAAGGACGACTCTGCGATCCAGCGATCCGCGAGAACTTCATTGAGCGGGTGTTCGCCTATGACCGGTGGCGGAGCCTGCTGTCAGCCGGGGTCACGCGGTGTGCGCTGGTGAGCTTTCACAGGATCCACAAGTACCTCCTTCTGGTGCACAGCGAGACTCACTATCGGAGTTTGGGCCAGATCGTCGCGCAGACCGACCGCTCTCGGCCGAAAGAGTCGGCTCTGCGATATGGAACGTTGTTCATGGAGGCTCTGGTCATCAAAGCGACGGTCCGCAAGCATGTCAAGGTGTTGCATCACCTGATCGGACATTTCATGGGCCATCTCAATCAGGCTGAAAAGGCGGAATTGCTCGGGGTCATCGACGACTACCGTCGCGGTTTGGTCCCATTGATCATGGCGATGACACTGGTCAAACATTACGCGGTCCGATTGGAGGTGCCCAACGTCCGAGATCAGATTTACCTGAATCCGCATCCCATGGAACTGATGTTGAGAAATCACGTCTAGCCGCAGTCGGCAATAGGAAAGGAGAAGTCTGGTGGGATCCATTCAACGTGGGGTTGTGCTCGTCGGACACGGAGGCATTCCCAAAGATTGCCCGCAAGAACTGGTTACGCGGCTCAAGCGGTTGGAGACACAGCGGCGGGCCGCCAAGACGCCCTGCAGCCAGGAGGAAATCGAATTGGATGCCACGATCCGACAATGGCCTCGAACTCCGCAGAACGATCCCTATCGTATCGGGTTGGAGGCTGTGGCCTCGCATCTGCGTGAACGACTGGATGGGCGGCTGTTGGCGATCGCCTATAACGAATATTGCGCGCCCACGTTGGAAGCTGCGGTGGAGGAGTTGGTCCGACAGGGCGCTGCAGAGGTCACCGTGATCACCACGATGTTCACGCCGGGGGGGGGCCATTCCGAAATCGAGATTCCGGAAACCCTCGCGACGCTCAGGAGCAAACATCCCGGGATCACTCTGCGGTACGCCTGGCCGTTCGATCTGGGGTTGGTCGCGAAGGCGCTGTCGGAACAGTTGAACCGGTTTTCCTGATTGGTCGGCTCGGCTCCGGCCCATTTGCGCCGCATCTGTTGCAAATCTGAGCTTTCTCGGGCCTGGCCCCCTGTAGTAGAGTGAAAGCGTCGGCTCATCCGACAAGAAAAGGTAAAGGATGGTTCCTATGCGTGTTGGGCTTGCAATGAGTCTTCTGGTGCTGTGCGGTTGCCTTCAGGGTTGCGTCGAGCCGGATCGATACATGACGGATGAAGAGCAGGTTAAGCAAGCGGAAGACAAGGACTCGTCTCGCGAGGCACAAACCGGCCGTTCCCAACGTCCGTCTCGCGGCACCTCCTCACCCGGCAGGACAGGTTCCTACTGACCGCTTCGTCCGAACCAGCGCCTCGCGTGAATCCGAGAAGCCGACAGGACGCGGTGCGATAGGTCAGGAGACATGAGTAGATGATTCAGGCCGACCATCCCGCCCCTAGTCATTATGATGGCTCGATGACGGTTCACCCATTGCTGCGTTCTGCAATGGGTTGCGCGGTGGCTGCCGTTGAGGCGCTCATGAATAATGTGGGCGAGTGGGTCGGGGTATGACCATGAGGTCCGAGTTGGTCGCGGCGTTTCTGGAAACCCAGTCGTTCCGATACGATCCCGACAAGGGATTCAAGTTGGCTTCCGGCCTGACGAGCCCCTTCTATGTGGACTGCCGCATGCTCATGGCCTATCCCGGACCTCGACGGATTGTCGCGCAGGCCGCCTGGGAGCAGTTGAAAGAGTTGCACATCGACTGTGTTGGCGGATTGGAGATCGGAGCGATTTCTATTGCGACCACGATTTCAGACTACGCGTACGCGATGTCGCCTCGGCGGGCTTGGCAGACCTTTGTAGTGAGAAAGCAGGCCAAGGACCACGGACTGGGGAAGTTGATCGAAGGCGGCGTCCGTCCGGGCGACCGAGCGTTGATTGTGGACGATGTGTTGACCAGCGGTGGCTCTCTGCTGAAAGCGGTGGCGGCGGCACGAGACACCGGATTGAAAGTCGAGCATGCTCTGGTGATCGTGGATCGGAAAGAACAGGACGGTCGGGCTCGCGTAGAGGGAGAAGGGCTTAAGCTGGTGAGTCTGCTGACGATCGACGACTTCCAAGCCCGGCTTGGATCGGATGGCGCTCGCTGACCGTTTGCATCATCGACACTCGAACTGAATCCCCCACCGCCGTTCCTGGATCACCTCCTGCGCCCCCTGTACATCGTGGATCCGGCTGCGGCCTTTGGTCTCTCCCTCACGGACGATGGTGTAGTGACGGCCACAATGCTCCTCGATGAGTCGAAGGGCGTCTCGCCGAAGGGACGAGGTCAGCGCTCCGGTTTCCGGCCTGAAGGGGTAGACTGCGACGCCTCCTTGCTCGCTCGTCTGTAACAGCTTCGCGCCCTCCCCACAGCCCTGACAGGCGACGATGAGAGAGAGCAGCAAGTACCTTGACCGGTTTTTCATGGAGTTCGTATCATAAGCGGAGAGACCGATCGGGACAAGATTAGGTAGTGGTTCGATTGACGTCCGACGGATCTGTGTGGCGCGGATCATTCTGCGATGTATCCCACTGCACGGGATCGACTGTCTGCCTGATACAGCGGCATGATGAATCGCTGCGAAAGGAGGATGTCCATGAAACGGCCAAGGTGGATTCTGATAGGCGGCGTCGTGCTGGCGATTGTCGTGGCCGGGGCCACCGTAGGACTCGCCTACCATAGTTATCTGTTGACGGTGCAGCAATTGCGCTCGGGGTTGATGAAAGCCATGGCGCCGGACAAGAAAGGGTTCTTTTTGATTGATGTCCGCAGCCCGGAAGAACACGTGGGAGGATTCATTCCCGGTACCGATTTAAACATCGATTTTCGCGAGATCAAGGTCAGGCACAAGGAGATCGGGGCCAAGCTCGACGAACATATCGTGGTGTACTGCCAGTCCGGCCATCGCAGCAATATCGCCGCGGAAACTCTGGCCGATCTGGGATACCGTTTCGTCTACAACGTTGACGGGAGCATGAACGCGTGGGCGGAGGCGGGGTACCCGGTCGATCGGCCTCGGCGGTAGCGGCGGACAGGGACGTCAGCGAGTGGAGAAAGGTTGTGGCGGCGGATGGCTGGTCGTGGACGGTGAGGGGCCTTCCGCCCGCGGCCTGACGCTGATGACCGCCGGAAGTGGGATGTGGGAAGCCCGAGCCGTGCCGTCGACAGCGGATCGCCAAGCTGGCGAGTAACCGGAACGGCTGAGTTGTGTCAACAGATCGCTGCCGACCAATACTTCAGAAGAAGAGCCGCCATCCATCGCCATGACCTGCTTGATGGTCGGGAACGATCGGTGAAGGCAGTCTCCTAACCCGTATAGGGTCGTCGGCTTCGTCGTCTTGATGAGGGAGATCCTGCCGGCTCCGTCCTCGGCCAGGAGCGTTTGGTGCGCGCGCTTGCCCGATTGCCTGACCCGGATCTTGCCGGTTCGATCCACCACCATGAGGGATTGCGCGGCTTCTCCGTACGGGGGATGGTCCTCGTCGAATGCGTCATACGCCAGGTCCAGTACGCCGGCTGCTCGATGCCCCCCTTCCGTTGGCTCGGCGACGAATAGGGCCTGCCACTGCGGATGCCGTCGCTTCCCGAGCGCCCGCCCACTTTTGTAGAGCAACCCCATATAGGAAAAATCGTCACGAAACAGTCCAGCGTTGAACATCAGGCTGGCCCCGATGCGCCGCTGCCAGTCCACCATCAAGGGAGGATTCAGCAAGCCTTCGTCCTGGTAATGGTGGATCGCAAACCGGTAGCGTTCCGGATCGATGCGGACGATCACCGCGGCGATGTCCTCGCCGCATGTGGTCTCGGGATTCCAGGTCGTGAAGGCCAACCCGTCGGCTACGGTGTCCCACTTGAGATTCTCATCGGAGGCGGCCGGCGCTGCGCGAGGCAGAGTGACCAGCAACAGGATCAGTGCGGCACGGCAGAGCAGTGTTCCACCATGGTGCATGGCTGTTTCGGTCTTGACCATCAGGACATCCCGCGGGTCTTTCCGCGGATTCCTCTCCGCTGCTGGGTGTGAACGGTGGCGATACATAAGCGGCTCGGAGGAGCGTGCGTGACAGGGCGGACACGCGGGAATCGTCGAAGGCTGGACCTACCGGGAGGAGTATAGAGAGGCCTTCATGCCCGGTCAACGGAATAGGCTTCGCGCTTCGCCGGATTTACCGAGCCGCCGCCATTGGTTCCGGTGGCGGCTCGTTGATCGTGCCCCAGAACAAGCCCAGTTCTATGACGGTCTTCCTGAATTCCTCGAACTCCACCGGTTTCACCACATACGCGTTGGCGCCGACGGCGTAGCAGCTCAAGATGTCCTGGTTCTCCCGCGATGACGTAAAGATAACAACCGGGATGCGCTTCAACAGGTCATCCGATTTGATGGCGCGCAATACCTCCAGACCATCGATCTTGGGCATCTTGAGATCCAACAGGATGACCGTCGGTTGACCTTCCGGACGAACGGCGTAGGAGCCTCGACGATAAAGATAGTCCAAGACCTCCGAACCGTCCCGGCAGAGGGTCACCTTCTCCGCGAGCCGCTGCTCTTCCATGGCAGCCAAGGCCAGCTCGGCATCATGGGGGTTGTCGTCGGCCAGCAGAATCGGTTTATAGCTCACGGTCATGCCGCGATCCTCAAGGGAGTGTGATGATTGGGAAGAGCGATATAGAAGGTAGCGCCCTGATCGGGCTGCCCCTCCGCCCAACTTCTTCCGCCGTGCCGGTGGATGATCCGCCGAACGTTGGCGAGTCCGATTCCGGTTCCCTCGAATTCATCAGCCCGGTGGAGCCGTTGAAAAACGCCGAACAGTTTGTCGCGGTAGGCCATATCGAACCCCACGCCGTTATCCTTCACGAAGATGACCGTGTCTTGCGGCGAAGACGGCTCGGTTCCGATCTCGATCCGCGCCAACGGGCGCGTGCTCGTGAACTTGACCGCGTTGGCGATCAGATTTACGAAGATCTGCCGCAACATGGAGGGATCGCCTTGGACGATCGGCAGGTCATCGATCTGCCAAGCGATGGCGCGTTCCTGCAGGTCCGGTTGCAGATGTTGAATCACGTCCTTCACAAGCTGATTCAGATCCACGTCGGTCTTCATCATTTCCGCCCGTCCCATGCGCGAGAAGCTAAGGAGGTCATCGATCAACTGCCCCATTTGTTTGGCAGCCTGGGAAATGGTCGTGAGGTAGCGGCGGGCTTTATCGGAAAGATCCTGTCCAGCGGCTTTGTCCAACAGTGCGACATAGCCGTCGATGTGGCGGAGCGGGGCTCTCAAATCGTGTGACACGGAATAGCTGAAGGCCTCCAGTTCCTTGTTGGCGGCTTCGAGTAATTCGCCCCTGCGTGCGAGCTCCCTGGCCACTCGCTCCCGTTCAGCGAGGTCGTGCCGAATGAGGCAGTAGACCGACGACAGGAGCACCCACTGCAACAGGGTACCTCCGCCCAAGAGCCAAATGTTCAGGTGGGTACTGGCTGCGGAGTCGTGGGCCCGACGTTCGGCCGCGTTGCTTTCTTCACGGCTGATCTCGGACACGACGAGCCGTACCCCCTCCAGTTCGCGGTTGGCGTCTCGTCCGGACACCAGCGGACGTACGCCTTGATACCCATGCTTCTTTCGTTGAGCGATGCCGGCCCGCTCGACATCGAGCACGCGCTTGATACGGGTTTCGAGCGAGAGAACTCGTTCCTGCTGGACCGGATTCTCTTGAACGGACTCCTGAAACGTGAGCATGTAGGCCGGAGCCAATTCGACCGCGGTCTGGTGAGCCTCCAAATAACTGTCGTCGCCGGTAACGAAATAGCGGCGGGAACCACGTTCCGCTTCCTCCAACAGCGCCAGCAGATCGTCGAGTCCCTTGACCAGGCGCTGACTTCTGGCGTCATGTCTGGTGTTGCTGATGAGATGGGAGGTGTTGCGATAGACCAGGAGACTGATGGCGCCGACGACAAAGAACACCAACCCGAAGCCGAGCAACATGAGATGATGAATGGACCACTGGGCGAACGGATTGCGGTACGGGATGCGCATGGGTGCGTGGACCGAAACACGGAGGACGCGCGGCGACCGGGTGCAAAGCGCCGGCTGGATCCGATCGCTGGGTATTCTAGCAGAGCGGGGTCTGAACCCTGATGGATTTCTCGTTTTGCGCAGCGGCCGCGAGGAGGCGTGACCGTGATGAGGACAGAGGCACCGCGTCGAAAAGCGGAACGCTCACCCTCCTGGCAGTGTCGGCGGAGTCGATTGGGCGATCGAACCGGCAAGGTTGGAAAACATGAGCGTGGCGGAGACCACCCAGTCGATGATCGGCTGCGGGTAGATCCCGAGCGCGAGTGTGCCGGCGAGGCCGATATACAACACGGCCTGCATGGATCCGGGCACCTGCAGCGGTGTCGGATCGATCGGCTCGTTGATGTACATCTTCTTGACGACGACCAGATAGTAGTACATGGAGATGACGACGTTGACCAATCCGACGGCGATCAAGGTGTACAGGCCTTCCTTGATGGCCGCGACAAAAATATACAGCTTGCCGATAAATCCGGCGAGAGGAGGCACCCCGGCCAGCGACAGGAGAAATAACAGCATCGCGAACGCCAGGAACGGCGAGCGGCGGTTCAAGCCGCTGTAATCTTCGATCTCGTCGGTGCCGGTCAGGTTGCCGACGGTGATGATTACGGCAAAGGCGCCCATGTTGGCGAACAGGTATGTCAGGAGATAGAACAGGATGGCATCCTCACCCATCTTCGAGCCAGCCGCCAACCCGATCAGCACGTTTCCGATCTGTGCGATCCCGGAGTAGGCCAGCAGGCGTTTGATATTGCGCTGAGCGATCGCCACGATGTTGGCGTAGGTCATCGACAGGATGGACACCGCGACCAACACCATGACCCAAGCCGGCTTCATCGTGGCCAGCGCGATGTAGAACATGCGCAGCAAAATGGCCAAGGCTGCGCCTTTCGGGGCGATGGAGAGAAAGGCCGTCACCGGAGTGGGCGCCCCATGGTACGTGTCCGGAATCCAGGAGTGGAACGGGACCGCACCGATTTTGAAACCCAGGGCAGCAAAAATCAGCAGGTAACCTACAATCAGTCCCGGTGTGGCTTCAGATCCCATCATATCGGAGAAGACGATCTTGCCGGTTTCGCCGTAGACGAGGCTGATGCCGTAGGCCAACAGCCCGGCGGCGAACACGCCCAGGATGAAGAATTTGATGCCCGATTCGTTGGAGGCCAGGTCGTCTCGCAAATACGAGACGAGCACATAGAAGCCGAAGGTCGAAAATTCCAGTGTGACAAACAGGGAGAGGAGGTCATTGGCGGAGGCCATGAACATCATGCCGAGTGCCGACATGAGCACCAGGAAGTAATACTCCCCGCGAAAAAATCGAAACTTGCGGATGTATTCGATTGACGCCAGCACCACCAGGAGAGTGGCGGCCATGATGAAGATCTTGAAGAAGATCGCCATCCGGTCGAGCACGAACATATTGCGGAATAGGGCTCCCGTCACGTGAGAGAGGTCGAGCCAAACCAGGCAGGCGAGGGTGCTGACCAGCGAAAGAACACTCAACGAGGCGATGTGAACCTTGGGCAGCCTCGGCCAGACGAAATCGACCGCTAGGATCGCGCAAACCCAAAGCGTCAGCACGATCTCCGGCAGCAGCAACAGCAGGTCTGAGAGGGATAAGGAGAGTGAAAATGTCATGGCCGTCCGGCCTCGGGGCGTAAGGAGCCGGCTCCAGTCATAGACTGCACAAGCTCAACGGTTCGTTCAGCGGAAGGCTCGACGGCGGCCACCGGCACGACCTTGGAAATCCGCGCGACCAGCGGATCGACTCCCGAGCGGACGACGGAATAGAAATGCCCCGGGAACAGGAAAAACCCAATGCTGCAGGCCATCATCAGGAAGAAGGGCACCCGGTCCACGGCTGCGACGGCGTCGTGTGCGTGGCTATGGTGTTGATCCATGGGGCCGTAGAAGACGGCGCGCATCATGCGGAAGAGATAACCCATGGTCAGGACGATGCCGATGACGGCCACAATCACTTGCAGCGGGTACTTGTTCCAGCTCCCGACGATGATCATGACCTCGGCGATGAAGTTCACCGTGCCCGGCATGCCGACGGAGGCCATACAGGCCACGATCGTGCAACCGGCGATGAATGGCATGCGGTTGACCAGTCCCCCCAGCGACGGAATGTCTCGCGTGTGGGTTTGGTCGTATACCCAACCGGCCATGGCGAAAAGCATGCTGGTGGCCAGGGCGTGGGCGAACATATAGATGACCGCTCCGCTCAGGCTGACATAGTCCAGAGCCGCCATGCCAAGAAATACATAGCCCATGTGGCTCGAACTTGAGTAACCGATGACGTACTTGGTGTCCTTGGCATAGAACGCGACGAAGCCTCCGTACAGCATGCTGAAGATGGACAGGACGGCGGCGATCGGCATCAATTCGCGGGTCGTCTCCGGAAGAATTTCAAATGCGACGCGAATGATGGAGAAATGCCCGAGTTTCATGAGTACGCCGGCGTGAAGCATGCTCGTCGCAGCGGGGGCTGCCGCGTGACCGACGGGCGACCAGGAGTGCAGCGGCCAAATCGGCGCAATCGACGCAAACCCGAAGAAGATCAACAGCCAGATGATCGTCGCGACCGGGCCGCTCAAATGGGCCTTTTCCCGCAAGACGAGAATGTCGAAGGTGTTGAGTCCGGAGAATTTATAGATCAACAGAATGCCCATCAGCGCCGCAACGGCAAACGCCGACAGGAAGAGCACGAGCTTCATTGCAGCGTACTCTTTGCTATTCGAGGCGAAATTGAAGATGAACCCGACTGAATCGCGCTTCTTTAAGCCGTCCGGATCGGTCATTTCGAGGTACTTCTTGGTGTGGCTCCCCCACATGCCCAAGAGCAGATACATGGGAATGACGGACATTTCGTAGAAGAAGTACAGGAAGAAGAGGTCGAGCGACATGAAGACGCCGATCGTGGCGGCCGCGAGGATCAGCAGCCAACTATAGAATTGCTTCACCCGGTCCTTGATGTGCCACGAGACGAAAATGCCGGCGAAGAGCAAAATGCAGGAGGCCAGCACCAAGGGGGTGCCGATGCCGTCCACGCCGAGATAAAACGCGATGCCCAGTTCGCGAGACCACTCGTACCGCTGGACGAACTGAAAGCCGCCCTTGGCCGGGTCATAGGCGAAAAATATATAGAAGGAGGCCAGGAGGCTGATGCCGGCCGCGCAGGCCGCGATGCTCCGGATGAGGAGGGTCTGACGCTCGGGGGTGAAGATGAGCGCGATAACGCCGAGAAACGGAGCGAACAAAATGTACAGCAGCGCGTAATCAGCCATGAGTCCCTAGTCTCGCATCGAATGCCGCGTCGTATCGATCATTGTGACGGTACCCCGATCCAAGCGGTCGACGAGCGCTTGCACGGAGCCGTTCATCATGCGTAAGAAGGGAGAAGGATACAGGCCGATCCAGATAATCATAATCGTCAGCGAGACGCTGATGACCACCTCTCCCAACTTGAGATCGGGCACCGCCTGAGTCAGACCCTTGCCGAGAGGGCCCAACATAGCCCGCTCGTAATACCACAGGAAATAGGCCGCCCCGGTGATGACGCCGGTGACCGCGATCGCGCCGTACAGCCAATAGGCTTTGAAGGCGCCCATCAGGATCAAGAATTCGCCGACGAACCCGTTCGTCCCGGGCAGCCCGATCGAGGCCAATCCAATGATCAGCAGGAAGGTCGCGAGTAGCGGAGCCTGTTTGGCAAGACCGCCAAACGATGACAGATGGGTGCTCTGTCTTCTGGCATACAGAAATCCAGCCAGAAAGAAGAGCCCTGCCGTGCTGAAGCCCAGGTTGATCATCGTCAAGAGGCTGCCTTGAATTCCCTGGTAGTTCAGTGCAAAGGCCCCGACCGCGACGAATCCCAAGTGGCTGACGCTGCTGAAGGCCAGCAGACGTCTGAAATCAGGCTGGATAAGCGCCACGATGGCGCCATAAACAATGCCGGACAGGGCCAGCACCATCATGATGGTCACCACACTGTCGTGCTTGGAGGCTTCGGGCAGCAACGGGAGGCTGAACCGGAGGAATCCGTAGGTGCCGAGCTTGACTCCGGCCAGCATGACCGCCATGCCGATCGGACCTTCCAGCAGGGCATCCGGCAGCCAGGTGTGGAAGGGAAACAGTGGCGCCTTGAAGGCGAAACCCAGGAATAGCATCCAGAAGATCAGAATTTGTTTGTTGACCGAGATCGGGGCCTGCAGAAGTTCGAGAAAATCGAACGAGTAGGCCGGCTCGATGTGACTTCGCACCGCCCAACTGTGGTAGTTGAGGTCAAGCAACGCGATTCCCACGAGCATGAAGACGCTGCCCAAGAGAGTGTAGAGCGTGAACTTCAGGGCGGCATATTGACGCTCTGCGCCTCCGCCCCAGAGCTTGATCAGGAAGTAGCTGGGAATCAGCAGCAACTCCCAGAACACAAAAAAGACGAAGAGGTCCAGGCTGACGAACACACCCATCGTTGCCGTTTCGAGGGCCAGCAAGGCCATCAAATAGAGGCGCATCTTGTGTCGCACCTGGTCCCAGGAATACACGATGACGAGCGTGGTCAGGAAGGCGGTCACGCCGACGAAGAGCACGCTGATACCGTCCACCCCCAGGTGGTAGCTGACGCCGAGCGGGGCGATCCATGGGACACGCTCGACGAACTGCATGGCTGGCGAATCAGGCACAAAATGCACGAGCACCACGATGGCCAGCGCCAGCTCCAACAGGGACACACCGAGTCCGACGGCCTTCACCATCTCCTCGTCGTCCAGGAACCACAGCACGAGCGCCCCCAACAACGGGACGGCCAAGAGGCAAGACAGAATGGGGAAATTGAACGACAGCTCTTCCAGCATTAGTTCGGTTCGCTTCCAGCGGTGAATATCCTCGTCATGCGAATGATTTCGTCAGGACGCGTTCCACCAGATCAGCACGAGATGGACGATTACAAACAGTCCGGCCACGATGATGGCGGCATAATGATGCACGAGGCCGCTTTGCAGTTTCCGCCAGGAGCGCGCCATCAGGTGGTTGGCGTACCCGACAATGTTGAGGAATCCGTAGATTACGTACTTTTCGGTCCAGGTGCTGCCGGCCGCAGTCAATTCGGTCGCGCGGCCGACGCCGCGGACGATCCCGTCGATCACCGTTCGGTCGACCCAGTCCCAGACGAGGCCCAGTCGCTTCATCGGCTCGACGAACACCGCGTCGTAAATCTCATCCACGTACCATTTGTTCAACAGCGCGGCATAGAGCCCCGGCGATCGGGCCGCCCACCTGTCGGCCGTTCCTGGTTTCACCGTGTAAAGGAAGTGGGCCAACAGCCAGCCCAACAGGGCAATCACGGTGGCCACGCCCATGAGCATAATCGTGAGGCCGACGCCGACTTCATGCTCTCCCCCTCCTGAGCCCGTCACCGGACTGAGAAAGCGATGGAACCACCCGTGTTCGGGCGGAACACCGGGCAGGCCGCCCACCAGCGACAAGGCGGCTAAGACGAACAGCGGGCCGAGCATGACCGGCGGAGACTCATGGGCATGGTCCAGCGTGTGGTGGTCCACCCGCGACTCCCCATAAAATGTCAGGTAGGTCAGGCGGAACATATAGAAGGACGTGAGCAAGGCCCCCAGGGCCGCCATCCCGTACAGGAGATAGTGATGATGGGAGAAGGCATGGGCCATAATCTCGTCCTTGCTCCAGAAACCGGCAAAGGGAAAGATCCCCGCGATTGCCAACGTCCCGATGAGAAACACGCGATGCGTCCAGGGAATCTTCGAATGCAACCCGCCCATCTTGCGAATATCCTGCTCCCCTTGGAGCGCGTGAATGACGGAACCGGCTGAGAGAAACAGCAGAGCCTTGAAAAAGGCATGGGTCATCAGGTGAAAAATGGCTGCCGCATAGGCCCCGACGCCGCAACCCAAGAACATGTACCCGAGCTGGCTTACCGTGGAGTAGGCGAGCACGCGCTTGATGTCGGTCTGCACCAAGCCGATCGTGGCGGCGAAGAGGGCCGTCGAGCCGCCGATGAGGCCTACGGTGGTCATTGCGGTCGGCGACATGTCGTAAAACACGTGGTTGCGAACGATCATGTAGACTCCCGCCGTAACCATGGTGGCGGCGTGAATAAGCGCGCTTACCGGGGTGGGACCTTCCATCGCATCGGGTAACCAGGTGTATAGGGGAATCTGCGCAGATTTGCCGACCGCTCCGATCAAGAGGCAGAGGGCGATCGCTGTCGCCATTCCCGTCGAAATCTGGCTGGCCTGCGCGAACACCGCGGTGTAATCCAGCGTCTTGAAATTCACGAAGACGAGGAAGATGGCCAGGAGAAAGCCCGCGTCGCCGATCCGGTTGACCACGAAGGCCTTGGTCGCCGCCTTGGCGGCCGAGACCTTCTCGTAGTAGTAGCCGATCAACAGGTAGGAGCAGAGTCCCACGCCCTCCCATCCGATGAATAGCACGACATAATTGTTCCCCATCACGAGAAGCAACATGGAGACCATGAACAGGTTCATGTACGTGAAGAAGCGCGTGAACCCGTCTTCGCCGTGCATGTAGCCGACCGAATAAAGGTGGATTAGAAAGCCCACCCCGGTCACGACGAGCAGCATGATGCAGGTCAGCGGATCGATCAGATAGGCGAGATTGACATTGAGATCTCCGCCGAAGATCCATTGATACGCGACAACGTCGCGGGCGCCGCCGGTGCCCAGCACGTCCGCGAAGACGGCGACGACGCAGAGGAACGACAGGAACACGGAGCCGCAGGCCAGCCGCGCGGCCGTATGGTGCGAATACCGGCTGCCGAGCAGACCGTTGACGATCGCCGCGAGCAGGGGAAAGATGGGGATTAGAAGAACCAACCAGTCGAACATGTCACCACTTCAGTAGATTCATCTCGTCCACGTTGGTCGAGATCTTGCCTCGGAACACGACGATGATGATCGCCAGGCCGATAGCGGCTTCTCCGGCCGCAATGGCGATGACGAACAGTGCGACCATCTGCCCTGCCATCGACTCGAGGTAGTGCGAAAACGCTACGAGGTTGATATTCGCCGCGTTCAACATGATCTCGACGGACATCAGGACGATGATGAAATTTCGCCGGATCAACACGCCAAGGACACCGGTCATGAACAGGATCGTGCTGACGGTCACGTAGGCGGACAAGGGAATCATGATCGTCCTGTCACCTTGTCGCAAGGAGTTGTCTTCAGCATACTCAAGTGAGCCTTTACGTGGATGAGATCTTGAGGCCGACAATCCCAGCGATGATGAAGAGGATACTGAGCATTCGCCACGTATCGCGTGATTCTCCGAAGAGCAGCATGCCCAGCGTCGCGGTTCCGGCCGCGCCGATGCCGGTCCAGACGGCATAGCCGGTTCCGATGGGAATCGTCCTGAGTGCCAGGGCCAGCAACCAGATGCTTAGAGCCATGGAGAAGCCGAACATCGTGCTTGGCCACAGTCGAGTAAACCCCTCTGTATACTTCAACGAGACCGCCCACCCAACCTCGAACAATCCGGCCACGATTAAGTAGAACCATGCCATCTCTCGTTCCACCTCATGGACGATCCTGGGGCTCCGGCCTGGCGTCCGCCGGGGTCTTGGCCAACACGATAGCTCCGACGATCGCGGCCGTGAGGAACAGACCGATGATCTCGAATTGCAAGATGTGGTCGCTGAACATCTTGAGGCCGATCGCGACGGTATTGCCGGTCTTCAACGTGAGATCGGTCGGCGCATCGCCCTTCGCTCCTCCAAACGGGGTACGGAACAAAATGAACAGGAGGTAGAGACTGCCTAAGACCGCCGGCGCCAACAAATAAGGGTAGTGGGCATGGAAATACCGCTCCTCGGTCTTTAGGTTCAAGAGCATAAGTACGAAGAGATAGAGCACCAAAATCGCCCCAGCGTAAACGATCACCTGCACCGCCCACAAGAATTCCGCGTTCAGCAGAATGAACAGGCCGGAGACGTGCAGCAGCAGGGCTAACAGCGCCAAGCCGCAATGGACGGGGTTTTTCAATGCGACCGTGAGCACGCCGGCAATAATGGCCACCAGCGAGAAATATGCAAAGAACACCGCGATCATCGTCTTCTACATTCCTTTGATAGGCCGGTGCACGGTCGTTTACGTGAGGTGCTTCGGCGGCGGCTGCGTCCCCTTTGCCACGGACTGGGGGAAGTAATATCGGTACTCGCGGCTCGAGTCGCTGTTTTTTTCCTGGCCGTGGGCATAGAGATATCTCTTGCCGTCTTCCAGGTATTTTTCACCGATCTCGTACAGCCGCCTTTTATCGAACAAGAGCGTCCGCTTATCGTGGGTGGAAAACTCGTAGAGCTTGGTCATAGCGAGGGCGTTGACGGGACAGGCTTCGACACAATATCCGCAAAAGACGCACTTGGTAATGTCGATGTAAAACTCGCTGGCATAGCGCTGGAGCGGCAGCGACTTGTCCTCCGCGCTGATCACCTTGATGCAGCGCGACGGACAGGCGGCTTCGCACAAATCGCATCCCACGCACCGTTCCTTGCCGTCGTCGTATCGCAGAAGTGCGAGCGCGCCCCGGTGGGTATCCGGGATCTGCCGCTGCTCGCGCGGATATTGAAAGGTAATTGGCCGGTGAAACATGTGTTTGAAGGTCACCTTCATGGCGTCCCAGATCTCGTCGAACAGGATTGCGTGGAGGATCTTCTTGGTTACACCGGCGACTTTCATCGTGTGCTCTTTAGGGCGGCGCGAGGTCCCGCGTCCTCGCTCAGGCCTTCTCCACAAATACCGGGGTAAACTTGAAAGTCGGAACCTTCGTGATCGGATCGATCTCGACCGCCATCAGATCCTTCACGGGAGGCTCGTTGAAATGCTCCGGGAAGAAACAGGTACCAGGCATGACGGCCGTATTCGGCTGCACGGCCATGACCAGCGAGCCTTTGGCCGAGGTGACTCGGACGGCGCCCCCTTCCGCCAACCCCAGACGCGAAAGGTCCTCCAGGCTCATATGGAGTCGGCCGTTGTTGGGCGCGATGTTGATCAAGCCAGATGCTTGTGTCGAGAGTTTGCCCGAGTGGTACAGCAACTGTCCCATGATCAAACGATAGGGCTTGTCCGGCGCTAGGTCGTTCACAGGCTGGGTATACCGCGAAGAGACCTGGGTCGCATCACTGTTGGAAAAGTAGGCGTCAAGCAACACCGGAGGCTTCTTGGCTTGGCCGAGATTATAGTAGCCCGGCAACAGCTTCATGATTTCGTTCTGAATGTCCTGGGAGGACTCATAGTCCCACTGATGGCCGAGCCCGCTGGCCAGTGCCGTCATGATATGCCAGTCCGGGAGGCTTTCTCCGATAGGATCAAGCGTTTGGCGGACTCGTTGCACCTGTCCCTCTTGATTGGTCACCGTTCCATCTTTTTCGGCAAAGGTACAGGCCGGCAAGACAAAGTGGGCGAGCTTGCCGGTCTCGGTCAAAAAGGGATCCTGGCAGATCAAGAGATCGAGCTTCTCAAGAGCGGACCGGACATCGGCGGAGGCCGGCAACGTTTCGAGCGGATTCTCTCCCACAAGATAGAGCGCCTTGATCTGCCCGGTACGGCAACGGTCGAGGATCTCCATCAAGGTTGCGCCGGACCCGGCCGCCGGCAACGTCACTGGCTGCTGCTCCGACCCCCAGGCCTTGGCGAATCTGGCCCGAGCAGCTTCGTCGGAGAACGACGCCTGGCCAGGGAGAAATTCGGGCGCGACTCCCATATCAACGGCGCCCTGTTCGTTGGCCTCTTCGACCACCGTGTTGAGGCCGCAGCCCGGCCGTCCCAACTTCCCCGTGATCCAGAGGAAATCGATCAGGGTGAGCAAGGTGCGATAGCCGCCGCTCCGTCGTACGACGCCCTCGCCGGCGATGACCAGGGCGCGGGGCGCTTCGGCGAACAGGGTCGCAGCTTCGACAATCTGCTCGACGGCTGTGCCGGTTTGGGATGCGATCCGTTCCAGCGACAGACTGGATGCCGCCCGTTTCAGCGCGGCCAAAGTTTGCGGATGTGCAGCAGTCGCATCCTGGTCGATGAGATCACTATCCAAGGCGGCCTTGACCAATCCTTGTACGAAGAGCCCTTCCGTGCCCGGCTTGACCATTGTAGGGTGCGAGGCCAACTTTGCGATGTTGGTACTAAAGGAGTCGATGACGATCACTTGGGCCTGGTAAACTCGGATCGCTTCCTTGACGCGCAGACTCGCCACCGGATTGGTCTCGGTGAGATTGGACCCGACCAGCAAAATGACCTTGGCCTTGGTGATGTCTGCGGAGTCGTTGGTCATCCGCCCGATCCCCAGGAACCGGCGCAGCGCGTGGACGAAATTCAAGTGGCCGTATCTCGCGCTGCTGTCGATCTGATTGGTGCGCAGTGCTACGCGCATCAGCTTCTGGAACAGGTACAGTTCTTCGTTAGTGCAGCGCGCGGTGATGAGTCCCGCGATCGCCTGTGGTCCGTACGTGCTCTTGACGGTCTCGATACGCTCAATGAGCTGGTGCATGGTATCCAGCCAGGGGGCTGACATCAGCTCTCCCTCTCGGCGGACGAGAGGCTGCGTCAAGCGCGTCTTGCTGTCGATGAACTGAAACCCGAACCGACCTCGCACACAGAGGCCGCCGTGGCCCTTGGCCGTCTCGGTTCGATCGCCCCACTTGTTCTTCCAGGATAAATGGGAGGTCACCCGCACCACCTGCGTGTCTTTGGTCTCCACATGCATCTGGCAGCCGTCTCCACAGTAGTTACACGTGGTCATGGTCTTCTTCATCTGCCAGGGTTTGTACTGATACTTCGAGTACTTGTTGGTAATGGCGCCGACCGGGCAGACCGCTAAACAGTCGCCGCAGAACTCGCATTGCAACGGCTGGTCTCCCTTGGCGACGACCTGATTAAAGCCGCCCTTCTTCATGAACTGAAGCGCGTCGATCATCTGCACGTCCTTGCAGATGTTGATGCATTCGCCGCAGGCGATGCAGCGATTCATGTTGAAGTCCAGCACCAGGCTGCGCGTGTCCTCGGGGATGAGCTTCTGTTTGGCGCTGGCCAGATTCGTGACCCCGTGGAGAAAGGCCATGTCTTGCAATTCGCAATGGCCGTCCGCATCGCACACCGGACAGTCGAGTGGATGGACGGAGAGATGCTTCTCCACCGCCTTCTTGCGGGCCAGGAACAAATCCTCACCTTCGGTGCGAATGATCATCCCGGCGGTCGCTTTGGCGGTGCAGGAACGGACCGGCGCCTTCTTGCCTTCCTGCATGACCAGGCACATGCCGCAGGAGCCGAACGGGTCGAACGTATAGTGGTAGCACATGGCCGGAATGATCTTGCCGGTGCTCGCGATCACGTCGTACAGAGAGACGCCGTCCTTGGCCGTGACCGGTTGGCCATCGATGGACAATTCGATGGTCGTCGCTTCCTTGTCAGGACTGGTGGTTGGTTTCAGTGCCATTGTCCTTATACCCGATACCCGTCAACCGTTGTGCGGCCTCCGTCAATCGATGCGAGGACCGACCGCCGCCATCTCGCCACTGACGCGTGAATGGTTGATGCCTTCTCTCTGAGGCTATCGGTCGCACTCCCCCATCACGATGTCATAGGTGCCGAAGATGGTGACCGCGTCCGCGATCATATAGCCCTTTGCCATGAAATCGAAGGCACCCATATGAATGAAGGAGGGCGAACGGATTTTCAACCGATACGGTTTCCCTCCGCCCGTGCTCACGATATAAAATCCAAGCTCGCCCTTGTGAGCCTCGGTGCCGCAATAGATCTCTCCGGGCGGTGCGTTGAATCCCTGCGAGAACAGCTTGAACTGTTGGATCATTGATTCCAGGTTGGTGAAGACTCGTTCTTTCGGCGGGAGCGTAACGCTCGGTACGTCGGCCATCACCGGACCTTCCGCCGGGATCTGTTCCAGGCATTGACGGATGATCTTGACACTCTCGTGCAATTCCAATACTCGAATCCAATACCGGTCGTAGGTGTCACCGTTCTTGCCGACCGGCACGCTGAACTCGCAGCGGGGATAGGCCCCGTAGGTTTCGTGCTTGCGTAGGTCGTAGGCGACTCCAGAACCGCGCAAGGTCGGGCCGCTCAATCCAAAATTGACTGCATCCTCGGCCGAGATTACGGCCACGCCCTTGGTCCGAGCAATCCAGATGCGATTCTTCTCTAGGAACACGACGTACTCTTCGATCTTCGGCGGGAAGTAATCCAAGAACTTGCGGATTTTCTCGAAGAGAGCAGGCGTGAAATCTCGTTCGACCCCACCGATACGATACCAACTCGTTGTCAGCCGCGCGCCACAGAGCTCGTCGAACCAATCCAACAGGATTTCTCGATCGCGGAACGTATAAAAAAAGACCGTCATGGCCCCGATGTCGAGCGCCTGAGTGCCTAACCAGAAAAGATGTCCGATGATGCGCTGAACCTCGGCGACGATTGTCCGCAAGTACTCTGCCCGTTCCGGGACGGTGATGTTCATCAGCTTTTCGACCGCGCGGCAGTAAGCGTAGTTGTTGTACATGGCACAAACGTAGTCGAGTCGGTCCGTGTGCGGGATGAACTGGTGATAGGTCCCCTCCTCCGCCAGCTTTTCGACTCCACGGTGCAGGTAGCCCATGACCGGAATGGATTTGACGATCCTCTCGCCTTCCAGTTCGAGAATGACCTTGAGCACGCCATGGGTACTGGGGTGCTGCGGCCCCATGTTCAACAACAGTTCTTCTGTGCGCAACGTCGGGAGCGTCTCGCTCTCCGGATGTTGAGGATCGACCTTATAGACGGTCGTTCGTTGGTCTTCGAACGGTCGAGATGCCATGCCGTGCCTCTAGGACATCGGTTCGTTCAAAAAATCGAAGGTGTCGCGCCACCCCTTGCCGCGGAGCGGAAAATCCTTCCGGAGCGGGTACCCTTCCGTATACTCGTCGGGCATGAGGATGCGGCGCAAATCGGGATGGTTTCGAAAACGGATGCCCATCATGTCAAAGACCTCTCGCTCCATGAAGTCGGCTCCTTTCCAGATATCGCAGAGGGAATCCACGACACAATCTGCCTCGCGGACGCGAGTCTTGAGCCGAATGCGATGGCGTTTTCTGATGGAATAAAATTCATAAACGACCTCGAATCGCTCCTCATCTTCGGGCCAATCAACGGAACTGACGTGCACGATATAATCGAAATCCAATGCCGGGTCGTCGTGAAGAAACCGCGCTGCACCGTGCAGCGTATCCGGGGTCACCGTCACAGCCAAGTCTCCTCGCCATTCGACTGCGTTGACAAACCCGTTCGGAAAGGTGTCTTTAATTCGACGGGCAATTGGATGAAGAGATTCGGCGGTCATCTCATACCTTCTGATGAAGCTTCACCTGCTCCGGCTGCTTGACGAACACGCGCTTTTGCATGATGCGCTCTTGGAGCTTGAGAATCCCGTCGAAGAGAGCCTCCGGTGTTGGAGGGCATCCGGGGACGTAGATATCGACAGGGACAAACCGATCGACTCCCTGCACGACGCTGTAGCTGTCGTAAATGTTGCCCGAAGTGGCGCATGACCCCATTGCAATGACGTATTTCGGCTCCGGCATCTGGTCGTAAATCTTCCTGATCACAGGCGCCATCCGGCGGCACACGGTGCCCGCAACGATCATAAGATCCGATTGGCGCGGCGAGGCGCGGAAGACGCCGGCGCCATATCGGTCCATATCGTAGCGGGAAGAGACGGCGGCGATCATTTCGATCGCGCAGCAAGCCAGCCCGAAGGTCATCGGCCACAAGGAACCCTTGCGGGCCCAGTTCACCGCCTTCTCGACGGTAGTCGTGATCACGTCCGCCTGACCGTCTTTGTCGTGACGCCCGATCTGAATTAAGCCCATGGTGACGCCTGTTGGTCGATCAATGCCCTGCCCCTGTCCGAGCCCGCCACTCGCCTAATCCCATTCCAAGGCTCCTTTTCGCCAGGCATAGACGTATGCCACAACGAATAGGCCGATGAAAATGATCATTTCAAGGAGTCCGATCAAGCCGATTCTGTCGAACACGACGGCCCAGGGATACAAGAATATGATTTCAATATCGAAAATGACGAACAGCATCGCAAAGATGTAGTACCTCACCGGGAACGGCATGCGAGCGTCCGAGAAGGGCTCGGATCCGCATTCATAGGTGCTGAGCTTCTCCGGTTCGGGGTATTTTGGTTGGACCAAGTAACTCACGATCAAGGTGACGACCCCAAACGCCAGCGCGATGAAGATGAACAGCAGGATGGGGAAGTAACTATTGAGATATTCGAGAAGTAGCTCGGTTCCGGGCATCGCGGTCCCCTACGCAGGCGTTCGGGGGAGAAAAAATGAGCGGCAATCTTAGTCACCGGCAGAAAACAATAGCAAGCGCACAAAGGACCTACCGAAACCCCACCCCGAAAGTCCTAACAGATGCTGAAAAGTCTGCCAGCTTTGTTTGGATACCCGTTTCGCCCCTTTAATCGAGGCGGCCACGCCGGAGGAGCGGCGAGTCTCGGCGCATCGGGATTGAGTGGGTGAGAAGGACGGGCATTTGGAGCATCCTGTGTAGCTCTCCGCCGTCGCTTGAGACCGCCGATGGCGGAGATGATTTCCGGAGTCTAAGAGAGGTTATCCGCAGCTTGTTAGGGCTCGACAATGAGAGCTCTCCACGGATTGGGCCTCCACTCCGAGACCACCCCCTGAGATCTGGCGGGGTAAGAGTCTGTGAACGAGTCTCGTCATCAGGAGCAATGGCCGTGGCGTAGCTCTGATGGTCAGGTGGGGTGGGTCTTCATATTGGAGGCAGGCATACGAAGGCCGGACGACACAGTGTCCGATCCCGGCTCCCATACTGCCTTCAGCGGCGGGACGGCCCGCCCCTTCTTACGGCGTGTGATCTGTGTCTCGATTCGCGCTGGTTTCATTTGGCGGGATGGTGGTCTCGCGCCGGATTTTTCAGCCATGTCTGTTCACCGCCGGGCGGGAGGTAGAGCACCTTCTGAAACGATCAATGGCAATCATCAAATTCTGAGCAACCGATGATACCAGGTTTGCCGGCATTGCTTGACAGCACCTCGGTATCTGGTAAGGTTGCCACGTCGATACAATCATGAGATCCCATCTCGGTCCAGCCTCCAGATTCTTCCTCACCCTCTTGGTTCTCGCTGAACTGCCTGCCTCCAACGCGATGGGCGGATACACCGTCGATCCGGCCGTTGAGAGCGTGGTCCGCGGAGATCAGCATTGGGCGTTCCCGGCCGGGTTTATTCGGTTCAGCATGCCATCTGTAGGCGTGGTCAATCAAGTCACAGGCGATAGCCAAGTGTCGGGAAGCCGAATGTTGGTCGGAGGAAGCCACCGGCTCTATCTAAAACTCAAGCCAGGAAGCGAAACAACAGTTGGTGATCTTCTGACGGTCTATAGTCGTCAGCATAAGGTTTTTCATCCCGTCACTGGCAAATACCTCGGCGAACTCATTCAGCAACTCGGTGTCATTAAAGTCGTTGCAATAGAAGGGCAATTCGTTCATGGGCAGTTGGTAGCCTCATTTTCGCCGATTGGGCCCGGAGACCAGTTGACCAAGTTCGTTCCTCCGACTGTTGAGAGCCGATCCGAGCCCGGTCGAATGACAGCCGATGTACAGGGCATGATTGTTGACTTCCCGGCCAACCGAACGCTAGTCGGGCAGTTGCATGTGGTGTATCTGGACATTGGTCGAGATGATGGGGTGGAACTCGGTGATCATTTTGAAATCTATCGGGTCGGAGGGGGGCTGCCTCGGCGTGTCATCGGAGAAGTCAAGGTCCTGGCCACAGAGGAATCCACGTCGACCGTGCTGGTCACCAAGGCGATCGCTCCCTTGCTGATCGGGGATCGAATCGGAATGCGAACTGCGACTACTCCGATCCCGGTGGTTGAGGTGCCGGAGGAGATACCATCGAAAACGAGCGATGTTCAACGACTGGCCCAAAAAATCGATGACCTGACGCGCATGAGTGGGGGCCGAGCCAGCATGCGCATGGAGGAATCAGAAAATCGCATAGTGCTAAATTTGGATGACTTGGCGAATCGGGTGCACTTCGAGTCGGGTGAGGCCACGATCAAGCCGGATTTCCAACCGATTCTGAAGCAGATGGGCGAAATTCTCAAACAGGAAGGGGCCGACACAAGAATCCGGATTGAAGGTCATGCGGATAGTCAGGAAATTGGGCCGTCACTCAGAAGCAAGTATCCGACCAATTTGGAATTGTCCAGTGCGCGGGCAACCAATGTGGCTCAATATCTCATGAAGGAGGCCGGGATCGCCTCAGAGCGACTCTCCTCTGTCGGCTATGGGGCGACCCGGCCGGTCGCTAGCAATGCGACCGATCAAGGGCGCAGGAAAAACCGCCGAATTGAAGTGGTCCTCTACGCGCCTTCCCGATCTGCCGAGGCGCTACAGACCCCTCACGATCCCGCTCCGCTTGATACTGAATCGACGGGGACCGCAACCCTGTCTCGTGTTCCAAGTCCCGCGCAGACTGTCCCCAACGGTCTCTCACATGACCCGATTGTAGACGGTGCGTCCGCATCGAGTCCGGTTGCGACCGCGCCAGCCGAGAGTCAAGCGGCCCAAGGTCCTGGATCTTTGGCGGATCAATCTTCGGGTAGCGTGGAGCCGACAGGTTCTGAATTGGCTCCGGACACGGTTCCCGTGGATCGATCAGCGCCAGCCGAGTCGCAGTCTGCCGACCCTGCTCCCGCCCCCGCTCCATAGCAAGCGCCGGTTCGATTCCTCCGCGTAAAATTGTCCCTCCAAGGTCGTGGCTGCTAGAATGCCGCGCGTGGGGACCAAACAGTTCGAGTCGAGCACCTCCGCCCAATCCGAGCTCCCACCGCAGTTTGCCGATGTGGTCGTCCCACGCCGCCTGCATCGGTTCTTTACCTACTCCATCCCAGATTCGCTTCGGTCGGTGGTTCGAGTGGGCACAACGGTCACCGTTCCCTTTGGTTCCACAACCGTTGGTGGCATCATCGTAGACCTTGCCGTGCATCCCCGGATTCCACGCCCCCCCAAAGGATGGCGAGCGATTCTTGCCGTCGGTCATCGAGAGGGCGATACGCTCGACCCGCAATTGTTGAGCCTCGCCCGATGGGTTGCCGAATATTATCTGGCCCCGTTGGGGCAATGTTTGCCGTTGCTGCTGCCGCCGAGATCCTTGCGGCCACCTCAGATGAAATTTGTTCTCGCACCCGAGGGAGTAACGAGCCCCAGGGGACAAGTCCTGCTCAACAGGTTGGAAGGGGAGGTCCTCGCAAGATTGAAAGGCTCGAAGTGTGCCTGGACGCTATCAATGCTCAAACGAAATCTGCCGCACCTGACACAGGATACCGTGTTGTCGCTGCTGAATCGCGGACTCGTGAGGGCCGCCGTATCTGACCCGGTAACCCAGAGTATGACCCCGTCTGTCGATGAGACCAGGCCGACAGCTCAGCTTGCCTGGCAAGCAGGAGCCGGCAATTCCGTTGAGGCTTCATTGGAGCCTCTCTTGCGCGATATCCAGCAGTCGGTGACCCGACAATCCTGGACACCAATCTTGCTTGAGGCGGATGAGCAAGTACGGACACAAGCGATGGTCGCGGCCGCGCGCATGGTCTTGAAAGCCAACAGACGATGTCTGTTCATCACTCCGGAGATCCGGCGGGCTTGCGTGATCGGTGATATGCTCACGGCGCACTGGGGGGCTCGGGTGGCCTTGCTTCATAGCGGGCTCTCACCGGCCGCGCGTGCGAATACCTGGCATCGCATTCGGAGGGGTGAAGTCGTCGTGGTGGTCGGGACCAGGTCGACGGTGTTTGCACCCCTACGAGGTCTTGGCCTGGTCGTCGTGGAGGAGGAGGAAAATCCGTCGTTCAAGGAGGAGCAGGAACCTCGCTACCACGCGCGTGAGGTTGCCTGGAATCGTTGCGAGCGGGATCGGGCTATCCTACTGTTGGTCAGTGGGCACGCCTCTCTTGAGATGCAAGAAAGGATCAGGTTGAAGGGCTCTCTCTGGTCCTTTCCAGCCCAACCATCGAACGTGGTAATCGAGGTGGTCGATCTTGCCCAAACTCCGTTCGGGTCCGTGCTATCTGATCCGCTACTTGACGGCATGCGCCGGACCCTGGCTGATGGGCGGCGGGTGGTGTTGTATGTGAATCGACGGGGGTATGCTCCATCGCTCACCTGCGGCGCCTGCGGCGCGGCGCCGAGCTGCGCTCGTTGTTCTGTGCCGCTTATGTTTTCCCAGCGAGATCGCCTGTTAGTCTGCCGGTATTGCGGTGCTCGGTCCGCTGCCCCAGACCGGTGTCTTACCTGTTCGAGTACCGAGTTTCGAGCGATCGGCTTCGGTACTGAGCGGCTCGAAGAAGAGGTTCGACGCCACTTTCCTTCGGCTCGAATCCTACGCCGAGACCGAGATGAAGTCGGTTCGCGATCGAAGGAGAAATTTCCGTCGGAGGGCACGAGAGCTCCGTCCTGGGACATCCTGATTGGGACGAAACTAATCCTACATGAACCGCTTGCACAGGGGTGTGGGTTGCTCGGGCTTCCCTTTGCGGACGCTGGGCTCCATGTGCCGGACTTTCGTGCGGCCGAGCGAACGTATCATGGGTTGTTGGATGCGATGGCGTTGGTCGATGACCAGGCAAGCGCTCGCGTGATCCTCCAAACCTTCCTGTCGCACCATCACGTCATCCGAGCCCTCGTCGAAGGCCGTCGTGACCTGTTCACAAATGCGGAATTGGAGCTACGAAGGACGCTTGGCTATCCGCCATTCGCCGGTTTGATCGTGCTGCAAGTTTCAGGAGGAGACGAACTGGCTGTTCACCTAGCAGCAGACGAGTGGGCCGCGCTATTTCGGAAAGAGGTTGGTCTGCGGGAAGAGTCGGGGTCCGGACACGCCGGCTCCTTCCAGGTGCGGTCTCCGATTCTTGTGCTGGGGCCGGTGCCGGCCTCTGTCGCGCGACTGAGGGGCCGATACCGATGGCGTGTGTTGATCAAGACAACGGAGGGGGTAGAAGCTCGAGAATTGGTGCGTCGGACTCTCGTGCATCTCTCCCGCCTTGTGAGATACAGGACCCTCAAGTTCGAGGTGGATGTGGACCCTGTGGACTTGGGCTAACGGGTTAGGTGTGAGTCAGGTGCGCCGCCCTTTCTGCGAACGGCGACGCCGTTGGGGGAGAGCGCCGCCAGCAGCGTCCCCCACCGGCTGAGGAGATGATGAAGAGGGCCTTTCTGTTGCGCCTGTGCGTCGGAACAGACCGTAGGCGAAGGTAAACCAGAAAATTGATGAGAACAGCCCGAAAAGGATGGCTGTCAGAATGTCCTGCATCTGTTGCTCAGTCGGGTCCAGGCCGGCCAGCTTGATCCGGATCATCATGGAGATGGGCCAGGCGAGGCTCTCTGCTCCGAAAAGCAAGGTGGTCCAGGCCCAGATGGTCATACTGTTGGAAGAGAACCGGCCGAGCGCACCCGCGATGAACCCACAAAGGACGATGATAGCGGACACGGACATGCCCCCGACAACGATCCAGAGGCCCATCGTGAGCACGAGGCTGCCGAAGAGCGCATTGAGATACCGTACCCACATTTTCGGAGTATCCTGTCGGGGAAAGATTGGTGAAGTGTCAGTCTCTCCGGTCGAGCACGCGATGTCAACTGGGATTGCCTGGAGGCGGCCGGGTCGGAAGGTCTGACATGGTGATGCCGGGAAGGGACTGCGTCAAGCGTCGTGACTGGCGAAGGTGGCTGTGGAGGAAGAGGAAGTAGGTGTCAGTGAACCAGTTCGGATTCGGCCGCCTCGACGAGTGTTGCAAGGTCAAACGGTTTCTGGAGTGTGCGTCGGGCTCCCAGCATACGGGCGACCTCCAGAAAGTTGAGTACCCCGATCATGTCGCTTCCACCTGTGATGGCAATGACTTTGACGGCGGGGAATTCCCGTCGAAGCTGGATGATGCTTTCGAGGCCATCCTGGTCCGGCATCAGGATGTCCATGATGACCAAATCAAAGGGCTGCTCACGGTAGCAAACGAGCGCCTCCTTCCCGTTCACCGCTTCGCGCACCTGGAAGCCAGCCCGTTCCAGTGCGGTGCGCATGAGCGCCCTGATCTGATCTTCGTCATCGACGATCAGTACGGATGCCATGGTCGTACTTGTCGGGCGGTTAAAGCCCCATACCCAGCCCTGGTCTTCATAGATTCCTCCATCCTGTGATCGAGTGCAAGCGCTTCGCGATTCTTCCGCATCGTCTCTCGATTCTACGCTTCCGGGTCCGCCTCGATCCTAATCGTACGGTAGGTGGGGCCAGATTCATGCTGATTGTGGTGCGTGACACGGCGGGGTGATTCGAACGGAGATGAGGATGGTGCCGAAGGCGGGACTTGAACCCGCACGGCTTGCGCCACACGCCCCTCAAACGTGCGTGTCTGCCATTCCACCACTTCGGCAACCGGAGAACTATGGAAGGCATTATAGAAGTGGGCCAAAATTCTTGTCAATCAACTGATCGTCCGGCTAGAATCACCGTGCACACATCGAATCATCTCCTCGCTGGTTGTCCCGTGCTCCATTTCGAGGCTCAGATGTCCAGGTCGAGCAGCTCCCAACAGGTAGACCGTCGGTCCGCGCCCACCGTCGGCGCCTTTTTCGATGTGGATAACACCCTGCTTCCCGGCGTGGCCAGTGAGGTGCGATTTTTCCGCTATCTCCGGCAGCGAGGTATTGTGGGCATTCGCGAGGCAGTCGAGAGCCTGTGGTGCCTGTTGCGTCATGTCCCGCCGGTCTCGTTCCAGCCGCTCCGACTGAAGAAGTTGTATCTGGCCGGCAAGCGATCGGCAGAGATCGAGCCGCTGGCGGAAGTCTTTTGTCGGACGCATCTCATTCCGAGGCTCTCTGCTAAGGCGGTGGATCAGGTGGATCGTCATCGCCGAGCCGGGCATCGTCTGGTCCTGGTCACCGGCTCGCTGGAGTGTTTGATCAAGCCAATGGCAGATTTTTTGGGTGTGGAGACAGTGATTGCCGCGCGTCTTGAAGAAGGATTCTCCGGATATACTGGCCAGTTGTTGCCACCGTTGCCCTATGCAGAGGGAAAGCGCACGCTCATCGAAGCGCACGCCAAAGAATTCGGGGTGAACCTCAGTGACAGCTACGCTTACGGAGACAGCCCGGGTGACGTTGAGCTTCTGGAGGTGGTGGGCTACCCCACGGTGGTCAATCCGATCCGGGGCATGGCCCGCATTGCGAGACACCGGGGCTGGCCGGTGAATCGATGGCCTTCGTGAGGGACGGCCATCACCGGTTGGCGATAAGTTGACGCCGATATGCGAATCACGGAAATTTTTCACAGCATCCAGGGCGAGTCGACGTTTATGGGACGATCCTGCGTGTTTGTTCGCCTCACCGGCTGCGGGTTGCGCTGTACATGGTGCGACACGGAATACAGTTTCTACGACGGGATGGAGATGGGCCTGGAACAGGTGCTGGCCAAGGTGGCCGTCTATGGCTGTCCGCTGGTGGAGGTGACCGGCGGAGAGCCGCTGCATCAGCCGGATGCGTTCGTGCTCCTTTCGCGGCTCTGTGACGCGGGGTATGAAGTGCTGTTGGAGACCAGTGGGGCCGTCGATGTCGGTCGCGTTGATCGGCGGGCCCATGTCATTATGGATGTGAAATGTCCGGGAAGCGGCATGACCGATCGGATGGTGTGGTCCAACCTCGATAAACTCGCCTCCAAGGACGAGGCCAAGTTCGTGCTACAGGACCGGGCAGACTATGAGTGGGCCCGCGACATCGTCGTGCAACAGAAACTCGCCGATCGCTGTACGGTCCTATTCAGTCCCGTGTTCGGGAAGATGGACCTCCAGTCGCTGGCGGAGTGGATGCTGGCCGATCGCCTCCCTGTTCGGTTCCAGGTGCAATTACATAAGTTCATTTGGTCGCCGGAACGGCGCGGTGTATAACGGGCATGGTTAGGTGACGGTCGAGCGAGACGGGAAAGGGGATGCGGCGGATGAATACATTACAGGTTGAGGTGAAACCGGGGCGACTTGAGCAGGAAAGCATGGAGCTGATCGTCGTGACGCACTTCGAGGGAGAACCCTTGTTGAAGGCGGAAGCAGCCGCGTTTGACAAGGCTCTCGGCGGGGTTGTTCTCGAAGTCGTGAAAAGCGGCGAGTTCGAAGGAAAGCTCGGCGAAACATTGTTGCTTCACACTCACGGCAAGGTTCCCGCGAAGCGGCTCCTCTTGGTGGGATTGGGAAAGAAGAAGGAGTTCCACCTGGATGCTTTGCGACAAGCGTACGGCTATGCGGTCAAGCGGGTGCGTCAGGCCAAAACGGGAGCGTTTGCCGCGTCGTTGCCTCCCCTGGTCCCTCGAGGGGCAACAACGGTTGATTTGGTACGGGCTATGACGGAGGGCGTCATCCTTGGGAGCTACCAGTTTACCGAATATCGGAGCGAAAACAATGGTGCTCCTAAGCAGGTCGCCCGATTCTTGATCGTGACATCGGACAAGGCCCAATTCAAACAGGCGACGGAAGGTGTCCGGCGGGGAACGGCCACGGCGGAAGCCACGGTCTTGACGCGAGACCTGTGCAATCATCCTTCCAATGTGATGACACCGACGCGCATTGCCGAGGAAGCGAAGGCGATTGCCAAAGAGTCGGGCGTGAGCCTGAAGATTCTCGAACGGGAGGAGATGGAAGAGTTGGGTATGGGGGCCTTGCTCGGCGTGGCCCGCGGCAGCCACGAATCACCCAAGTTCATCATTCTCGAATACAGGGGGTCGAAGACACCGAAGGAGAGCCGGCCCATTGTCCTGATCGGCAAGACGATCACCTTCGATACAGGGGGGATCTCGCTCAAGCCGGCGGACAACATGGAGCAGATGAAGGCGGACATGACGGGCGGCGCGGAGGTCTTGGCGACCGTGCGCGCAGTGGCTCGACTCCGGCTCTCCACCCATGTGGTTGGGATGCTCCCCGTGGCGGAAAACATGCCGGGAGGGCGAGCCATGAAGCCCGGCGATATTGTAAAAACGCTTTCAGGAAAAACCGTCGAGGTGCAGAATACCGATGCGGAGGGCCGATTGATTCTGGCAGATGCCCTGGCCTATGCCGCCCGCTACAAGCCGTCGGCGGTCATCGACATTGCTACCCTCACCGGGGCCTGCGTGGTGGCGCTGGGGCAGTTCGCCATCGGCATGTTCGGCACCAACGACGGACTCAAGCGGCGTGTGCAGGCGGCGGGACAGAAATCCGGGGAGCGCGTCTGGGAGATGCCCTTGTGGGATGATTATTTTGAACAATTGAAAAGCGACGTCGCCGATATGCGGAATATCGGCGGCCGGGGGGGGGGGATGATCACCGCGGCGCTGTTCCTGAGCAAGTTCGCCACGGACTATCCCTGGGTCCATCTGGATATTGCGAGCACCGACTGGAGTGAGCGGGAGCGTGCGTACATTCCGAAGGGCCCGACGGGCATCGGCACGCGTCTGTTGTTGCAATACGTCATGGATCAGGCGAGATAGCCGCCACCACCGCTTACCACACGTGATGCGCAACCGATGACACTGAAGGAGAAAGTCGGACAACTCTTCATGCTCGGGTTCACCGGGATCTCCCTGCCCAAGGAATGGGCACGGGTCCTCGCCGAGTATCAGCCCGGTGGGGTCATTCTCTTCTCCCGTAATCTGGAGACGCGCGATCAAATCGTGCATCTCGTCAATGACCTCCAAAAGCGCGCGACCGAACCATTGCTTGTCGCGATCGACCAGGAGGGCGGGCGGGTGTCACGGCTGCCCAAGGGGTTTACCATTTTCCCTCCGGCGGAAGCGGTGGGACAATGCCACTCGACCGATATCGCCTATGCGGCCGCCGCCACCATCGCCAGGGAATTGCGGGCGGTCGGGATCAACATGAATATGGCTCCGGTGTTGGATGTGAACAGCAATCCACAGAATCCGATCATCGGAGACCGGGCTTTCGGCGCTACCCCGACGGAGGTCTGTGAATACGGTCTGGCCACCATGGCTGGTCTCCAAGACCACGGAGTGGTTGCCTGCGGCAAGCATTTCCCCGGCCATGGCGACACGACCAAGGATTCCCATAAGGAGTTGCCGGTGGTCACGGCCTCGCTCGACCGGCTTCGTGATGTCGAACTTCGCCCCTTTAGACATGCAATTGAGAACGGGCTGGCGAGCCTCATGACAGCCCATGTCCTGTATGAGTCGTTGGATGCCGAATATCCGGCCACCCTCTCTACGCTCATCCTCCGCTCCCTTCTGCGGGAGGATCTGGACTTTGACGGCCTCGTCTTGACCGATGATCTGGAGATGCACGCGGTACTGGATCACTACGGCATAGAAGAGGCCGCGGTTCGAGCCTTTATCGCCGGGGCGGATATCCTGTTGATTTGTAAGGATCAGGAACGGGAGATCCTGGCGATGGAAGCGGTACTCGCCGCCGTCAAGGACGGGACGATTAACGAGGCACGCCTGGAGGCCTCGCTTCGTCGCATCGCACGGGTCAAGCAACGGTTCATTCATCCTTACGAGCCCGCCCGAATCGCGGAGGCCAAGACGATTGTTGGCTGCCAGGCACATCGTGCTGTGTTAGACTCCGTGCTCAGCTCTCGCGCCAGACGCGCGAGCCTTCAGGTTTGAGGCACCGGGCCATGGCATTGAAAAAAGGCGATATCCTTGACGAGCGCAAGCGCTTCCCCGACAGTTGCGGGCTGGTGGTGAAGATCATGGGCGGCGGGGAGGGGTTTGCCAAGATTATCTGTTGCGGCCATGAGTTGACGGAGGACGATCGCGTGACAGAGATCGCCGAAAGGCGGGGCCGAAAGAAAGGCCATCTCCCGCCTGGTGCCATGCTCGAGGAGAACCGGCAGTTTCCCGGCTCATGTGGGCTCCGCGTGTTGATCATCGATGGAGGGGCGGGGTTATCCGGGATTCACTGTTGCGGACATGTGTTGACGGTCGATGCCGTCAACGACCTCCGTTTCGGTCAGATGCGAAGTGCGCCGGAACCGAATTCTCCGGCTGGACATGCCTGACCTCGGACCACAACCGCTTGTTCAGGAACGAGGGACGGCATGGGCGAGTGCTCACCACGACTTCGACGCATTCTAGACTGGATGGAGTCCCTGGACCGATGGGGCTACATCACGGCGGGTTTGAGTCTGCTCCTGCTCGGCATGCTCGTGTTTGTCCATGCCTGGTACATCTTCCTTGCGAAAAGCTCGCAGATTGGTCTGTTGCCGGCCGGCCTGAAACTTCTGAACGATCTCCTCTTGGTCATCATTCTCTTAGAGTTGTTTCGAACGGTCGTCCGGTTTTTGCAAACCGAAGTTCTGTCACTTGAGCCCTACTTAGCCGTGGGGGTCATCGCCTGTACGAGACGTGTGCTTACCGCCAGCGCCGAGCTGTCCCATCAACCCTCGATCACCTCAGAGCAGTTTTATCAGTACCTCATGGATGTCGGATTGAATGTTGCGGTCATCATGGCACTCGTGGTCGGGGTTTTTCTTGTACGACAACGTCCCGAGCGACCGGTTCCATCGTAGCGTGGTCATCCATCGACTGCACGAGTGATCCTACGTCATGGTGCCGAACTCGACCACGACGGTCACCGTTGCAAGGGTGCGGCTCCACCGCGTACCGGCTCCTCCATAAACCGTGCTTGCCCATTTCCCCCATCCTGTGGCATCATCCGCCTTCTGCCTCGACAGGACGGCTATGGCGGAGCCATTGGAATACGTCGGATCGATCCATATTATTCTGGGACCCTACCGGGGGAACCCTGTGGCGCTGTATCTTCGGCGTAGCGAAGGCAAGGTCGTCATCTCGCCAAAGGTCTATCCGTTCAACAGCATTGCCGGCGAAGCCGAGACTCCCAACAAGGCTGCCGCCGATTTTGAAGAGAAGTGGAAGGCTAAAGCCCTGGTGGCTCCGGATATGTACGATGGGCCCAATTGGGAAGGGGGTATTAAGCCGGAACGTCCGGCCCCCCCCAAGCCAGCAGCGGCGCCGAAACCGGCGCCTGGGACAACGGCGGAAGGGGCGCCGAAACCGCCGCCGACAAAATCTTCTCCAACAGCCGCTCCGACCCAGGCTGTACCCGCTTCGCAAGCTGGCTCCGGCGACCCGAAAAACGACGGCGCCATGGCGCAGAAATCCTCTCCGTCATCCCCGGCTCAGCCGGAGCGTGCGGCCATCCAGTCTAGCCCCTCCTCCAAAAGCTAACCTTGTTCGACCGATCCTGAAATGGGGGCTGAAGCCGTTGCCGGCTGGTTCTGGTTGTTGAGCCGGCTGTGCTTGACTCCATACCCGATATAGACTCCGATTCCGATCGCTGTCCATACGACGAATCGCATCCAGGTGATGGCGGGCAGAAAGGCCATGAGGCCCAGACAGGCCAAGGTCCCCATGATGGGGATGAGCGGCATGAACGGAACGCGGAAGGGACGAGGATGGTCCGGGCGGAGCCTTCTAAGCACGATGACTCCGATGCAGACCAGCACGAAGGCGAACAACGTGCCGATATTGGTCATATCTGCGGCCTCGCCGATCGGAATGAAGGCCGAGAGAATCGAGACGCACAGGCCCGTGAGAATGGTTGCATGGTGCGGGGTGCCGTAGCGCGGATGCACTGTGGAGAGCCAGGGACCGAGCAACCGGTCCCGTGACATCGCAAAAAAGACCCGGATCTGACCCAGCATCATCACGACCAATACGCTCGTAATTCCCGCCACCGCCCCGACTGCGACCAGTGCCGCTCCCCATGTGAAGCCAGCCACCCGCAAGGCCTCGGCCACCGGCGCATGAACGTCGATCTGCGAGCTGGGTAGTAATCCGGTCAGGATCGCCGCCACGGTGACATAGAGCACGGTGCAAATGCCGAGGGACATCAGGATGCCGATCGGCAGGTCTCGCTGCGGATTGCGGGCCTCCTCTGCGGTGGTCGAAACGGCGTCGAATCCAATGTAGGCGAAAAAGACCAGCGCTGCTGCCGCACCGATTCCTTGAATGCCTCCTGGTGCGAAGGGTGTCCAGTTGGCCGTGTCGATCGAGGTGATCCCTGTGGCGATAAAGAAAAGAATCACGCCGAGTTTGATAAGCACGATCGCGCAGGTCGTGCGCGCGCTTTTCTTAATCCCTAACACGAGAATCCATGTTACCAACAGCACGATGACGGCGGCCGGTAGGTTGGCGAGTCCGCCGTCGGCCGGCGCGCGAGTGGCCCATCGAGGCAAGACGATCCCCATGAGGGCCAGCAAGTTGGTGAAGTAGCCCGACCAGCCGATGGCGACCGCCACACAGGCGACACCATATTCCAGGATCAGGTTCCATCCGGTCAGCCAAGCCAAGAACTCACCGAGTGTGGCATAGGAGTAGGTGTAGGCGCTGCCGGCCACCGGAATCATGGCGGCGAATTCCGCATAGCAAAGCGCGGCCAGAGCGCATGCGATGCCGGATAGGACAAAGGAGAGGACGATACCGGGGCCGGACCCGGGCCGATTGGCATCCCCTACAATTGCGGTTCCAATCAGCACGAAGATTCCGGTCCCGATGATGGCTCCGATCCCGAGTCCGGTGAGGTCGAAGGCTGTTAAGGTGCGCTTCAGCCGGTATTGGGGATGGTCCGCATCCGCCAGGATCTGCTCGATGGATTTGGTCTTGAAGAATGGATTCACGGTGGATCGGTCTCAGGACAGCGGCACGGTCGCCGTCTAGGCGTGCACGGCGGATATCTGAACAAGTATAGCAGTCCCTTGCGGCGAGAGCAGGTCCGATCCAGTGCTCAGGCTCGTGTCTTGGCCGCCGCTAAGAAGGCTTGAAACAATCGCTGATGAGATTGGAACCGATCGTACAGAAACTCCGGATGCCACTGAACTCCAAGGAAGAACGGATGTCGCGGCGACTCGATGGCCTCAATCACATTGTCCGGGGCCGTTGCGCTCGCGGTGAGCCTCGGTGCAACGCGCTTGACGGACTGATGGTGTGAGCTGTTGACTCGAATCTCTCGTTGCCGCACGATGCGATGCAACAGGCTGCCGTCGGTAATCGAGACGGTATGGGACAATTCCGTCGCCGGAGGAGCCTGACGATGGGCCAACGGAGAGCGGAGTTGGGCAAGGATATCCTGCACCAGACTTCCGCCGAGCGCGACGTTCATGGCCTGCATCCCCCCGCAAATGCCCAAGGTCGGTAAATTGGTCCTACAGGCCAGCCGAGCAAGGGCCGATTCGAAGGAGAAACGACGCTCGCTCATCACGGTGAATGGGTAACGTTGTCTCTCGCCGTAGAGACGAGGGGGAAGATCAGGGCCGCTTCCGGTCAACAATAGTCCGTCAAGGTCCGAAAGCAGGCGCTTTCGGTCGGGCTCGGAGGCAGCCAGCGGGAGGATCACTGGGAGCCCTCCCAACTCTTCAATCGCGCGAACATAACGAGCCCGGAGAAAGTAGGTCGGCTCCTTGCCTCCCATGTCCTCCCGATCCCCGGGGTTAAAATCAGGTGTGACGCCGATAACCGGCTTCATCCAGGTTGGTGGAGTCCGTCAGCGGCTCGGAGTCGCTTCGGCTTCCTCCTCCTCCTGAGGGACGCCGAGGAAGCGCACGGGCTTGTCTCCTCGCAAATGGTCGGGCGTGATCACATAAGTGCCGCGGAGGCTGGTATCCCAGACCTTCTTGGCTACCTTGTCGTCACCTCCGGTCAGCCCGTAGGCAAACCCTCCCACGATGCCGCCGAGAATCGCATAAACAACCTTGGTCGGCATGTACACGAGGTTAACGAAGAAGGAGGCGACACCCATGCCGGCCTGCGAGCCGGTCGATTCCGTTCCACCTTCCTCTTTCGACTGAGCCGAGACAAGCGGAACGAAGACCAGATGGGACAGGGCGAGAATCATGAGGACGAGGGCAATGGACTGAAACATCGAGCCACGAAACCCAACAGTTCCACACCAGCCGAACGGCAACACCTTCACGACGTTCCCTCCTGGTTGCGAATAATCAAGCTCGTCGCCGCGGTTCGCGAGGCGAACACGCATAAAGGCCACATATAGCAAATCTGCCCTCGAAAGCAAACATCTAAATCCCGGTTGGACAAGGGGAACGATGAGCCTCGGCAGCGACTACTGAGCGGCAAGATCCAATTCGACAAGGACCTGCTGTTTGATTGCGGCGCTCAGTTCGCCGAGGACGGTGGGAAGGTCGTCGTCCACCGGCCCGATACTCAGCGTTGTATTTTCCTGAGGGAGACCATTGTTGAGTGCGGCGGTTAGCTTGCGGGTGCAGGCGTGGACCACCAACAAGTCTTGAGCCCGGTGCCGGTACTCGCGCCGGGCGTCGTTGTCCATCGAACCCAAAACGCTCTCCAGCCAGGAGTCGAAGGATAGCCGACGATTGAGGTCGGCGATGAGGTCGGCAGACAGTTCGACCGCTACCTGGATACCGGCTTTCCAGCTCCGCTTCTTCACATTGAACACGCAATGGAGACGGGATCCATCTCCTACAGCGAGGTCTGGTCCGTAGAAGAGCGTCACACGGTACTGCGGAGCCGTTGGAGGCGTCAGGAAGGACATGATGCCGTATTTTACCATCACGAATAATGAGCCGGTCACGCTTTTTCGGCTCTAGCAGGCTGCTCATATAGACTTCTCCTTCCATGCAAAGTTACGTGTCATGGCGGTGCGGTCTGGTTGCACGCATATCTCCGGCCTCGCGGTGAATCCCTCTTTGGATTCGAACCATGAAGGACATTCACACGCCGAGGCCTCATCAAGAAAACGACCTGTCACGGCCAGTCGACCCCACATGCGCGTTGTCTCAATGAAGGATGTTGCGTGGCAGGCCGTGCTAATCGTCCATCGCGCCTGACAGCTCCTGGTTGCCGAACGCTCGACGTTGGTGACCCAGAGCCGGGGGTTGCTGGCTGAATACGGGCTGATCGCGCCCGCCAGGATTGGCACTTTGCGACGCGTGCGAGCGACCCTCCTGGAGGCGCCCGAGTTGCCGGCATGGTCTCGTGAGATCTTCTTGGACTAGGCCGACCGCCTGCGCGCGCTGGATGAACGGATCGCGGCCTACGATCGTCGGCTTGACCAACTGGTCCGTCAGACGGAGCCGGTGCAACGGCTGCTGTAGGTGCCGGGCGTGGGATCGGTGACCGCCACGGCGCTGGTTGCGACGGTCGACCAGGCCCAAGTCTTCAAGAACGAGCATCAACTGGCCACCTGGCTGGGCTTGGTGCCGCGGCAACTTTCCAGCGGCGGCCCCCGGCGACTGGACCGGATCACCAAACGCGGCGACGCCTCTCTCCGCACGTTATTGATTCACGGCACCCGCGTGGTGATGAGGCAGTTCGCGCAGCGTACGGATGCCACCAGTCGCTGGATCACAGCGCTCAAGACCCACCGCGGCTCCCACACAGCGGTCGTCGCTCTGGCCGCCAAGCACGCAAGGATGCTCTGGCCCTGCTGGCGACAGGGCGAGAGTATCAACTCGTCGCGAGCACCTGAGTGGACGAGACCGAACGCGGGCTCTTCACCATGACTGAGTGCGAGGCTCCTGAGTTGATGGCGTGACCGGTCGGGCCGGCGCCATGTGATCCTGCTAGCTCGCCCCACCGCTTCGGAAATCGCCTCCGTATCGTTGCCGTCGTTCCTATCGTTCCTACGATCCGGCGCCACGATGCGGTACGATCAGCCGCACCTCATGGCCCAACGTCCGCAACTCCCGAGTCCACCAGTGGGCACTGCCGTAGGCTTCCACCTCAACCAGACAGAGCCGGAGTTGCGCGAGGAACGGACGCAGGTGCGTCCGCGACACCTGACAGCGCAAGACGGTGTGCCCGCGCTCGTCGACCCCGTGTAGTGGAAAGACGTGTTTGACCAGATCGATCCCGAGGTGTGCGATGGTCGTTATGTGGACTGCCTTCTTCTGGTTGTGATGGGTTCACGCCGTGGTCTGGTGGAGCCCATGCTACTGAATACGGGGGAGTCCATACCATGAGAAAACCCCTTCGAGTACCCGTGAAAGCCGACCTCAACGAGGGATCACAAACGATCTCAGAATCCCGCGCAGGATGGTCAACAAAGCCGCCATCTCACCCGCCCAGCCAGACTCGCCAAGATGCGTACCTTCGCGGTCGCGGCCGCAGCGAGCGAGGCGGCAACGAGGTGCATATCGCATTTGGTGCCATCCACTCGCCCATCGGATAGTTCGTCGAGCGGAGAAACCTCTTACAAGGTTATGTCTCATCGCATTGGCCCCTTGCATAAAAAGATGACTGCAACGGGTGTCCCACCGAAGCTGGAGAACTTTTTCATCATCCGACTGGGGCGTCCGCTTTGACGGCGGTCGATCGCGAAGCTAAGATGCCGGTATGGCGATAGAGGATAGGCATCAACGTGTGACCGACATTCAAACGGCCCTTCGACGCACGGCGGGATCGGCAGGCTTGGCCGGGTTGGATGGGTGGTTGTTCTATGATTTCCGACAGAGCGACTCCATCGCCTATCGGATTCTTCTCCTGGATCCCAGCCAGCACGTCAGCAGGCGATGGTACTATTGGGTGCCGGCAGATGGACAACCGGTGAAACTGTGCCATCGCATCGAACCGCATGTGCTCGATGCGTTACCGGGCAAGATGTTGACCTACGTCTCGTGGCAAGAGCAACACGATCGTCTGCGCAGCATGCTCCCACGTGGAGCGCGGGTCGCCATGCAGTATTCGCCAATGAACGCCATTCCTTATGTTTCGCGGGTTGATGCGGGCACCGTCGAGCTGATCCGTAGCTTCGGAGTCGAACCAGTGACGTCGGCTGATCTGGTCCAGCAGTTCGAAGCGGTCTGGAATCAGGAGCAGTTGGCCACACATCGCGCAGCGGCGAAAATCCTGCGACTGGTGGTCGATGAGACCTTCCGGGAGGTTGCCGAGGCGGTCACCCGCGGGCAAGAGTTGACCGAATACCAACTGCAACAGTTCATGCTGGGACGTTTTCAGTATCATGGAGTGATCACATCCAGCCCGCCGATCGTGGCGGTCAATGCCCACAGCGCCGATCCCCATTACGGACCGAGCGCCGCAGCGTCCATACCGATCTCGAAAGGCGACCTGCTCCTGATCGATCTGTGGGCCAAAGCTCCGGCCGCTGGCTCGGTCTATGCCGATATCACCTGGACCGGTTTTGTGGGGTCGAAGGTCCCGCCCCGCCCGCAGGAGATTTTTCGCATCGTGCGTCTTGCTCGCGATACAGCGCTTGAATTCGTGCGCCGGCGTATTCGGTCAGACGACTGGCCTTGCGGGTGGGAGGTGGACGATGTGTGTCGCATGGTGATCAACGAGGCGGGCTATGGCGAGCAGTTTGTCCATCGCACCGGTCATTCGATCGGCGAGGAGGTTCACGGAAACGGAGCCAACATCGATAACCTGGAGACACGGGATCTTCGACGGCTCCTGAATCACACCTGTTTCTCGATTGAACCGGGGATTTACCTTCCGGGCGACTTCGGTATCCGGAGTGAGCTGGATGTCTATCTCGACGGCCGGGACGCCTTGGTGTTTGGGCTTCCGCTTCAAACTGAGATCATTCCAATTCTGGGGTTGTAGCCGACCGACTGCCGCCGTGGGCCTCCGTGCCCATGCTGAAAGCCTGAGCGTGGCTCTAGACCGGGGCTGCTGCCTTGACACTTCTGACAGACCCCAGATAGAGTGACATGTGCCCGGGTAGGCCAGAAGGAGACCTGCGGTCTCGATGGGGTTTTCATTCTGAAACCGTCGTAGGTGACCCGATGTTCGGTACGATGGGGTTTTCCGAACTCATCATTATCCTTGTCATCATCCTGATCATCTTCGGGGCGGGCCGGTTGCCTCAAATTGGAGAGGGTATCGGGAAGGCCTTAAAGGGGTTCAAGAAAGAGGTCCAGGAGCCATTGCCGCAGGCCGAGCCGGCCCCACAGACTCTCGATGCCACACCGGAGGCCAATTCGGCAACGGCGACGGCGGCACACCCGAGAGCAGACGCGACGCCGGCGATTCCGCCGCCTCAGCCGACGGCGCCCTATACGCCCGGACCTGAACTGACGCCGGGAACGACAGCCGCCATGATGGCAGCCGCGGCGCCACAGGCGTACCAGGCGCCACCGAAGCCGGCCGTGCTGACCATCTCTCCGCCCGTTCATCAGGCTGCTGCATCACCATCTCCGTCCCATCAACCCCCGACCATGGAGGAGCGGCTTACACAGCCGACGGTGGCGATGCGGGCGTCCTATCCGCCGGTTCCTCCAACCGCTCAGGCAAAGCCGGCGGCCAAACGTCCCTCGGCGATCGTGAACAAAGAAGCGGTGGCCCGGGTGCAGGCTCAACAGGTTGCTATGCGCGCCAATAAGCAGGCCCACGGCTCTTCACAGCCTGCCGGCCTGAGTCCGCAGGACATGCAGGATTTTGGCCAAGGGTTGGGCGAAGCGTTTCGTCTGGTCCGCGAGACGACGGCCGAAATTCGAGGAGCCATTGAGCCGCAGGTCAGGGTTTTTCAAACGGAAGTCGATGCCGCACAAAAGGAAATCCAGGACTCGGTCGAAGTGGCCAAGCAAATGCCAGAGGTCCACGAGGACACCCCGCCGAAATAGGCCTGATTGCTGCCCCTATCGATCTCGTGTCTCGCGCACTCCCTCCGGTTCGAATCATGTGGATGATTGTCCAGGCGCTGATTCTTATCGGTCTGGTGTCAGGTTGTCATAACCAGTCACCGGAGCCCGATCTGCACGGCACTATGAACAGGCTGATCCGATTGGCAGAGGATCGAGACCCTGAGGTACGGCTCACGACGGTTGTGGCCCTTGGACGAATCGGGAAGGTGGAATCGACTCCGATCCTGCTTCAACGGCTGCAGGACAACGATGGCCGGGTGCGACAGTGGAGCGCCTGGGCTCTCGGAACAGTCAACCTAGACGGAGGCGGGTCGCCAGAGACGATGAACTCCCTTGTGGCTAGCCTTAGCGACCCAGTGTCGCCGGTGAGGCGGGCGGCGTCGCAGGCCCTGGGTGAGTTGAATCAAGATGATGAAACGGCCCGGCGCCTCCTCCCGGCACTGCGGGCATCGAATTCTGGGATGCGCAGAGCTGCGGCTCGTGCCCTGATCGGTCAGGCTACGGTTGACATACTTCCCACTCTCGTAGCGGTCTCTGGCGATCAGGACGTGGCGGTCAGACAGGCCGTTGTTGCTGCGTTAGGTGAACTGGGTGACGCTCGTGCGATCCCTCCGCTTCTGGCCCGGTTGACTTCTGATCCAGCAGCTCCGGTACGGGCGGAGGCGGCATTTCGACTGGGGAAGATTGGAACCGCAGAGGTGATCGAGCCCTTGCAACGGGCTGCAACCAATGATGGGGACGGTCAGGTGCGGCGCTGGGCGGCCGCAGCCGTGGAATCGGTCAGGTCGGGATCCGGCTCCGGTTAAGGGACTCGACCAAATGCACGATCTTCTCTCTGGCCTCCGCGGCGATATCGGTGAACTGAACGCCCATTCCAGGAAAGAGTAGTAGTCGCTCCGTTTTGGTGCGTCTCCAGACCACACGACCTTGTGCTGCGATTTTCTCTCTCGGGCGATCCGGTAGGGTAAATTCCACTGTCAGTTCGCTGCCAGGCTGAAGCGGGCTTCCGCTCTCGATGAACAGCCCCCCGCCTCCAATGCCGCCTGTCAGGCTCTCGAATTCCTTCCCGTCCGATGTCACGCAATGCACCTTGATGGCCAGGGGGGCTCGTGGATAGGCTCTGGCATGTGCGTATTCTTCCCCGTCCTGAGTCGAAAGAATTCGGTCGATTACCCAGGCCCAGGTGAGGGTGCCGATGCGATGTCCGCCAAGGTCGTAGAGGGCAACCGTTTCGCGATCGCAGTCGATCTCCAGGGTTTTGCCCTGATGATATTGCGTCGAAAGGATCGGAAATCTCATGAAGGGAGGCTCGGTCTCCTGTAACGCGCGGTGGGACGGATGTCGGTTAGAACCCGGCAGTTCTCAGCGAGCGCACCAGATCGATGATCCGGTTCCGTACGTCGGGAGCGATTTCATTGAACTTGATGCCCATGCCCGGTGAAAAGGTGTATTGATCGGCTTTGGGGCATACCCAGGCGACAATGCCGCGGGCGGTCAACCAATCGGTCGGGCGTTCGGGGAAGGCGAATTCGATATACAGATTTGTTCCGATCGCCAGAGGATCTTCACTTTCGATGAAGATCCCTCCACCGCCGATGCCTCCCGCCCGACTCTCAAAGGTCTGCCCTTCCGGGGTCCGGTACCGCACGCGCAGAGCGAGGGAGACGCGGGGTTCACGCCGATCCTCTTGGGGCGGGCGTGATTCATGGTAGGCGAGCACCTGTTCGATGATCGAATCCCACGAGATGCTGCCGATCAGTTCGCCGTTAGCTCCGCGGAGGATCAGGACCTCGTGTTCGAGGTCCATTTCCAGGGTCTTGCCGCTGTGGCGACGGTTAGCCGGAACCGAATGTTTGAGATTGTCTCGTGCCGTGGCCATGATCCTAAGAAGAAGTATAGCGCAGGTCGTTGAATTGTCGAACGAAAACGTGACTCTTGGAAGGAATGGCTCAATCAGCACGGCAAGCCCGAGACCGGTCGCATAACCCCGTCATCGCCTGACAGGCCGTCAGTGCATCGAGAGGCGGACGCGCCGAGAGTTTTAGAACGGAGATGGGGAAGGTCGGCGAGGGAGCCGATGGTCGCCAGAACCCGTGGTAGTAGGCAGAGAGTGTAGTGCCTCCGCTTTCAGGCTAGGCGCTCTTGATGTCCTTGTCGTGCTCGAATATCCGGATTGGCACGTTCTTTCCTTCGACGACTTCCTCGGTCACGATGATTTCTTTGATCTGTTTTTGGGAAGGGACATCGTACATGACATCCAACATGACTTCTTCCAGGATGGCGCGCAGACCGCGGGCGCCGGTCCTCTGCGCATAGGCCTTTTTGGCGATGGCGTTGAGTGCGCCGTCGGTGAGCTTGAGTTTGACCTTCTCAAATGAAAGCAACTTCTCATACTGCTTGGTCAGGGCGTTGCGAGGTTCGGTGAGGATGCGGATCAAGGCCCGCTCGTCCAGTTCTTCAAGGGTCGCAATTACCGGCAGGCGTCCGATGAACTCCGGAATCAATCCGTACTTCAACAGGTCCTCCGGTTGCACCTTTGCCAGGACATCTCCAAGGCGCACGTCTTTGCGGCTTCGAATGTCCGCGCCGAATCCCATCTGTTTACGGTTGAGGCGCTGCTCGATGATGTTTTCAAGCCCGACGAAGGCGCCTCCGCAGATAAAGAGGATGTTACCCGTATTGACCTGGATGAATTCCTGGTGAGGGTGTTTTCGTCCTCCCTGTGGCGGAACGTTGGCGACCGTTCCCTCGATCAGCTTGAGCAATGCTTGCTGCACACCTTCGCCGGACACGTCGCGCGTGATGGACGGACTATCGCTCTTTCGGCTGATCTTGTCGATTTCATCGATGTAAACGATACCCCGCTCCGCCCGTTCCACGTCATAATCGGCGGCTTGCAAGAGCTTGAGGATGATGTTTTCCACATCCTCCCCCACATAACCGGCTTCTGTCAGTGTCGTGGCGTCTGCGAGCGTAAAGGGAACGTCCAGATAGCGGGCGAGAGTCTGGGCAAGCAGGGTCTTGCCTGTCCCTGTAGGCCCGATCATCAGGATGTTCCCCTTCTGCAGTTCGACCTCGTCCACATCCTTGCTGGAAATGCGCTTATAGTGGTTGTGGACGGCGACGGAGAGGATCTTCTTTGCCCGCTCTTGACCGATCACATACTGGTCGAGGTGATGCTTGATTTCGGAGGGCTTCCTCAGTTTCGAGGAGATCTCTTCTTTTGCTTCCTCCCAGTCCTCCGCAATGATGTCGTTACAGAGATTGACGCACTCGTCGCAGATGTAGACGGTCGGCCCGGCGATCAGCTTGCGCACCTCATCCCGACTCTTTCCGCAAAAGGAACAGCGTAAGTGGCGGTCCATCTTGTCCTGCTTCGCCATGCGACCTCCTGGTGTAACGAGTGACCTCTGCTCCGGACTACTTGCTCGCGGTAAGCCCGCCGGTTTCTTTCAGCATTTTCGGAGGTCGGGTGATGACTTCGTCGATAAGTCCGTATCGCTTGGCTTCCTCGCCGGACATGAAGTAATCGCGCTCGGTGTCCAGGGCGATCTTCTCCAACGGTTGCCCCGTGTGCTTAGCCAGAATGTCGTTGAGGCGCTCGCGGATCTTCAGGATCTCCCGGGCGTGGATGTCGATCTCCGTGGCCTGTCCCTGAAATCCGCCCATCGGCTGATGGATCATCACTCGGGCGTTGGGAAGCGCGAACCGTTTCCCTTTCGTCCCAGCGGCTAGGAGCAGCGCTCCCATGCTGGCCGCCTGCCCGAGGCAGATGGTGTTGATCGGCGGCTTGACGTACTGCATGGTGTCGTAAATCCCCAGTCCGGCTGTCACGCTGCCGCCTGGTGAGTTGACGTAGAGATTGATGTCTTTTTCCGGATCTTCGGCCTCCAGAAACAAGAGCTGCGCGATGATCAGATTCGCGAAGACGTCGTCGATCGGCGCTCCCAGAAATATGATCCGATCCTTCAACAACCGGGAGTAAATGTCATAGGCTCGTTCTCCCCGGTTGGTCTGCTCGATCACGATCGGTACCAGCATGCACTCCGTTCCTTTCTTTCTTCCGTTGCGAGGCGCTATAGCGGCCCCGCTGGAGCTGCCCCAGTCATGACGTGGTCGTGGGACTACCCTTGTATCACCGCATGTCGATAGACAAAATCAAGTGCCTTGTCGGCGAGAATCCGGCTCTGTAACTCATCGCGAGAATCGTTTCCGCCAGCCTGGATGATCCGTTGCAATTCCGGTTGGTCGATCTTCAGCTCTGCGGCCATTCGCGCAATCTCGGATTGGAGATCGGATTCCTCGACCCTGAGACCTTCCTTCTCCGCAACTGCGTCCAGAATAAGTCCGAGCTTCACCCGCCGCGAGGCTTCCGGCAGCGCTTCCTCCTGAAGTTTCTTTAGCTCCTCGGGCTGCAGAGTCTGTTCGTCGGACTCGTCTCCTCCGCCTCGCTTCTGGTGGCGAGCATGAAGCTGCGAGCGTACCATGGCTGTGACTTCTCGATCGACGAGCACCTGAGGCAGATCAAAGTGATGGGTTTCTACGAGCCGCTTCATGATTTGCTCTTTATACCCATCCTCGATGTCCCGCTTCAGCGCCTTCTCCATTTGATCACGAAGTTTGTCCTTGAGTTCGTCCAGGCTGGTGTATGGACCGCAGTCCTTGGCGAACTCATCATCTAACGCCGGCAGGGTCTTGTGTTTCGCCGACACGATCGTGAGACGAAACGTCACCGTTTTGCCAGCGACTCTCTGGTCCGGATGGGTGGCCGGATAGCTCTGGGGGATTTCGATGTGGGCTCCCTCAACCTGTCCGGTGAGGTGATGATCGATCTCAAGACCTAGGACGGGCAGCTTCGAGCCGATACGATGCAAATGCCCCTGCTTTTTTGTCCCGTCGAGGGCTTGTTGTTCCAGAAAGCCCTCCACATCCAGCACAGCAAAGTCCCCTTCCTTCAAGGGTGCCCCGGGGGGGGCGGGCTGCAACTGGGCCTGTTGCTCGCGAAGCACATCGAGCGCCTTTGTTACCTGTTCGTCCGTCACAGTTCGCTTGTCCGGCTTCAACGAGATCGGATTAGGCGGTCGGTAGTCTCGGAGCTCGATCTTCGGCCGAATCTCCACCGTTGCGGTAAACGCGAAGGATGCGTCCTTCTTAATCTTGACTCGATCGATCGGCGGGATGTCCACCACCACAGGATGAATGCCGGTTTGGCGGACCGCCCGATCGTAATATTCAGGAACGAGCGTTCGAATGACATCTTCTTCGACCGATTTCGCATAGCGCCGCTCCAGCAGGGAGACGGGCGCCTTTCCCGGCCGGAAGCCCGGTACCTGGACTTGGCGATTAAGTTCTGCGTAGGCGCGCCGGAACCGTTCCTTCACTTCTTCCTCAGGGACTTCGATCCTGATGGCCCGTTTCACAGGGCCGAGTTCGGTCATTTCAACCTTCATGATATCGTAAGACCTTGCACTCGATCTGGTTATTCAGGTGGCTGGTTCGATGGTGGTGTATGGCGTCATCATGGTGCGAGAGGAGGGACTTGAACCCTCACGGTTGCCCACGAGATCCTAAGTCTCGCGCGTCTGCCAGTTCCGCCACTCTCGCAGCTCCAACTCGGTGAATTTTGCGATACGCTAGCTTCCTTCTACCCCCGCCCATGTAGATGTGTCAACCGAAGACTCCGGCCCATTTTCCGCCTGCAGGAACAGACGTGCGTGAGGGCGAGCATGGGATCCCACCAATTGGTGGAGGTGGAACCTTCAGGGGGGATAACGCCTCGGGCTTCCTACACCTACCTTCACCTGAAGACCGGCTCACCAGTTTGGAACTGAATGATCCGAGCGGCCGGTCCTCGGTCGACGACCTCGCTACGCCACAGGTCTTCGAATTGGCGGATGGAGTGAGCGCGTCTGCGGGCTGATGCGATGATTCGGATGAGTGAAGGGTTGCTGTCATCTGTAATTTGTCCGAGTGGCGGTGCCTTGCTGGTCTCGGAGGCGCGTGCTAAGATGCCGCGTTTCATGCCCCTTAGCGTGCGGAGAGGTGCGAGAGTGGACGAATCGGCGTGCCTGGAGAGCACGTGAACTGGCAACGGTTCCGTGGGTTCGAATCCCACCCTCTCCGCCATACCAAGCCTCACGAGTGCCGGCGCCTCTTTATCGGGTTATCGAATATTTGACGCCGGAGAAAAGATTCAGAGTCTATTTTGACGGATTTTCTGAAAGAATAAACTCTAGGGGCTGGGCCCTGTGCAACAGAATCCTGTGAACCCCGCCAGGTCCGGAAGGAAGCAACGGTAAGCGGGCGAGTCTGTGTGCCGCAGGATCACCTGGCCCCACTCTCCGGCTTCGGCTTGTGCCGAAGAATATATAAGGCCGAGCACCGAGCGAAACTGAGGAGTCGCGCGTTCAACTCAGCACCTACCACTGAACACTGGAGCATTGCGACCGTGGATTATCAGGTCTCAGCACGAAAGTATCGACCGGGCACATTCTCAGACGTGATCGGCCAGCCTCATGTTGTGCAAGCTCTGGTCAACGCTGTCTCCTCCAAACGAATCGCCCATGCCTTCCTGTTTTCGGGCACGCGCGGCGTCGGCAAGACGACGATCGCGCGTATTCTAGCCAAAGCGCTGAACTGCGAGCAGGGGCCGACGGGGGACCCCTGTAACCGTTGTGTCAATTGCGCTGAAATCGCTCAAGGGACCGCGGTGGATGTGGTGGAGATCGATGGCGCGTCCAACACCAGCGTCGATGATGTACGTGAGATTCGCGAGAATGTGAAATTCACGCCGTTTCGAGGGGCCTATCGAGTCTACATCATCGACGAAGTGCACATGCTGTCGAACTCCGCGTTCAATGCGCTGCTGAAGACGCTGGAGGAACCTCCGGCTCATGTCGTCTTTATCTTTGCCACGACGGAATTGCACAAGATTCCGGCCACGATTCTGTCTCGCTGCCAACACTATAGTTTTCGACGGATCCCGAGGACGGAGATCGTCGAGCGTCTAGCGCGCGTGGCGGCGCAGGATAGTGTGTCCGTCGAGCCAAGGAGTTTGACGCTTCTCGCGCGAGCGAGCGAAGGCAGCATGCGGGACGCGCTCAGCCTGTTTGATCAAGCCACCGCGCTCTGCGGCAAGGCGATCAACCATGACGACCTGGAGCAGTTGCTCGGCGTGGTTCCGTTGGAGTTGGTGCGATCATTCGTTCAGGCCCTTGAACGGTGCGACAGTCTGGCTGCCGTGGAGGTCATTGCTGCCCTGCTGGAACAGGGGCAGGATCTTCGGGCATTTTGCGCGGATGTGGTGGAGTACCTGCGCAATCTGCTGGTGGCGTCGGTCGTGCCGTCCGTGCAGGAGCTTCGGGGACTGGTGGAGGCGGCGGACGAGGAGTTGACGCCGTTGTTAGAGGAAGCTTCACGGTTTTCCGCTAGTCGGCTACAGCAGATCTTTCATGTGTTTTCACAGACTGAAGACACCCTGCGCTTGAGCGTACACCCGCGGTTTTCCTTGGAGGCAACCGCAATTCGGGCGACGAGACTGGCGGAGGTCGCTGCATCGCCCATGACCGACACTCCTACACCGCTCCAGACGGCAATGCGCCCTCCTGCCAAGGTTCCCTCCTCTACCTCATCAGCGCCAGCCCGGGCAGGAATTCCGGCCGATCCAGTTGTCACCAACCCGAGCCCGGCGAAACTGCGTCCGTCTGAGCCAACCCCCATTCGGGGGGGCGACAGGGGCCATTCAGCGCCTGCCAGGTCCCTCAAGTCGCAGGGTACCAGACCGGTCACGCCGGTGGGTCTGACAGGAGCGACGCAGGCGAATAAGCCTGCGGTCACCGACGCGGCTGTGCCGACGGCCAAGGATGACATGGGCGAGTCCGAGGATCAGACTGCAGGGGCCGCGCGTATGGCCTTTCGTGGGGCCGAACAACCGTTACTTCCTGCGCTGGAGTGGGAACAGTTCGTCGAGCGTATCGCTGCCGCTCACCCAAGCATTGCGTCCTTTCTTGAACGGGGACGGCTCCTCGACCTAAAGGGTGAGGAAGTCGTGCTCGGCTATGCCAGAACCGAGTCGGTGGCTCGGGCCATGATGGAAAAAGAGGATAATCTTCGCGTCATGCAGTCGGTTGCCGAATCCCTCGCAGGCCGCCCGGTCACGGTTCGCATTACCGAGCTGACAGCATCTGCTCCTGCGGGCCCCACGATGGCCGAGACACGGGCTGCCCGTCGGCAAGAGGAAGCGACGCTTCTGTTCGAGCGCACCCGTGCGCACCCGTTTGTGAAGGAAGCTCTCGCCCTGTTCGGTGCGGATGTGGTTGAAGTGAGACGACTCGGTGCTGAGAAGGAGGCCTCGGTATGAGTAAGAACCCCTTTGGTAACATGGCCAGTTTGATGAAGCAGGCGCAGGCGATGCAGGAGCAAATGACAAAGATCCAGGAGGAAGCGGCATCCAAGCAGGTCACCGGGACGGCCGGTGGCGGAATTGTCACGGTCACGGTGACAGGTGGCATGCAGGTAGTGTCGGTGAAGATTGATCCCGAGGTCGTCAAGTCCGGCGACGTCGAGATGCTCCAGGACTTGACGATTGCCGCCACCAACGAGGCCCTTCGAAACGCCAGAGAGATGATGGCCAGCGAACTCAAATCCCTGACTGGTGGACTGAACATCCCCGGCCTGCTCTAACAGGATGTTGAAAATGTCCGCTAGCCGGGTAACCCGCTCGCGGGTGATCGCCTTGCTCAGGCCCTCAACATACTGGACCGGTTGCAAGAGGAGAAGGAACGGGTACCCTGAGTACGGTTCGGACCTTTATTTGTTGTGGGCGTGCGTGCGGAGAGGCGCATCCTGGGCGATCGAATGCGGCGCAATTGGAGGGAAGGAGCGCGAGATAAGCACCACTTGGGTTGGGTGGAGGAAGATGTCGGCCTGTTTGAACCTCCTATGGACATTTCAGATCCTGGTCAGTGACCTCCAACCGTTCGCTGGTATTGGAGTGTCAGAATAGTTTTTCAACGGCCTGCTAAGCAACGAGGCGCAGCCATGGCGGCGGTACTTACAGGAGATCGGCGGGGATTGTTGGGGGAGCTCATTCAGGAATTGGTTCGGTTGCCGGGAATCGGCCAAAAGACGGCGCAGCGACTGGCGTTTCATCTGCTCAAGATCGAGCGAGAGGATGCGCTCCGATTAGCGGCTGCCATCAAGGCCGTCAAAGATGGGCTTCGCTTCTGCAGCGATTGTCGCAATATCGCCGAAAGTGAGCTGTGTGATCTGTGTCTCGATCCCAAGCGAGACCGAACCCGCATTGTTGTCGTGGAAGAGCCCAGCACCCTCTATGCGATCGAGCGGACCCGTAGTTATCACGGCCTCTACCATGTTCTGTTGGGGGCGCTCTCGCCATTAGACGGCGTGGGACCATCGGACATCAAGGTGCAGGAACTGATGGAGCGGTTGCAGAGAGGAGGAGTCCAGGAGGTCATTATCGCGACCAACCCAACGATTGAGGGGGAGGCCACCGCCCTGTATCTCACCAAACTGATCAAGCCCCTCGGAATTCGGACGTCACGGATCGCCTACGGCATTCCAGTTGGAATGGATATCGAGTATGCAGATGAAGTGACCTTGATCAAGTCGTTGGAGGGCCGCCGGGACCTCTAGCCCGAGGCCAACCTCATCCGATGCATTGATCTCTGAACCTGCACGTTGCTATGATAATCTCATGCTGAGGCGTGACTCCGAACGAGCCAAATCCGCGCCCTCCCAGAGGACCTCTTCATCGCGCCAGGACCGTTCCTCGCGCCGATCTCAACGAGAGAATTCTGCATCAACCTCGTCCCGAGATACGCAACTACAAGAGATTCGTCATGAGTTGGAACAACAGCGGGCGGAGTTGTTGGAGGAGGCCGGTGTTGGGTTCGTCCAACAGTCTAAGACGCCGGCATTTCCCGATGTGAGCGATCAGGCGACGGCTGAAGCCGATCAACACTTTGCCATGCGGATACGGGAACGGGAACGCAAGCTCATCAAGAAAATCGATGAGGCGCTGAATCGAATTACTGCTGGAACCTATGGAATTTGCGAAGTGTGCGGGGAACAGATTCCATTTCCTCGCCTCAAAGCCCGCCCGGTGACCACCCTCTGCATCAAATGCAAGACACTTCAGGAAGAACAGGAAAGCGGGAGACGATAATCTGATCTAGGTAGCGGTCAGAACGCCAGGAGCGCTGATAGCTGTCTCGACATGGTTATCGCTGCAGGTGCTTCACCCGCTCCTTCACGCGGGCCGCGCGCTCAGCCTCATCCGGATTCCCTTCCACCAAGGCCAAATAGGTTTCATACTCGGAGATGGCCAATCGACGGTTGGTCGACTCGTAGGATTCGGCTAGGTTGAAGCGGGCCAGGGGATAGTTCGGTCTGAGTGAGACGGCTTTTTCGAAGGAGGCGCGTGCTTGGTCTCGATCTCCCAGTTGCCGATAAATCGTGCCGAGATTGTTCAGTACTTCCGGCACGTTGGGCCTAATTGCCAATGACTGTTGCATCGCCGCTTTGGCCTTTTCAAACGCGCCTTGCGCTTCAAGCGCCAACCCCAGCTTGTGATAGGCTTCCGCGAGCCGCACCTTGTTGGAGAATCCGCTGTTGATCGCTTTCTGGTACGCATCGGCCGCCACATCGGCACGGCGTGTTCCGCAATAGGCGAGTTGAGCTGCCTCGCCGCGAGCAAACTGCTGCAGGGAGGCGAACGGTTCCTGATCGACCGATCCTTGTCCAGTTTTTTTGCCGTCGGTGCCGCGGACGCGATCCAAGAATTCCCTGCGATAGGGTGAGAACAGCGACACATAGGGATCGATGGTAAATGAGGCCGACAGCAGGATGGGGTGGTCGCCTGTTCCGGTAGCGAGATACTGAGCGGTCGTCTTCTCGTCGCCGGTCTGGTAGAGTGAACTTGTATCCATCCTAGCCTTGGTCGGCAGCTTCGGGACGGAGAGGTAAAAGTTCAGCACCGGTCTGAGCTGCGACAGTGTTTCGCGGAGGACCGGGTAGGGCTTTAAATCGAGGCCGGCTGCATAGACAAAGAGCGCTCCAACCAGGGTGCCCTCCTCATCGAAAAACCATGCCTCCTCACTTCCTGACTCGCTACGGCTTTCGCTGATGCGGAGTTCGCGCCCGGATCCCCAAGGGATCTCCTGATATTGAGCCACGCGCGATTGCGTAAAAATGGCTTGTGCCTCGCAGAGGCGAGCCGATTTCATGAGCAGCAGATCGCTTGCAGATGGTGGCAGCGGTGGGCGAGGGTCAGGGGCGGCACAGGACGTGAGCCAGCAAAGGCCGGTAATAAAGGCGTATCGGTAGATCCTTAAAGAAGGCCAGACGAGTTTCCAAACTGAGCGCCGGTTGGTACGCGGGTAAGGGTCGAGACAAAACATAGCGATCCCGGCGAGAGAAAGCCCTGCCGGGATCACATATTATGCAGAGAAAAGGCGTGTGTGTGAAGACGGAATCGCGTAAGCGACTAGTCAGAAAAAATCAGCGCTGTCTGTATGCATCCAGCATCGCATCTTCGTTGGTATAGCCGCTCGCTCGTGGGATGGATGAGCTGATCGAATACAGTGGCCGATTCACCACGTAATCGAGTCCGACTCCAATCGGGTGCATCACAAAACCTGCCCATCGCCACGGATTATCGTCGGCCGGCGATCCTGCGGCAGGATTCGTATAGACCAGGGCGGTGCTATCCAGACTGGTATAGATGCTTGTCCGAACACCGTAATCCATCATTACCGACGCTTCTTCTCGCGGCATGGTTGAGCAGGCGGAAACCAGTAGTCCCAAAGAACACAGCGCACCGGCCAAGAACCTTGCCTGATTACCCATGGGTCACCTCGTTGGAATTGTCGGTCATGCCCGAGGTCGGAAAATCGACCTCGGCGCACGAGAAAAGTCTAGCGCACCAGCGCAGACCTGTCTAGTAAAGGTTTGGAATATGGAGGATTTCAGCCCAGGGTAAGCCGCTGAAAAGAGAGGGAGATGGTGGGCGATACTGGTATCGAACCAGTGGCCTCTTCCGTGTGAAGGAAGCGCTCTCCCACTGAGCTAATCGCCCAACCGCGGTGGCCGACTCTAGCATGGGCTCCAGAGTCAGTCAATGCAAGGACGAACCCAGCGCCGGGTTCGGAGGCCTCCTACTGCGGGCTAGGTTGCGGTCAACGTGCCTCGCTGCTCGATCATTTCCAAGTACGGTAATCAGCATTGAGCCTGACCTTACGGGCCCAAGTCCTTGATCTCTTGATCTATGGAGTGTCGATCAGGTGTTGTCATGCGGCGCGTTTCGCATGCAGTGCTGCGCACGATGCCTTGACAGCCATGAAATCCCATTCGTAGAATGCCGACACCTTCACACGCGTTTCTCATACCTTCCACCTCCATGCGAGACGATATTCTCATTATCGGCGGCGGACTTGCCGGTTCCGAGGCTGCTTGGCAGGCGGCTCGGCGAGGCGCCCGGGTTACCCTCTATGAAATGCGTCCGAAGGAGCCCACCAAAGCCCATAAGACCGGTCTGCTCGCTGAACTGGTCTGCTCCAATTCGCTCGGCTCCTCTGAGATCCTGAGCGCGCCCGGCATTCTGAAGGAAGAAATGCGACGGTTGGGGTCCTTGATCATCCGCGCAGCGGAGCAGGCGCGGGTACCGGCGGGCTCCGCCCTCGCGGTAGACCGCGAACAGTTTGCTCAGCAGATCACGCGTGAATTGGAAGGTCATCCTAATATCAGGATCCTGAGAGAAGAGGTCACGGAGATCCCGGACGACGCTGTCTGTATCGTGGCGACCGGTCCCTTGACCTCGGACCGACTGTCCGCGGCGATCAGCCGGCTGACGCATCACAAGCATTTGTACTTTTTTGACGCGATCTCTCCGATCGTCGATGCGGAGTCCATCGACATGGATGTGGTCTTCCGTGCGTCGCGATACGACAAAGGAGGCGACGACTATCTGAATTGCCCCTTTGACGAGTCGGCCTACAACGCGTTCTATCAGGCACTGTTGGCAGCCGAGAAAGTTCAGCCCAAGGACTTCGAAAAGATCCCGTACTTTGAAGGCTGTATCCCCATCGAGGTCATGGCCGAACGTGGGCCGCAAACGATGCTCTTCGGCCCTCTGAAGCCGGTAGGGTTGGAAGATCCGCGCACGGGCAGGCGGCCTCACGCCGTCGTGCAACTGCGGGCCGAGAACGTTCATCGCACGAGCTACAACCTGGTCGGGTTTCAGACCAAGTTGACCTATCCGGAGCAGCGACGAGTCTTTCGCATGATTCCAGGATTGGCGCAGGCCGAGTTCCTGCGATTTGGAAGCCTGCATCGCAACACCTTCATCAATTCACCCCGTCTTCTGCACAATTCCTTGCAGATGAAGACGAGGGAGCACGTCTTTTTTGCGGGCCAGATCGTGGGGGTCGAGGGGTATACGGAATCGGCGGCGATGGGAGGGCTGGCCGGGATCAACGCCGTTCGCCACCTGTCCGGCCTACCGTTGGTGACGCCGCCGCCCACCACCGCGCACGGCTGCTTACTGCACTACATCACCACCTGCGAGTCGAACCATTTTCAGCCGATCAACACCAACTACGGACTCTTCCCTCCGCTTCCTTCTCGCATCCGGGACAAGGAGCAGAAACGTCGGTTGATCGGAGAGCGGGCTGTCAAGGACCTGGAGGTATGGAAGACGCAATCCGGGCTTTCGTGACTTTCTTGGATGTTCAGTGTGGGGCGTCGCGGGACACGATCCGTAGTTACGAATCCGATCTCAGGCAGGTCTCGAAATTTCTTCGACAACGGCATGGGAGTCAGGACGCTCCACCTCTGACAAGCCTCACGACCCAGGCGATCCGGGATTTTCTTGCCTGGCTGGACGACAAAGGAGAGAATAAATCCTCCTTGGCGCGCAAGCTGGCCACGTTGCGGAGTTTCTTCCGATTCTTGAACAGGGACGGACGGCTGTCGGAGAATCCTGCCGAGCGGGTGCGCATGCCGAAGCAGGCCAAGCCGCTGCCGCGGGTGTTGACCAAGGATGACGCAGGCGTGCTGATGGAGTTGCCGCAGGGGAACACATCCCTCGCGCGGCGCGATCGGGCCATCCTCGAAACACTGTACTCGACGGGTGCGCGAGTCAGCGAACTGGTGAGATTAAATCGAGAGGATCTGGACCTCGTGAACGGTTTGGCGAGGCTGTCCGGCAAAGGACGCAAGGAACGAATTGTGCCGATCGGTGGCGTGGCCATCGAGGCCATCAACCGGTACCAAGAGGGCGAATCGCGCCAGGCAGAGTCGGCTGAGCTGGATCGAACCAGCCCGGTCTTTCTGAATCATCGAGGGCGCCGCTTGACCGTTCGCAGCGTCGAGCGAATCGTTGCGCGCTATTCCGCTGCGCTGCCGGGCGGGCGCGTCAGTCCCCACGCATTACGACACTCCTTCGCGACGCACCTGCTTGACGAAGGGGCCGACCTTCGTGCTATTCAGGAGTTGCTGGGGCACACGTCGTTGGCGACCACGCAGCGGTATACCCATGTGGCAACTGACCACTTGATGTCGGTCTACGATCGCGCGCATCCGCGCGCAGGCGAGACACCGCCCGCCCGCCCGACGACCACCCGACGATGACGATCCGTTCCACTACCATCCTCTGTGTCCGGCGGGACGGCCGTGTCGCCATGGGGTCCGACGGCCAGGTTACGCTCGGCACCACAGTGATGAAACAAAACGCCAGGAAGTTGCGGCGACTCTATCAAGACCGGGTCGTCGCGGGTTTTGCGGGAGCCACCGCCGACGCCTTCACGCTGTTTGAAAAATTCGATGCGAAGCTGGAAGAATATCGAGGGAATTTGACCCGCGCGGCAGTCGAACTCGCCAAGGATTGGCGAACCGATCGGGTCTTGCGGCGGTTGGAAGCCCTCCTTGCCGTGGCAGACATCGAAAACTCTTTCATCGTCTCGGGCACCGGCGATGTCATTGAACCGGAAGACGGGATCCTGGCCATCGGGTCCGGCGGTCCATACGCGCTTTCGGCAGCGCGCGGATTGCTCTTGCATTCGACCTTAAACGCTCGCCGCATCGTGGAGGAATCCATGCGGATTGCGGGGGGAATCGACATCTATACCAACCAACAAATCGTGCTCGAGGAATTGGCCAGATAGGCGGATAGATCGTGGAGAACAGGATTGCCGTGAAGCTCGAACCAGACGTGCGCCCGCTCAACGTGAACAGCCTGACGCCAAGGCAGATTGTGCTGGAATTGGACCGGTATGTCATCGGCCAGCGCGAGGCCAAACGTATGGTGGCGATCGCACTGCGCAACCGGTGGCGGCGGCAGCAACTTCCCCCCGAATTGCGCGACGAGGTCATGCCGAAGAATATCATCATGATCGGGCCTACCGGCGTCGGGAAAACCGAGATCGCGCGCCGCCTCGCCAAATTGGCGGAGGCGCCCTTTATCAAGGTGGAAGCCTCCAAGTTCACAGAAGTGGGCTATGTCGGCCGGGACGTCGAATCTATCCTTCGAGATTTGACCGAGGCGGCCGTGGGACTCGTGAAGGCCAGACATATGGAAGAAGTTCGGCAGAAGGCCGAGCAATTGGGAGAGGACCGGCTGTTGGATCTCCTGCTGCCTGGGCAGAAATCTTCCATGGGATTCGCCGCCGAGAATCCCGACGGCACGCCCTCCCCTGCGGCCGAATCGCTCGAAGCCACGCGCTCCAAGCTCAGGCTGCAAGTGCGTGAGGGGAAACTCAATCACCGAACGGTTGAAGTGGAGGTGAAGGAACGGGGGCTCCCCATCGGAATCGTGTCCGGTCCCGGAGGCATGGAAGAACTGGAAAACAATCTTCGCGACATGTTGGGCGGCATGTTTCCGGGAAAAAAGAAAAGGCGGACGATGAAGGTGCCGGATGCATTGAAACACCTCACGCAAGAGGAGGCGCAGCGCATCATCGACATGGATGAAGTGATCCGAGAAGCGGTGTCCAAGGTGGAGCAAACCGGCATCGTGTTTCTTGACGAGATCGACAAGATTGCGGGCCGTGAGCGGAGCACCGGCCCCGATATTTCTCGCGAAGGAGTGCAGCGCGATCTGTTGCCGATCGTCGAGGGATCGACCGTGAATACGAAATACGGTCCGGTCCATACCGACCATATTCTCTTCATTGCCGCGGGTGCGTTCCACGTCGCTAAGCCGTCGGACCTCATTCCAGAATTGCAGGGGCGGTTTCCGATCCGGGTGGAATTGGATGCCCTGACCAAGGACGATTTCGTGAAGATCCTCACGGAGCCGCGCGGCTCGCTGACGCGACAATACCAGTCGCTGTTGGCGACCGAGGGGGTGGCCTTGGAGTTTACGGCCGATGGGCTTGAGGAGATCGCCGCGACGGCCTTACAGGTCAACGATCGGACGGAGAATATCGGCGCCCGCCGCCTGTTTACGATCATGGAACGGCTGCTCGAACAGGTCTCCTTCGACGGAGGCGAGGCGGCCGACCGGCAGGTCGTGATCGATGCCGCCTATGTGAAGGACCGATTGCAGGGCGTCGTCAAGGACCATGACTTGAGCCGCTACATCCTGTGAGCAGACGGTACTGCCCACGCATGCCGCCATTCGAACGCCGCGCCCCATCCTTCCGGACTTGGACGGTGGGCCGTCGACCACGAGCCAGCACATCGGAGCCCGCACATGAATAAACTGATCAAGAAAGCTGACGTCCTGGTGGAGGCGCTGCCCTATATCCGGACATTTCGCGGCAAGACCGTCGTGATCAAGTATGGCGGTCACGCCATGACCGATGCACCCTTGAAGGAGCGGTTTGCCCAGGACGTGGTGCTCTTAAAGTACGTTGGGCTGAACCCCGTCATCGTGCACGGTGGTGGGCCGCAGATCGACAAGATGCTCGACCGGCTGGGGATCGAAGCCAAGTTCCGGCATGGGGTCCGGGTGACGGATGCGGCCACGATGGAGATCGTGGAGATGGTGCTGGCCGGCAAGATCAACATGGAGATCACCGATCTGATCAACCGTCACGGCGGGAGCGCCGTGGGACTAAGCGGAAAGGACGGCGGGCTCATCCTCAGCAAACCGCTCACCGCCAAGGCCTGGGCCGAAAGTTTGGAAAAGGATCTCGGCGAGGCCGATGGAGACTTCGGTCTGGTGGGAGACATCGAGACGATCAATCCGAGTCTGTTGCACAAGCTGCAAGAAGATCACTACATCCCGATCATTGCGCCGATCGGCACGGATTACGAGGGCAACACCTACAACATCAACGCGGACCTGGTGGCCGGCTCGATCGCCGCCGCGCTGCGGGCGGAAAAACTCCTGATGCTGACTGATGTCAAGGGCATCCGCGACGCCAACGGCCGGCATCTCTCCACGGTGTCGCGCAAGGACGTGCAACGGATGGTCAAGAAGGGCGTCATCGGAGAGGGCATGTTGCCCAAGGTTCATGCCTGCCTTGACGCTCTGGAGGGCGGCGTCAGAAAAGCCCACATCATCGATGGCCGTGTCCCGCACGCGATCCTCCTCGAAGTCTTCACCGACAAGGGTATCGGTACCGAAATCGTCAACTAGCGGACCAGCCAGGTGCCACCGCTCGCATCCGACGTGCAGGCCCGCCTTTCGGCCCATCTCCGGCAACTGGTCGGCGAACGGCATCCGCGCAGGTCCCCGGCGGCCCTGCAGCAGGCCGAACAGTATCTCATCTCGCGCTTTCAGCGATCCGGCTTGCTGGTCAAGACGCACGGATTTCGTGCCCTCGGCGGCACCTACCACAACGTCGTGGCTTCACTGCCGACTGTCCGGGACAAGAAGGCCCCGCCGCTCCTGATCGGCGCCCATTACGATACCGTCGCTGGATCGCCGGGCGCTGACGATAATGCGAGCGGCCTGGCCGTCATGCTCGAGGCGGCGGAGCAGCTTGCGAAAGTCTCGCTGGCCCGTCCGGTGCACTTCATCGGGTTTGGCCTCGAAGAGTGGAACCTGCTGGGGAGCCGCGCCTACGCGGCTCATTTACGAAAACAGGGCCGCGACATCCAAGGGGCGATCGTGTTGGAATGTGTCGGGTTCGCCTCCCAGACCGAGGGATCGCAAACGCGGCCACCGATTCCAGTGAAGCTACCGGCGGTCGGCGATTTCCTGGGCGTGGTAGGCAACGAGCCAGCCAAAGCGCTCGTAGAGGCAATCGTACAAGCGGGGCAGCAGGCGGCCGTGCCGCTCAAGGCCATCCCGCTGGTGGTGCCAGGACAGGGGGAGCAGTTTCCCGACACGCGCAGGAGCGACCATGCGTCGTTCTGGAGTTATGGCTTTCCCGCCGTCATGCTCACCGACACGGCGAACTTCCGCAATCCGAACTACCACCAACCGACCGACACGCTGGAGACGCTGAATCTGGAGTTTCTCGCCAAGGTCGCGGTGACCGTGACAAGCGCCGCGATTGATCTCGCCGGTCTGGCGCAATCCTAACGTGTCTCTGGACAGCAGGAGTTCTCTCTTGTAGCGTTCCCGCCAATTGACGATAGTTGTGTCGTGTCGATGGCATGGAAGAATAAGCCCGGGTCAAAGCCCATCGAGACATGGCCGGAAGATGTCCTGGTGGCAGGTGTGAATATTTCTCTTGGCGGAGCGGGAACGACCGGTCGTGTGACCGCTGCACAGAACTAGGCTAAGCAGTTGAGTGACTTGCTGGGATTTAGGCAATACGCTGGTGCACTTCTGGCTTTTCCCCAGCCCTAATGTCGTGGCTCCGGTTGTTTGGACAGTTGCTGCCGGTTCACAAGTGGTGCCTGGCAGATGAGGCCTACGCGGCGGTGGGCCGTGCAGGCAGGGTGTCACAGTACACGCGATCGGGCGTGCGTCCGTCAAGCGCGCGATGCGGCCTGAGCTGATGATAGAAGGTCATGTAGCGGGCCACCCCGTCCTGGGCGTCGCGGACAGTCTCATAGGCATGGAGATAGACCTCCTCATATTTGAGACTCCGCCACAACCGCTCAACGAAGACATTGTCCCGCCACCGCCCGGCTCCATCCATGCTGATCTGAATGTCATGGGCTTTTAGGAGTCCCGTAAACTCCTGACTCGTGAACTGGCAGCCTTGATCGGTGTTGAAGATCTCTGGGGTACCATAGCGGGTAATAGTCTCCTGCACCGCGTCTACGCAGAAGTCCGTGGTCAACGTATTGGAGAGCCGCCAGGCCAACACTCGGCGACTCGCCCAGTCCAGAATGGCACAGAGATAGACGAAGCCGCGTTGCATCGGGATGTAGGTAATATCGGTAGCCCGCACGTGGTTCGGACGGGTGATCGCCAGGTCTCGCAGGAGATAGGGGTAGGTCCGATGGGCTGGATGGCGCTGACTGGTGCGAGGCATCCGATAGATCGCGGTGATGCCCATCTGCCGCATCAGGGTGGCCACCTGCCGCCGTCCAACGGCATGCCCCTCTTGCCGCAACAGATCGCGCAGCATCCGCGCGCCGGCGAACGGATACTGCCGATGCAGCTCGTCGATCCGGCGCATCAGGGCCAGCGCCGTCTCGGAGACCGGCCTCGGCTGATCGTAGGCCGTCGATCGGGCCAGGTTCAGCAGGTGGCATTGCCGCCGCACAGGTAATGGATGGCTGCGATCGATCATGGCTTTGCGCTCCGCAAGCCGGCCTTGGTGAGCGCCCCTTCTAAAACATCGTTCTCGAGCGCCAGTTGCCCGATCTTCGCATGCAGCGTCTTGAGATCCGGCGTCTCTGACGGGGCCTTCGTCCCACCAAACACGTCTGCGGCTCGCGCCAGCAGTTGCTACTTCCAGTCGATAATCTGGGAGGGATGGACGTGGAACTGCTCGGCCAATTCCGCCACCGTCTGCTCCCCTTTGACGGCGGTTAATGCCACCTGGGTCTTAAAGGTCGCTCCGTGATGCCGTCGTGTTCTCTTCATCGCCTTGCTCCTTCTGTGCGCCACCGCTCGGTGGCTTCGGTGAAGCCAGGCTCCCACTTATCATACTGTCCGATCATACTGTCCGAATTTCCGAGGCCCCCTCTGGAGAAGACCGACCAGGGCGCGAGGGTTCTCGCATAGCGCTGGGTCAGACCAGGGCAGGCCGGTACCTTCGAGGCATTTCCGCGCCTGATCCATAACCCGATTCCGTGTTCGTCGTGACTGCTTATCAGTTGACCGGCAAACCGCTGATGGCCTACCGGAGGCGACGGAGAAATAGGGCATGACCATACAGAGCAAATGCCCTCCGGGCTGGAATGAAGCCAGAGTTCGTCGCGTGTTGGCGCATTACGCGGAACAGACCGGTGAAGAGGCGGTAGCTGAAGACGAGGCCGCTGCCGAAGACAGAACTCAAACGGTCATGGAAATTCCCATCGAACTCGTGCCTGCTGTTAGAGAACTCATCGCCAAACATGGCCGATAGGCCGTTCATTTCTCCATTAACCTCGGTACCGCCCGCGTCGCCGAGATTCGGGCCATGGAAGGTCGACAAATCGCCTCAGATGTCCGGCCTTGCGACCTTTCTTCCGATCTGTCCCGTCGCGTCTCCCAATAAGCACGAATGCGTGCCTTCTTGCCGCTTCATCCTCTGGGCTTGGGGTCAGCGGTTTGCTATGATCTGTTCCGAGTAGTTGTCGGATAACGTTCTATCACTTCGAGATCGTGGTTGAGAAAGAGACGGACGATGTGGGCTATGCCGCGTACAGCCCAACGGTGCCGGGCTGCTTCAGCAACGGCAAGACAATCGAAGAGGCCTGACGGAATATCCGTGAAGCCCTCCAGCGGCACATGACCTCTCTCCGGGCCCATGGCCAGCCGATTCCGAAGAATCAGGACCTTGCGCCGTGCATTCTGTGATCAAGCATCGATTGCGACCCCAGTCTGTCCAGGCGATCCGCCGAGTCTTTGAGGAACTGGACTACCGATTGCTCGGCGAGGTCTATTGCCACGAGGGGGGAGACGAATTCTGGCGGGCGAGGGGCAGACGTTGTCAACGACTGGGCATCAAGCTGGCCGAGGTGCTCAAGCGCAGGCTCAAGCCTGGCGGGCGCAGCCTCTATGTCGGCGCGGGTGTCGCCGAGCTGCCACCATTGATCATGGAGACCGTGGAAAATGGACGCTCGGTAGTCGCCTGCAATTTGAGGTCGGAGGAGGTTCAGGAGCTGAATCGTGCCGCGAAGGATCTGCCGGTTCGCTTCGAGCATCGTGACGCGACGTCTGTGCGGGGCTCGTTCGATCATCTCTGGATGGTCAGCGTGCTGAACGATCCGGAGTGTTACCCAGCGCTGTCCGAACTGTCCTACGGGCGCGCCAATCCGGTGACGTTCGACCCACACCGTTATACGCGCGAACGCCGTCAGGTGGCCAGGCTAGTGGATCGATGTCTCACGAATCTCGTGCGACCAGGGCTGGTCACCACGTCCACCGAAGAAGCGGTTTGGATCGCAGACTGGTGCGCGCAGCGTTACATCCACTGGAAAGTCGAGCGCCGCACCTACCCGACCGCGCTGGTCGAAGACCCCATCTGCTTCATTCGGGTCGGGACACGGTGATGGGCTAGGGTTGTGTCCCGTAAGTTCCGGTAATTATCCGTTCGCACTGAGCGTGTCGAAGGGCGCCCACTTTCAAGGAGTTCCGTTCATGGTTCGACAGGCTCACCACGAACGAACTTCTGGGACGCAACACTCGCACTCAGCACTCAGAGACCTAGCCCACATTAATCATGACGGTTCGTGACGAAACCGCTAAGACGCCAGGCGAGACGGGCACGCGGAGCCACGAGAGACCAAGGCATACCTGAAACAGTATGTCGCGGTCGCGAGCGGCGAGCCTGCCCGCTTGGGAACCGAGAACTCGTTCCCAAGCTGTTCGCAGCGGCGTATCAGCGGTTGCAGTAGAAGCGGTCATGAATAATGCGGGCTAGACCCAGAAGCCCAGAGGCTTCTCCGGATCGCTCATATACCGGCTGGCGTAGCGAACATAGTTCTGAGCCGACTCCCTGATCCAAGACAATTCCTCTTCGGTCACCGGGCGCTTCACCTTGGCGGGAGAGCCCAGGATCAGGCTCTTGGGCGGGACGATGGTCCGCTCGGTGATCAGGGCGCCGGCCCCGACCACAGAGTCCTCTCCGATCACGGCGCCGTCCATGATGATGGCGCCCATGCCGATCAGGACCCGATCTTTCACCGTGCAGCCGTGGAGGACCACGTGATGGCCGATCGTCACGTCATCGCCGATGATCAGCGGTGCAGTATCGTGCGTCACGTGGAGCATGCAGAGGTCCTGGACGTTCGTGCGGTGGCCGATACGGATATAGTTCACGTCGCCGCGGATCACGGCGTGAAACCACACGCTGCACTGCTCGCCCATGACCACATCGCCGATGACGACGCCGGTCTCCTCGATGAAGCAGGACTTCGGGATGGTCGGGGTGATGCCTTGGAAGGTCCGGATCATGAACTGCACTGTAAGCGAGCCCTCGGCCGTGAATCAAGCGGACGTTCGACCGCTCGTTGACACGATTTGGAGAGCACCCGTAGACTGACTTGCTTATGAAGAGCATGAGGGCTTCGTTACAACAGTCGGAAGACGGCAAAACGAAAATCGGATTCGTCAATCTGGGTTGCTCCAAGAACCAGGTGGATTCCGAGATCATGCTTGGCCAGCTTGTGGCCGGCGGATTCGAACTGACCAGCCATCCCGAACTGGCCGAGGTGGTCATCATCAACACCTGCGGCTTTATCGAGGAGGCCAAGCAGGAATCCATCAATACGATCCTGGAACATGCGGAACTGAAAAAGACCGGGGCCTGCCGGGTCTTAATTGCCGCCGGCTGCCTGGCCCAGCGTTACCAGGGCGACCTGCTGAAGGAATTGCCGGAACTGGACGGGATCGTGGGTACCGGCGAGTTCGACAAGATCGCCGACATCACCCGCTCGCTGCTTCAGCCCAAGAGACCGGCGCAGCGGTCCTGGATCAGTCCACCCCCGTTTCTGTATGACGCGATGGCCCCGCGCATCCGGCTGGGTAGACGGCACTCCGCTTATGTCAAGATCGCCGAGGGCTGCAATCGCCATTGCACGTTCTGCGCGATTCCGATCATGCGCGGCAAGCAGCGGAGCCGGCCGATCGAGTCGATCGTCGCGGAGGCCGAACGGCTGGTTGCGGACGGAGTCCAGGAGCTGAACCTCATTTCCCAAGACACGATCAACTATGGGGTGGATCTGGGCCTGAGACAGGGCCTCACGATGCTGGTGCGCGAGTTGGTCAAGGTGAAGGACCTGCGCTGGATTCGTCCCTTCTATCTCTATCCGCAGCAGGTGACCGACGAATTATTGGATCTGTACGCCGGCGAGGAGAAGGTCGCCAAGTACATCGACATGCCGCTCCAGCACATCAACGATGTCATGTTGAGCCGCATGCGCCGGCTCGGCGACAAAGCCTTCCTCACCAAGTTGGTCGAGCGGATTCGTTCGCGCATTCCGGGAGTGACGTTTCGCACGGCCTTCATCGTCGGCTTCCCCGGCGAGACTCAGGCCATGTTCGACGAATTGGCGCAGTTCATGGAAGAGGCGGCCTTCGATCGCGCCGCCGTATTCGGCTATTCCGATGAGGAGGAGACGTCCGCGGCGAAGTTGCACGGCAAGATCGATCAGACCGTGATCGAGGAGCGGCGGAACGAGCTGCTGACTCGCCAAGAGGCGATTTCGCTGCATCATAGCCGGGGCAAGATTGGGTCCACCTTTTCCGTGCTCGTGGACGGCTTGTCGGAGGACAACGAGTTTCTGCTCGAAGGCCGCCATGAAGGGCAGGCCCCAGAGATCGACGGGGTTGTGTACTTGAGCGAGAGCGAGGTGGAGCCCGGGGAGTTCGTGAGGGTCACGATCACCGAGGCCACTGCCTATGATTTGATCGGCCGGGCTGTTGATCCGGTCCGGACAAGATCGAAAGCCGGTCGGCAAACTAAGCTCGGTCCGTCCGCCTTGCAAGCACAGCGAGCGTCCTCCGGTCTTTCCCTCATCATGCCCACCAAGGTGAAGGCGCAGTAAACAGGCCGTGCTTCGCTCCTCTCCCGTTCCTTTCCGTGCTCCTGCGTATGGGCTCGTTGCCAACACGACGTACAACCTGTCACAGTAAGGCCATGGTCGAGTCGCCCTTTGCCGTTGTGCTGCTCATCCATTGTCCTGACCGCAAGGGCATCGTGGCCCGGGTGGCGGGGTTCATCAACGAGTTCGGGGGGAACATCCTGGACTCCGACCACCATACGGATCGCGAGGCCGGAAAATTTCTCATGCGGACGGTCTTCGCGCTGGAGGGCTTCCAACTCCCACCGGACGAGATCGCCGCGGCCTTTGCGCCGATCGCGAAGGTGTTCGGGATGCGCTACGAAGTCTACTTCATCCCGGCGCGTCCGAAGGTCGCCCTCTTGGTTTCCAAGCAGGACCATTGTTTGGCCGATCTGCTCCAGCGGCAGCGGCGCGGCGAATTACCCATCGACGTGCCGGTCATCATGTCGAATCACGACACCTGCGCCATGTGGGCCGAGTTGTACAAGATCCCGTTCCACGTCTTTCCCGTGACGAAAGACAGCAAGCTGGAGCAGGAACAGCGCATCCTGTCGGTTCTCAAGCAGTATGACGTGCACCTGGTGGTCTTGGCCCGGTACATGCAGATTCTCAGCGGCGAGTTTCTGCGTGCGGTCGGTTGTCCCGTCATCAACATCCACCATTCGTTCTTGCCCGCCTTCATCGGGGCCAATCCCTACCGGCAGGCCTATGAGCGGGGCGTGAAGCTGATCGGGGCGACCGCTCACTATGCGACCGAGGATCTGGATGAAGGTCCCATCATCGAACAGGATGTGACCCGAGTCGGACATCGGGACTCGGTGGAGGACCTCGTTCGCAAGGGGCGTGATCTGGAAGAGTTGGTCCTGGCGCGGGCCGTCCGGCTCCACGTCGAGCATCGGGTGATCGTCTACGGTCGACGGACCGTCGTATTCGATTGAGCGGTTGCTCCTCATCCACCCTGACGAGCGATTACCTAGAAGAATCCGCTTGACTCAAATCCGACGTTCCGGCAAGCTATGCGCCTCTTTCCATGACGCTATGCGCGATGTGCTGGTGGCTCTCTGCGGGCTTACACCTCAGGTGGTGACCGAAACGCTCTGGGCGCTTCAGGACCGCAGCCCTCCGATCCATCCGACCCAGGTCTGGATTCTCACCACCCTAGCAGGCCGCGACCAGTGCCTCCGTACGATCCTAGGGTCAAAGGGCGCGCTGGCACGCTACCTCCGTGAGTTCCGGCCCAACCCCGTTCCCCGTTGCGGGCCAAACTCCGTCATCCTTTTGGAAACAGCCGATGGCGAGCCACTGGACGACGTTCGCTCCGAACGGGACAACCGGGCCATTGCCGATCAGATCGCCGCGTTCATCCGAACCCAGACGAGCCGAGCCGGCACCCGCCTCCACTGCTCCGTCGCCGGCGGCAGGAAGACCATGGGAGTGCTCCTGGCCGCCGCGTTGCAATTATATGGGCGACCCGAGGACCGGCTGTATCATGTGCTGGTCCCGCCGGAATTGGAATCCCATCCCGAATTCTACTATCCACCGAAACGTTCACGGTCGCTGGTGCTCCGCGATGGACGCCGATTGGATGCCCAGACGGCGAAGGTCGAACTGGCGGAATTGCCCTATGTCCGGTTGCGCGGCCTTCTAGCCTCGAAGCACCTGACGAGCGAAGCGACGCTGAGCACGACAGCAGCGACCGCCCAACGGCGGCTTCAACTCCTCGTCGATCCTGAGCCGCTTGTCGTTCATTCGAGGGACAACGTCCTGAGCATCGGCAGGAGCCGGATCGCCCTCTCCCCGGCGGGCATGACCGTCTACCGCGCGCTGGCCGAGACGAAGCTGTCTCACTGCACTCGTCTCGATCTGGACACCTGCGGCGACTGCATGGACTGTTACGTCCGGTTTACCAAGGACACATGGGCGCAGACGACGGCGACCCTGGCGGAGCGTGGCGGCGGGACACCGATCCTGACACAGGCGACGGACGACAGAGACATCGCCAATCAATTCCGATCCTTGATTCGCAAGGTCAACGGCAAGCTCGAACGGACGCTCGAGATGGGGCCGGATGAGAATCCTTATCGCATCCGCTCCGGTGGCACACGTGGCGAGACCGTCTACGGCCTTGCCCTCGACAAGACCAAAATACGGGGAGAAGACTGACCGGGCGGCAACGTTGCGGCAACATTTCCGCGCTGGTAGCGCCATCGCCGCTGTGGTAGATCAACCGTGCGTAAGGGACAGGCGCACGGCGCCCTCACGTAGGCTCCGATCCGGAGCGTCACCGGAAGCCGGTTTCGGGAGATGTCGGCGCTTGACTGCATCATTCATGAACATGGCGATGGCACGGCACAATCAGATGACGACAGGGTACCATCCATGAGCCGATTACTCGATGCAAGCTGTCGTGTGGCGATCGCCGCTCTCCTGCACGACCTGGGCAAGTTCGCGGAGCGTGCCAGGATTTCGGAGGCCGAAGAGCGAGGCGACGCTCTGGGCAACACCCGGCTTGACTTGAATATTCCGCTCTATTGTCCGGAATTCAACGGAAGGCACACGCACGTTCACGCCGCGTACACGGCCATCGCCATGGATTTACTGGAACGGCATTTCCCGGACCTCGTCGGCGACGAGATGGAGCCGTTCGCTCCCTGGCGGCAGAAGCACGCCGACGATTCCATTATCAATGCGGCAGCGAAGCACCATCGCCCCGAGACGTTCCTTCAGTGGGTCATCGCGACGGCCGATCGCCTGGCCTCCGGTTTCGAACGGGAGGAGTTCACTCGGTACAACGAGGGGCCGGAGGAGACGGAAACCAAGAAGAATCACTACACGGCCAGGCAATTGACGCTGCTTGAACAGATTCGCTCGGGATCGGATCACGCGCCGCGCCTAGACTGGCGCTATCGCCTCAAGCCGCTCTCGCCAGAGTCCATCTTCCCCTGTGAGGCCGATGGGTATGAACATGACCAGAGGGAGATAGCCCAGGGAGAGTATCGGGAACTGTGGGACCAGTTCGTAGATGGGCTCCGAGCCATTCCAGACTCGCATCGCCGACAACTCCCACTCTGGCTCGACCATTTCGAGAGCTGTTGGCTCACGTATACGCACAGCATTCCCGCAGCCACGGCGTTCGGCGTGAAACCGGAAGTGTCCTTGTACGACCATGCCAAAGCGGTGGCGGCCCTCGCCACGGCGCTCTGGCGCTGGCATCATGACCGTCAGGAGACCGGTCACGACGCCCGCGAGCGGTTGCGGGCCATGTGGGATCGAGCCAGGCAGGACGCTCCGGAGTCTCGCGCCGCGTGGCAGGAAGAAACGTTCCTCCTGATTCAGGGCGATTTGTGGGGTATCCAAGACTTCATCTTTGCCACCGGCGGTGAAACCCAGCGTCAAGCCGCCAAGCTGCTCCGCGGACGATCGTGTTATGTCTCGTTGCTCACGGAGTGCGCCGCGCTCAAGGTCCTCGAATCACTGGATCTCCCTTCCACCAGCCAAGTGACGAACGCCGCAGGGAAGTTTCTGATCGTCGCCCCCAACTCGTCGGGCGTTGTGGACAAACTGCAAGCCGTTCAGCGTGAAATCGACGAATGGTTCCTCCGCCACACGTTCGGCCAGGCCGGCCTCGGGTTAGCGTGGCTGCCGGCGGCCGGCTCGGATTTCCATCGAGGAGACCGGACCGCAAGTCCATTTCAGAATCTGATTCGGCGGCTCTTCGAGCAGTTGGAATGCCGCAAGTTGCAGCGCTTCGATCTCTGCGGACCGGCGGAGTCGTCGGAGTCGTCGGCTGTATTGGCCGGATTTCTGGATGCCTTCGATAACGAGAAGGGGGTCTGCAAATTGGATGGCCGCTCGCCCGCGAAGGTACCACTCCCTGTAAACGGCCGGCCCTGGGTGAGCGAATTGGCCTGCGACCAGGTGGACACCGGTCAATGGCTGACGCGGTTCGACCGCATCCTCCTCACGAGAGGCTCGCTGAACCACAATACACTGCGTGTGCCCATCTTTGGATACGCTGTCAGCTTTACCGGCGACGAAGACGCCACCGGCCGCTTCGGGCGAGAGGCCGAATCCCGGAACTTGGTTCGGGCATGGGATTTTTCCCTGCCGAAGAGCCTGGACCAGTCCCTCTGGAACGGCTATGCCCGCCGCTACATCAACGCCTATGTGGCTCGGTTCCGGGACGCCGACGAGCAGAACCGTGAAAAATATGACGGGCTGAAGGACGTTGCGCCGCCGAGGCCAGGCGAAGTCAAGACGCTCAATCACTTGGCGCGGGACGATCGCCGGCGCGATCCGAAACAGCAGGGCCACTGGATCGGGATCGAAGCGTTGATGACGTTGAAGGGCGACGTGGACGACTTGGGCCACATGTTCCAGAAAGGCTTGGAGCAGCCCACGTTCGCCAAGATGGCGGCCCTGTCGCGCCAGATGAACGCCTTCTTCGCGATCTGGCTGCCCTGGCTGTGCCAGAGCGAGTTCCCCAACACCTATACGGTCTTTGCGGGTGGTGACGACTTCTTCCTGATCGGGCCGTGGCGATCGACCATTTCACTCACGCAACGCTTGCGGGCCTCCTTCAAGGAGTATGTCGCCCACAACCCCGGTCTCCATTTTTCCGCTGGCCTGTCGATGACCAAACCGGGGCTGCCGGTGCGAGAGATGGGACGGCTGGCCGAAGAGGCGCTCGATCGAGCGAAGGCCTATGAGACCAAGCCATCCAACGGGCGAACGCTCCGCAAGAATGCGGTCACCTGCTTCGACCTCGCGGTCTCCTGGGACGGATTCGAGGAGTTACTAGAACGTGAGAAACGATTGACGGACCTCACAAGCGAACATGGACTCAGCACAGGCTATCTCTACGACCTACTGCGCTTAACGGAGATGGCCGGCCAGGTCGAGAAGCGGCCGGAGAATGCCATCTGGCACTCGCGGTTTGCTTACCAGACGCGGCGATTGGTCGAGACGGAGATCCGCCGAGGAGCCAGCCGGGAAGACATCGAACGCCAACGCCGCGCGCTGCAACAAGCGCTGGCGGATGAGATCGTCGGCAATGGGATCGGGAGACACGGGGCGGCGTACAAGATCGCCCTGTACTCGCATCTGTATCAACAACGTGACTAACGGAGGGCAGCATGTCGCCACCCACACCCCAGACGCACCAAGGCCGGAGAGACCGATCCGACCCGGCATCCTCAACTCCGGCGATGGATGTGAGCCGCATCCGGTTTGGGAAACCTCTCAATCCTGAGTTATTCAATGGGATTGCCAAGGACGCGGCACGTCAGGTAGCCGAGGAGCGGAGCTCGAATAAACCGACCCAACTCCGCCGTTTCTATGACGAGCTCATGCTGTGGGAATCGCGGGTGGCTCACCAACCGGAAAAGTTTCCGGACTATTTGCCATTTATCCGGATGGTCAATGCCAAAGCGGCCTACGCCAAGGGACGCAAGCTTGTCGATGATCGGTTCGTCGGTCTGATGCAACACACCTTGAAGGAAGTCACCGACGCCGAATCGCTCTCGATTTGTAAACTGTTTTGGGAAGCCTTCATGGGCTTTTACAAGGAACAGCGACCGAATGACTGATGGGAGGCGCGTGATGCAACTGACAGCCATTCACAAACTGACCGGCCTGCTCGAACTCGTCACCGGCCTGCACATCGGGTCCGGCAACAGCGAGATGCACATCGGCGGGACGGACAACCCGGTTATCAAGCATCCGAAGACGCTGGAGCCGTATATTCCCGGCTCCTCGATCAAAGGCAAGATGCGCAGTCTGCTGGAGTGGAGGCTCGGCGTGGTAAGCGTGACGGAGGGCAAACCGCTGGGGTTCGGACACCTGGCGACTGTTCATGCTGATGTACGCGACAAGGCGAAGAATCTGCTCAAACTTTTCGGCGGACCCCCTGAAGGAGCAGGCGGCGGTCAGGCCTTGGTTGAACAAATCGGGCCAACCCGTCTGGCCTTCTGGGACTGCTCGCTGACCCGCGACTGGGTGGACGAAATGAATCGGCGAAACCTGCTGCTTACGGAAACCAAGATGGAGAACATGATCGACCGGATTCGCGGCGTCGCCGAGCATCCGCGCAACACGGAGCGTGTGCCGGGGGGCGCGAAGTTTGACTTCGCGCTCACGATCCGAGTGCATGATCAGGAAGACCTCATGCCGATGGTGTACGAGGGCTTGAGACTATTGGAACTCACAGGGTTGGGGGGATCGGGGTCACGCGGCTACGGCAAGGTGCAGTTCGCCAGTCTGACTCTGGATCAGCAAGATGTCCTGGAAAAGGTTAAGACAGCCGATCTCTTGGGAGTGGGTTGAGGACCTGTCATGCGCACGGTTCGCGCCCATCTCACACCGCGGTCGGCCTTCGGCACGCTCCCCTTGGGAGACACGCTGTTCGGGCAACTGTGTTGGGCCCTTCGCAACCGACATGGCGACGAACGACTGACAGCCTTACTAGAGGGCTACACCCAGGGCCGCCCGTTTCTTGTCGTGTCCGATGCCCTGCCGGCCGGGTATCTGCCACGTCCGGCGTTGCCAAGTCATCTCTTCGCTCCAATGGAGGGTCTGGATCGTAAGCTCGCCAAGAAACGGAAATGGCTGCCACGGGAGAGGTGTGCCGAACCGGTCTCTTCCTGGCTTCGCCATTGCGTGACCTCGGAGGATCTTCCAGGCGGCTGGTTCGAGAGTCACGCTCAGGCGCATAACAGCATCGCCCGGCGAACCGGCACGACGGGAGAGAGCTTCGCACCCTATACGATGACACAGCACTGGCCCGGCAAGATGACGTCGAAGCATGGGACGCAACAGTACGTGATGGGAGAGCTCGATCTTGATGTCGTGCTCGATGAAACCCGACTCTCGATCGAGGAACTCAGGGCCGCTCTTTCGGATATCGGCGAGCTTGGGTTCGGCCGGGATGCCGGTATCGGGCTAGGGCGCTTCAGCGTGAAAGAGGTCGAGGCGGTTTCATGGCCGGAACAGAACGGCGCCATTGCCTGGCTCACGCTCGCACCCTGTGCTCCTCAGGGAGCGGCTTGGAACGTTGAGCGATGTTTCTATCAGGTGTTTACCCGCTTTGGACGTCACGGCGACATCGCGGTGAAACGTGGCAACCCGTTCAAGACACCCGTGCTCCTCGCGGCCACAGGGGCGGTCCTCACGCCAAAGACATTCGAGTCCCGGCTGTTCGTCGGTCAGGGATTGGGGGGCGATGGCAGCCTGTCCAAAGCGGTTCCTCGGACCGTCCACCAGGGGTATGCGCCGGTTGTTGGAGTGACATTCGAGTCAAACGCGGTGAACACATGACGCCGTTCGCGGCCTATCGCCTGCTTTTCACGCCGCTCTCGCCGATTCATATCGGCACAGGACACACCTATGAGCCGACGAACTATGTGATCGACGGCGACACGCTGCATGAATTCGACCACAGCGCCATCGCCGAAACCCTCTCGTTCGACGACCGCCACCAACTTGCCGACATTGTCAACGCGTCGCCGGATGACACCATGCTCCAGGCGGTCCAGCGATTCTTCTACGATCGCAGGGATCGCCTCATACCATGGGCGGTGCATCGGATGCCCGTTCAGCCTGGTGTCGCCGGCCTCTACACCAGCCGGGTAGGCAAGACGGCGCAGCGAGAGGCCTCAGGGCGTCCCGTCATCAACCGACTGGAGATCGACCGCACGGTGTACCACCCTGTCACCCATTCGCCGGTCCTCTTGGGCTCATCAGTCAAGGGCGCCATCCGCACGGCTCTGCTCGACAGCGTGAATGGGGGCAGGCCGACAACTGAACAAAAGGGGCTGCATGACTTCCAGGGGAAGGCGGACTTGTTCCGTTACAAGGACAACGGGCTGCGCCTTGAGCGTGACCCCATGCGCCTGGTTCACCTTTCGGATGCCGAGTGGAAGGGCGAAGCCGGGCTTCCGGCGGCAGAGGTGGTGTTTGCTGTGAATCGAAAGAAGTCGCCGGTTGTCGATCGACATGGTAACCCGCGCGGCAGTCGGGCTGAGAGTGGGCCGCCACAGATTTTCGAATGTATCCCGCCTCTCCGGAATCGCGCGTTTTCGGGACAACTCAATATCCAGTTGCTGAACGGCGTCGACCGGTCCGGGCAGGTTCCAGCCGCCGATCTGCGTTTCGACATCGACCGAATCGCGCGGGCCTGCACGACCTTTTATCGGCCCATCTTGGAGCGAGAAATTCAATGGCTTTCACAGAAGGGCTGGCTCGACGATCAGTGGGGCCAGACAATACAAGGGATTCTGTCCGACGCGTTAAATCAGAATCGGACCGCGTTCCTGTTGCGTGTTGGCCGGCATTGCGGGGCCGAATCGGTCACCTTGAACGGGGTGAGAAAGATTAAGATCTCGCAAGGCCCCGGGCGGGGATCAATGGAGAGATCCGAAGCCACGACCCTGTGGTTGGCAGCCAAGGCGCGAGAGGATGAGTCTGACCTTCTGCCGTTCGGCTGGGTCCTCGTCGAATTCGTTCGCCTCGATGATGGGCTCAAGCATGATAACGGTATGGTGAAAGCCCTATGCGACCAATATCTGGGCGCCGCGCGGCAGTGGGCGGATCGACTGAAGGCGAAGGAACCCGAATGGGAACGCGCTCGTCAAGCTGCCAAGGCTGTCGCCGCAGCGGAAGCGGCGCAGCCGCCCCGCTCCCGCTGGGTGGACGACAAGCTCAGGGAACTCTGCGCCAAGCCCGGTATCACACCGGACGACGCCCTGCGAGGCAAAACCCTGGCCGAGGCCGTACGGGCGATGGAAGACGAGAAGGTCAGGCAGGAGGCCCTGACCGACATCAGGGACCGGTGGAAGGCCAAGGGCTGGTGGGACGCGCGCCTGAGCGGGTCAGCCAAACAGGCCAAGGCGATTTACGACGAACTGCTCGGCCAGGGACCGGTGGCGTAGCGAAGCTCGGCGATTGACTAGTGGCCACATATCGGCCACAATGACGCCACAAGAGGAGAACCCATGGCACAAGTCGGTGTGCGGGAGTTGCGAGACCATCTCAGCCGGTACTTAAAGAAGGTGAAGGCTGGAGAGGAATTGGAGGTCGCGGACCGGGGGCGGGTGATTGCCCGAGTCGTGCCGGCTGAATACCGGCACGTGCCGGCAGGGGTCGGTGCGCTTGTGCGCGAAGGGGCGGCCACCTGGGGCGGCGGCAAGCCCAAGGGCGCCAAGCGGCCACTCGTGCTGCCTGGCCGTTCAGTGTCGGATCTGGTCATCGCGGATCGCCGATGATCCTCTATTGCGACACCAGTGCGCTGGTCAAGCTGTATGTGGAAGAAGCCGACTCGCCATGGGTGCGGCAGTGGGTGGATGCATCGGAGGTGGTGGCGGTAGCTGCCATCGGCTACGTGGAATCCAAAGCGGCCTTCGCGCGGGCTGTCGGCAGCGGCCGGGTGATTCGGCGGCGGCATCGGGCGCTGGTGGCCGATTTCGAGGAGGATTGGACGCGGTATCTGGTGATGGAAATCAGTGACCATGTGATCCGGCAGGCCGGTCGGCTCGTCGAAGCGCATCGGCTGCGTGCGTATGATGCGGTCCACTTGGCTGCGGCCCTGCACATTCGGGCTCGTGCCTCCGAGGAGCTGACCTTCCTCGGATTCGACGATGCGCTCAACCGGGCCGCCAGGGCGGAGGGCCTGGCGCTGGTCCCACGTCCGTCCTGAACAGGCCGGCGCCGCCCAGCCGAGGGCAAGCTCCGAGGCCGTCGTGGCTGCGCCGGTATACGCGCCACCTCCGAAGCGCCGCCATGCTCGTCCACGTCGCCATTGTGTCGGAACAGTTGTTGCCCACGGTGATTCCGTGCCTGATGAATCGGCCGGACCGGGTGGTGCTGGTGGCGTCTCGCGTGATGGCCATGCAGGCCAGGCGGTTGGAAGCGCTGCTGAACGAGGAAGGCCTCCGCGTGGACATTCGAGGGGACGCGCCGGATGCCGGGTTGGGCACGATCCGGACCTACGCGAGCGCCTTGGCGGACAGACTGGCGGGCGAGTGCCCCGGCGCGGAACTGGTGTTCAACGCGACCGGCGGCACCAAGCTGATGATGGTGGCTTTTGTCGAGGCATTCCGCGAGACTGCCGCGCGCATCATCTATACCGATACGGCACATGCGCGGATCGAAGTGCTGTTCGAGCGCGGGGCCACCGATCCCCCGCCGGTGTCGATGCCCGACGTGCTGAATGTCCCCCGGTATTTGGCCGCGCAAGGGTTCCGGTATCAGCACGATGCCGCGCAGGACGCGGCCTGGCTCGCGCGTACGGAGCGCCGGCGAGAGGTGGCCCGCTATCTCGCCCGCGAGGCCGCCGGACTGAGCGGGCTACTGGCCTGGCTCAATCGGCTGGCGCATGAGGCGCTGGACCGGAGGGGAAATGAGCTGGTCAGGCCCATGCAGCCCTTGGACCGCGAGCCCCACGGGGAGTGGCGGAGAGCGTTCGAGCGCTGTGCCGACGCGGGGCTTGTGCAGCAGACCGGTCGGCATGCCGTGCGATTCGCCGATGCGGAGGCCGCCCGGTTTCTGGGAGGCGGCTGGCTGGAAGAGTACGCCTATGCCGAGGCCCGGAGAGCCGGACTCCATGACGTGCGCCCGGGGGTGACGGGCCTGTGGGAAGGCGCGGAGCGCGCGCGCAATGAGTTCGACATGCTGGCCTGCCATCGGAACCGGATGTTGTTCGTCGAATGCAAGACCTTGCGGTTCAAGGAGGGGGAAAATGACAATGAATTGGCCTACAAGGTGAAGAGCCTGGGAGACGATGTCCGCGGCCTGTTCGGAGACACCTGGGTGCTGACCGCGCAGGAACCGACGCAGATCTTGCGTGATCGAGCAAGCCAGGCCGGATTTCGGCTGCTCGGGCCGAGGTTCTTAGGGAGTCTCCACCAGTGGATCGGCTTGTGGAAGGAGGGACGTGCAGCGGGCTGAAGGGGGGTGAGCAAACGATGTGCCTCGACACAGGCGGCCCATGTTGCGTAACCGATCGTGGAAGGTGGCGAAACCGTGAGGCTTTCTTGGCGGGGGCGGTAGGAACTTCGACCTGAAGAAGAAGGGATTAAGACCCGCATTGTCAGGCAGTCCCTCCAGGCGTTACGTAGGAACTTCGACCTGAAGAAGAAGGGATTAAGACCCTCCGCGTCATTTTCATCCCTGTAATGCACGCGGTACTGTAGGAACTTCGACCTGAAGAAGAAGGGATTAAGACAAGATCGCCGGGCTCACTGTAATAATAAATAATGGTAGGAACTTCGACCTGAAGAAGAAGGGATTAAGACCAACGCCCAGCATGGGGTTGGTGTGGTCAATTGCGGTAGGAACTTCGACCTGAAGAAGAAGGGATTAAGACCATGCGTGGCGTGCCATCGTTCCCATTCTTCTAGGTAGGAACTTCGACCTGAAGAAGAAGGGATTAAGACCGTTTCATGGCAGGCGCATGAATCGGCGCAATCGCTGCGTAGGAACTTCGACCTGAAGAAGAAGGGATTAAGACCCGCGCGAAGAGGGACTTGCCGGTGCCTGGTGCGCCGTAGGAACTTCGACCTGAAGAAGAAGGGATTAAGACCGAGGAGGACGCGAGCGTCTTCACCTGATCGAGTTGTAGGAACTTCGACCTGAAGAAGAAGGGATTAAGACTCGGGCAGCGATCCGTCTTCCACGATCCCCCCATGTAGGAACTTCGACCTGAAGAAGAAGGGATTAAGACTCCGTAGGGGGGCTAGATCGTCCGCGCGAAATGGCACGTAGGAACTTCGACCTGAAGAAGAAGGGATTAAGACTTGGCGGGGGTCTGGACCAGGGCCGGGGCCTTCAGCACCGTAGGAACTTCGACCTGAAGAAGAAGGGATTAAGACGCAAATCTTTGACGGCCACTTTGACGATACGCTGTAGGAACTTCGACCTGAAGAAGAAGGGATTAAGACCCCGCGCAGCACCATCACGGCGTTCTGGTACCAGGCCCAAGTAGGAACTTCGACCTGAAGAAGAAGGGATTAAGACGCAGCGTTGGTGTCGTCATCCCATCACCCCCTGGTTCGTAGGAACTTCGACCTGAAGAAGAAGGGATTAAGACCTGATGCGGTTTAGACGCACCTGTTTTCCGTGCATGGGTAGGAACTTCAACCTGAAGCAGAAGGGATGACGTTCCAGATCCACCCTTCGCTGCACCTCCTGGCGGAAGCCAGCCTCTGCTGACCGATCTTCGCCTCGTGCGCGCGACCACAAGGGCGACCGGTTCGCCTATCCCCGATAGTCGGCTCGCCGATCCCTGCCGATAGCATCAGGGTGTGGGTGGGACTGCTCCGACCGTGGCGTTGCTCGCTGTCTCGGTCTCATCGCGCGCTCCCGGGTGGGGTGATCGAATCGCCAACATTGCCGCAACGTTTCCGCAGTTGCCATCAGGCGCTCGCCGTTTTATATAAGCCAAACGATCTGGTGCGGAGGATCTTATGGTCAAGGCGTTCGTCCAATCGGTTGGAACCGGGACAAGGCCGGAACAGGACATCACCCAGCCGCTCATGTGGCATTGGAAGAATAGTGGAGCCGGGTATACCGTCTGGGTGGTGAGCGAACAGAGCTACCCGCTCGCCGAACAGATGGCGTCCAGACTGGGTCTGGCCCCGAGCGAGTACCGGATCGTCACCCTCCGCGACAAGGAGGATGTGGAGGCCGCCTATCGGGACTGCCGAGCGCTGTTCCGCGACCTTGACACATCGGGCTATCCGCTGGACAGGGTCGAAGTGGACTATACCAGCGGCACCAAAGCGATGACGGCGGGCTTGGTGCTCGCGGCGGTGGCCTCTCGCTGCGGCACGCTCTCCTATATCGGCGGCACGCGCCAGGGCGGTGTGGTGGTCAGCGGAACCGAGCGGCTCGTGCCGATCGAGCCACGCCGCATCTGGGCCGATGAAGGCCTGCGCCTAGGCCGAGAGTTCTGTCGGGCGCTGCGGTTCGATGCGGCCCTGACGTTGATCGACGGCGTCCAACGAGAGTGGCTGGGGGAGGAGGAACGGCGCTTCGCTGAAGGCCTGCGCCTGGTCGCCACGGGCTATGGCGCGTGGGATCGGTTCGAGTATGCCCGCGCGGTCGGCGAGCTGACCAAGTTGGCCGATGACCCTGTGGCGGAGCTCGAGGAGTTCACTCCCGACCGGATGATCGTCAAGCGTTTGCCGAACCTGAAACCCGAACGGGGGCTCTCCGCCGACCGGCTCGCCGACCTGTTCAATAATGCGGGACGACGGTTGTCGGAGGGGCGCTACGACGATGCCCTGGCGCGCTTCTATCGTCTGGCGGAAATGTTCGCCCAGTGGATCTTGCGAAAGGACTTTGGGATCGATACCGCCGATGTGGCCGTGGAGAAGGTTCCGGAAGCGCTGCGGGTCAAGCTCGTCTCCGGGCGGGACATCGATTGCGCGATCCAGATCGGGCTGGAGTGGGATTACCGGCTTCTGTCGGCACTCGGACACGAGGCGGGCCGCCGGTTCGATCACGGAGAGTTTGCGGGCATCGGCGTCCTGCTCAAGAAGCGGAACGGCTCGCTCTTGGCACACGGGCTCGAGCCGATCGCCAGGCAGGATGTCGAGTCGCTACAGAAGAAACTGGCGGGATTGATCGCAACCGAGGTGCCTGATGTCGGCGAGCGATGTGCGGCCTTGGAGTTCCCCTGGCGGCGCTCACGGTCGTGAGCGGTCGCCGGCCGGCCATCGTTCGAGATGGCGCGCAAATTGTGGAAAGTCGTCGAGATGGTCCCGAAGGACGGCGCGGAGTGTGGCGGATGGCCACTTGGAGGTTGTGCTCGATGGGAGCTAGGGCTTCATACGACGGCATGCTCCCTATCTTCGCAGAGGGGCATCAACGATGCGACGGCTGTATCTGATTGCCTATGACGTCTGCGAGCCGGGACGCTTGAAGCGCGTCCGCGAGCTCCTCAAAGCCTACAGCACCGGCGGGCAAAAGTCGGTCTACGAGTGCTGGCTCACGCCGGCGGAATTGACCGAGGTCACGGCCGCGATGCGACGATTGATCGACGTGGCCGAGGATCGAGTGCATGTGGTGACGTTGGATGGTCGCAGCCGGACCCACACGCTGGGCCTCGCGGTCCCGCCGGCTGATCCGGCGTTCTTCTATTTCGGATAACCGGCCTTTGCACATCACAGGGAGCGCACCACGCGTCTGTTTATGGGTGGAACCATCTACATCGACCGCAAGGACGCGGAGCTGAGAGTGGATGGCGGAGCGCTGGCCGTCTACGTCAACGGCGAACGGGACGGCCTGGTGCCGCTGGTGCCGGTGGACCGGGTGGTGTTGGTGGGCAATCACACCGTCCAGACCGCCGTGCTGCATCGCCTGGCGGAACAGGGCATCGCCGTGCTGTTTCTGTCCGGGCGAACCCAGGCCTACCGTGGCCGGTTGGTGGGCCGCCTGCACAATCATGCGCGCCTGCGCCTCCGGCAATATGCCGACAGCCGCGGGCCGCTGGCGTTCGAGTTGGCGACGGTCTGGATCACGGCCAAGCTCGCCGGGCAGGCGGCATGGCTGCGGGACGCCGCGGACAGGAGGCCGGACGCGCGGGCGGTCCTCCTGCGCGCGGCCGAGATCGTCGGGGAAACCGGCGACAAGGCCTCCGCCGCCGGCACCCTCGAACGTCTGCGCGGGTTGGAAGGGGGAGCGGCTTCGGTCTATTTCGGCGCCCTGCCGGCGCTCTTTCCTCCGAGCCTCGGATTCGAGGGGCGCGAACGCCGCCCGCCGCGCGATCCTGTCAATGCATTGCTTTCTCTCACCTATACCCTCGCCCACTGGGAGTGGGTGCGAGAGTGCGAGGTGATCGGCTTGGATTCGCTCGTCGGCTTTTACCACGAGCTGGATTATGGCCGCGAGTCGCTGGCCTGTGATCTGATGGAGCCGTTTCGCCCGACGGTCGATCGGTGGGTGTGGGAGCTGTTCAGCACGCGGCAATTCGAGGGGCGCGATTTTACGTCGGACACCGATCGGCCCGGTTGCGCCCTCAAGAAGGCGGCCAGGGGTCGGTACTACGCCGCCTACGAGTCGTGGATCGCCCCGCATCGCTCGCAAATGCGAGAGACGGTGGCAGCCCTGGCACGAAGGATTCTCGATGATGGAACGGACACTGTATCTGAGGGAACATCCGGGATTGCGCGTCAGCCGTGACGGTCCGTCGCTGTGGGTGGAACAGCGCGGCGTTGCCGGTCGGCGCGTGCCGGTTCGGCTGATTCGCCGCGTGCTCATCGCGGGCAATATCGCGATGGACACGGGGAGTCTGACGGCCTTCGCGGAACGCGGCGTACCCGTTACCTTGCTGAACCGGGAGGGGCGCCCCGTCGCGACGGTGGTCGGGTGCACGGGAGGCCTGGTCGCCTGTCGGGCCGAACAAGCGGCGGCCTTGGAAGATCCTGTCACTCGAGATCGAGTGTCGGCTTGGCTCCGCGCTTGGGAACGAGGACGCCGGCTGGTCCTCGTCGCCCGCCTCGATTCCGTGACGGCGGGGCGGTGGCGGCGGGAGGGACTGCGTGCGATGGACTACGAGGCGTGGGTGGCGCGGCAGGCACGCCTGCGGGGCAGCTCCCACCGACGGCGCGGCTTCTTTCAGGCGTTCCTCCATACCCTCGTCCTCGAGCACATCTCGGAGGCGGGATGGGACCCGCATCTGGGCGTCCACCACCGCGGCCAGCGATTGGGCCTTGTTCGGGACTGTGTCGCTGCGTTGCAAGCCGACGCCGACCTGGTGTGGGTGGAGAGCGGAGGAATCGAGTCGGGTCTGTCGGATGGTGCCATCTCCCCGGCCTTGGCCGCCCATCTTGAATCCCACCGTCCCCGCTTGGCGACGCTGATGCGGCGGCTGCTCGACCAATACGAAGGCGTCATCCGCGGGAGTTGAGCTATGCGGACTCGTTACCTCGTGTGTTATGACATCGCGGACGAGGCCCGTTTGTCCCGTGTGCATCGGTTCCTCAAGGATATCGGGGTGCCTATGCAGTATTCCGTGTTTCTGTGCTCGCTGACCTGGCCGCATGTGCAGGAGGTCTTGTCCCGCATTTGCGACCTGATCGACGCGACCGCCGACGATGTTCGGATCTATCCGCTCCCGTCAGGCGAGCCGATCCTGTCCCTGGGGTCCGGAGACCGCACCCCGGGCGGCTCGTGGGTGGTGCTACCGTGAAGGAATGGCTTCAACACTCAGGTGCGGTCCATACGGCATTGCCGCTCGCCTTCGGCCGGTTCACGATCTCCCTGGTGGCGAACGCGGCACTGCCGCTCCCGCCCTATGCCGGTTCCATGTTCCGCGGCGCCTTCGGCCATGCGCTCCAACGGGTCGTTTGCGTCACCCGAACGTACGAGTGCGCTCCCTGTTCGCTCAAAGAGCGCTGTGTGTATCCCTATGTCTTCGAGACGCCCCCGCCTCCTGGCACCCAGGTGATGCGCAAGTATCCGGCGGCGCCGCACCCGTTTGTACTCGAACCGCCGATGGGTGGACGCACCCTCGCGGCGGGAGAGCCATTTGAGCTGGGACTCACCTTGTTTGGTCGCGCGCTGCCTTGGCTTCCGCACTTCATTTTTGCCGTGGAACGGATGGGCCAGGTCGGATTCGGCTCCCGGCGCGTGAAGGCGTCGGTCCTTCAAGCAGACGGCTGGCTGGACGGAGGCTCTTGCCGCATCTACTCCGCAGACGATCGAACACTCGCCGCGACCGAGGCCTGTACACAGGCAGCCTCGTTGCCATCAGGCCCGCAAGTTGGCGGTGCCGATCACCGGGCCAATGGACGGATCACTCTCGAATTCGTGACCCCTGTACGGGTCAAGTATGAGGAGCGACTGGCTACATCGCTGGAGTTTCATACCCTGGTTCGCTCACTGCTCCGGCGCATCGCCCATCTGTCCTATTTCCATTGCAGCGGCGATCCATCGGGCATGGCGTTTCGCGAGTGGATCGACCTGGCGCATTCCGTGAAGGTCGCTTCGTCCACATTGTCGTGGTACGACTGGACCCGCTACTCGCAACGGCAGCGGGAGATCATGCAGCTCGGTGGACTCGTCGGCCGTGTGGTCTTCGAGGGTCCGGTCGGCCCGTTTTTGCCGTTACTGCGGCTGGGCGAGGTGACTCACGTCGGAAAGGCCACGAGTTTCGGATTGGGACAGTACCGCGTGATCGATTCACTCACGGGCTAAGCGGCGCGTAGGAAGGGCCTGTCGGGCCGGGGCTTGGAGCCCCGGCCCTCTGCTGTACGATGGTCAAATCTTGACCGATAGGAACAGCGACGCGCCCCGGCGGTTGATCAGGAAGAGCGCCGACTCCTCCTTCTTCAGCCCGGAGGCGAGCCGCTCAAAGTCCTTGACCGACTGCACCGGTTGTCGATTGATTTCCCGGATGACATCGCCGCGCGCGATTCCAGCCCGCTCCGCTGGGCTGTCCGGCTCCACGTCGGCCACGACGACGCCCTTCGTGCCTGCCTTGAGGCCCAGTTCACGGATCGCATCGCGATCCAGCTCCTGCACCGCCAGGCCGGCCAACCCAGCCTCGCCGGATTCCGAGTCCGCCCTGGCGGTTTTCACCTCATCCGACTGTTCCCCGATCGTGACCGTGAGGGTTCGTTCACGGCCGTCGCGCCAGACTCGGATCGTCGCCTTGTCGCCGACGGCAGCCCTGGTCACCAATCGTTGCAGCGAAGCGGAATCCTCAATCGGCTGGTTCTGATAGCCGATGACCACGTCGCCTTGCTTCAAGCCGGCCTTGTCCGCCGGACTGTCCTCCTTGACCTCGCCCACCAAGGCGCCCTTTTGATCTGTTAATCCGAACGACTTGGCCAGGTCCTGATTGATATCTTGGATGCTCACGCCCAGGTAACCGCGGACCACCTTGCCGGTCTTGACCAGGCTCTCATAGATCGGCTTGGCCATTGCGGTCGAGACGGCAAAGCCGACGCCCTGGTACCCGCCGGTCTGGGAGAAGATAGCCGTGTTGACCCCGACCAACTCACCCTTCGTATTCACGAGGGCGCCACCGGAATTGCCGGGATTGATCGCGGCGTCGGTTTGAATGAAGTCTTCATACTGCGTGATCCCCATCTTGCCCCGACCGACCGCGCTCACGATACCAAGCGTCACGGTCGAGTTCAGGCCGAAGGGGTTGCCGACTGCGAGTACATAGTCACCGACCTGGAGCTTCGATGAATCGCCCCAGGAGACCGTGAGCAGGTTCTTCCCGTCAATCTTGATGACGGCGAGGTCGGATTTCGGGTCGGTCCCGATCACCGTGGCCTTGAATTCTCGCTTGTCCGGCAGCGTAACCGTCAGCTCGCGGGCCCCCTCCACCACGTGGTTGTTGGTGAGGATATAACCGTCCGGCGAGACGATCACCCCCGAGCCCATTCCATCACCGTGGGGTCCACGGTCGAAGGGATTATGGGGCATGCGAGGGCCGTTCGGGCCGCCGAAGGGCCATCCGAACTCCTCCCTTCGATCCTTCCATTCCTGTCTTGGGTCTTTCTGAGCGGAGGTTCGTTCACCGCGGCTGCTGGCCGTGATATTGACCACCGCCGGGGTCACTGATTTAGCGATCGGCGCGAAGCCGGCCGCCGGAAGCGCCGTGCCGCTATCCACGGCCGTGGCCGTCGTTTCGGCCGTCGCTGGTGTCTGGTGGGAGACAGTAGGCGCGGCATGGCTGTCTGCGAACCAGATCCCTCCCCATAACAGCATGACGCCGAGCCCGACAGCGGCGGCGCCGGTCACGACACGCGAATAGAACGTTCGATTCATTGTGCGTCCTCCTTCTTTTGGTTGTCCAGGACTGTGGTACAGACCGCCGGCTGCGAGACTCGGCTCAGTAGAGTCTTGGGCCGACCTGCTAGGAGACTAGCAAGAGAGGATGAGACGGCAATTAAGCGGGGATTAAAAGACCCTAAGTTTTCGATCCTGCGAGAGGGAGCACGATCGTAAAGGTGGAGCCGGCGCCGGGAGCGCTCTCGACTTCGATGCGGCCGCGGTGCATGTCCGCGATCCAGGCGCAGATGGCCAGGCCGAGTCCTGTGCCTTTGTTCGTGTGGGTGCGGGCTTCCTCGGTGCGGTAGAAACGGTCGAAAATTCTCCCCAGAGCCTCCTGTCGGATGCCGATGCCCTGGTCGCGCACGGATAATCGGGCCGTCTCCTGTTCTGTCCGGAGGGCGATCTCCACCGTGCCTCCTGGCTTGGAGTATTTCACCGCGTTATCGACGATGTTGAGCAGCAGCTCGCGCAGACGTAGCTCATCGCCGAACACCGTCGCTTTGTCGAGCGGTCCCAGCGACACCTTCACATCCTGGTCTTGTCCCAACAGGGAGGCCTGGCCATGGATGTCCTCGATCAGTTCTTTCAGGCAGACAGGAGCGGAGGCCATTTTCACCTGGCCCATATCCGCGCGGGAGAGGAACAGGAGCTCATCCACGATGCGCGTCATCCGGTCGATTTCTTCGAGGTTGCTGTCGAGCACGTTCTTGTAATCTTCGCAGTCGCGCGGTCGACGCAGCACGAGTTCGGTTTCGCCCTTCATCACCGTGAGCGGTGTGCGGAGTTCGTGTGACGCGTCGCTGCTGAACTGGCGGATCTGCCGGAACGAGACGTCCAACCTCGCAATCATGTTGTTGAAGGTTTCGGCCAATCGGCCGATTTCGTCTCCGGTGGATTCGACCGTCAATCGCTGAGCCAAATCGCCGCCGGCAATTTTCTGCGCCGCCTCTGTGATGGCATGGACCGGCCGCAACGCCCGTCCGGCCAGGAACCAGCCGCCCGCCAGGGAGATCAGTAACGCCACGGGGAGCGACACTTGTAAGACGACCAGCAATCGGTGCAGCGCTTCTTCGACAGGCTTCAGCGATGTGCCGACTTGGACGATATTCAGCAAATTGCCCTGGTACATGATCGGGACCGAGATCAATCGCAGGGTCTCGCCCGGAAAGCGGGCCGACTCATAGGAAGCGGCGCCCCTGAAAGCCGTGTCCAGTGCGGTCTGGCTCAAGGGCACGTCGTGACTCTTCACATTGGGAGATTGGATCGTGATGCGTCCGGTCGGGCTGAAGATCTGGAAGAATTTGTCCAGCACGGCCAATTCGGGGAAATGCGAGGACAGGTCGTCGAATTGGATGAAGGGGCCGAACCCGTGCTGTTCGAGCGACCGGATCGCCGTGGTAGCGGCCTCTTCGAGCGACTGGTCCACCTGATCCTTCAGCTCACGGGCCAGGACGGCATAGAGCGTCGTGCCGAGCAGAATCAGGATCAGCGCCAGGACGGACCCGTACCACAGCGTCAGTTTGACCCGAAGAGGCATTACTCCGCCTTCAACACGTATCCGCTTCCGCGGACCGTGTGGATCAATTTACGAGGCCGTCCTTTATCGACCTTGTTGCGTAAATAGTTGACGTAGACGTCGATCACGTTGGTGAAGGTGTCGAAATCCAAATTCCATACGTGTTCGGCGATCATCGGACGGGTCAAGACGCGGCCCGCGTTACGCAAGAGGTACTCGAGCAAGGCATATTCCTTCGCCGTGAGATCGAGACGGTGGTCGCCGCGCGTGACCTCGCGGGTCGCCGGATTCAAGATGAGGTCGTCCACCTGTAGAATGCCGACGGCGTCCGTCGGCCCGCGACGCAACAGGGCGCGGACGCGCGCCAGGAGTTCGTCGATCGCAAAGGGCTTGGTTAGATAATCGTCCGCCCCTGCATCCAAACCTTTGACCTTTTGATCGACCTGGGACAGGGCCGTGAGGATCAAGACGGGCGAGGTGATCTTCTCCTTGCGTAGCCGCTTGACAATCTCCAGGCCCGGAAGGCTGGGAACCATCAGGTCCACGATCACCAGATCGTAACTGCCGCTCAGGGCGAGGTCCAGCCCTTGGGCCCCGTCAGCACAGAGGTCCACGGCGTAGCTCTCTTCCTCAAGCGCGCGCTTGATGAAGGAGCCGACCTTGGCCTCGTCTTCGATCACGAGAATTCGCATGCGTGCCCGGCGAAGAACGACTCCGATCGGGGGATTATACCAAAGGAGGGGGTGAGACTTGCCAGCGCGCTCGACGCGCGAGCCCGGTGTCGATGACCGGAGGGAGGAACGGGAGCGGTCCTACCAGGAAGGGTGACTCAGCCGGTGTGCGGTGATGCGGATAGAGTCGCGACCGACCGGCAACCTGTCTTGACGCTTGCCCATGGAATGAATGGGAGAAGCGGCGCTGCGGCTGCATCCGCCGGTTGGAGCGCCCGTTGCAGCGTCCAGATGCGCGACTCGGTGCTGGGATGCGAGGAGAGGTATTCAAGCCGGTCGCTTCCTTCGGGATGCTCACGCTCAAGCGTCTCGAAGAAGTGGATCATGCCCGCTGGGTTGATGCCGGCCTTCCGAAGGCTCTGCAACCCTTCCAGGTCTGCGGCGGCTTCAAACGTGCGGCTGTACCGCAACAGCCCCATCGTGGCGGCCGCTTCGAGCCCGGAGGTCAGGCCGCCTGAGATCTCGCCGGACAGGGCCGCGAGCAGCAGGCTCCACGCCGTCTGTTCGATCATCAGCGTGGTGACATGACGTCTAAGGATGTGTTGCATCTCGTGCGCCAGCACGCCGGCCAGTTCCTCAGCCGAGTCGGTCTTCTCGAGGAGTCCGCGAAACAGGATGATCGAGCCTCCGGGAGCGGCGAACGCATTCACGATCGGTCGATCCACCAGATAGATCTGAATCCGGTACGGCAAGGGCGCCTGCGCGTCGGCGAGCCGTTCCGTAACCCGGCGCAGGGCACCGAGGGTCAGGGGGTCGGTGCATCGAGCCTCCGGCGGAGCCAGTGCGGCCACGGCCACGCGACCGAGCCGTTCTTCCCAGGAGAGAGGGATATGCGGCGCAAGCGTGGTCGCCAGCAGCGGGAGCGCCCAGTGGTATAGGCCGGCGATCATCATGATCGCGACCAAGGCCGCTATGACCGTCCATCGGAGTCGAGCAGCCCCCGTGGATCGGCGGTGAAGTTGGCGCATACCACCGGGATGGGAGGATGCCACGGCATGGAGCGCGTCCAAAAAGGAATGGTCGCGGAGGATGAGGGCTTCGATCGGGTTCTCACCGAATTCGAACCGGATGTGTTCGCCCGCATAGGAGCCTTGTGTCTGGCGGATCTGGTCGTGAGGCCAGGATCGAACCGTGCCGGGCTCGGTGGCGATGTGGATGTGATCGTCCGTGATCCGTACGGTGGCCTGGTGCCGAAGGGCGGATATCCCGTCCAAATAGACGGCCTGCCAGCTTGTGGTCATGGAAGGGCGTTACCCCAAGTCGAAGCCTGTGTCCAGAAAACTCGACAGCCCCTCGCCGGTCGCGTTCGTTGCCAGTGTCTGTTGCGTGATGCGCTCCACCGCGACTGCGCCGGTGAGACGAAGATTGCTGAAGAGATAGCGCGCGTTCCGCACCGCCGTCCAGGGCCAGGCCAGACCAAGGGAACAGAGAAGCAACAGGAAGTTCCCGAGCTTGAGCTTCAACAGCGGCCAGCCCCGGACCGTGCAGAGGAACCGACCGCCGCACAAGGTGGAATGGTTCCAAACGTAGCGCTGACGGGCCGCCATGTACCAGAACCAGGAGCAGCC
>JANRMO010000015.1:0-93231 GCA_040981105.1 Nitrospiraceae bacterium
GGACTATAATAATTTACGCGGGTCGCTTCTCAAAAGAGTAATCTCTTACGTTAATTAGATCTGAAACTCGGAGGGGCGGCATGGGAATTCCCATGCCGCCCGTTCTGTCTCAACCCCTCCTTCCCCTCTGCTCTCGATTCGCATCGACGAACGTCCTACGGATTCTTTGACCATTTCCGTCCTGAACAGGCCGTCGAAAGTCCATTCGGGTGTCCGTGCATGTCGTCACAGCGAGGAAGCACGGGCGATCTCGATACTCCGTTGGAGGGAACCCATCAGGGGCGAGCCTCCTCGCGTCAGACCCATTGCATCATGAATGTACAGCAATGGGTGCTCCGATCAAGCTGATGAACTTGTTCGACATCCTGTGAGACCGCGTTCTCTCGTGATAGGAGGATCTCAGCAATGGCGGAACGATCTCTGGCGTTTCGGCGCCGGAATCGGCCGGCTCAGTCGTCTTCCCTTCAATCCGACGTGCGGAACCTCGCCAATTGTCACGACCTTGCAGGTGCCGTAGCTTTTCCGACTCGGTTGGTCTGAGCTGAGGCCACGGTCGATCTAGCGGATCGGAGCCCGCGGAACAGTGCGCTAAAGATCCGTGAAATGAATGCCGATGTAGCCTCAGGGGGTATCAGTATGGCTAAAGTGCTTGTCGTTGACGATGAACCGTTCGTCCTCGAGCTGCTGAAGACGGTATTGAAACGCAAGGGGCATCAAGTGCTGGTAGCCACGGCCGCCCAGCGTGGTATCGAATCGTTTGTTCAGGAATCACCACAGGTGACCATCCTAGACCTCAATCTTCCGGACATGGACGGGATTTCCATGCTCAAGCAGATCCGGCAGGTAAATCCAGCGGCCCCAGTGATCATCCTGACCGGCGGTGGAACGGAAACTGCCCAGGATGAGGCTCGGGAATTGGGCGTCGTCGATTTCTTACCGAAAGAATTCTCACTCCACCGGTTAGGGGATGCGCTGGCTCGCGCGTTGGCTCAGGGCAAGTCAGCTCGGACGGTATGAACAGAGTCCGCAGGCGGGCCGGCTCATGGTCTCCTCTCTCCTTCGGCACACTCGCAACGATTATGCTTTGGTTTCGCGAACCGGCAGAGGCTGCGCATTCGCCGCCTGGACCTCTGCTGGGTGAAGGCTCACGGCGTCGTGCTATGCGCTGACACTGGCCGGAACTGAACGGACGATGTCCTTACTTGAATTCGACCATCGCGAATTGGCTACGGTGCTACTGGATCGGTATCCAGCCAAGGTGTTCGTCCTGTCGAGAGACGGGAATCTGATTTATGCCAACCATGGCTTCCTCCAGAAATACGGACGGATTGCTGGAACGGCCAACGGTGATGGAACAACGGAACCGTCGCTTCAGCTTCAGGGCTGGTGGGAGCACATGCGGACACTGGCTGCACGGATGGCCGAGGGCGATTTTCAGGAAGGGATGATCGAAGCCCAATGCCTTCCCGACGGCACCGAGCTGGCTCCGGCCGTCATGACCTTCCCTGTCCGTCATCCCGCAGCCCCTCCCCTGATGGGAGGCCTGATCGTCGATTACCATCCGTGCCGGGACCAAGTTGGAGTCTGCCGCCAAGGATCTGAGTGGTACCGGCGTCTGCTCGAGCTGTTTCCCGAGGCCATCGTGCTGGTGAAGAAAGGGCGTGTCGTCTGCGCCAATCGCGAGGCTGCCAATTTATTTGGGGCGGCGAGCGCGGAGAAGCTTGTGGGACGATCTCTATGGGATTTTGTGCATCCCGACTACGACCGGAGCAAGCTCGAACATGTCCGTGGCAGCTTGGAACGAAACGGAGCGATCGGCGGAACGATCGTCAAGTGTCTGCGCTTGGACGGCAAAGGAGTGGATGTGGAGTTGCGGGCCGCCCCCGCGGGTGGCACGGGTGACGAGGTTGTGCAAGTGCTCCTTCACAATCTCAGCAAACAACAGCAACTGGAAGAACAGGTCCGGCAATCTCAGAAGATGGAGGCGGTCGGCAAGCTGGCTGGCGGCATCGCGCATGATTTCAACAACATGTTGACGGTCATCAACGGTCACGGATGTCTCTTGGCCGAAGACGACACCTTGACGGACGATCAGCGCCAGAGTGTCGATCAGATTCTGAAAGCCGGCGAGCGCGCGGCGGGTCTGACGTCTCAACTGCTCGCGTTCAGCCGACGCCAGGTTCTGCAGCCGAAGGTCATCGACGTGAACACGGTTCTGCAGGGCATGATACAGATGTTGCGCACGCTGGCCGGGGACAACATCGAACTGCTTGTTCGGCCCTGTTCCGGCCTCGGGACGATTCGGGTCGATCCAGGCCAGCTTGAACAGGTGATCTTGAATCTGGCGGTGAATGCGCGCGATGCCATGCCGGAAGGCGGCCGGATCATCATTGAGCCGGGCAACATTGATTTGGGACCGCAGGAAATCGGCGAGCGGCAACTCGATGCTGTTCCCGGCCGGTATGTGCAGGTCGTCGTGGCGGATACCGGGACCGGAATCGATCCCGCTGTGCTTTCGCACATCTTCGAGCCGTTCTTCACAACCAAGCCGAAGGGCAAGGGAACGGGGCTGGGGCTCTCCACGGTGTATGGGGTTGTCAAGCAAAGCGGCGGGCTGGTTACCGTGACCAGCGAACGGGGGCGGGGGACGACCTTCACCATGTACTTCCCACGGATCGAAGGCGCAGTGACGTTGGAGCATTCCGAAGATCAGGATGTGGCCAAACAACGGGGGAGCGAGAGCATTCTTGTGGTGGAAGACGAACCGGCCGTCCGTGCCTTGGTGCGTGATACGCTTCGATCGCGAGGGTATCGGGTCCTGGAGGCCAACGATGGAATGGAGGCGCTCTTGCTCGTCAGTCAGTATCGGGACGCCATCGACCTGCTCGTTACGGATATCGTGATGCCGCAGATGGGAGGTCGTGAACTGGCGGAACATTTACTCGGCCAGTCCCCCGAACTTAGGGTCATGTTCATGTCCGGCTACACCGATGACGAGATTCTCAAACACGGGGTGGTTGCCGCACGCGTCGAATTCTTACAAAAACCCTTTACCCCGCACGCCCTGGCGAATCGGGTTCGAAAGGTGTTGGATCAACCGAAGGGGATGCAGCCAAACCTGGCCGCTCAGGTCATCGAAACAGGCTCATAAGGCTCTATCCTGGAGGGTAGAATAGACCTGAAAAGCGATGGACATAATTCCCTCTTAATAGAGCCATATTTTCACTCAAGCACCGACCGAACGGTTCTACTCAACCATCCTCCCTCGTCTATGCTTGTTCTTGTCCGTTGATTCACGCTTTCGCTTCAGCGACGACGCACCCCTCGTGAGCCGCGGCTCTCCGACAGGCGCCCTGCGCGCCTAGGGGTGGAGTGTGTAAAGCCGCAATGCCCTACCGCCTGACAAGGGAGTCTTATGGGATCACTGCATGTGTTGGTTGTGGAGGACGACCCCGCCGTTCGGAGCTTGATTCAATCCACGCTCAGCGAGGATGGTTGGGAGGTGGCAGCCGCTGCCGACGGGCGGTCGGCGATTCAGCAGGCACAGGATCGGGCGATCGATGTGCTGTTGATCGATCTTCACCTGCCGGACATGGACGGCGTGGCCGTGATCGAACAGGTCGCCGCATTGGAGCGGGGGATTTGCAGCGTGGCGATGACAGCGGACGGCACCGACGAGCGGGCAGTGCGCGCGAGGCGCGCCGGGGCTCGGGACTTCATCAAGAAGCCATTCGATCCGGCGCGGCTCTCGCAGACCCTGGAACGGGCGGCACAATCTCGCCAGGCTCGGCGCGGCGAGGTCGGGGTCGGCTTGGGCTTTGGCGAACGGCAGGTTCATGACGTACCGGTCGGTATCAGCGCCTCCATGCAGGCAATCATGCAGGTGGTCAAGCTTGTCGCCGACAGCGACAGCACGGTTTTGATCCAAGGTGAGAGCGGGACGGGCAAGGAAGTTTTGGCGAGGATGCTCCATGCCCGGAGTTCACGATGTCACGGCCCCTGGATACCGATCAATTGCGGGGCGATTCCGGAACAGCTGTTGGAATCCGAACTGTTTGGGCATGAGAAGGGAGCCTTTAGCGGCGCCCACAGCACCCGGCCAGGGCGCTTTGAACTCGCTCATCGAGGGACGATCTTCTTGGACGAGATCGGAGAGCTGAGCCTGTCGTTGCAGGTGAAGCTGCTGCGGGTGATCCAGGAGCGCTGCTTCGAGCGGGTGGGCGGGACCCGCTCGATTGCCGTCGATGTGCGTATTGTGGCGGCCACCAACCAGGATCTGGAGCAGGCAGTCCGCCAGGGTCGCTTCCGCAAAGACCTCTACTATCGGCTCAACGTCATTCCCATCGTGGTACCGCCGTTGCGCGACCGGCGAAATGATCTTCCGTTGTTGATCGAACATTTCTTGGGTCGCTTCAATCGGCTGAAGCGCGCTTCCATCGCCGGACTGGCGCCGGATGCGGTACGGGCTTTGATGCGGTACGAGTGGCCCGGCAACATCCGCGAACTCGAGAATCTCATCGAGCGGCTCGTCGTCTTGAAACGGCAAGGCTTGATCGAGCTCGAAGACATACCTATGCCAATCACCCGCCAGACCGAGACGGCGATGCGTCCGGAAATCGAGCATGTCTCGTTTGCGGAAGGCGGCATTGATCTCATGCGTGAGGTAGAACGGTTTGAGAATCGATTGATTGTGGAGGCATTGGCCCACGCGAAGGGGATCACCAGCAAGGCCGCCAGACTCCTTCGTCTGAATCGAACCACCCTCGTCGAGAAGCTCAAGCGCAAGGGATTAGGCGCCAGGCCTCCGCTCGCGGCCTGCGAATCTGACCCACGCGACGAGTCCTGCTCATTGACAGGGCGTCAATGATTTGACCGGCCTACTCATTCACGTGTCTGCATTCTGACGGGACAACGCGAAATCGCACGCCATCGCGTCAATTGTGATGGGGCACAGAAGTTGCTGAGGTGGTCTTGCTGATGCGAATGCCACCGACCATCGTCTCCCTTTCGGTCTTCCTGATCATGGCCATCCCGCTCCCTCAGACCTCCCTACGGTCGGTCTCAGCGGCAGAGCCGGACGGTCTGGCTCAATCGGTTTCTTCCGTGTCGCGTTCGAATGTCGGGCACCGCGCGACGTTGGCCTGGTCCGACCTTCCAGATCCTGGACCTCGCACGGAACCTCAACTGCTGGAGGCCGCTGAGCTACAGTTGGCCCATGCGATGGTGTTCTATGACCATGCTGAATGGGATGCAGCGGAGCAGCACTTTCGACGAACGGCGGAAAAATTTCCCGGCTCAGCAGTCGTCCCGATGGTACGTGCGTTTCTTGCGGAGATTGCCGCTCACAGGGAGCAGACGACGCAGCGGAGCTTGGAGGTCGTTCAAAGCTATGCCGAATTGATACGCGATTTTCCGGGATCGGCCAATGCTCAGCGGGCTCGTTGGCGGATCGGCGATCTTTACCGAGACCTGGGTTGGATCGCCGAATCGCAGGCGGCCTACCAGCGCGCGGTGGCGGAATCGACAAATGCCAGGGATGCGGCGCGGGCCTTCTTGGGACTGGGTATGACATGGTTGGCGGCGCAGGAATGGACACAAGCTCGTCATGCGTTTCACCAGGTTCGCACCGGCACCGAGCAGGAAGCACTCGTGCAATGGGCGACGCTCGGGGAGGCGGCGGCACAGTACGGCGAGGGCCGCGGGGAGGAGGCGGCGGCGCTGGCTGAGTCTGTCATGAGGCGGTGGCCGATGGCTTTCCGTGCATGTCCGGCCTGCCTGCTGGAACTTGCCGAGATCGAGAAGAAATCCGGTCAGGGAAAAGCTGCACGGCAACTCTGGTCTGTATTTGTCAATTTGTACCCTCGCGATGAGCGGGCGTCGCGCGCCCTGTTGGCCTGGGGAGAAAGCCTGGACGAGGACGGTCAGATCGCCGCGAGCCAAACGCTGTATCGGACGGTGATCGGCCGATTCCCGAACAGTCTGGAGGCGGGTCGGGCACGGCTGCGTCTGACCGAGGTCGGCCAGGATCTGGCCAAGCAGGCGGGCGAGCGTCGAATCGCATTAGAGGTGCAGTCGAGTTTCGACGTTCATCCACCGCTGCCCGTGGCGTTCGAACAACGGGTTCGGGTCTTGCGGGACGTATCCCAGGAACAGGCGTCTGATGCGCTCGCGAGCGAAGCGTTGGTTCGACTGGGGGAGCAGTTCCAGGAGGCAGGCAAGGAGCAGGAAGCCATTCACCATTTCCTGTCGGCCTGTCGGCGTGACGGGGTCATATCAGGAGACCCCTGGCCGGCCGTCGCGCGCCGGCGGCTTGCGGACTTGGCCAAGCCGGCTCTGGAAGAGGCCTTGAGGTCGGCGGACGACTGGCGTGTGGTACTGGCGTTCCATCGTTCGGAGGTCTGTGTTGAGCCCCTGGCCATGGAAGAGGAGTTTGTGATTCGCGGCGCGGATGCTCATCGGCGTCTGGGTTTCAGCGCAGGAGCGGTGGAACTCTATCAACAGGTGCTCCATCGACAGCTCGGTACGCGCTGGCGACAAGAGGCCCTCATTGGTCTTGGGCGGGCCTATCTCGACCAAGATGATCCGGAGGCCGCCCGACGTACTTTTGAACGGTACCAACTGGAGAATCCGTTGGGAACCTATCGAATGGAAGCCTTGCGCTACTTGGCCGATGTCTGGAATCGGTTGGGTGATGCGCGCAGCGTCGTGAAGGTTTGCCGCCGCTGGCTCAAGCTGCACGACGCTCAGCCGACGCAAGACGCCCAGTACAATGAGATATTGCTCCAATTGGCCGAGGCGCAGGCCTCGCTGGGGGCCCATGCCGAGGCGGCGGCGACCTTTGATCTGGCGGAGCGGGTGGGCGCGATCACCGATGTGCCCGCGATCCTGCGGTTTGCGGACGTACTGGCGCAAGCCGGCCGGACCTCGGCGGCAGCGGCGCGCTATGGAGATGTGATTCGTCTCGCTCCTTCGTCCAACGAGGCCGAGCACGCTCGATTCCGGCTGTCCAGATTGTGGCTGACACAAGGGCGGTACGACGAGGCGGTCCTGGTCGCGGACAAGGGCAGAGCCACGGCCAGAACCGAGATTCTCAGGCGGGCGATGGCGCTGATCACCTCCACTGTTCGAACGGAACTGGCTCGAGAAAGGGGGACGCACCATGGATCAGGCGGTGTCGACAGAGCCGGTCGGAGCTGAACTGCTTCGAGAGGCGTTCCGTAGTTTCGGAACGGCCACCGCGGCGCTGGAACAGTCCTATCGGGCGCTCCAGGACAAGGTCGAGCAATTGGATCTTGAACTGTCCGACCGAAACGAGGCGCTCCGTCTTAACCTGCTCAAGAACGAAGCCGTATGCGGCGAACTCCAGGCCATCCTGGAGTCATTGTCCACCGGCGTGCTGGTCGCAGATCAGCAGGGGAAAATTCATCGTTGTAATCGGGCGACCACAGTGTTGTTGGGTATCGGGCCGGAGAAGATTCTCGGGCATGAATTACAGTCGTTTCTGGAGGAGCAGGGGCTTGAGGTGCATCAACCGTCCTGGCCGTGTCCGACGGACTACCCCTTGGTCACGAAGACGGGGGCGTTGATTACGATGTCGCGGACCTTGGCCCACCGGGACGGAGGGCAGGCGGTGGGGACGGTGATCCTGTTGCACGATATCACGGACTTGCATCGGCTGGAGGAACGGTTGCACCGACGGGATCGTCTGGCATCAATGGGGGAAATGGTCGGACGCATCGCGCATGAGATTCGCAATCCGCTGGGAAGCGTCGAGTTGTTTGCATCGATGTTGCGGCAGGATTTGGAGCAGGATCCAACCTTGCGCTCCTACACGGAGCATATCTCTTTCGCAGTACAAGCGATGGATCGATTGCTGTCCAATCTCTTGACCTATACCAGACCGGCGAAGCCGAAGAAGGCATGGCATGCGGTCGACGGGCTTGTGAGCGATTCGCTGACATTGGCGGCGCATGCCCTCAACCGGTCCCGCGTGACGATGGCGGTCGATCTGGACAAGGCGCCGCCGAATCTGTGGTGTGACGGGATGCAGATGCGTCAGGTGCTCGTAAATCTGATTCTGAACGCCGTGGAGGCGATGCCCGATGGCGGGTGTGTGACGATCTCGGCGAGCGAGCAGCGCCGTTCATTGCAGGATCAGCCGGTGGTCCACCTCGCGGTCAGGGATACGGGGATAGGCATCGAGCCTGCGCACCTGTCTCGGATGTTTGATCCGTTCTTCACGACCCGCGAGGATGGCACCGGTCTGGGACTGGCTATCGTGCATGCCCTGGTGGAGGGGCATGAGGGACGGGTGGATGTGGAGAGCGAGTTGAACCGTGGGACGATTGTGACGATCGTGCTGCCGCAGGACAATCGGGCGCTGAGTCTGCAGGCTCGTCGCAGGATGAGACGCGCCGACGAACGGCAGGAGTCGCGCACATGTTGACGGGTTCGGTCGAGGACGCTGCCATCGCGCCGCTTCGGACCGTGCTGGTTGTGGACGATGAGCCGGCCATGCGGACCGCGCTGACGGAATCTTTGCGACGGAGAGGCTATTTGGTGTTCCAAGCCACCGACGGCCGCGATGCGTTGGATCGGCTGGCCGACGCCAAGCCCTGGTTGGTCCTGACCGATATGAAGATGCCGAAGCTGGGCGGCATTGCCCTAGTGCGAGAGATCAAACGGAGAACACCGCAGACGCACGTCGTGGTGATGACCGCCTTCGGTTCCGTGGAAACGGCGGTCGAGGCGATCAAGCTGGGAGCCAGCGATTTCTTGCTGAAACCCTTTGCGACGGACGTGTTGGAGCGAGTCGTGTCGGGGCTTCCGGGAGCAGGTCTCGAGATGACAGTGGCGGACACCACCCAGATGACGCCCGCGCGCCCCATTCTGACCGACGATCCGGCGATGCGCCGACTATTGAATCAAGTGGAGAGTGTGGCGCTCTCGCAGGCGACGATTCTCATCGCGGGGGAGAGCGGAACCGGTAAGGAATTGTTGGCTCGGTTCATCCACAGCCGCAGCCCTCGGGCGCAGCGGCCATTTGTGGCGGTGAACTGCGCCGCGCTGCCGGACGGGTTGTTGGAGAGCGAGCTGTTCGGCCATGAACGGGGCGCCTTTACTGGGGCGATGATCCGGAAGCTAGGCAAGTTCGAGCTGGCTCATCAGGGAACGATCCTGTTGGATGAAATCAGCGAGATGGCCCTACCGCTTCAAGCGAAACTGTTGCGGGTGTTGCAGGAACGGGAGGTTGATCGTATCGGCGGGATTGCTCCTGTCTCGATCAACATCCGCGTCATCGCCACGACGAATCGTCCGTTGCATCGCGAGGTTGAGCAGGGACGGTTCCGGGAGGACCTGTACTACCGTTTGAACGTGTTTCCGGTGACATTGCCGCCGTTGCGTGAACGGCGTGCCGACATTGCCGTGCTGGCCAGGCATTTTGTCCAGCAGGCGGCGGCGCGCAACGGGGTCCCAGTGCCGTTGTTGTCCGAAGCGGCGGCGGAGGAACTGACCAGGCGGAACTGGAGAGGCAATATCCGCGAGCTTGAGAATGCAGTCGAGCGGGCGGTGCTGCTCACCGGGGGTGGCGTGATCGATCCGATGCACCTCCCGGTCGAACCGAGCCCACCAGGCATCCAGGCTCAGGCAACGCCCCTTCAGCCCATAGGTCGGACAGAGGCGCCTTCCGCAGGATCCCTGCGCGACATGGAACGGGAGCTGATCGTCGGCACGTTGGCCCGTGTGAATCAGAATCGGACCAAGGCGGCCAAGGAATTGGGGATCAGTGTTAGGACGCTGCGTAACAAGCTACGCGAGTATCGGGAGATCATGATCGGAGGACAGTCCATGCTCGACTGACCACACGGCGGGGGTAGGACGAATATTCCTCCACGGCAACATCTGCCGGGTAAGCTGCCGCGGGGCTTCTTGTCGGCCCGCTGACCTGCCAGATGGACGCGGAGAATCAACCACCAGACGGCGGGATCGTGTGCTTGTCAACGGAATGACGTTTGCTACGCATTTGCTACGATTGAGTGGACTGGATGACGAGGCGAGCCATGACCATTTTCGACAAGACCATGCGGTTGATTGAGCGGACCTTGGATTTGCGGGCGGCCCGGCATCAGGTGATCGTCTCCAACATCGCGAACGAGGAAACGCCGGGCTATCGTTCGAAGGACATGCGGTTTCAGGACGCCCTCCTGTCGGCGGCCCAAGGTCGGTCCGGCGTTTCTCTGGCCGCCACTCATGGGCGACATCTCGGAGTCCGCGGCGACGCGATCACCCGCACAGGCGGTCGGGTGGTGGAAACCGGCGAAGGCGATGTGCCGCTCGATGCCAATACGGTGAATCTGGAATTTGAGATGGCCAAGCTTTCGGATAACGCGATGCACTATAACACCGCGGCAACGATCATGGGCGCACGCTTGCGGCAATTGCTCGGGACAATCCGAGAAGGGCGTTGAGGCCTCACAGGAGCGCTCGATCCGTAATGGACGCGTACGGGCGATGAGGAAGGGAATCACTTGTGGCATTGTTCTCCGGCCACCCAGAGCGATCGAAAGCACCGCCGGTTCGGCTAACGGTCGTTCGTCAGGGAATGGACGGCTGAAGCGACACGTGGAGTGTCGGACTCGGATCGACGGCGAAGCTTTTTCGGTGGCCTATCAAGGCCGGAGGGCGGAAAGCTCGCGAGAGAGGGTTCTTCGACGACATCAATGAAGAGAGGCTTCGCTCGACGAGCCGCCGGCTCAAGCGAGGCTCGGTATGGAGGTCACATCATGGACATTTCAGACAGTCTTGCTCCTTCGGTTTCGGCGCTCGACGCGCAACGCCGACGCATCAACGTCATTGCGAGCAATCTTGCCAACGCGCAGTCGACCAGATCGGCGAACGGCGGCCCCTATCGCCGCCGCGACGTGGTGTTCCAAGCCACTCCGGTCGCGCCTCCGTTCCAGCGGGCGCTGAATCGAGCGGTCTCCGGCGGATCGGGCGGGGACGCCCACGGTGTGCGGGTCGCGCGTGTCATTGAGGATTTCAAGCCCGGGCAGTCCATCTACGACCCCAAGCATCCGGACGCGAATGCCAAGGGGTACGTCATCATGCCCAACGTCAATGTCATGGAGGAGATGGTCAACATGATCGGCGCATCCCGAGCCTACGAGGCAAACGTGCAGGCGATCAATGCCACACGCGCGATGTGGAATCGGGCGCTGGATATCGGCAGATAGCGGCGAGGAGGCACGCGATGGACCCAACCGCGATATCAGGGATCTCGCCTTCGGACCTCCATGAGGCGGCCGCTCCGTCGGCACTGACAGGACGGGGTGGGAAGCCGTTCTTGGATTCGCTGAAATCGGCGATCAACCAGGTGAACGATCTGCAATTGGAAGCCGGCCGTGCGGTGGATGCCCTCATGACGGGCCAGACCGAGAATGTCCATCAGACGATGGTGGCGTTGCAGAAGGCCGATGCGTCTTTCCAGTTGATGATGCAGGTCCGCAACAAGCTGGTGGCGGCTTACGAAGAGATGAACCGGATGCAAATATGAGCTACTGAGCCCGTCTGATCTATGCTTGCGAAGTTCGCCACGCTCTCCCTCACGCAACGGTTTGCGGTCATGGTTGCCCTCGCGGCCGCCATCGCCGGTCTCGCCGCCGTGGCTCTCTGGACCCAGCAACCGGACATGCAGGTGCTCTTCACAAACCTTGCCGCTGATGATGCCGGTTCCATCGTGGACCGGCTCAAGAACATGAAGGTGCCCTACGAACTGGGAGCGGGAGGCACGTCGATCCTCGTGCCCAGCACGCAAGTGCACGATCTTCGTCTCCAATTGGCCGGACAGGGCCTGCCCCATGGCGGCGGATTCGGGTTCGAAATCTTTGATCGGACGTCGTTGGGTGTATCAGAGTTCGTGCAGAAGGTGAACTACCGACGGGCGCTGCAGGGAGAATTGGCGCGCACCATCGCCCAGATGCCGGAGGTCGAACGCGCGCGGATTCATCTTTCGATTCCCGAGCGGCGACTGTTCAATGCCAATCAAGAACGGGCCCGCGCGTCCGTGGTGTTGAGCCTTCGAGGAGCACAGTCGCTGAGCAAGGCACAAATCCAGGGCATCGTACACTTGGTGGCGAGCAGCGTGGAGGGGCTCCAACCTCAGGACGTCACAATCGTAGATGGGCATGGGCGATTGCTGTCCGGCACATCGCAGGACGACGGCGCGCGACTGACGGATTCGCAACTGGAGTATCAGCGGACGATCGAGAAGGACATCGAAGGCCGCATCCAAACCATGTTGGAGCACATCGTCGGAGCGAATAAGGCGGTGGTCCGCGTCTCGAGCGTGTTGGACTTTCGCCAGGTCGAGACGACCGAGGAGCGATACGATCCCAATGGCCAGGTCGTACGGAGCGAGCAACGGGCGCAGGAAAAGTCGGCTGGAACGAATGGAGTGTCGGGCGGTGTTCCGGGAGTGGCGTCCAATGTGCCGCCCGGAAAAGACGCAGAACCGATCCAGACCAGCACGAACACAAGCCAGAACAAGAACGAGACCGTCAATTACGAGATCAGCCGGACCGTCTCCAAGATCGTGGAGCCGATCGGCACCGTCAAGAAACTGTCCGCCGCCGTGCTGGTCGATGGCCGATATGACATGGTCAAGAGCGATACCGCTCAGCCTGTGACGGAAGGGGAAACGCCGAGGAAGTACAGTCCCCGGTCCGAGGAGGAGATGAAACAGATCGAGGCCATCGTCAAGAAAGCCATGGGGTACAACGCAGAACGCGGCGACGAGGTTCAGGTGGTGAATGCGCAGTTCGGATTTGGTCAGGAAGAGGATGCCGGCACGAGCGTTGACGCCGCCTCCAGCCCGATGCCGTGGGCGCAATATGTCCGCTATGGAGTCGGCACGGTGCTGTTTCTGCTCATCCTGTTCTTTGTCGTCCGGCCGCTCATTGCGGTGATGACCGCTCCCTCCGATACGGAAACGAGGATGGGGCTGCGCGCCGGGGCGGGCGGTGAGACCGGGACACCCCACTCCCCCTTGCCTGTCGGCCAGGTGCGGCCCGAAGGCCTTCCCGGATCGTCCCACCACGCGCAGATTCTCGATATGGCCAAGAGCAATCCGGAATCCACCGCACTGGTTGTCAAGCAGTGGCTCAACAACAACGCATAAGAGGTCTTCATGACGAACCGGCTCACGGGTGAGCAAAAGGCCGCGATTCTTCTGTTGACCATTGGAGAAGATGCCGCCGCCGCCGTGATGAAGCATCTGTCTCCCACAGAAATTCGCAAGCTCGGCGCCCACCTCGCGGCTCTGTCTTCGATTTCCAAGGAGCAGGAGCAGGAGGTGATTCAGGACTTCAAGGCGGCCGCCTCCGGCGGCGAGATCGGCGTCGAGGGCAGGAAATATGTGAAGACCGTACTGGACAAGGCGTTGGGCACCGGGAAGGCCACGCAGTTGATGCGTTCGTTGACCACGGAAACCTACCCAGGCATCGACACGTTGAAATGGCTGGACGCCAAGACGGTGGCCACTCTGCTACGGATCGAACATCCCCAGACCATCGCGGTGGTCTTGGCCCATCTGGACCCGGAACAGGCAAGCCAGGTCATCGCGCTGCTGCCGGAGGGATTGCGGAGCGACACGCTGCATCGATTGGCGACGATGGACGAGATTCAGCCCGATATGTTGCAACACCTGAGTGACGTCTTGGAGGAAATCCTGCAAGATCGCTCCCACCCGCAATCCAGGAGTATCGGCGGCACGAAGGTCACAGCCGATATCCTCAACCGGCTGGACAAGACCAACGGGGGGACCATCATGGCTAAGCTGGCCGAACGAGATGCCGCGCTGGCTGATACGATTCGGTCCCTCATGTTCGTGTTTGACGACCTGATCAAGATCGACGATCGTGGCATTCAGGAATTGCTGAAAGAAGTGGGGAAGGAAGAGCTGACGCTCGCCCTCCGTGCCGCCAGTCATGCGATCAAGGACAAGATCTTCAAGAACATGTCGAGCCGAGCGGCCCAGAGCCTCAGGGAAGATATGGAAGCGAAGGGGCCGGCGAAGGTGACGGACATCGAACAGGCGCAACAGAAGATCCTTCAGACGGTCCGCAGATTGGAGGAGGAAGGCAAGATCGTTGTGGGAGGCGCGGGCGCCGAGGCGATGGTGTGACTCGCGATGGTACAACGGCCGACAGGCATCAGGCAGGCGGACAGGTGGTAACGGCTTCATCCGGACGACTGGATTCCTTCTCAACGTTCCGCTCCGGCGGCGAACCGGCCTCTCGGGAGGAACCTCAACCCTGGAGCGGCGGACCGACGCAGGTCCTTGTCATCGAGGATGAGGAGGGCGTTCGGACGCTCTTGACCCGGCTGTTGACGCAGAACGGATTTACCGTGCGATCCGTTGAAACCGGGCAGGCGGGCCTTCGAGCGCTCGCCGATCATCCGGCTTCCGTTCTGCTGGTGGACTACCGATTGCCCGACATGGACGGGCTTTCCCTGCTCGAACAGGTGACCCGGCAAGATCCCAAGGCGGTTGCGATCATGGTCACCGGACATGGCACGGTCGAGTTGGCGGTGAAAGCCATGAGAGTGGGCGCCGCCGATATGCTTACCAAACCGTTCAAACCGAACGACGTGCTCATGGCGGTTCGGCGCGTGCTCGAAGTGCAACGACTCCGTCAGGAAAACCGAGTCTTGAAGCAGACGGTGTGCAAAATGCAAGGGGTGCACCTGAATGCCTTCCGCCTGACAGATCTGAACGAGCGGGAGGACGCCATCCGGACCGAGTCCCAGGGAGCGACCTCGATCCGCGCGCAAGAGTACGAACGAGGTTTGGCGGAAGGGCTGCGTCGCGCGGAGGCACAAATCGAGCTGACGAAGCAGCAGGAGCAATACCTGGTGGAAGCCGTCCGCCGGTTGGCGCAGGCTTGTGCGGAAATGCCCGGCCGGATCGAATCAGAAGCGGTTGAGCTGGCCTTGACGGTCGCCTGCAAGGTGGTGCACGACTGCGCCGCCGAGAAGCGCGATCTGATCGTCGAACAGGCCAGGCAGGCCGTGCTGAGGGTTCGGGAGAGTCCGGTCATCCGAATACTGATGCATCCTCGGGATCTACCCACGTTGGAAGCGGTGCACGACCGGTTGACCGCTGTCTGCGACGGACCTGTGACGATCCGGTTGGAGGCCGATGCCGCCATTGTGCCAGGCGGCTGTCTGGTCCAGACGCCGACTCATTGTGTCGATGCGACGTTGGACGGCCAATTGGCGAGGATGGCAGAGGTCTTGAGGAAGGGGCAGACCGCGTGAAGCGGATCGACTTACTTGAGGGGATTGATCCCTTGACCGTGCAGGGGCGGATCGCCCAGGCAACCGGGATTGTCCTCGAAGGATACGGGACGGCCACGACCATCGGGGAGTTGTGTGAAGTCACGCGCGACGACGGCTCGCCGCCGCTGACGGCCGAGGTGGTCGGGTTCCGCGGTGATCGGATCATGCTTATGCCCTTGGGCGACATGCACGGCATCGGTCCGACCAGTCGCCTAAGGACCAAGGGGCGTCAAGCGTCCGTCACGGTGGGCCCCAAACTGCTCGGCCGTGTGTTGGACGGCCTGGGACAACCGCTTGATGAAAAGGGTCCGATCGAGGCGGAGGGCGAGTACCCCTTGTATCAGGCGCCGCTCAATCCACTCCATCGCCGGCGCATCACTCAACCGCTTGACCTTGGGGTGCGGGCGATCAATGGATTCCTGACCTGCGGGCTGGGACAGAAGATCGGCATCTTCGCCGGCGCCGGCGTGGGGAAGAGCATTTTGTTGGGGATGCTGAGTCGGAACGTCGTAGCGGACGTCAGCGTGATTGCGCTGATCGGCGAGCGCGGGCGAGAGGTGAAGGAATTTCTCGAACGCGATCTCCGGCCGGGCGGGATGCAACGCACGGTGGTCATCGCCGCAACGTCCGACCAGCCTCCGCTGGTACGGATTCGTGGGGCTTTCTTGGCGACCGCTATCGCCGAATACTTTCGAGATCAAGGCCGGCATGTGCTGTTGCTCATGGATTCGCTTACGAGGTTCGCGCAGGGGCAGCGGGAGGTCGGGCTGGCGATCGGGGAACCGCCGACCAGTAAGGGCTACACGCCCTCCGTGTTCTCCCTGCTTCCAAGGCTGCTGGAGCGTGTCGGCACCTGTGAGGGCAGCGGAACCCTGACCGGCCTCTATACGATCCTTGTCGAGGGGGACGATCTGAGCGATCCGATCGCCGACTCGGCTCGCTCGATCCTTGACGGCCATATCGTCCTATCCCGGGATTTGGCTTCCCGGAACCACTATCCGGCTATTGACGTCCTTCAAAGCACGAGCCGGGTCATGCACGGGATCATCACGCCGGCGCATGATGCGGCGGCCCGCGCTGTTGTCGAATTGATGGCCACCTATCAGCAAGCGGAAGACCTGATCACCCTGGGGGCGTACAAACCCGGCGTGAATCCTAAACTGGACCGCGCCGTCGGCATGATCGAGGCCATTCATGCCTATCTGAAGCAGGAGAAGGATGAACGCGCCAGCTTTCCCGCCTCGGTCGAGGCGTTGATCAAATTGGCGGGACAGCCGGGATGAGCTGGCTGCGGCTATACCGATACCGGGTCCAGGTCGAGGAAGTCGTGCGGATGGAGCTGGCGGAGTTGGATCGGGCCGTGCAAAAGGTCAACGAGGTCCGCGGCCAATGGCAACAGATCGCGGACGACAATGCGGATCGCCTCGTGACGGAAGTCCGACGAGGGGTTCATGCGGGACTCGCGCAGGGTTGGGTGAACGAATGGGATGCGATTCAGGCGACCCTGACCAACGTCGATCGAGCGGTGGTTTCGGCGATGGAGCGACGCGCAAAAAAGCAGGCGGAGCTGACGGAGGTGGTCCGAGACCGAAAGAAGATCGAGTTGGTGATGAAGCGGGCGGCCAATCGAAGGCAGCAGGCACAGCGACGATTCGACCAGCGACTCCTTGACGACCTCGCTGGGCGACGGTGGATGAGGGGCGCGACGTGATACGGGATCGAGGAGAGACGCCGATCTGCGGCTCGACGAACCGAACGAGGACCGTTCGATTGATCCTCTGGTCCGTCCTGGCCGCGAGCGGGCCCTGCCTCGCAGTCACGGTCCAGAGCATCGGGGCGGACTCAGCCGGCTTGGCGGAGACGGCTTCGGAGTCACCGGATAAGTCGCCGCCCGCAAGCGCGTCGGATGACAGGATGCCGGTGGGCGGACAAGCGGGGACGAAAGAGAGCGATCTCCAGGATCGACGAGTACAGGGGCCGGCTGTGGATGTGCCCCGCGAGGTGCTCGATCTCTTGGATCAACGAAAACGCCATCTGGACCACCGGGAGCAAGCAATGCGGGCCGAACTGAAACGGCTTGAGAATCTGAAGGCCGACCTCGAGGAGCTGTTGGTCCGCTATGAAGCGTCGGTCCAGGCCTTCGAGACGAAGCAGCGCCAGACCCAACAGGCGAACCAGGAACGGGAGAACAAGACTCGCGATCAGCAGGCGGCCGAGGTTCAGGCAAAACTGGGCGTCGTTGCCAAGATGTATGAAGGGATGCCGGCCGAAGAGGCGGCAGCCAGGATCGAGAAGATGCCGTCCCCAATGGCCGTGCAGGTGTTGCGGACCGTGAAGAGCAAGACTGCGGGCGCCATATTGGCGCAGGTCAGGCCGGACAAGGCCGCAAAGTTGACCGAGCAAATTGTCAATGCGCCAGCGTCGCAACCGATCCCCGCTGCCTCGATCAAGGCCACTCGATGACCTGGCAGGCATCGTGTCGTTCTTGATCCGTTCGATCTTCTTCGCCAGCAGCCGCTCGGTCTGGGCGAAGAAGTACACCTTGCGGGGTGTACGTCGCCGAGGTCCATCTTCGCCGGGACGAAGCCCTGCTGCCTCATGAAATCCAGGACCCATCGAGTGTTGTTGGCTCCAACGTCCATGGCCCCCTCATAGATCTTTCCACCGCCGAACAACTTGAATTCGAGGCGATGTTTGACGCCTCCCATCGTGAACATTTCGTTGATCACCCGCTTCATGGCATAGGAGCCATAACGCGTGGATGCGCCCCAAGAGTCGGGGCTGGAGTCTCCTTTCGGGGCCGGCAACATGAAATGGTTCATCCCGCCCACGCCGGCGATCGGGTCGCGCGTAGTGACCGACCGCTGCGCGAGATTTCGCACTTCCGCCGCCACGACCGCAACCCGGGGCCGTGCTCTCCGGCCCGACTGCCTCCACTGCGGCGTTCAAGGCCAGGAGGTTGGTCTGGAAGGCGATCTCGTCGATTACCGTGATGATGTCGGCGATCTTCTCGCTGCTCTTGTTGATCTCCTCGATGGCGCTGACGGCTCGGGTGGTGATGGCACCCCTCCTTGTCGGCAATGTTGCGGGCGGTGGTGGCCGACTGATTGGCCTGTTTTGCATTGTCCGCGTTCTGTTTCACTGTGGAGGTCATCTCGTGCATGGAGGCGGAGGTTCCCTCCAAGGCGCTGGTCTACTCGGCCGTCCGCTGGGAAAGGTCCTCATTGCTGCGGGTGATCTGCTCGGGGTGGGCGCTGACACTCTCGGTGTCCGCTCTGACCGTGGTGAGGGTGGTCAGCAGGGTCGTGATCTCGGTTTTGGCGCTGACTCTCAATTGCTGTGTGAGATCGCCTTGGGCGACGGCGCTCAAGACCGTCTGCGCCTCTGTGACCGGGTGCTCTTTCTCCAACGCCTACGAGGTTCTGTTTGAGGGCAGTGGTCTTGGAGGCCTCCAGCCGCTTCAGCATGTCGCCGGTCTTACCCTGGTCGCCTTGTTGGCCATTGGAGTGTTGCGAGTCGAAAATCACGAGCAGTTCCAGCAGTTTTATTGACGCGCTGGGCCAGGAGATCCTGAAACGACAGGGCGGTGAAAATTTCGATCAGGCGCTTATCGTCGTTGTTCAACGGTTGCCGCATGACCTCCAAATCATCTAGAAGCGACCCGCCATGCCGGTGTGGCTCAGCCTGCCGAGGATGCCGTTCAAGGCTGCCAGCAGGCGGCCGGGATTGTCCTGAATGGCCTCGGTTTGCCTCGTCACCTTATGAGTGGCCTCATCGCTCATCTTGCGGAGGCCAGACAGGTGTGCTGTCGCCTGGAGGAGTGGGTACGACGCCGCCTCGATCGGCAGCTGCATGGTTTGAAAGCCGTGCATCGTCTGTTCGATAGAGCGAGTCAGGTCGGCGAGTTCTTCATCCAATTTCCGATTCTGATCGCTCACCAGATCCTTCACATCGGTCCGGACGGGGCTGTTGCGGATGGACCACCCCGCGTCTCACTTGAAGATCTTGTTCATCTTGTCTTGCAGGGTCCCGGCCGTGAAGGGTTTGATGATGTAATTGTTGACTCCTGCCTGCGTGGCTTCGACGATATTGTCCATTTGGGATTCCGCCGTGACCATCAGAACGGGGAGCGTTTCAATTTCTCATCCGCCCGGATCGCCCGTAGCATTTCAATGCCGGTCATAACGGGCATGTTCCAGTCCGAGACGACAAACCCATGGCTCTCAGCGCGCAGCTAGGCGAGGCCGTCCTGTTCATTCTCCGCCTCTTCGACGTTGTTGAAACCCAGTTGCTTCAGGAAGTTCTTGGTGATGCGGCGCATGGTGGACATGTCGTCCAGACCCGAATCTTCATGTTCGGATCGGCTGGCATAGGGGCTCCTCCTCTGGGTCCTTCCGAAGCGCGATTCGAAATAGCAAGACACAGGCCGTACCGCCAGCGGCAAGCCGCGACGGATCGACACCGCTTGGACCTTCTGGCCACCTCGCTATTGGCAGCTAGCATGGCGGACTTGACCGGTTGATGCCGATTACCAACGGTTCATCTCTGCCTCGTGGGAGGAGAAGACTGCCCCGCCTATGCGGAAAGAATTGCCGGGGTTGCCGAACGAGGACGTGGAGACTCGGCGGAAAGTGTTGATTTGGCGGGAGGCGGTGATCGGAGCGTGCATGGCATCGGACTTGAGATAGTGTCGATCGGATTGTCGTATCAGTTTGATGAGAACCACGCATCGTGAGTGAGATCAGTCCTGTTCCAACCGCCGCTGTAGGCTCGTCTGCCGAGAGTGAAGTACGTCCGGCCCTCAGAGCGACCGAAGCGTCGTCGAGGGATGGGGGCGCGTTCTCCCGCATGCTTCAGGATACGGCCGACAGTAGACCGGCAGTTCCCGAGGCGCCAGACGGAGGCTCTTCGGCCGGCCTTCAGGCGGAGGAATTGCAGACGGACGATCAACCATCGGAGGAGCCGGCGACGGCGCAAGCAGTCGTCGATCATATTCTGACTGGATTCGCCGATGTGGCTTCCTCGGCCCAGGCTGCTCCGATGCCGGTGGACGGGAAGGCGGCGTCCGCAACCTCTCCTATAGAGCCATTGTTGGAAACGATGCCCGTTATCGGGCCGCAGGTCCAAGTGATGCCCGAACAGAATGGCGGTGGAGCAAGAACGACAGAGGAGGTGAGCACGGACCAGGCTCAGGCGTGTTCGCAGCAGGAAACGGCGTCAGGAAACAAGCCCATAAACGCGGCCCCGGCCTCTTCCACCACGATTGGAGAGAATGTTCGCGAGATCTATATGACCTCCGGACAGGCAGTCGGAAGGATGCGAACGGATGAGGCCGTGATGCGTTCACCGGACCGGCAACTAAGCGTCGCTGCGACGCCCAGAGAAACCGCTGTCTCGTTCAGCGAGACAGCCGGACCCACGGAACCGCGGTTGACGGGACCGCAAGGAGATCTCCCGTCGGTTGCCGCAGCCGCCTATGAACCTCGGTTCATTCTCTACGGCGGCCGGCAGGCCGGAGGGGTGCCCATCGGTGACGACCCGCAGGTGCTTTCAATCCCAGTCGGACTGGGAGGTGACCAAACAGAATGGGTAATGTCGGTCAAACCATTCGGTGATCCTGCTTCCAGCGCCAGGACGGGGCAGGATCAATCGGGCGGGAACGGAGAGCCTGCCGGTTCAGGATCGAGCTTTCATGGAGATCCGGCTCAGGGGGGAACTGCGCTGGGCGGCCAATCGCCATCCGCAGGCCAGGGTTCCGAGACGAGATCGGCCGCTCCTCTGTTGGAGCCGGTTCGTCCAACTCTGCAATCGACAGCCATGTGGGATCCCTCGGCTCCCCGGGCCTTGAGGTTGGAACTTCAGTCTCCGGACGGCCCGCCCGTCCGACTGCACGTCTCGCTGGTCGAGCAGACGGTTCATGCCACGGTCATGACGGATCACACTGAAGTTCAGGACTTTCTGCTCAAGAATCAATCGCGATTGGAATCTCAGCTCCACCATCATGGATTGGAAATGGGGCAGTTCTCCGTTCTTGTGGATCGGGAGGGGCAGGGACCTTCGTCATACGGATGGGAGACGAACTGGTCACAGCCGGTTCGGCAAGGACAGGAGCCTTCGGCGGATGTTGTTGCGGCCATCCCCGAGAGCGTCGACCCAGGCGGACCGCGGCATGTGAATCTGTTCATCTAGCAGTAACGAGAGACGGTCTGGTCGGTGACGGGAGGAAACAAGATGGAACTTTCACCAGAAATGCAAGCGGTTCAGGCGGCGCTGAGTAATTCGACTCCGCCGGGCGCGCCTTCGGTCGGAAGCGCAACGAATAAGGCGGCTTCGGCGATTTTGGGTCAGGCCCAACTGGGAAAGGACGACTTTCTCAAATTGCTGGTGGCGCAGCTTGAGAATCAGGATCCACTGAACCCGACCAACAATGAACAGATGATGGTCCAGACGGCCCAATTCAGTCAGATCGAGCAACTGACCAAGGTCGTCACGCTGCTGGAACGAATGGTCGAACTCCAGGAGGCCCAGCAGCAGCCCTCTGTACGGCCATCCGAGAGCGGCGCGATCACGACGTAATGCCTGAAATCGAAGCACTCAGCACCTAAGAGAACCACGTTCATTGGCTAGTGATGAACGGTAGTTTGATCTCGACCAGGACGTAACGTGCGAAACATTACGAGGAGGAGCACATGGGAATTCTCACGTCGATGTTTACGGCGGTGAGCGGGCTCAACGCGTACGGCAATGCGATGGGAGTGATCGGCAACAATATCGCCAATGTCGGGACAATCGGGTTCAAGGGCAGCCGTGCCTCGTTTGCCGATCTGATCTCGAGCAGCCTGGTCGGAGGATCGGGCGCGGATCAGGTGGGTCTGGGCGTCTACTTGAACGACGTGCAGGGCAACTTCTCTCAGGGGGCGTTGACGACGACAGGCTCCGTGCTGGATCTCGCCATCGATGGAAACGGGTTCTACATGGTTCAGGATGCAGCCGGGACGAACCTGTATACCCGTAACGGCCAGTTCAAGGTGGACAATCAGGGGCGCATCGTCGATTCGAACAACTATCTCTTGCAGGGCTACCAGGCGAATTCAGCCGGCGTGATTACATCCACGATCGGCAGTATCAGCATGAGCGCGACCAACCGCGCCCCACAGGCCACGACGACCGCGAGCCTTCGCGCCAACCTGGACGCGGCGGCGACCGTGCCGGCCGGCGTTTTTAACGTGACGGATCCCACGACCTATAACTTCTCGACCGGCTTGACGATGTATGATTCGCTCGGCCAATCCCACCAGCTTCAGTTCTATTTCGTCAAAACCGCGACCGCCAACACCTGGAACCTCTACTCCCGTCTGGACAACGGTGCGGCGACGGCCGGGACGAATCTCGTTTTCAATTCGACCGGAGCCCTGACGTCCGGAGGGACGCAAAACCTGTCTCTCACGATCGGTGGCGGCGCAGCCACTCCTCAGAGTGTGGCCGTGAATTTCAGCCAGTTCACGCAATACGGCGCCAACTCTTCGCTGTTGGATCAGACACAAAACGGCTATGCGGCCGGATCCTTGTCGCAATTTTCGATCGACTCCCAGGGACAGCTCTTGGCTCAGTACACCAACGGGCAGTCTCAACTTCTGGCACAACTCGCGTTAACTCGATTCCCGAACCCGCAGGGGTTGGCGCGCCTGGGGAACAACGTGTTCTCCACGACGGCGGAATCCGGCGCTGCCATCCAAGGTTCCCCGGGCAGCAACGGCCTGGGCCGGATCATTTCCGGCGCGATCGAGCAGTCCAACGTCGATCTGGGTGAGGAATTCGTCGACATGATCATCACGCAACGGGCGTTCCAGGCCAACTCGCGGGCGATCACCACCAGCGACGAGATGCTGCAGGAGCTCGTCAATCTGAAGCGGTAGGCTCGTCATTCGTCATCCGTCATTCGTCAATCGTGATGTGGCCGATCCGGGCGCATGACGGTTGACGATTGACGTTTGATGCACGGTTCTTCCTCTTTTCACCCTATCCTCATCCTCGACAGGCGTCAGGATTCTGACGATGTCAAGCTCCTGGCTAGCCGCCAGACCGTCACTGGACGAGTCCTCATCGCGCTGATCGGCGCAAACCCCGACAGGACGCGCATTTGGCCAGGCTGCCGGCCAGACCGTGAGTCGGGTTGACATGGCACATCCGTTGCAAAACCACGGGCCCGATCACTCCACCAAAGGGGACTGTTATGGCGGAAGTTGCAGAAGAAGCCAAAGCGCCGGCGCTTGCGCCGGGGCTGCCGATGAAAATGGTCATCTTGATCGCAGTGGGCATGTTGCTGTTGGGACTCGGCGTGGCGGCTTTACTGTTTCACTTCATGAAGGGAGGCGGTCCATCGGTGAAAAGCGAGGAACGGGCGTCGGAGAGGTCGACCGCGGACAAGGAAGGACAGGAGACCGGGTCGAAGGCTGAAGCGGGAGCGACGTCCCAAGTCGGCGCGATTTATGACTTGGACCCCTTCATCGTCAACCTGGCCGATACGCCGGAGATTCACTATCTCAAGGTGACCGTCAAGGTCGAGTTAGAGCGATCCGACGTGACCGAAGAACTCAACAAACGGCTGCCGCAGACGAGGGACGCGATCCTGGTGTTGTTGTCCAGCAAGGAGGCCGCGACGGTGCGCAGCACCCAGGGCAAGCTTCAATTGCGCGAGGAGATTCTGCAACGAGTGAACGCGCTCTTGCCGAAGGGGGGCGTCCGGGGCGTCTATTTTACCGATTTCATCGTCCAGTAGGCCGAGGTAGTGGGGGCGCCACGTGGGAGGCCTGTCTGCTCGCTTGAACAGGGGTGATTCCGGATGGCCAATAATATTCTGAGCCAGGACGAAGTTGATGCATTGCTCCGCGGTATGGACGCGGGGGACGTCGACACGACACCGAAAGAGGAAGAGACCGGCGGCATTCGCACGTTGGACCTCTCGGCGCAGGAGCGGATGGTGCGCGGCAAGATGCCGACGTTTGAGATGATCAACGATCGATTTTGCCGAATGCAGACCGTGTCATGGGCGGGTGTGCTCAGGCGTCCCGCGGAATTCTCGATCGGCTCCACCGACATTATGAAGTTTGGGGAGATGCTGAAGAAGGTGTCCGTGCCCGCGTCGCTGAGCCTGTTTCAACTCAAGCCGCTTCGGGGCCACGGGTTGGTCATCATGGGCGCTCCGCTGGTGTATGCCCTGGTCGACAGTTTGTTCGGTGGGCACGGCCAGACGCACGTGAGGACGGAAGGACGGGAGTTCACGCCGGTTCAGCAGCGCGTGATCAAGACCATACTCGATCGGCTCCTCGCCGACCTCGAAAAGGCGTGGCACGCCGTGCTTCCAGTCAAAGTTCAATTCGTCCGCTCCGAAAGCAACCCCCAGTTCGCGATGGTCGTCTCGATTCCGGAGATCGTGGTGTCCGTCTCGTTCCATGTCGATCTGGCCGGGATCTCGCACAAGATCATGGTGATGTATCCCTATTCCATGATCGAGCCGATCAAGGAAAAACTGTCGGCGGGTTTCTTTGCCGATCAGATGGAAGAGGATCAAAGCTGGATGAATCGATTCCGCGAACAGTTGCTGGATTGTCCGGTCGAGTTGACGATCCAACTGGGCGTCACCTCGGTGGCGATGAAGGACGTCTTGCAGTTCGGGGTAGGCGACGTCGTCCTGCTGGAGCAAAGCCCGGGGGACTTGATGACCGGATTCGTCGAGGGCATTCCGAAAATGCTGGGTGCGGCGGGAGTGGTCAAGGGAGCCAACGCCTATCGGGTCGTCAAGTCGATCTGAAGGCCGGCGAGGTGAGGAGGCGCGAATGAATGGGAGTGATTCCAGTCAGGTGGCGACGGGTGGAGCGGGAGCAACGGCGGAGGCGGCTGGGCAACCGGCGACGATTCCACCGCAAGAGGCAAAGCCGCTGGCAGGGGCAAAGAATCTGGATGTGTTGTTGGATATCCCCATGCAGGTGTCGGTGCAGTTGGGCACGACCCGCATGGTGATTCGAGAACTCCTCCAGTTGGGGCAGGGGTCCGTTGTGGAGTTGGACAAGCTGGCGGGCGAGCCGCTGGAGGTGCTCGTGAATCATCGCTTAGTGGCCCGCGGCGAAGTGGTCGTAGTCAACGAAAAGTTCGGCGTCCGGCTGACCGATGTGGTCAGCCCGGTCGAACGCGTGCAAAAGCTCGGATAATACCGCCGATCACAGCGTACCCAACCTTCCAGCACGGATGACGACGCGGTGGAATTTTACGACAGCCTGATTCGTATGATCGCCGCTCTGGCGGTGGTCTTGAGTCTGATGGTGGCTGTCGCGTGGGGAGCCCGGCGTCTGTTGGGCAAACCCTTGATGCCGGGAGTTGCGCCTGCGATCCGAGTGCTGGCGACGGCACACCTTGGAGGCCGTAAGAGCATCATGCTGGTGACGGTAGCGGATCAGACACTGATTCTCGGGACTACAGCCACCAATCTGGTGTGCCTGGGCACTGTGCCGCCGCCGCATGGCGGGACACCGGAAGCGAGTGCTTCGTTCGCCAAAGCCGTATCGCCGGCCACGATCGATGTCAGGGTGAACAGATGAGTCGCTTCCTCCGGCTGTCGGCGGATGGACATTGTTCAGTCGAGGGCTCTCCCCGGCTCCGTCGGTTCGGTCTATGGGCACTGCCGATCACGGTTCTGTTGCTGGTGGGTCTGTGCCTATCGACCTCTGCTCTGGCGGGAGACGGGCCTTCGTTGACCATCGATCTCGGTCGAAGCGGACAAAGTCAGATCGCCGTGGTACTCCAGATCCTCGCCCTTCTGACCATTCTGTCCCTGGTTCCCGCGCTGTTTATCATGACCACCTCGTTCACCCGCATCGTGATCGTCCTGTCCTTCCTCCGACAGGCCATGGGGACCCAGCAGGTACCGCCGAATCAAGTTCTCATCAGTCTGGCGCTCTTTCTTACCGCGTTCGTCATGGCTCCGGTAGGCAAGGCGATCTATGAGGATGCCGTGCAGCCGCTGATGGCCGAACGGATCGGCTATGAAGAAGCCTGGACCAAAGCCTCCGCACCTCTCCGAACCTTCATGTTGAACCAGGTGCGCGAGAAGGACCTCGAGCTGTTCATCGACCTGGCGAAATTGCCGCGCGTGTCCTCCTCGGCGGAGTTGCCGATGCAAGTGGTCCTCCCGGCCTTCATGCTGAGCGAGCTTCGGATCTCATTCCAGATCGGATTCTTGATCTATATCCCGTTCCTCATCATCGACATGGTCGTCGCGAGCGTCTTGATGTCGATGGGTATGATGTTGTTGCCGCCGGTCATGATTTCGCTACCGTTCAAATTGATTCTGTTTGTGCTGGCCGACGGCTGGTATCTCGTGGTCGGCTCGATGGTGAAGAGTTTCCAGTAGCGACGGGTGACGATTGACGCGGTGAGGCAAAGGAGCACGGATCAATGACGCCGGATATGGTGGTAGAGATCGGCCGCAGAGCTGTAGAGACGACGCTCCTGGTGGCGGCGCCTATGTTGGGCATGAGTCTCGTGATTGGGTTGTTGGTGAGCCTCTTTCAAGCCCTGACGCAGATCAACGAAGCCACGCTTTCATTTGTGCCGAAGATCCTGGGCGTGTTTCTCGCGACCATGCTGTTCTTCCCTTGGATGATCCAAGTCCTGACCGGGTTCATGATGCAACTGCTCATCACGATCCCGCAATATGCACGCTAGGACCCTCCCTCGATGACCCAGACAATTCAACTCGGGCTGCCGCACTTTCAAACCTTTGTTGTCGTTCTGATCCGTATCGGAGCGATCCTGGCGGCGATGCCGATGCTCGGTAGCCGATCGTTGCCGATGCAGCTCAAGACGGGGTTGGCAACCGCGCTGGCGTTGGTGGTGGTGCCCTTCGTCGGCTCGGCCGCCTGGCCTGCCGATACGGCGCTGTTCCTCCTCGGTCTGATTGCAGAGTTCTTGATCGGCCTTGTGATCGGTCTGGCTGTTAGATGCCTCTTCGCGAGTTTCGAGGTGGCCGGAGAACTGATCGGCAGCCAGATGGGATTCAGCATCGTCCAGCTCTTTGACCCCGTCACCTCCCACACGATCCCTCTCATGGGGCAGTTGAACACGGTGCTGGCCTCGCTGATCTTTCTGTCCCTGAACGCGCACTTGCTGATCGTCCACGCGATCGGCGAGAGCTTCCGGCTGATTCCTCCGTTCGGCGCGAGTTTGTCGGACACGCTGGGCGACGAGGTCATGCGGCTCTTCCAAGGAGGGTTTCTCGTAGCCCTCAAGCTGGCGGCGCCGGTGCTGGTGGCGACATTGGCGATCAACCTGATGCTGGCTCTATTGGGACGGACCGTGCCGCAACTGAACGTGTTCGTGCTGAGTTTCCCATTGACCATTCTCTGCGGACTGTTCGTGTTTGGTCTAGCCTTGCCGGCGGTCGCAAGCCTCTGCGAAGAGGAATTCCTGAAGCTGCACGAGAGCATTCTCGATCTGATGAGGACGATGGGGCATGGCTGAGCAGGCGGGCGCAAGAACGGAACCGGCAAGTGCGCGGCGCAAAGCCGAGGCCCGACGCAAGGGGCAGGTCCCGTTCAGCCGGGATCTCTCGATGGCCCTGGTGCTCATGGCGGCCTTGGGTATGCTGTCTCTGACTTCGGAAGCGACTATTCAGGCGCTGATCCGCATGCTGCGCGAATGGTGGGCAATGGCCGCCAATCCGCGCTCATGGTCCGCCGCCACCGCCGACATGCTTCAGGCTGCGATGCTGAAAATGGGGACGGATTCCTTGATCCTCCTCTTGCCGGTCCTGGCTTGCGTGCTCGTCATGGCTACAGGGGCGACGATGGCCCAGACCGGCCTGCTCTGGAAACACGATGCGTTCCGCCTCGACCTCAGCCGGATCAGCCCGATCGCGGGATGGCAACGGTTATGTTCGCTACGCGCGATTGTGGAGTTGGTCAAGGCTGGCCTTAAGGTCGTGGTGGTCGCGGTCGCCGGATATCTCGCGGTCCGTACCGATCTGGATTCGTTGCCGCTATGGGTACAACGGGGCGTCGATCACCTGCTGGGAGCCACGGGGTGGCTCTTGTTGAGTGTCTCCCTCTGGGTCGGGCTTGCGCTGACGGTGCTGGCGGCCGTGGATTACGGCTATCAGCGCTTCGAATGGAATCGTAATCTGCGAATGACACGTCAGGAAGTCAAGGAGGAGACCCGCGAATCGGAAGGCGATCCGTTGGTCCGTTCGCGAGTCAAAACGCTCCAACGTCAGATGGCTCGACAACGGATGATGGCGGCGGTGCCCACGGCGGATGTCGTGGTGACGAACCCGACGCATATCGCGGTGGCGCTGCGATATGACCACCAGGCGATGAAGGCGCCCGTGGTGGTGGCGAAAGGGGCGGAGTTGCTTGCGGAACGGATCAGAGAGGTGGCGCGGGAGAACGGCATCATGATCGTAGAGCAGCCGGTCGTCGCCCGCAGTCTGTACAAGCTGGTGAAGATCGGCGGCGAGATCCCAGCCGATCTCTACCGCGCAGTGGCGGAAATCCTGGCAATGGTGTACCGCGCCAGAGGCGTGCGGGTCGGGACGACCATCTAAAGGGCGCGTGAGTCTCATGTGAAGCGGACCATGTAATGGCAGAATCGCCGAATCAATCGCTCCTTCAACTCCTGCGGCACTCCGACGTACTGATGTCGCTCTGTGTCGTGGGCGTGCTGATGATCATGTTGCTCCCGCTCCCGCGGGTCATTCTGGATCTCCTGCTCGCCTTCAACATCGCGCTGTCGATCACCGTTCTGTTGGTCAGCATGCAGGTGCGGCGGCCGCTGGAGTTTTCCGTGTTCCCATCGATCCTGCTCATGGTGACCTTGTTTCGGCTGTCGCTCAATATCGCTTCGACGCGCTTGATTCTTCTGCATGGCAACGAAGGTCCGGGGGCTGCCGGGGAAGTCATTCGCTCGTTCGGCAATTTCGTGGTCGGCGGCAACTACACGGTTGGTCTCGTTGTCTTTGCCATTCTCGTCGTCATTAATTTTGTCGTCGTGACCAAAGGCGCGGGCCGTGTGGCCGAGGTGGCCGCCCGGTTCACATTGGATGCGATGCCGGGCAAGCAGATGAGCATCGACGCAGACCTCAACGCCGGTTTGATCAATGACACGGAAGCCCGTCGCCGCCGTCGCCAGGTATCGGAGGAAGCGGACTTCTACGGCGCCATGGATGGCGCCAGCAAGTTCGTGCGTGGCGACGCGATTGCGGCGGTGGTCATCATCTTGGTGAACATTGTGGGCGGGCTGACGATCGGCGTGTTGCAGCAAGGGATGGCGTTGGCCGCAGCCGCGCAGGATTACACGCTGCTCACGATCGGAGAAGGTCTGGTTGCGCAGGTGCCGGCGCTGATTGTCTCCACCGCTGCCGGTATCGTCGTGACCAGGGCTGCGACGGATACCAATCTGGGAGAAGAAATTACCAAGCAGATGCTCATTTCACCGAAGGCGCTCGCGGCCGCCTCCGGGATTCTGATGGCGTTAGGCCTGGTCCCTGGGCTCCCGCATGTGGCGTTTCTGACGCTCGGGGCGGTGGCCGGGTGGGTGGCCTATGAGATGGTCAAGAAGGAGCGGGAGGAGCGCGCGACCCGGGCCGAGCCGGCGGCGCCGGTCAAACAGGAGGACCTTTCACCCCGCATCGCCCCGCTCGACTTGATGGAACTTCAGGTGGGCTATGGGCTCATCGGCCTGGTGGACGGGCATGAAGGCGCCGCATTGCTCGACCGCATCAAGGGCCTGCGCCGTCAGATCGCCAACGATCTCGGCTTTCTGGTTCCCTCCATCCACATTCGAGACAACCTGCAACTTCGACCCAACGAATATGCGGTGCTGCTGAAAGGAGTCGAGTTGGTCCGCAGCGAAGCCATACCCGGCCATCTGCTCGCGATCGATCCCGGGACCGCGCAGAAGCATATCGTGCAGGGCATTCCTACGAAGGAGCCGGCGTTCGGCTTGCCGGCCTTGTGGGTGCCGGAAGCCTCGCGCGATCAGGCCCAGATCGCGGGGTATACGGTGGTGGACGCGGGATCGGCCATTGCCACTCATCTCTCCGAAATTATCAAGCGACATGCCCATGAACTATTGGGACGGCAAGAGGTGCAAGCGCTGCTGGACGAACTGGCCAAGGGCGCTCCGAAGCTCGTCGAGGAGGTGGTGCCGGCTCTCGTCCCACTGGGAGTGCTGGTGCGGATTTTGGCAAATCTGCTCCAAGAGCAGGTGCCGATCCGTGACCTGCGGACGATTCTTGAGGTCGTGGCCGATCATGCGCCGACGACCAAAGATCCCGACGCGTTGACCGAAAGCGTCCGCCAGGCGCTGGGGCGGATGATCACGCACCAATTCACAGCGCCAGATGGGTCGCTGCAGGTCATCAATCTTGATCCGCGGCTCGATCGGGCGCTCGTTGACCACATGACCGCCGCCCAGGGCGCCCCTTGGGGACTCGAACCGGGATTGACCCAGCGCCTCCTCGCAGCGCTCAAGCAGGCGGCCGAGCGGGTAGCCGCCAAAGGCCAGCAGCCGATCGTTCTCTGTTCGCCAGGCCTGCGCCGGCACCTGCGGCGGTTGACGCAGCGGGTACTCCATTCCGTGCCGGTACTTTCCATCGGAGAAATCGACGGGATGACCAAGGTGATTGCATTTGAAACCGTGCGCTTGACGGAAGATGCGGGCTAGGAGGCGAGTCTGAATGAAGTTCAAGACCTTCGTTGCGGACAGTATCCCGGAGGCGTTTCAGGCGATCAAATCGGAACTGGGTCCGGATGCGGTGATTCTCAGCACCACGTATACGCGGACGGGATGGGACTGGCGGCATCCGATCGGACGGCAGCAAGTGCAAGTCGTCGCGGCGGTCGACGGCACTGCGCGAAGCAATGTATCGGCGGAGATCAACAAGGCCGGTACAGGGGCTGCCGGCGAAGACGATGCAACCGAAGCAGCCGCCGGTTTCATGACATTCCGATCATGGCTTGAAGCCTCGTTGGGACGAGATGGGGCGGGGCTACATTCTCAAGAGTCCGGTGAGGCGGCTCGTGCCAGTTCGCATGAGCAGCGCAGAGTTCGAGAGGAATATCGTGTGTCGAGTGAGAGCGATCCGCCGAACTCGGCGGGTCGGCAGGCGAGATCTTCCCTCGATGGCGATCGGGAACCGGGGCAGGTCGATCGTCTGACTCTCGAGTTAAGCCAGGAACTGGTGACCCGGGGTTGCGACCTCTGGACGGCGACAAGATTGGCGGCCGAGGCGTTCGCCCGCGCGGCCATGCACGGCTCGCCGGCCGAGGTTCACGTGCGACGGGCTCTGCGCGAGGTGGTGATGGATCAGGTTCGCGTGAGCGGGCCCCCGTTTACGGGACAGAAACGGTTGAAGGCAATCGCCGTGATCGGGCCAACAGGGGTGGGGAAAACCAGCGCGATAGCCAAGCTCGCCGGCCATTACCGGCTGAAAGAAGGACGAAGTGTTGCGGTTGCGAAGGTCGAACGGGAGTCGATAGGCGGAGTCGATCCGCTAAGAGTCTTCGGAGGCTTCTTTGGCCTCAAGATCGAGACGGTGAGCGGGAAGGAGGCGTTGAGCGACCTGGTTTCAACCAACGGTGGCGCCGAACTGCTGCTCATCGACACGCCCGGGTATAGCCTGTTGAATTGGGGAGCCATGGAGTGGCTGCGAGGGTTGCTCTCGGACGCCCTTCCCCTTGAGGTGCATCTGACCTTGCCGGCCAATACGGACATCCAGGATTTTCTTGATGTGGCCAGCGGCTACACAGGCCTTCCGGTCCACCGCCTGCTGTTCACGAAACTCGATGAGACCACGCGTTTCGGTCGGCTGTTCGAAATTCTGTGCCGGAGCCGGTTGCCTGTGTCTTATCTCACGGCTGGCCAGTCGGCATTGGACGATCTCCAGCCAGCCACACCCGAACGCTTAGCCGATCTGATCTGTGGGACTCACGCTGAATTCGGTCGGTGTGACCGGCGCGATTCGTTCTTGTCCGATGGAGGGACGAGCGGCCAGGAGCGCCGGCCGCCAGGTTCGAACTTCAAGTCCAATATGCCGACACTGGAAGTCTCTTGTGCCGAAGGAGGACGTCGATGGACGAAACCGTAATGGTCGCAAACCCTCGGGAGCCGGTTGGGCCGCCGTCGCCGCCGGCATTCCGCGTGATTGCCGTGACGAGCGGAAAAGGGGGAGTCGGCAAGACGAACGTGGTGCTCAATCTGGGTATCGCGCTGGCACAGGCGGGGCAGCGCGTGCTGGTGCTTGATGCCGACATTGGGTTGGGCAACGTGGATGTGCTGCTCGGGATCGTCCCGCGCTATACGCTTTCGCATGTCTTGGCCGGAGAGCGTCGGCTGTCCGAGATTATGGTGCGTGGCCCCGAGGGGATCATGATTCTGCCAGCCGGCTCTGCCGAATGGGATTTGACCGCCCTGTCCTCCGAACAGCAGGTGGTGATTCAAGAAGAGTTGGAGGAACTGTCGCCCTCGATCGACGTGCTGCTGCTCGACACCGGAGCCGGCATCTCGTCCAACGTATTATTTTTCGCGGCCGCCTCGCAGGAGATCCTGGTCGTCGCCTCTCCCGAGCCGACCTCGATGGCGGATGCCTATGCGGTGATGAAGGTGCTCGCCCAACGGTATCGCGAAACTCGGTTCCGGTTGTTGGTGAACATGGCCAAGAATCGGCGTGAGGCTTTAGAGGTTTATCGACGGCTGTTGCTGGTCTCCGGCCGTTTTTTGAACATCTCGATCGATTACGCGGGGATGATTCCCGCCGACGACTATCTCCCCATGGCCGTGCAACGCCAACAGGCCGTGCTGGCCGCCTTTCCCCATGCGCCGTCCAGCGCCGCGTTTCGGCGTCTGGCCGAAGTCGTATTGGAATGGGAGCCGGCCCGTCATCTCAAAGGAGGAGTCCAGTTTTTCTGGCACCGGCTCCTCCTGCAAGCGTGAATGTTGGACGAGGGATCATGAAACAAGACCACCAAGCGCCCCTTGGACGGACGAGAGCCGTCCCCAAGATGATGGGAGCCTCGATGGGGGCGGACCGGGAGCGTATCATTCAGGAATTCGCCCCCTTGATCAGGATCATGGCGCATCGGTTGGCCTTTCGACTGCCGGCCTATATGGATGTCGAGGACCTGATTTCGGTCGGCGTGATCGGGCTGATGGATGCGATGACCAAATACGATCCCACCAGAGAGGCGAACTTCAAGACCTACGCGGAGTTTCGCATTCGAGGCGCGATGCTCGACGAGATCCGGTCCATGGACTGGATCCCGCGGTCCGTCCACGAGCGTATCACGCTGTTGCACAAGACCGAGGTGGAACTGATGCGTCGGCACGGTCGAGCGCCGACGGAAGACGAGCTGGCCTCGGCGTTGCAGATGTCCGTCGGCGAGCTGTCCGACTTTCTTACCCAGGCGCAGGGGGCGATCGTCATGAGCTTGGAGGATCTGGCGGTGCAGGATTCAGACGGAGACAAGATACTCCGCATGCTGGTGGACACGCAGCACCCCGATCCGCTCTCCCATGTCGTGACCGAAGATGTCCGGCGCGCGCTCGAGCGGGCGATAGAGGAGTTGCCCGAGAAGGAGCGGTTGGTGCTGACGCTCTACTATTGTGAGGAGTTGACCATGAAGGAGATCGGCGGGATCCTCTCGATCACCGAATCGCGCATCTGTCAGATTCATGCGAAAACGATCGTCCGATTGAAAGCCAAGCTCCAGATGCTGCAAAGCTGAACGAGGATGCCGGAGCAAGCTGGATGGGCAGGAGGGAAAACTTTTCCCACAGGGAAGGAAGGAACCAGGTCAACGCGTGCCGGCATCAGACGGTTTGTACGAACCCCCGGATTCGCTGGGCAGAATGAGGCTGTTCGAATGACTCGACGATGGCACATGGGTTGCTATGAAATTGTTGTCGTTGAAGAGACGATGGAGAATTGACGATGAATCGAGGCATTTACCCCATCCTATCCGGAGCGCTGGCACAGGAACAGCGGACGCAGGTTTTTGCGCACAATATCGCCAACGTGAACACCAAGGGGTTCAAGCAGGAGGAACCGCTGTTTCAGGCTCTGCTCCCGCATCGCCGCTTTGTCCCTTCGCCCGAGTCTCAGATCCGGCTGGTTGCCGGAATGCCGCAACCGGTTGGTGGTGCGGCCGAGCGTGTTTTCGTCGGGCCACACGGGAACCATACCCAATTTGATTCCGGGCGGCTGCGAACCACCGGCAATCCCCTCGACGTGGCGATCGACGGGTCCGGATTCTTCGAAGTGCGCACGCCGGAGGGTCTCCGTTATACGAGGAATGGCGTGTTTCATCTGGATGAGAAACGGCGATTGGTGACGCAGGCCGGCTTTCCAGTCATGGGCACGAAGGGCGAGCTGAAACTACCGCCCGGTGAGGTGATCATTGACGGCAGAGGCGCCATCTCCGTGGGTGGCCAGCCGGTCGGAACCCTGAAGGTCGTTGAGTTTCCGGAGCAGCGAATGCCTCGTAAGGTGGCGGAGAGTCTGTTCGCGGGAGAGGGAGGGGCGGATCAGAAACACCCGACCATTATGAGCGCCGCTGTGGAAGAGTCCAATGTGAATCCGCTCAGCGAGATGGTGAAGCTGATCCAGGGTATGCGGTCGTACGAATCCGCGCAAAAGATGATTCAGACCATCGACCGGATGGCCGAACTGGCGGTTCAGGACGTGGGACGAGTGGGATAACCTTCATGTTCGAGCGTGACGGGAACGACCGTCGGAGGACCTGATGATTCGAGCCATGTGGACCGCGGCAACGGGGATGACGGCGCAACAACTCAATGTCGATACGATCGCGCACAATCTGGCGAACGTGAATACCAACGCCTTCAAGCGCAGTCGGGCGGAATTCGCCGACCTCCTGTATCAGATTCAGCGGATGCCTGGCACCAGCGCGTCGAGTGTCGGCGTGTTCCCGGCCGGTATTCAGGTGGGGGCGGGCGTGCGGCCGACGACCGTCGCGAAGGAATGGCAACAGGGCAACATGAAGCAGACCGGAAACGACATGGATGTGGCGATCGACGGTCCGGGGTTCTTCCAGGTGTCTCGTCCGGACGGGACCATCATGTTTACCCGCAACGGGGCGTTCAAGCGCGATAACGTCGGCAACCTGGTCACCGGAGACGGCGATCTGTTGAATCCCGTCATTACGATTCCCTCCGGTGCGCTCAAGGTCGACATTGGCCAGGATGGAACCGTGTCGGTGCTGTTGCCGGGGGTGACGCAGGCGTCTCAGGTCGGGCAGATCCAACTCGTGCGGTTTGATAACCCATCCGGGCTGGTGGCGATGGGGAACAACCTCTTTCTGGATAGTTTCGCGTCCGGACCGGCGATTCAAGGCATCCCTGGATTCTCGACCGGATTCGGGCTGATTCAGCAGGGATTCGTGGAAAGTTCCAATGTCAACCTGGCGGAAGAAATGGTCAATATGATCATTGCGCAACGGAGCTACGAGATCAACTCAAAAACTATCCAGGCCTCCGACGAGATGATGGCGATCGCGAATAACATCCGACGGTAGGCATGATGCGGTACTCTGACCAGTCTCGTCGGATTGTGCTGCTGATGGGAGTCCTGCTATTGACCGGTTCCGCTTTCGGAATCGTATCCGCCTTTGCCGGCTCCGGTCCCACCTCCGCGACCAGGGCGACATCCGACCATGCGGACAAACCAAATGCCGGCAAGGCCTCGCATAGCGCAAGACAGAGTGTGCAACAGATTACGGTTGACCAGCTTCGGAAAGCCATCGTCGCCTATCTGGAAGCCCGATTCAGCGGCCGCGTGGGCGAAGTCGAGGCGGAGGTTCTGGATCCCTCCGAGCCGGTCGTGCGTCCGGCTGGCCCACTCCAAATAACGGTCGCGAGCGGTGGAGGAGCGGATACGGCGGGTCGCCGTCGATTTCGGATCGTTCCGCTGGTGGCCGGGCACGAGACCGAGTCGCTCGATGTGATCGCCGATGTCTCGCTCTATGCGGACGTGGTGGCTCCGACGCGGATGCTGAAGCCGGATGAGTTGATCGAGGCCGAGGATATTGATGTGGTGCGGGTTAAGGTCAACGGTGTGCCGCACCATTTTCTGATGAATCCGGAAGAGGCGATCGGGAAGAGTCCTGGGAAGGTTCTCCAGCCGCAGATGCCCATTCGCGGGTCTTCCCTGGTGAAACCTTTTGCCGTGCGTAAAGGCGACCGGGTCATGATCGAAGCCCGGCGGGGTGGGCTTTCCATTCAAACAATGGGCATCACCAAAGCGGCGGCGCAACTCGGACAATATGTCACCGTGACCAACCAGGATTCGGGAAAGGACGTGCGCGGCCTCGTGGCCGGGCCGGGACTGGTCCGCGTCGAATTCTGACCGGGGTGATAGATGGTTCCCGAATCCTTCCGGGCGTCGTTCGATCTGATGCACCTACGTAAACTGTCCGACAGAAGAGGCTTGTGTGATGGACTGGTCTGGTCCCTGGTCTGCTTCGCGTTGTGGTCCGGCTGCAGTACGGATGCTTCCAAGCCGCCCGGCATCACCGTGCAGCCGCTGCCGCCGCCGAAAACCGTCGGGTCCTTATGGCAGGAAGAAAACGGCCGTGCCTATCTCTATGAAGACCTCCGGGCGATGCGGGTGGGGGACATCCTGACCGTGAAGATCGTGGAAAACCATAAGGGATCGAAGAGCGCAGACACCACAGCCGAACGGGAATCCACGATTGATCACAGCATGGCTGGCACCGGTCGAGGCTATCTCGGTGTCCCCGGCGTGAGTCTGAGTGAGAACGCACGGCAGAGCTTGGGCATCGAAGTCAGCGCCAAGAACAAGTTCGGCGGCAAGGGCGCAACCAGCCGAGCCGATACGTTAACCGGCACGCTGTCGGCGATGGTCCTGGAAGTCCTGCCTAACGGGGATTTGCGGATCGAGGGCCATCGCGAAGTCACGGTCAATAGCGAACGGCAACGGATGGTGTTGAGCGGGCATGTCCGGCGGGTGGATGTCGATACGAAAAATACCGTACTCTCGTCCGCCATTGCAAACGCCAAGATCGAATATTCCGGGCTCGGCGTGGTGGATGATGTCCAGCGACCAGGTTGGTTTACGAGGATTCTGGACTGGATCTATCCGTTCTAGGCGAGTGTCAGTGGATTGGGGTGCCGGCCATCAGCCGGTAGAGCGGAGGGAGGAATGGCGATGGAGCGACAGCGGGAATGGCAACGGGTTCCGATGTGGTTGCTTGTGGCGAGCGGGGTGGTCCGCCCCGCCGATTCGGTGAGACCTTTGATGCTGGCGGTTCGGGAGAGCGGTGAAGCCGACAGAGAGACCGAGCCGGCCGCGCACCATGAGGCCGCCCCTGCAAGTTGGTGGGGGCGGATCTTCCACCGCCAGCCGGTCGCATGAGCGATCGAAAGGTTGACATGAACACCAGCACGGAGTCGCCATGAACGCAATGTTTCGTCGCAGCAGACGGTGCGGCGTGCTGATCCTGTGGGTGCTCGTGACCTTGCTGGCCGACCCGGTTTCGGCGGTGCGGATCAAGGACGTCGGGTCCATTGAAGGTGTTCGCGAGAACCAGCTTATCGGCTACGGTCTGGTTGTCGGATTGGACCGGACTGGCGACCAGGTCATCGGTGGGCAGTTCACGGTCCAGGCGATGATGTCGATGTTGAATAAAATGGGGATCAATCTGGTGATCGACCCGATTCAATTGCTCACTCGCAACATTGCATCGGTGATGGTGACGGCAAAACTGCCGCCGTTTGGCAAACCCGGCATGGCTATCGATGCGATCGTGTCGTCCATGGCGAATGCCAAGAGCCTGCAGGGAGGCACGCTGCTACTCACGCCCTTGAAAGCGCCCAACCAGCAGGTCTATGCCGTGGCGCAGGGTCCGATTTCGATCGGCGGATTTCTTGGAGGGGTCGGCGGCCCAGGAGGAAACACAGTCGTCAAGAACCATCAGGCGGCGGGAGTGGTACCGAGCGGCGCCCTCATTGAAAAGGAAGTCGTCGTCGATCTGGATGCATGGGACTCGGTCTCCGTGCTCCTCCGGCATGCCGACTTTACGACCGCGATCCGGGTGGCAGAGGCCATCGATGGCGTCTTCGGATCGGGCACCGCGACTCCGGTCAATGCGGGGTTGGTGCGCGCGACGGTACCGGCCGATTATCGGGGGCGGGTCGCCCAGTACATCGCCGCCTTGGAAGGACAGAATGTGGTCGTCGATTCGCCGGCAAAGGTGGTGGTGAACGAGCGGACCGGCACCGTAGTGCTGGGCCAGCATGTGCGGATCTCCAACTGTGCGATCTCCCACGGCAACCTGATCGTTTCGGTGAAGAACACGTTAAACGTCTCACAGCCGCCGGCGCCGATCGTCGGGTCAACCGGGGGGCAGACGACTGTGACGCCCGATGTCCAAACCGAGATCAAGGAACAGGAGTCGAGACTGGTCGTGATTGATGAGACCGTCACATTGGGGGATGTGGTCCAGGCGCTGAACGCGGTCGGCGTTACTCCGCGGGACTTGGTTGCCATCTTGTCCGCACTGAAGTCAGCCGGCGCGTTGCAAGCCAATCTGGAAATCATTTGATGGGCGGTCGAGGGAGCCGTTCAAGAGCAGGAAGAGAATCCCGAGAGGCGTCTTCTCTGGCCGTCAAGAGCAATCAAAAGGACGGCCGGTTCAACGAAAGGTAGGTATGAAGGTCAACCTGGACGGGTTCCAGAGTCATCCGTGGGAAATCGGTTCGGGGTTCATGCCGATCTCTCGTCCCATCGCGGGCGACGAGTCGGCGGCACGGCTATCCACCAATTCGGTCAGTCCCAAAGAAGCGGCTCAGCAATTCGAGGGCTATTTCATCTCACACCTCCTGACCGTCATGCGCCAGACGATACCGACCGGTCCCTTTGAAAGCAAGGCCGCCCAGACCTGGTATTCCTTGTACGATGCCGAGATCGGAAAGCGGGCTGCCGAATCCGGAGGGTTGGGGTTGGCGCGAGCCCTGGAGCAGATGCTGTACCCTCCGAAGTCTAATATGGAACCGGCCGGAGGCCCGCTCAAGTCTGGAGTTGCCGCAGCCGATATACACAATGGGCGACCAGCGCCTCCGGGGCGGGCGGACGCCCATCTCCACTCGTTGAGGCAGAAGCGGCCACGATAGCTCCTCGCGAAACTTGAGACAGAAAAGATGGGGAGAAGCACGTGAGGTGGCTTTTCCGGTTGCCGTGGACAATCTGAGCGCGGCCGATTCATCAATCGAATGCAGGGATGGAGGAACGCCATGGAGATTTCCAGACATGGCCGTATTGACGATCTGGGTAGGCTGCTGCTGGGCGTGCAGGAAGCCGATCGACCCACCGCCGACAAAACTCTCAAGGCGGTTCCCTCCGGAGCGGACCGGGTGGAAATTTCCCATGCGGCCAAAGAGATGCGACAGGTCGGTGAGCTGACACGTGCTGCCGATCCGACTCGGGATCAACGGCTCGCGGAACTCAAACAGGCGGTCGATACAGGAACCTATGATGTTCGGGGTCGAGCCGTAGGAGATCGTCTCATTCGACACACCTTGATCGACAGTATCCTCTGATTCGTTGTCCCCGGTCCTATGACTGGGGTGGGGTGAACCATGTCCTACTCCTCGGTAACGGAGTCCGTGATCATGCTGCTCGGCCTGCTGGATCAAGAGATCGCTGAGCTTGAAGTGCTGGCTGATCTTGTACAAGAAGAGCGACATGCCTTGGGGCAATGTTCAATCCTCTCGTTGGACCGCATTGCACAACGCCGCTTCCATTCAATCCATCAGCTCGAACAACTGGAGATCAGGCGCGCTCAGTGTTTGGAGAGGGAGGGCCAGGATGGGAGAGGGGCGATCGGTCCAGAGGGTCTGTCTGGGGTGGCGGCGCGAGTCGGCAGAGAGCTCGGAGAGCGCCTACATGCGGCGGGTCAGCGGTTGAGGAGTCTGGTGGAAGAAGTGCGGGGCGGGATGGCCGTGAATCAGCTTGCTCTGGCGGGCTTGCAGGAGCATGCGGAACACACCCTCCGATTGTGGCAGGTCCGCGGAGACGAGGGGCTCTATTCGGCTTCCGGGATCAGGACGCCGGCGGTTGCCGGAGCTCGCGTCGCGCACAGAGGTTAATGATGAACTTGACGAGCCTGTTCGACATTGGGAAGAGCGCGCTCTCCGCCGCCCAGCGCAGAACGATGGTCACCGGACATAATATCGCCAATGTGAACACGCCCGGATACAGCCGGCAAGAACCGATCCTCCAGGAAAATCGTCCACTCAATGATCAGCCGGGGCAGGTGGGGTCCGGCGTCCAGGTCGCGGAGATTCGCCAGCAGGTCGACCGAGTGGTGGAGGACTCATTGCTGCGGTCTGGTAGCGCGCTTGGTGCATTCGATGCCGCTCGCGGTTGGCTGCTGCGCGTCCAGGACAGTATGGGGACCTCCGGCGAACAGGGGTTGGGTGCTACCATCAATGAGTTCTTTCAGGCCTGGCAGGATGTCTCGACCAACCCTGCCGATCTCACGGCCAGGACTGTGTTGCTTAGCCGGGCCACGTCGTTGGCTCAACTATTCAACCAGACTACGGCGGACCTTGATCGCCAGCGCCAGGGGATCGATGCAGAGGTCGGCCAGACGATTACGGACATTAATGCCCTCTCCGTGAAAATCGCCGACCTCAATCAGGAGATCAGCCTCGCGGAAAGTCGAGGGCAACTGGCCAACGATCTCCGCGACCAACGGCGACAGCTGCTCGGGGCCCTCTCGGAACAGATCGAGATTTCGACCATCGAGGACGGTACCGGGCAGGTTACCGTGTTCGTGGGGAAAGGCCACCAGTTGGTGGAGCGGGGGCAGGCTTATCAATTGGTGGGAGTGCCCGACCCGGGGAACAGCGGATTGCTGGACGTCCGGTACAACGGCGGCGGCGGAGCTTCCGTCGATCTCACGTCGTCAACCGGGGGTGGGCGCCTCAAGGCCATCCTCGATGTGCGCGATCAGCAGATTCCGACTGCACAAGGTTCCTTGGATAGCTTGGCTGCCGCGATGGTGGCCGGCATCAATCTGCAGCATCGCTCGGGATTCGGACTTGACGGGTCCACGGGACAGGACTTTTTTCTCGCAGGAGGAGTGACGGCCAGGACGATGGCCGTGGCGCTGACGGACGGGCGAACGGTTGCGGCATCGAGCACTGCGGCCGGGGTTCCCGGGAACAACGCGAATGCAATTGCGGTCTCAGCTCTTCAGAGCCAAACTGTGGCATCTTTGGGTGGGCAGAACTTCAATCAATACTTCAATTCTATAGTCACAACTATCGGAACAAAAACACAGGCGGCCCAACGTGACTTCGATGCACAGGAAATCATTCACGAACATCTGGAGGCGAGGCGCGCAGAGATTTCCGGTGTGTCCGTCGATGAAGAACTGGTGCAGATGATGCAGTCGCAACGCGCGTTTCAGGCCGCCTCCCGCGTCATCATTGTAGCCGATGAAATGTTGCAGACGTTGCTCACATTAAAGCGCTGATCGGTGGGTGAGTGAAGGGCAGTCCACTGCGAGGAATCTCATGAGAGTTGCGGATAACCAGGTGTTCAATACGTTGTTCGGAAACATGCAGCGCGCCCGAAGGCGTATCCTGTCTGCACAGGAGCAGATTTCTTCCCAAAAGCGCCTGCTCAAACCGTCGGATGATCCGAGTTCGTTCAATCAGGTCTTGGCCGGTCGCACGGAGTTGTCCCGCAACGAACAGTGGAGCCGGAATATCAACTTCGGCAGGCAGCGCCTGGAACTCTCCGACGCAACATTGACGCAAGTCACGACGGTGTTGACCCGCGTGAAGGAACTCACCATCCAGGCGGCGAGCGGTACGACTTCCGCGGAACAACGTGCGACGATCGCTCAGGAGGTCAGACAGTTGCATCGTCACTTGTTACAGTTGGCCAATAGCGAGTTGGATGGCCAGGCGATTTTCGCTGGCACCGATACCGATGCCGCGCCCTATGCGGTGACGACCGGCGACAATGTTGTCTATCAGGGCAATGGCGAGCGACATGCTATCGAGGTTGGGGAGAGCCAGACGATCGATGACACTATCCCCGGTAGCCAAATCTTCTCCGGACCTACGACCAATTTGTTCAACTCTCTGCGGGACCTCCTTGCGGCCATGGAAGGCAACAACCAGGCGGGAATTGAGGCGGGAATCGGCAACCTGGATCAAGCGATGGCACAAGTGAACAATGCCCAGGGAGCAATTGGAGCGCTTGTGAATCGAATGGATGTCGTCGGGGAATGGCTGGCGCGCGCGACCGAACTCGTCACCCGGGCGATCTCCGATCGTGAAGATACCGATCTCGCTAAAGCGATTTCGGATCTCAGCCGCAACGAGCTGGCCATGGAAGCGGCCAACGCCACACTGAGTCGCATGTTCAGTACCAGTCTGTTGAATTTCCTCCGATAGAATCCAAACGAGTTAAGTCAAGCCTTCAGCCAACCGATAGGGTTCCCCAGACGGTTGAAGTTGATCCAAGGACGGCGACGGTGTTGGCACTGACGCGCAAGACGGGGGAAGCAATCACGATCGGCTCGGACATCCGGGTGGTGGTGCTTCAGGTGAAGGGAGGCTTCGTGCGTCTAGGGATCGATGCCCCGCGTTCGGTCGAAGTGCACAGAGATGAAGTGTATGCGCGCATTCGAGAGCAGAACCGTCTTGCCGCGTCCGCCGATCCATTGAGCACCGTTGAGCTTGAACGACTGACGCCTCCGCGGTCGCGCCGGACGCAGGTCGGGATGGCCACGCCTGCTCAGACTGGAGAAGGATCTTCCAATGTCGATTCGTGTGACGACAGACCGTTTCGGCGATATCGCGGTTGACGAGCGGACTCTGTTGACGATGCCGTCTGGCATCGTCGGGTTTCCGCACGCCACTCGGTTCGTAATTCTCGACCATGATCGGCCGGCTCTATTCAAGTGGCTGCAAGCCGTCGATGACCCGGCGTTAGCTTTTGTAATCATGGACCCCGGCGATCTTTCCTGCGAATACCGTGTGATGTTGCAACCCCAGGAACTCGCTGAGCTTGAACTGCAGACTCTCTCCGATGCCGTCGTCTTCGTGATCCTGACGCTTCGGGGTGCGGATCCGCATGGCATCACCGCTAATCTTCGCGGCCCCGTCATCGTGAATGAGCGCACCCGCTTCGCCAAGCAATTGATTCTCCCTGATGATCTTCCAACCAGGTTTCCGGTGTGGTCGGAGCCGTCGATCAAGCGGAGGGAGCCGGGCCATGTCTGCGCGCCGGTTGACCTCTCCGGACCACGGGGCTTCACTCAAGCCTGCAACCGGCCCGACCGATAGAGAAGCGGGTGGATATCTTGCTCGCACATCACTGTGAAGCCCCGCTCACTTATGCGAGATCAGGTCATTCATCATTCATGTAAAGGATGAAGGATGAGGACAAAAATCCCTGTTACGAAACTGTCAGTCGGTATGTTGGTCACGAGTCTGGACAAGCCATGGTATGCCACCCCATTTGTTTCCCATCGAATGAGAATGACGACACAGGCGGATGTGGAGATGGTCAGGGCCTGCGGAGTCAAAATCGTCGAAATTGAAATCGAAGGAACCGAGGACAAGAAGGCCGCTTCGTCGCCAGAGGCTGTGCCACAATGCGATGAGTCGCAGGGCATTCCCATTGAAACCCAATCGAATAACCCGGTTTCGCAACGCGCTCACTGGAACGGACCGGCATCGCCGCCTGCCTCTGGGAGAACGATGACAGTCGCAGGATCTCTTGAATCTCCTGGTAGAGCTGGTGCTACCGCCGTCACGGACTCCGACCCGGAGGCAACAATTGCCGTTCGACCAGGCGAGGCGCTCGATCTGACACCCAGCCCGTTTGAACAGGAACTGGAAGTCGCGAAGGCCGGCTATCAACAAACAAAGCAGATGGTTCAGCAGGCTATGGCCGATGCGAAGATGGGACGCGCCTTCAATTCCGAGGCCGTGGTCACGGCTGTGGATGTGCTGGTCGGGAGCGTCCTTCGAAATCCGGACGCGCTGACGAGCTTGGTACGACTGAAGAGTTTCGACGAGTACACCTATTACCATTCGGTCAACACGTGTGTCCTGGCCTTGGCCGTGGGCCGGAATCTGCGCATGAATCGCGACGACCTCCAGCGACTCGCGTTCGGCATGTTGCTGCATGACATCGGGAAAATGCAGTTGCCCCTTGAGGTGCTGAATCGGGCCGGCCGGTTGGAGGAGGACGATTTTGCGCAGGTGAAACGACATGTGGAGCAGGGGGCCGAATACTTGAGCCAAACCGTGATGGTCGAACCTCCGGTCCTGCTTCCCGTTCTGGAACATCATGAGCGGCTTGACGGCTCGGGGTATCCCTATGGCAAGAAGCGGCATCAACTTTCGGAATTCGGGATGATCGCCGGGGTCGTGGATGTCTACGACGCACTGACAAGTGATCGCCCCTATCGGAAAGCCGTGACTCCGCATCATGCGCTCCAGATGCTCTATGACATGACGCGTCGAGGTCTGTTGGATGCAGCCTTTGTGGAACGATTGATCCGGTGCATCGGTATCTATCCCGTGGGGTCCTGTGTTCAGCTCAACACCGGAGAAGTCGCCATCGTCTCGCGGATGAATCAGACGCAGACCTTGAACCCAGTCGTGGTCGTTATCCGGGAATCGACTGCAGGTCCGAACGTAGCGCCTCAGACGTTGGATCTCTCGATGCAGACCACGAAGCCCATCAAGCGCATCACGGAGGTGCTCGACGCTGGTCGGCTTGGTGTGATGCCGAATGCCGTGCTCGAAGCGGCAGCGTAGGGTGCTTCGTAGGAAGCCACTGAAAACGACCGGGTCCGTTCTTGCCGCTCTGGTCCAGGAAGTTTTTTCCTCCCGCTTTCTTCAGCAGAGCCAGGCCCTCCGATCGCCGTTGATAACCGGTTGAAATGTGGAGAGCCCGAAGTGTCGGCACTCGTGGTCTAAGGTTTGCTCTCCTGCAAGGCTGGCGTTTCAAGTGCGAAGGAGCGTGCATGGAGCCAATCCGGCGACAGAAACCATGGAATGTTCTTCTGACGGGCGGCACGGGATTCTTGGGCTCGCACCTGGCTCGCAGGCTGTTGGGCGTCGGTTCTCGCGTGACGGTGTTGGCTAGGCGGAACGAGACACCATCGGCCAGAGACCTGTCATCCCGAGGGGCGCTGATCGTTTCCTGCGATCTCGGGAGGCCGGATGATCCGATTGATCCAATCGATCCATCCAAGGCAGCCCAACTGGCCAAGCTCGGCCGGCCGGATTTCATGGTGCACTTTGCGGCCGAGACCGCCTTACATGCTTCGACGCTCCAGACTAGCAACGTGAATGGGTCGCAGCGGGCGCTCGATCTCGCCACGGCGCTCGGTGTGCCGTATTTCGTCTATGCGAGCAGCATCGAAGCGCAAGGCCTGACCTCCGATCAACAGGGTCCGCTCAAGGAGGAAGTCCCCTGTCGTCCAGTGTCGGCCTACGGGCGATCGAAACAGGCAGCCGAAGACTTGGTCACCGTCTGGGGAAAACAACCCGGGCGGGAGGCTCTCGTCTTGAGGATCGGCAACATCTATGGGCCCGGCAGCGCATGGATGTTGGAATCATCCTTGATGACGCTGTTGGGGGTGACCTCCTTCCACCCGGTCTGGTCTCGACTCAGGCACCGGCGTTTCCAGCCGCTCTATGTGGACGATCTGGTAGAGGCCGTCTGGAGATCAGTCGAGGCACGACTGACCGGGTTATATAACCTGACGGGTGACGCACCGGTTTCCGTTGAAGAGTACCTCGATCACCTCACTGCCTTGCTGGGCCAGCGAGATCTGCTGGCCACCCGTTTGGCCGGGTTGTCGGACGATTCGGCACATGCGCCGGTTGCGCCAGATTTTGCCTATCTGTTGATGGGCGAAGCGGACCGCTGTCACCGTCTCTATGACAATGACAAACTCAAGAGAGAGATCGGGTTCTACGGACGATGGTCACTCCGCCGTGGCCTGGCCGCCACACTCCAGTGGTACCACGATGCAGGCCGGCTGGCTTCACTGCTTCGTTCGGTTCGGCAGCGAGGACTCCAATCATGCACGTCACACTGATCTTCCCTGGAGTTGCGCTTCCGGGATTTGACAGCTTCAAGAAGAAGCCGACAATTGAGGCGAATTTTATCGACCATGGCCTGGCATCACTCAGCGCAGCCGTCAAGGCTCATGGCCATACCGTCGATCTGATCGACCTCCGCACCCTCGGCGGTTGGGGACAGTTTCGAGAGGAGGTGGCGAGGAGGATGACGAGAGTCTGGGGCGTCACCTCCTGGAGCCTACACTATCCTGACGCAGTGCGGGCGATCCGGATTATCAAGGAGGAGCACGAGGATGCCGTCGTCGTGATCGGGGGGGTCCATGCGACGGTCCAATTCCAACAGGTGTCGTCGAATCGATTGATCGATCACATCATCACACAAGAAGGGGAAATCAGTTTTCCCAAGTTGCTCGCAACACTGGAACGGGGCGAGTCAGCCGACCGGGTTATTGTCGGCGAACCGCCGGTGCTGGATGAGATCCCCTGGGTAGACCGTGATCTCTTCGACATCACGGGGGAACTCCAGACTCCCATGGTCCCGCGGCTACCCACGCCGTTCGTCACGACGAATGCCGGACGAGGCTGCCCCTTCAAGTGCAATTTCTGCCAGCCGGCCGAGCGCGCCGTCTTTGGCAATCGGGTAAAAATGCGCAGCCAGGAAAACGTCATTAGTGAGCTGCGCGAGCTCAAGCATCGCTTTCACTTTCGCAGTTGGATGGCCCACGATGATCTGTTCTTCATCAACCACCGCTGGACTCGCGAATTCTGCCGCCAGTACCGGGCTGCCGGATTCACCGAACCCTATATCTGCCAGATGCGGGCCGATCTGATCTGCCGCTATCCGGATGTGGTCGCCCAGATGGCCGAGACCGGGCTGGCCTGGGCGATGATCGGGTTTGAGAGCGGCAGTCAGAGAATCCTCGACCTGTTTGAGAAGGAGACGACGGTCGAGGAGAATCTGAAGGCGGCAAGCATCTGCAAGGAGATCGGTGTCAAGGTCTGGGCCAATATCATGTTCGGCGCGCCGGGCGAGAGCCGATCCGAAACTGCGGACACCGTGCGTATGGTCTGGAAAATCAAGCCGGATCACCTGAGCACGAGCTTTTTCACGCCTACTCCTGGCAGTGGCATGGCGGCCGAATTAGAGCTGCAAGGGTTGATCATGGTGGATCCCTACAATGGCTCCTGCCGTACGCCCAACGAAGCCAAGGTGAAGCACGTCGATTATGAGTGGCTGAACAAGGCCGTATCGCTCGCCCATCAGGGCGGGCCTGAATCCCAACTGGTAGCGCTGGGTGGTCTGGCGCCCGAGAGAACGAGCTCGTGAAGGCTGCTCTTTGACTGGCGAAAACTATCGAGACGCGGCCTGATCAACTGAAAGTTGGTATGAAAGATAAAAGGATCGCAGGATGTCTTGATCCGACTGGCAAGAACAATCTGAGGGGAGCCGGATCTAGCAAGCGTGGTATGGAGGCCTCATGCACATCGTGTTGATCAACAGCCCGTCCTTGGCGCGTCGGCCCGTCAGCCGGAGTATGGCTGGTGGATTGGGGTTCGATGGCGGCGACCACCTGTTGTTGCCGCCGCTTGATCTGGCGACGATGGCATCCTCCTTGCGCCAAGTCGGGGAATCGGTAGAACTAATCGACGCTGATCCGCTGCGCCTGGACGAGGCCGGCGTTTATCGGCGGCTGGAGGGCCGGACATGGGATGTCCTGTTGGCCACCGTCGCCCTGCCGACTCTTGATGCCGATGCGGCGTTCCTCGCTGAATTGCGCCGACGGTATCCCGATGCCAAGGTGTTTGCCAAGACCTTGATTCGCGACCACCGCACGCTTGAGGCATTGCTCGGGCGGAGCGGTGCCGATCTCGTGATCCACGGAGAAGCGGACCTGTCGATCGTGGACTTGGTCGCAGGGCGGTCGAGGAAAGGGTGCGCATGGCTGGGGCAGGACGACGGCTCGGATAGCACGAGTCTCCGTTTCGAAGAAGGCGAGCCGGTTACTGATTTGAATCGCCTTCCTTTTCCTGCGAGGGATCTGCTGCCAAACCAGCAGTACGTCTATCCACTGCTTGGATCGCCGGTTGCCACGCTCCAGACGAGCCGGGGCTGTCCCTATCCCTGCGGCTATTTCTGTCCCTATCCGCTGGTCGAGGGTGTGAAGTGGCGGTCGCAAAGTCCCGAACGCATCGCAGCCGAGATCAAGGAGATCGTCGAGCGGCAGGGCATCACCAAACTCTATTTCCGCGACGCGACCTTCACACTCAACCAGGAACGGATTGAGCGTCTCTGCGATCTGATCGTGAGGGCGGGTTGGACGTTGGATTGGATGTGCGAAACCCGTGTGGATTGCCTCAGCGACGGGCTGATGGAAAAGATGCGCGCCGCAGGCTGCGCCGGCATCCTGATCGGCGTGGAAACCGGCGACGAAGCCGTGATGCATCACCGGGAGGGCAAAAAGGGACTCACCGTGCCGCGATTGGCCCACGTGCGCGACAAGGCCCGGCGTCTGGGGATTCGCCTGCATTTCCTGTTGATCGTGGGACTGCCTAAAGAAACGCGCGAATCCATTGTCGCCACCTACGACCTGATCCAACGGTATCAGCCCGATACGGTCGGCGTAACGATTATTACACCCTATCCTGGTACTCCGCTCTACGAGGAGGCGCTGCGAAAGGGCTGGATCGACTCGATGCGGTGGGGCGACTACGGGGGGCATCAGGTGCCGATGCACACGCCGCAATTGTCCCGCCAGGATCTGATCACGGGGAAACAGTTCCTAGAGGAGGGGTTTGCGATCCTGCAGCGACGGCTCCGGGAAGGGCCATCGCCCCTCGTCGAGCACGTGACGGCACAACATTACGATCAGGTACTTCGGTGGGCCTATCGGTTGGACCCCGTTGTCGAAGCGATCCGTGACGCGGCATCTGCGCAATCCGGCATTGCCGCGAGCTCTCGGACGGAAGCATGGAATGCGCGGGCCAGTTCCGATTTGGATCACGAGCAACTCCGCTCCGCTCCCGAACTAAGCGTCGTCATTCCAACCTATAATCGACAGGTGATCGTCAGGAAGACGCTCTTGGGGTTTGCCTCACAGACGTTCTCCCCTGATCGGTTCGAGGTGCTGCTGGTCGACGACGGGTCCACGGACGACACTGTCGCCATGATCCGTCGCATGAAACTGCCGTTTGCCCTCCGTATCATCACTCGGCCACATGGAGGCGCCAATGCCGCCCGCAATGAGGGCATCCGTGCCGCTCAGGGGCACGTCGTCGTCATTACTGGCGACGACATGATCCCCGAGCCTGGCTTCCTGGAGGCTCATTCGACATTTCATCGGAAACATCCGGTGGAGTCGGAGGCCATGCTGGGGTTCATCGATTGGTCTCCTGAGATTACGGTCACGCCCTTCATGAAGTTCATCGTCTCGCCGGAAGGAGGTCAGCAGTTTGCCTACCATCTGGTCAAGAACGGAAAGGTGGATTTCCGCCTGTTCTACACCAGCAATCTTTCCCTCAAACGATCATTCTTGCACCGGCAGACGACCCTCTTCGATCCGGATTTCCTGTATCCTGCATTCGACGATGTAGAGTTGGGCTATCGTTTGGCGAACCAAGGCATGCAGATTCATTTCAATCCCCTGGCAGTGACCAGACACCATCATGAGATCACACCGGAGAGCTTCGTCGACCGTCAGCGAAAGGCCGGACAGATGGCGGTGGTGTTGGCCGGCAAACATCCGGTTCTGAACGAACTGATGTTGAGGCTCGATGAAGTGCCGCGAGACTCGGGGTCCTTCACCTCCAGCCGAGATCGGATAGCCTTGCTCCTCTCGGTGCTCAAGGAAGTCGAAAAGCCGACGGTCTCGCGCATGGCTGCTCTTCGTATTCAGGACATGGGCTTTGATCACTACTACGCCAGGACCGTGCTCTATCCCCTTTACCAGACCCTGCTCACCTCGGCGTTTCAGGAGGGAGTCCGTCTGGGCTCGCAACAGAAGGAGTCCAGACAGCAGGCTCTGCAAGTACAGCCGCCGGCGATGACCTCTTCGGCAAATCGTTATGATGTTTCCATCATTGTGCCGGTGTTCAACCAGGTCAACTTGACCAGGCAATGCCTCTCGGCCTTGGCGGCGGTCACTCACGGGGTCGAGTATGAAGTGATCGTCGTGGATGACGGCTCCACGGACGAGACTCAGGAGTTTCTCTCCTCGCTCAGCGGCGATGTCCAGATCGTGCGGAATGATGTGAACAGCGGGTTCGCCAAGAGTTGCAACTGCGGGGCCGCCACGGCTCGCGGACGGTATCTCGTCTTCTTGAACAACGACACGATTCCGTTGGAAGGCTGGCTTCAAGCCATGGTGGACGAAGTGGAGACTCATGCCGAGGTAGCGGTCGTGGGCAGCAAGTTGTTGTACCAGGATGGCACGATCCAACATGCCGGTGTGGTGTTCTCAAAGGCGATGTTCACGCCCTACCACATTTATCGGCAATTGCCGGGCGATCATCCGGTTGTGAACCGGCGGCGGGAATTTCAGTGTGTGACGGCCGCCTGCACGTTGATCCGGCGTGAAGTATTCGAGGCGGTGGGCGGATTCGACGAGGGCTATCGCAACAGTTTTGAAGACGTGGATCTCTGCTTGAAGATCCGCGAGCGGGGTTGGCGGGTCGTCTATCAGCCGAAGAGCGTTTTGTACCATCTTGAGAGCCAAAGTGTCGGCCGAAAGGCTCACGATGCCATGAACGCCAAGCGTCTGCTTGAGCGCTGGGGGCAGCACTGGTGGATTCCCGACGAAGACATCGCCTACGTCGAAGATGGGCTGGTGTTCCGGCAAACAGCGGACGGCGAAATCATGCGGACCAGGCATGATCCTCTGACCGATACGAATGAACGCAGGCGCTGGGAGCTGGTTGCGGAGGCACAACGGTTGGCGCAACGGCAGGAGCGGGAGGGTCTTCGATCCCTGCTGGCCAGGGTGCAAGAGTGGCCTGACGATGAGTGGGTGCTGCGTTGGGCCGCCATGGTCTGCAGGATCGTCGGCGCCCGCGACCTCTCCGGTCTCTTTTGGGAGCGAGTGCTCATGGTCGTGGACGATGCGGAGGCGCACTGCTCATTGGCCAGGATGGCACTTGAAGAGGACGCGGTGGCAAAGGCCGAGGAGCATGTATCCGCGCTGCTGAGACTCATGCCCAATCATGCCGAGGGATGGTTGATGCAGGCGGTGCTCTCGATGCAGCGGCAGGAGTTCGCCGAGGCGGAGAAGCAATTTGAGCGGGCATTCCGCCTCGGCGCCGACGCCAAGCGATCTCAATTGGGGATGGGTATGGCGGTCGTCGGGCAGAATCAGTTGGAGAAAGCCTGGCATATCTGCCGGCACCTGTCGGTCGAGTATCCGGACGATCAGGAGGTTCTCCATTGGCTTCTCCGGGTCGGCGTCTCGCTCGGACGATGGGAACCATTGTCGGACGATCTGGAACGGTACATCGTCCGTAATCCCAGTGACTTGTCTGCTCGGTTTGCCTATGCCGGAACGTTGCTGCGGCTGGGTCGGGTCGAGACCGCGCGCAAAGAGTACGACACGATCCGCGTGCTCAATCCCGGCTTCGAAGGCCTGGATGATCTCGCAAAAGGCCTATCGGCAGCCGGCAGCCTACCGCTTGTGGCATGAGCACAACAGGACAAGAACCCTTCTCGAGGGCTGTGCTGATCCAATTGGCCCGACTTGGAGACTTAGTTCAGACACTTCCGGCTATTGAATCCCTGACGCAGTTACGACCAAGGCTCACGCTCGACCTCCTGTGCGCGGCACCTCTGGCTCCGGTCGCGCGATTGTTTCCGCATCTCCAGCGGGTTCTCGAATGGCAGGGCGCCCAATGGAGGGCCTGGGCGGGGTCGGCTCATGATCGGCGTCAGCAGATCTGCCGGGAGGCGACGCACTATCTGAATGAGTTGGGCGCCGGCACGTACGGGCTGGCTTTCAACCTGAATCAGCATCCGCGAGCGATCTATACGGCGCACCTGCTGGCGGCTCAGGTCGTCGGACCGGGATCGAATGGTCCGCTAGGTGTGTCATTGCCCGCTTGGGCTGCTTATCTTCGCAACGTGGCCAGCCGTCGGACGGACGATCGCGTCCATCTGTCGGATGCGTTTTGCGGGCTCTGTGGGGTTCGCCCGCCGGTGTTCGTGCCGCGTATTCAGGCGGCAGATGACGGGCTTCCAGCCGTCTGTTCGCCGGTCGGGAAGGGAGACAGCCTGTGGGTCGTCGTGGCGGTCGGAGCGGGATCTTCCGAGCGCTGCCTGCCTCCGTCGATATGGGCTCGTTGGATCGAGACGTTGTTGACGGCCCATTCACTCGCTCAAGTCGTGCTCATTGGGACAGGACTGGAATCCGAGGTGGCTGCCGCCATCCAAGACAGGCTGTCGCCATTGCTGCTCGGTCGCCTTTGGGACTCAACGGGAATATTGACCGTGGCACAATTGGCCACGCTCCTGAGTCGCTGTCACTGGATCGTCGGGGCCGATACAGGACCGCTCCATCTGGGGGCGGCTCTGGGACTTCGTGCGATGGGGTGGTATTTCGCTCGGGCGCGTGTGCACGAAACGGGACCGTACGGGCGAGGGCATTGGGTCTGGCAACACGAGCCGGCTAGCCAAGGCAGACCTCAGGACTGGCCAGTCGAGTCGAGCGTGGAACTGTTGCTGTCCGGTTCCTGCCCGGGAATGTCGCCCGAATGGTCGCTCTGGGAAAGCCGGTTCGACGACTGGGGCACCTACTATTGCCGGCTCCATCATCCGGATGGGGCCGAGCGCCGGCGAGAGGCGATCTGGGCCTCGATCGGGCCCGCGCTGTGTGTCGAGCGGTAAGACATGACAGTCTTCGAATCCAATGTGGCGCGGATCGCTGAAAACGATCCGATCCTGGCCGTGCAGATCCGAGAGTCATCCGGCGGTGTGCTGGAGATTCTTGAGTCGCGCAACGGCATGGCGACGGCAACGTGCGGCGGCCGCTGGGTCCACAGCTCCTATGATCCCCGACAGGAGGCGGAGCGTTGGGCGGAAGGTTATCTGGCGGTCTGGCAGCCAAACGAGCTAGCGGTCATCCTCGGCGTCGGCCTCCTGTATCACGTGGAGGAGCTGTGCAAACGTTCGCGAACCGGCGTGCAAATCGCCGTGGTCGTGGCGGACCTGAAGGAGCTTCACGACGCATGCCGTGCACGCGATCTGGGTGATTGGATCGGCCTCGTCCGATGGATTGTTGGGCCCGCTGGGGAAGCCGCCCAGACGCTCGCGTCCTTCTCGCAGCCGCTTCGCCTGCTCACCTATACGCCGGCTGCCGACTGTCACGCCGACTCCTATGCCGCGCTCAAGACCTCGTTGAGGGAGGCTCTCGCGGTGCAAATGGGGGGGCGGCTGCATGTGGCGGTGGTGGGGCCGATCTACGGGGGGTCGCTTCCCATCGCACGCTATACCGTTTCCGCGCTCGAACAGCTCGGCCACAGGGTCACTTGGATCGATCACAGTTTCCATCACGGCAGCTATGAGGCGATGGCGGGACTATCCGACGGGCGGCATCGTCAGTTGCTCCAGGCTAAGTTCGCGGAGTTCCTCAGCCAATGGTCGCTGGCCCGCGTTGCGGAAGATCCGCCAGATCTCATCCTGGCCCTGGCTCAGGCGCCATTGACGCTTCCGGTGTTGGAGCATCTGCGACGCAAGAAGTTTCTGACGAGCATGTGGTTCGTCGAGAACTATCGCCACCTGACCTATTGGCAACAGGTGGCGGGCGGCTACGACTACTGGTTCGTTATTCAGCAGGGCCGCTGCCATGAAGCCATGCGATGGGCCGGTGCCAAGCAGATTGAGTATTTGCCGATGGCGGCCGATCCGGCCATCCACCGGCCGGTGGAGCTCTCTGAAGCGGAGCGGCGCGAGTTCGGGGCCGACGTCGCCTTTGTCGGCGCCGGCTATGCGAACCGCCGCGCGCTGTTTCCGCAGCTGACCTCGTCGGAATGGACGTTCAAGATCTGGGGCAACGAGTGGGAGGGAGCGGCGGCGGTGCAGCCGGCACTTCAACGGGGCGGAGCGCGAGTCGATACCGAGACCTGCGTGAAGATCTTCAACGCCACGGCGATTAATCTCAACCTACACTCCCATGTCGGAACGGGGTTCGATCCGGAGGGCGATTTTGTCAACCCGCGCACGTTCGAGTTGGCGGCCTGCCGCGCCTTTCAACTGGTGGATCGACGAAGCCTGCTTCCGAACCTCTTCGACTCCGACCAAATGGCGACCTTGACCGATGAGGATGGGCTTGTGAGATACATCCAGACATGGCGACAGGAGCCGGAAGCCAGGCGGGTGATGGCTCAGGCAGCCTATGATCGTACCTTGCATGAACATACGTATATACATCGGATGAAGAGCCTGCTGGCGAGGATCGGCATGGGCGAGCCAGATCGGGTTGGGGCAATTCTACGCGGCGATCGGCAGGCCGGACGACTAGCGGAGAAGAGCTGGGACAGTCCCGAGTTGATCTCTCTCTTGCGGCAGGGGCCTGACACCGAACGGATGGAACTACGGGACCTTGCGGCCAGGATCAAGGCGAAAGGGGCCACGGCCACCCTGGGCCGCGAAGAGCTGTTGATCCTCCTGCTCGATGAGCATCGCGCGGATATGAGGGATCTGCTATGAGCCGTCAGGTCTTGATCCTGAACATCACCAGGATGGGCGATCTGGTCCAGTCGGTCCCATTGATCGCGCGGCTTTGCCAAGAATGGCCGGATGCGGCGGTGGATCTGGTCGTGGACCAGAGTTTTGCCTCTGTGGCTGCATTGTTGCCGAATGTACGACAGGTCCATGCGTTCGATTTCCGGGCCTTGACCGAGAACGGGCGTGCAATGGCGAAGGACCTGGTCACGTTGTATCGCGAGCTAAAGGCTTGGGCGCGGCCGTTGGCTGAAGCGCACTACGACCGGATCGTCAATCTTACGTTCAACCGGCGTAGCGGATTGCTGGCTGCGTATATCGGGGCGCCCGATATCCGCGGCGTCACCTGTGCCACCGACGGGGCGACGGTTGTACGGAATGCCTGGATGGCCTACTTTTCGGATCTGCATCGGCATCGACGGTTGAACCGTTTCAATCTCGTCGATCTCTACGCGCTCGGCGGCAGCGGCCACGGTCCTTTCACACCATTACGGATGTCCGTTTCATCTGAGGCTCGCGAGGAGGCTCGGGCGCTCCTCGGCAGGCAACGACCGGCGGAGCAGTGGATGGCCGTTCAGGTCGGAGCGAGTGAGATCATCAAGGCTTGGCATCCCGACTCGTTTGGTCGGGCTATGGCCGCAATCGCCCGCCGGGCGACGGTCGGATTCGTCATGATCGGCACGGAGGGCGAGCGGGAGGCGGTGGAACTGGCGATCAAGGCCTATCGAAATGCAGGAGGGGCCTCGCCTCTCCGGAATGTGTTGGGGCGGACCGATGTGAAGTCCCTGACGGCACTGCTAGCGGAGTGCCGGCTGTTGCTGACGAACGACACAGGGCCGATGCATCTGGCAGTCTCGGTCGGCACACCGGTCATCGATCTGTCTGTGGGGCACGTGGACTTTCGGGAGACCGGCCCCTATGGGCCGGGCCATTGGGTTGTGCAGCCGGATCTTGGGTGTGCTCCCTGCGGATTTGATCAGATCTGTGCACATCATGCCTGCAAGGATCGCATCCTTTCTGAGCAGACTGCGGAGCTCTGTCTGTATGGCATGGGGCTCGGCCCGATGCCGGTTCATTCGACCGGCGTTCGGATCTATGAATCCGCTCTCGATGATGACGGCCTTGGGGCTTACAACCTGAAGGTGGGACGAGCAGATGTTGTAGGCGAGTGGTATGCCGCCCTTTGGAGACGCTATTGGTTTCAGGAATTTACTGGACGTGAGAGCCTTAGTCCGGTACCGCAAGGGGAGGCGCCGGACGCGAAGGAGCAGCGGGCAGTATTTCGGTATCTTGCTCCATTGCTCCGGCGGTTGATTGCGCAAGCAGACGAGCTTGAGCGGTTGTGTCGTCGTTCGGTTCCGCCGGTCTCATCGGTGCGAGCGCTTCAGGCGGAGATGCGTGACCTGCGCCGGCGCGCCATCGCTCTGGCCGCCGAAGGTCTGGCTTTCGGCTCTGCCACAGTGGCCTTCATGCGAGAAACCTGTAACGGGGAGGCGTTGACGCTAGCCGCCATGGCATCAGAGCAACTGAGCGCCTATCGAACATGGGAGCGGCGCATTCATGAGGTGGCCCATCTGATCTTTTCTCTCACGAGCGATAATTGCCGGCAATCGGTGTCAGTGCCGGTATTGACAGTGTGTAGAATGTCCGCCGCGGACATGGCGTAGGAGAGACGCAGGAAAGGAGAGGCGATAATGCGGATATTCTTGAACAACGAGGAGTGGGAACTCTCTGATGAGGCAACTTTGTTTGAAGCGCTTGCCCAGGTAAGTGATCGGGCACAGAGCAGACAGCATGTGGTGGTAAGGTTGGAGGTTGGAGGACGTCCCGTCACCGACCGTGACCTCCACCCGGATTTTCTCTCCCAAACCGGTAACCTGATCGGCGTCGTTCGGGCAACTTCGCAGCCTGTCACAGAGATCTCCGCGGCTACCCGTGAGCTAGTGGAGACTTATGGACGGCAATTGAGACAAGAAGGAACGGCGTTGGTCGCGGCGCACCAGCGAGGGGAGACGTCCACCTCAGGCCTCGATGGATGGCTCGGCCGGTTGGCCGACTATGTGGAAGCCATTGAACAGGATTGCGGGTACGCCGCCACTTCTAAGAAGCGGGATTCGTTGGTGCCGTGGATCGCTGAACTACTGGAGGCTCGCAGTCGCAAAGACGCGGTCCGCATGGGCGATCTCCTGCAATACGAGGTCTTGGCTAGGCTGCCGGGGGCAGACCAGCCGATGCTCTGAGCCACTGTTTTCCATTGGTATCCGTTGTTGAACAGAACCTTCGCCAAACCCGGTTCAGGACTCAAGTCCAACGGGCGACTGCCGATAACGAGGGCACAGAACACGGCGGCATGAGACGGCTGGGATGCGCGCAACCTCGCTGGTCGGCATGGCCGCTGGGCCATGAGCACGGAAGCTGATGGCTCATACTTGTTGACTTGTGCATGATGAGTTAGGAGGAAGGGTCCATGTCACTTGTAGTCAATACTAACCTCGCGTCTTTGGCCGCCCAACGAAACCTGACGAGCAGCACGAATTCGCTGACCCGGTCGGTTGAACGTTTGTCTTCGGGCTTGCGAATTACCCGAGCCGCAGATGATGCAGCCGGCCTGGGGGTCTCGGAAACGTTGCGGGCGAGTATCCGCAGCATTAATCAGGCAAAACGAAATGCCAGCGACGGCATCAGCCTGACGCAGATCGCCGACGGTGCGGCGCAAGAGATCGGGAACCTGCTTGCCCGGATGCGCGAATTGGCGACTCAGTCGGGCAGCGGAACGGTCGGTACGACAGAGCGATCCTACCTGGATCAGGAGTTCGTCGCGTTGCGTTCGGAAATCGACCGGATCGCCAGCGTCACCGAATTCAACGGCCAGGCGCTTCTGAGCGGGGCCACCAACAGTTTCAGCGTATTCGTCGGGTTCAAGAGCGGGGCCAGCAACGTGTTGTCGCTCGATCTGAACGATCTGGACCTCAATGCGCTGGGATTGAGCAGCGTCAACATTTCCTCTGCCAACAACGCCCAAAGTTCGTTGGCCAACATCGACAGCGCCATCAGCGCCGTTGCCACCGCCCGTGCGGAATACGGGTCCATTCAAAACCGGTTTGAGACCACGATCTCCAACCTGGCGGTGACCAGCGAGAATTTTTCGGCTGCCGAGTCCCGGATTCGGGATGCCGATGTGGCGTATGAAACGGCGATCTTCACGCGGAACCAGATCCTTGTGCAGTCGGGCGTCGCGATCCTGGCGCAGGCCAACTCGCTGCCGCAGGCGGCACTGGCTCTCCTCAGCAGGTAACCGGGTAACTCACTCCACTCTTCCTCCCTCGGTTTGCCGAGGGAGGAACGGGTAGGAGGAGCTGCTCAGGGAGGTGCCTATGATTCCGGAGGTGGCCAACTCAAGTGGGCCGATGACGGCCGGCGGAACTGTGGAGACCGGGCAGGTTCGTTCTCAAGCGCACCTCGCTTCGTTCCGTCATGTGGTGGAGGCGGAAACAGGTGTCGGCGGTCGAGATGGACCGATCCGAGGCAGGGCGAGCATGGAGCAGGTGTCCTCGTCCAATGATTCCCTCCTTCGTTATGAAGTCGATCCGGAGCTACATCGATTGGTTGTGAAGGTGTTGAACGAAAAGTCAGGTGATATCGTTCAACAGATTCCTCCGGAAGAAGTGCTCCGTGTTGCGAAGTTCTTGCAACGTAATCCCGGACAGCTCATTGACGAGCGTATCTAGTTATTCGGCAGGGGTGGAGGCCTAGGATGGCGACTGTCAGTTTCGGAGGTCTAGGCAACGGCATCGACTTCGGCCAGGTTGTGACCGAGCTGGTGAAGATCCAGCGCTTGCCGATCGATAAGCTGAATGAAAAGAAGACAGCATTACAATCAAAACTGACCGATCTAGGTTCACTCGGCACCAAGCTGCTGGCAGTCCAAGGGGCTGCGGATGCCTTGAGACTCGCGAGTTCATTTGATCGCACGAGTGCAACCGTCAGCAATGAGGAAGTCCTCTCTCTTTCCTCCTCCTCTACGGCGGTCCAGGGCAACTACCGGGTGCAGGTTACCCAACTCGCCACCGCTCATCAAATAACCAACAGGGCGGCCAGAGCGGTTGCGAGTTCCACAGCGGACATCGTGGCCGGGACGTCGGCCGTGGTGTCCTTCCGCGTGGGGACCGGGACGGAGCAGACGGTAACTTTGGGGGATAGTGGCACGCTGGAGGACTTGCGTACAGCCATCAACGACCTGGGCGCTGGCGTCACCGCGTCCATAGTGAACTCCGGAACAGCACAGGCACCCGCCTATCGGCTGGTGCTGACGGGAACCAGTACGGGAGCCGCCAACACGATTTCCATCACGGCCGACGGCACCGCCTTGGACCTGGCCAACACGTCCGGTACAGGGGGGGCGGACACGCTCCAAGTCGCGCAGGATGCGATCCTCGTCATCGGGGATCCTGCCCAAACGCAATTGACTATCCAACGGAGCGGGAACACCGTCACGGATGTCATCCCGGGCGTGACGCTCAACCTCAAGCAGGTGACAGTCGGAACGGACTCGGTCAACGTGACCATCAGCCTCGATACCGCAACGGTGAAGGACAACATCAAGAAACTGGTCGCTGCCTACAACGACGTGGTGAAATTCATTCATGAGCGGGCGACCTTCGATCCGGCGACCTCGAAGGCGGGAATTTTGACGGGGGAATCGGCGGTCCGGACCACGCTCTCTGTGCTTCGACAGGCTATCTCCGGAGAAGTGCCAGGACTATCTACTTATACCAGCGCGGGCCAGATGGGGTTCAAGACGGAACGTGACGGCACCCTCACACTCGATGAAGCTAGGTTGTCTCAAGCACTCAGCACCGACTACGCAGCCGCTCGCGCGTTGTTTATTCGGCAGTCGACCGTGACCGGAATCGCCCAGCGTGTCACGGAGGCCGTCGACCGGCTGGACGAATTGGAAATTGGTGTGGTGTCCTCCCGCAAGAACAGTCTGACTAAAGAAATCGAGAAAATGGCCGACAGTATCCAGCGGAAGGAAGACGAGGTGGCGGCCTATGAGGCGCGCCTGCGGCTCCAATATGCCAACTTGGACGGCTTGCTCCGCCAGCTCCAGTCTCAAGCCGACTTCTTGCGCACGCGAATCTCCTGATCGTAAAGAGGTGTCATGCGAAGTGCGGTCCAGCAGTACCAGCAAACAAATGTGATGACCTCGTCCGGCGTGCAGGTGGTCGTGGTCCTGTACGACGGAGCAATCCAGGCCATGTTGCTCGCGCAGGAAAGCATCCGGGGGAATCGACCAGCCGACAGGGCCAGGTTCCTAAGCCGTGCGGTCAACATTGTAACGGAATTGTCCGACGTGCTCGACATGCAGCAGGGCGAAGACATTGCGGTGTCCTTGCGGCGTCTGTACGATTACATCTTGGCGGAGCTGCTTCACGTCAATCTTCACCATCAGGCCCATCGTCTCGATGGCCCGGTCCGATGCCTGAGCATCTTACGCGAGGCTTGGCAGAAGCTCGCGGAAAGCGGTGCGGCCATCCATGCCCGAACCGAATAACTTTCCAACACCAGGGGAGTGGACTGACGGGATTGGCCGTCTCACCGTCGAGGCGCTGGAAGCCGCCGAGCGAGGAGACTGGGACCGAGTCTCGGCTTGTTATGACGCTCGTCGCACGTGGTTCGAACACAACCATGTGATGCCGAATCTGGCCTGTGCGCTCCTGGCCATGGACGAGACCATTATCGCGCGCGCCCTCATGGCGAAAGCCGCCCTGCACCAATTGCTGGTGGAAGCGGCGGCCGCGCGGTCTCGATGGAAGTCTTTTTCATCGAGCCTGACCGACGGTCAACCGGTGGGGAGGCAACTCGATCGTCTCAGCTAGCAGGAGGAAGCCGGAGCGTGGCATTGCCGACGACAGAATCGGTGGAATTCGATCGACGAGGCTGGCAGCGCATCGATGATCGGCTGCTATTGGAGTATCGATCGATTGGACAGCCGTCTACTTGCACCGTTATCGGAATGGATCCCCTTAGCGCAACGGCGATCCATGATTTCATCTCTACGCCCACGGACCGTCTGCTGAATCAGATCAGGCCCGATGATCCTCAAGCCTTGCTGGTTCCCTGGCTCATGAAGATCGATTGGGCGCTGGCCTTGGTGGTTGGAGCGCTGGCACAGTCGGTGCCTGGCGGGCTTCCGCTGCCGAAAATGACGCAGGTCAATATCAGTGCAACCGGGATCAGTTTCCCGACCGACCAACGCTTCCACGAAGGCGACCAGATTGAGGTGAAGCTGATTCTTCCACCGTTCTTTCCGATTGCCGCTGTGGCGGAGGTCAGTCGTGTGACTGAATCAAGAGGGGCGGAAGAGAAAAAATATCTCATCGGGGCAAAGTTTCTCGACATCAGTGCCGATCATCAGGAATCCCTCATCCGTCACATTCTTCACGTCCAGGCTGAACAGCGGCGTGGCGAACAGCGCGCGCCTGGCCTGTCGCATGCCTGATCCAGGCAACTCCCGATGGCATGACGGACCAGATCGGTGAGAAGCCCTGTCTTAAGTTTCCTCGGTCTTGGGCCGATAACACACAACAGGCAAGGGGATGTGTGCGCCCGATGAATCAACGGCCAGGTGGAGCCACGGTCATGGCACAGATTGAAATCCTCACCGTTCTCGAGGTTGCGCATTTGCTCCGCGTCCCAAAATCCACCGTCTATAAGCTCGCTCGGCTCGGGCAGATTCCCGCATCCAAGATCGGAAAACACTGGCGCTTTGTACGCCGAGATCTCGACGAATGGGTCCATCGGGCTGCGCGCCTACAATAACGTGCCGGCGGCTTCGGCATCGTCTTCATCAGGATCCCGAGTCATGCGAGCGAACGACGGATTGAGTCGAACGGAACCGTACCATGCTGCGGCTGGCGTGCCTGCTTGGGATGCCCGTCAGGGAAAGCGAGCGGGATGGATATTCTGACCGTGCTTGGCGTGGTGGTAGCCCTAGGCTCCATCCTGGGCGGGCAAGCCCTGGAAGGCGGACACGTGGGCTCTATCATGCAGTTGACTGCGTTTATGATCGTACTTGGCGGAACGATCGGCGCCTGTTTCGTTCAAAATCCCCTTCCCGTGGTGATGAAGAGCTTTTCGCTCCTGTCGCTGGCGCTATTGAATCCCAAGCACGATCCCAAGGGGCAATTGAAGCAAGTGGTCGACTTGGCGCAGGTGGCCAGGAAGCAGGGGTTATTGGCCCTGGAGGGCAAGATTAAGGACATCAAAGATCCCTTCTTCGCGAAAGGATTGCAACTGATCGTGGATGGTACCGACGCGAAGATGGTTCGAGAGATCCTCGAAGTGGAAGTGGAGCATCATGAGGAAGAGGGGACGGCCGCGGCCAAAGTGTGGGAAGCCGCCGGAGGCTATGCGCCCACCGTCGGGATCTTGGGAGCGGTATTGGGTCTGATTCACGTGATGGAAAATTTGGCCGATCCTTCCAAGCTTGGGAGCGGAATCGCCACGGCCTTTGTGGCGACAGTGTATGGAGTGGGTGCGGCGAACTTGTTCTTTCTCCCGTTGGGCAACAAGATCAAACTGAAGATCAAGCAGGAAACGGGGATGCGGATGATGCTGATTACGGGACTGGTCGGCATCGCCTCCGGAGATAACCCTCGTCAATTGGAAGAGAAACTCTCCGGATACATCGGCGGCGGACAGCTCCACGATAAATAAAGGCCAGATGTCCAAACGTAAGCACGAAGAGCATGAGAACCACGAACGGTGGCTGGTGTCGTATGCCGACTTTATCACGCTGCTGTTCGCTTTCTTCGTGGTGATGTACTCTGTTTCATCCGTCAACGAGGGCAAATTTAGGGTGGTGAGCGAATCGATCCAGGCCGCATTGAAACCAGTTGTCAGCACCCCGGTCTCTGACAAGGTGTTCGAGATGGGCGCGCACAAGTCTTCGCTGGTGCCGGTGCTTCACCAAAAACCGATCCTGGTCAGGAAAATCCAGGAGGTGTTGTCCAGCCGCAGCCGCGATGTCCATTTCATCAAACATGTGACCATTGCCGACACGGATGAAGGTGTCCTGATCACCATCGCCGACAGCATGATGTTCGAGAGCGGACAGGCCGAGCTGCGCCCGGAGGCGCTGCCGTTACTTGAGGCTCTGGCCGAGGTGCTGATCGATCAGGCTCCTAAGGAGGTGCGGGTCCAAGGACATACCGACAATGTGCCAATACAAAGCACTCAATTTCCATCGAACTGGGAATTATCCACGGCTAGAGCGTCCTCGGTCGTGCGAGCGCTGAGCGAAGTTTATGGCGTCCCCACAGCCGGTCTCTCCGCTAGCGGCTTCGCCGAATACAAACCGCTGACGAACAATACAACTCCGGAGGATCGCGCAAAGAATCGGCGCGTCGAACTGCTGATCGTCATGAACGACTAATCCTGCTCCGCCCTTCACTCCTCCTCTGGGATCGAAAAGCACCTCAGAAGTCTGTGAAATATCGGTTGATTGAATTCGAGATAGGACCGAACGTCTCTATTTCTCATCGATGCAGATGGTGCTATGATACCGTCCGATTTCACGGCTACAACCAGCGCCATAATCCGGTCATCCTTCGCCTCCCGAAAAGGAATTGATGGTCCGACAGGTGGCCGTGTCGTATGGTCCTGCATTCCTCGTGGTCAGCTTCGGGTGTTCCGAGGTTGACTCTGTGCCCGCCGGTTTGGTTGACTCTTCTGCACAGAGGATCGCGGCGTGATTGTTCGAGGCACTGAGGCTCTCCCGTACCCATCCCGCAAGGAGTTTCAGCAACTGCGGGATATCATGTATCAGACGCAATCGGTGGATTCCCGGTCGCGACTATCCGTCTTGACGGCGGCGGTCGGCTCTATCATCCCACACGAGTTTTCGGCCTGCGGGGCATTCAACGTCAGAAAATGTGAATTGCAAATCGGCCATTCGAGTTATGGCGATGAGTTTTCATACCTCTATGCGTCATGTGGATTCCTGAGCGACCCCGCGATCCAATTGATGCAAACCACTCGGTTCGGATTTGTCACCAGCGAAGATGCTCCCTTGATCGAGGTTCCCAGAGAGGTCACGAGCCTCAAACTGGACTTCGGCATCAAGAGCTGTCTATCGGTCGGGATTCGCGGCGTGCTCGGTGCGTGCACCTATTTTGCATTCAGCAATTTCGACCACAAGGCGATGCCCAAGCTGCGTGCGATCATGCAAATCCTTTCCCCCCATTTCCATCTGGCCTATCTCCGCGCGTTGACCCCTCAGGATCAGTCTCCGACGCAGAACACTCAGGCGCAACTCACCAAGCGCGAAGAGGAGATTATGCGTTGGGTCGCCGAAGGGAAAACGAACTGGGAAATCTCAGTGATTTTGAGTGTGAGTCTGAACACTGTAAAATTTCACCTCAAGAACATCTATGAGAAGTTGGGCGGGGTGGAAAACCGTTGGAGCGCCATCGCTAACTGGCGGTCCCAGCATAATGAACTCCTCGATATCCTCCTCCCTGCCGCCCGTGCGAACCGCCATTCAGAAGCGACATCCTAGTCCGCCATCGTTCAGTTTTTTTAAACCGCAGTCGAATCCCGTTCCCAGGACTGTTCCGAACACGCTCCATGTTCGGCCACCTTCCACACATCAATCGGCTTCATGTCCTCTCCACACCTGAGAGGGGACTCCACTGACCTACCCGGGTGGGTAGGTTACAGCGATGGCACCATCTTTGTAGAGTCTCGCCAGCCGCGTGAGCGGAGAAGACTCTTGCACCAAGGAGGCGCACCCATGGTTTCCTCGACTTGTCATGCGACGCAATCTACTGAGCTCAGAACGTTGGTTGATTTGCTCCAGCAACGGCGGACCCGTCGTTTTGGGTGCGGGATGGAACTGCCGGCCGGCCCGCTTCGCTATCGGAGCGAGATGCACCCGGTTCCGCTAACGGCCGAAGAGCTGCATTACCTTCTCTTTGCCGGAGTCGGGGAGACCGGCCCGCACCTGGCCGACATGCAGTATGTTCGTCGGCCCGGCCATGAGGATGGGCAAGGCATGGCCATCATGGGGTTTCGAGGACGCACCGTCCCCAGCGCTTGCGCGGCCAATACGACGAGGCTCTTTGTGTCGAACGACGACGGCGTATTCTATGCGGCCAGCGTACCACATCCAAACAGTGGAACCCGTCCGAATCTGGTGCGTCTCCAATCGAGCCGTTTGGACATTCCCAGACAACTGCCGTTCATGTTGTCATTCAACCAGTGGTATGCCAACCGTCCGGGGTCGCAGTTCATCGTACCTGTGACGGAGGTGGCGCGGGTCTATTTGAATCTCCTGCTGGTACTCTTCAGCGAGGAATACGGCTATTTCATTGTGGACACCGATAACGGCCAGGCCGGGTGCGGCCTCGATGAGTTTCGAAAGAGTCGAGGCGGACACCTCCATGATGATCCAGGCGCGCGGCGGATGATGACACTGCGTGATCTCGATGCCGCCATCAGCGACACGGCGCTTCAGGAGCAAGGAGCGGTGTGTCAGAACATGTTCCTCATGGAGCAGGCTATCGGGCTGGGTGGCGGGATCCAGAGCGTCGGGAGCGGACGGCATCTCCTTGGATGGGAACCGCAAATCTATCCGGGTCTTGGATTTCTGTTTGCGCCGTCCTTGGTGCCTGGGGCTCGATCGAACCCCGTCGGCATTCCCGATATCTGGGAAGGTCCTTGCCCGCCGTTCGTACCTTCCATGGAGGCGTCGGTCCGGAACCTCGTCTACTCCAAGTTCGGTGCCAGCGGGATCTATCCTAATCCTGCCACCTGGCCCTGGATTCCTCGCAAACAGGAGCAGGAAGTCCAGCCGCACAGCGCGCGCGCGGTCGAAGCGGCGATTCGATTCTGCGAGTATGTATATCGTACTTACGGTCGTTTCCCGGCACATGTGGACGCATTCAAGACGGTCATCGCGTTTCAAGCCCACCATGTCGACATCGGATTCTACGAGAAGTTTTATCCCCAGGACGCGCTGGGGGAAACCCACCGGGACCATATGTCGGTCTGGCACGGTCCGGAACATCGGTGAGGACACCCAACCGAATCTGCAGGTTAGGGAAGGTCTGAATCGCTGCCGATTTCGATCGGTCGGCGCACATAACACACGGAATTTGTCTTATCGCCATCTAGATTTTTGAATGAACCAGACCTTCCTTAGATGGATCTCACACGAGGAGGATGAGCCATGAGTCTATCGCGTCGCGTTGTGATTACGGGGTTGGGTGTCGTGTCTCCGTTGGGGTGTGATCTCAGGACGTTTTGGCATTTGCTCTGTCGAGGGGAATCCGGAATCCGACCGATCGAGTCCTTCGAAACCTCCTCGTTCAAATCCTGTTTAGCGGGCGAGGTGCGGGACTTTGATGCCACGGACTTCATTCCCTCCAAGCAGGCCCGACGCATGGGGCGGGTGTCGCATTTCGCAGTGGCGTCGGCCTTGATGGCCGTGCGGGACGCGGATCTCGATCTGGAGGTCGAGGATCGTTCCGGTATAGCGATCAGCTTCGGCACCTCCGTGGGCGGACTTCGTGAAGCTTTCGCTGCGCATGATTGCATGTTGCGCAAACAACATCTCCATCCCTTCACCATGACGGCCACCTTTCCCAACGCGGTCTCTGCCGAAGTGGCCATTGCGCTCGGCGTCCATGGCGAGTGCGAAACCTATTCGATCGGATGCTCCTCGACGGCGAACGCCATCGGGCGGGCCTACGACCTGATTCGCTGCCGCAACGTCGATTTGGTCGTTGCAGGTGGAGCCGAAGCTCCGCTGCATCCGACGATCCTCTCTGCGATGGAAGCGGGTAGGACCCTGGCTCCGGATTGCCAGGGATCGTTGCGGAATCTGCCGCGTCCGTTCGATCGGACCCGATCGGGCATCGTCATGGGCGAGGGAGCCGGCTGTGTGGTGCTCGAGGAATACGAGCATGCCGTCCGCCGAGGCGCACATATTTATGCCGAGCTCGAAGGCTGGGCCTTTACATGCGACGCCCACTCGATGGCCAAGCCTATGGAGTCTGGAGTAGAGCAACAGCGTGCGATCGAGGGGGCGCTGATGGCCGCCCACTGGTTTCCGGAAGAGGTGGAGTATGTCAACGCCTGCGGACTCGGCAGCGTGGACTTGGACATCATCGAGACGAGGGCGATCAAGCAGGCGATGGGGGCGCATGCGTATAGGGTGCCTGTCAGTTCCCTCAAGGGAGCCTTGGGCCATGCGTTTGCCGCGAGCGGCGCCTTTCAAGTGATCAGCACCGTGCTGTCGATGGAACATCAGTTTGTGCCACCGACGCTGAATCTGACCGACCCGGACCCCGATTGCGATTTGGATTACGTTCCAGGGCACGGGCGGCCGGCGGCCATCCAGCGGGCGCTCATCAACAGCTTCGGGTTCGGCGGCAAGAACATCGTATTGGCGCTGTCTCGGGCGGAGACTGTGGAGGCACGTCGCCCGGTACCAGCCGAGATGGATTGGGAAGGGGCGTTCAGTATCCCGATGGCCGCGGCTGTGGCCAAGAGCGCGGTCACGACACAACCACGCCTGTCTTCATAGCGGATGGTCGCGCAGGTAGCACGGGCGGATGAATCGACCGGAGGGTAAGAGGGGCAGGAGCCGCTTGCTCATGCGGACCGGCACCGTGAGGACGAAACACCGTTCGCATCCGGAGTCGAATCATGAAGATTGAGGAGTCTGCCGTCAGCAGGCGCTTCGCCAGTCGGGTAGGAGGGGCATGATGCGCCCGCTCAATCTCGACCTGGCGGCGTCCGGGCATGCGGCCCTGTTGTTGGTCATGGAACAGATTCCGGCGGCCGTGGCGATCTTGGACACGGAGTTGCGGTACCTGGCCGCAAGCCGGCGGTGGTTGGACGATCATAGGCTGGGCGATCGCCGCATCATTGGGGAGCACCACTACGACGTCTTTCCGGAAATCCGGTCCATGCCGAGGTGGCTGGAGATTCACCAACGTTGCCTCGCCGGCGCCGTTGAAGGTTCTGACGGCGAGTACTTCCTTCGCCATGACGGCAGCCGGGATTGGGTCCGTTGGGAGATCAGGCCCTGGTATGGCGAAGAGGGGGTGGTCGCCGGGTTGGTCCTGTACACCGAGGTGCTCACCGAGCAGCGGCGCGCCCAAGAGGCACTGCGCGAAAGCGAAGAACGGTGCCGGTGCCTCTTTGAGTCCGCGCCGGATGCGCTGTTGGTGATCAGTTATGAAGGAGGCATTCTGGACGTCAATCCCGCAGTCTTGAAACTCTACGGGTATTCCAGGGAGGAGTTGCTTGGCCTGTCATGCCGGCACATCATCCATGCTGATTTCGGTGCTCACGTCGAGCGCGCTGCGGCCGCATCGGCTGAGGGACGCACATTCGAGTCGGAAGGCGTTGGTCAACGTCAAGACGGCACCCTCATTCCCATCGAGGTTCGGACGTCGCCGTTTCGCTATCGGGGCGAACCGGTCCTGCTGAGTGCGGTACGGGACATCACCGAGCGCAAGCGGACCGAACAGTTGCTCCGTGAGAGTGAGGAACGGTACGCCCGGGCCGCCGTGGCGGGACGAGTTGGAGTCTGGGAGTACGACTTCCTCGCCGGCCGATCCCAAGGAGATCTCAACTTCAAGACGTTGTTCGGCTATGGACGGGAAGAATGGGATGAAAAAAGCCTGAACTGGTTCACCCTCATTCATCCCGAAGACAGGCGGCTGGCCACAGACGCCACCATCGCGATCATCGATCGGCTGACGGACAACTATGAATGCCTGTTGCGGATGCTTCACAAGGACGGGTCGATCGTCTGGACGCATCTTCGAGGCTCGGCCACTCGGGACGGCAACGGTCGCGCGGTCAAGTTGGTCGGGACCGCCGTGGACGTCACCTCTCGGAAACTCGTGGAGGAGGCGAATTCGGTGATGAGGCGGGCGATTGATACCGCCATGGAAGGGATGGCGCTGCTGGACAAGGCCGGCACATATACGTATATCAATCGAGCGCATGCCGAGCTATACGGGTATGAGCAGGAAGAGTTGATTGGCAAGACCTGGAAGAACATCACTCCGTCCGAATTGGTGGCCGACTACGAGCAGAGGATCTTTCCGCTCTTGTTACGGGAGGGGCGATGGCGCGGCGAGCTCACGGGGAGGCGCCGGGATGGCTCGCAGTTTCCAATCGAGGTAGCGCTGTCGAGCGTGATGAACGAGGCCGGCGAGTTCGACGGGTACATCTGTACTTGTCACGATCTGACTGATCGAGCGCGTGCGGAGGAGGCGTTGCGACAAAGCGAAGCACAGTACCGCTCGTTGGTCGAGAACCTCAGAGACATCGTCTACCTGCTGTCGCCGGCCGGGCTGATCCTGTCCATCAATCCCGCCTTTGAGGCACGGACCGGCTACTCGCGGCAAGGCTGGCTTGGACAGCTCTTTGCCGACTTGGTTCATCCGGACGATCGTGCGCTCGCCCTCCAGTCCTTGGACGATATCCTATCCGGCGTTAGAGATAATCGGGTCGAACTCCGGCTGCGGACGCGGGATGGGGAATGGTTGTCGATGGAGTGTGCAGGAGGGGTCTACCAGAAAAATGGGGCGATCATCGGGGTGCTCGGCATCGCGCGTGATATTACCTTGCGCCGAAAGGCGGAGGAGGCGCTGCGCGAGACGGAGTTGCGGCTCCAGCGGATTACGGACGCCATTCCCGGGGCTGTCTATCAGTACCAATTGAGTCCAGATGGGACCGATCGGTTCCTCTTCATGAGCCGGGGGGTGAAGGAGATTCTGGGCGTCGAAGCGGGAGCGGTGATGCGAGATGTCCGGGAGGCCTGGAGGTTTGGGCTGGCAGAAGATCTGGGCGACCTTCAGGTCTCCATCCAACAGTCGGCAGAAGGATTGTCTCCCTGGGGTCATGAATTCCGCGTAGGATTGGATGACGGCTCGATCAAATGGCTGCGAGGGGATTCCATTCCGGAGCTTCCTCGGCCGGATGGGAGCATTGTCTGGAACGGCATCCTGACCGATATTACCGCTCGAAAGCGGGCGGAGGAACGGCTCCTCCAGGCGGCCAAGGGGGTGTCAACCGCTACAGGTGAGGCGTTGTTCCATTCTCTGGTGGAACACCTCTGTACGTCGTTGGACGCCGAGTATGCCTTTGTCGCGATCCCGCATCCATCGGACACTGGTGTGATCCGGACAATCGCGGTCAGAGGGCGCGGACAACGGTTGCCGAACTTCGATTATCCGTTGACCGGCTCGCCGTCCGAAACCGTCATCGGGCAGTCGGTGCAGATATACGATCAGCGGCTCCGCGACCTGTTTCCGGCAGATCCTCTCCTCAGGCGCTTCGAAGTGGAAAGTTACATCGGGGTGCCGCTCGACGACAGTGAGGGCCGCTCTCTCGGAGTCCTGGCCGTCATGAAATGCACCCCGCTGCTCCGACGCGACGAAGCCCGATCGCTGTTAGCGATTTTTGCCAGCCGCGCCGCGGCCGAGCTGGAGCGCCAACGGGCGGAACAGGCGCTGCGGGCGAGTGAATCGCGGTTTCGGACGTTTGCCGACACGGTCAACGATGTGTTTTGGATTATGAGCCCGAACCCGCTTCGGCTGGTCTATATCAATGATGCGTTCGAACGGCTGTGGGGCCGTCCCGCGGCAGAACATTATCGCGATCCACGCCAGTGGCTCTCGGCCGTCCACCCGATCGATCGGGATCGAGCGCAGCAGGCCTTCGAGCAGTGGATGGCGGGATCGCCGGCCTACGATGTGGAATATCGGATCGTCAAGCCGGACGGAACGGAACGCTGGATTCACGATCGCGGGCAGCGAGCCACGGATGATCGTGGAGAGGTAACGTTGCTGGTCGGCATTGCTCGGGACATCACTGAGCAGAAGCGGGCGGAGCACGCGCTCAAGGCAACGACCCAGTTGCTCCAGACATTGGTGGATGCCTCGCCGCTCGCGATCATCATGCGGGACAATGATGGCAAGGTGGCATCCTGGAATATGGCGGCGGAAGCGATGTTCGGGTGGAGTGCGCACGAGGTCATCGGTCGCCCGCTTCCCTATGTGCCTGCCAATTTGGAAAACGAGTCGCGGGCGATCTGGGAGGAGGCGGCACGGGAGGAGGCGGTCAGGGACATTCATGTGGTCGGTAAACGCCGAGACGGGAAGGTGCTGGAGCTGGCCTGTTGGGTGCGGGCGCTGACGGACAGTGAGGGGAAGCCGATCGGGTATCTGGGCTTGCTGACGGATGTGACCGAACGGAAGCTGCTGGAGCGACGTCTCCGCCATGCCGATCGCCTGGCCACACTGGGAACCATTGTCGCGGGTGTGGCGCACGAATTGAATAACCCGCTGTTTGTGATTACGGGGCATTTGCATCTGATCGAACGCAAGCTGGAGAAAAGCCAAGTGAAGGCCGTGCGCCAGGAATTAGGCGCTGCACAGGAAGCCGCCGCGCGCGCGACGACCATCGTCAACCATTTCTTGAGCAGCGCGCATTCATCAACCGGGCGACGGGAGCTCTGCAACCTGGAAAGCATCGTGCGGCAGGCGCTTTTCCTGGTCCGGACAGACCTACGGTCGCGTCAGATCCGTGTAGAGACGGAGGTCGAGCCCGAGCTTCCGGTGGTGTCTGCGGACCCCCAATCCATGTTGCAGGTCCTGCTTAATCTGCTTACCAACGCGCGGCAGGCTATCGATCCGGTGGGCGGCAGGGGGCTGATCCGCGTGGGCTTGTCGAAAGAAGAGCACCAGGGCGCCTGTGTCGTGGTCTGTCGTATTCAGGACAACGGCACCGGCATCCCGGCCGAGCATGTCCCGCATATTTTCGATCCGTTCTACACAACCAAACCGGTCGGAGAAGGGACGGGCCTTGGTTTGGCCATTTGTCATCGCATCGTATCCGAACTGTGCGGCACGATCGGCTGCGAAAGCCGTCCAGGAGAGGGTACCAGCTTCACCGTCCGGCTGCCCGCGGTCGCAACGCCTGACTCGGGTCCGTCCTGTTCCAATCCGTCCACGACCGACCGGGCTCGGAAACGTGGACGCCTGCATCCGCAGGAGCCGTAATTCATGTCGACCAGCGCTGCTCGCGTTCTCGTTGTTGATGACGATCCTCTTATTCTGGGGATGCTGGAAGGCTTTCTCAAGGAGGAAGGGTATGAACCGGCGACTGCCAACAGCGCGCAGGCGGCGGCGGCGATCGTCCGCCGCGATCATCCGGACTTGGTGATCCTCGACATGCGCCTATCCGATGGGACGGGCCTTGATTTACTCAAGTCGCAACTACTTCCGGAACTGGGTCCCTATCGAGTCATCATGTTGTCCGGATTCGTGAGCCAAAAGGACGCCGAAGAAGCGGTGCAGGCTGGCGCATTTGACTATGTCACCAAGCCGGTGACCCTTCCCAAGCTAGGAATCACGATTAGGAATTGTCTCCGGCTCCAGGAACTGACACACGAGGTGGCGACCTTATCGGGCGATGGGGTGAAACCGTTTGCGTTGAGCGCCATCGTGGGGATGAGTCCGGCTATCCTCGACATGATCGAGCACATAAAGCGGGTTTCATCGTACGACGTGCCCGTACTGATTCTCGGAGAGAGCGGGACCGGAAAGGAATTGGTTGCTCGGGTCCTGCATGGACTGAGCACCCGGCGTCAGGCACCATTTCTACCGCTGGACTGCGGGGCCATTCCGCAGGATCTGGTCGAGTCGGAGTTGTTCGGCCATGAAGCCGGTGCCTTCACCGGTGCCACGCAGACGCGGCCCGGGCGGATCGAGCGTGCCGAAAGCGGGACGCTGCTGCTTGACGAAGTGGGCAATCTGCCGCTGGCCGTTCAGGCCAAGTTCCTGCGCGTGCTGCAATTCAAGGAATTCGACCGTCTTGGCGGACGGCACACCATCCAGGCCGATGTCCGGATTCTGGCAGCGACCAACGCCAATCTCGATGAGATGGTGGAACGCGGCACATTCCGGCGAGATCTGTACTTTCGCCTCAACACCGTGACGATCCGGGTGCCTCCCCTCCGTGAGCGAAGAGAGGATATTCCGTTGCTGGCCCATGTGATCCTTATGGAAGCGAACCGGACATACAAGACGAGGGTGCAGGGCATTTCGACGGATGCCTTACGACTGCTAGAACATCATCAGTGGCCCGGGAATGTCCGTGAATTGGAAAACTCGATCCGGGCCGCAGTGATTCTCGCCGACCGAATCATACGCCCGCCTCATCTGCCCGCCGCAGTCCGTGGACTGGCCAAGGTCGGCGAATCGTCGTACGACTCAGCGGCACGGCCGACGGGACCAGGGCATCATCGGCCGATCGGCGGCCGCTCACTCGCTGAAATCGGGCGCTGCGCGGCCGAGGAGGCACAGCGTGCCGCGGTGATGCAAGTCTTGGAAGAGACCGGGTGGAACAAGGCCGAAACCGCCCGCCGTCTGAGGATCGATTACAAGGCGCTCTATATGAAACTTCAGCGGTGGGGACTGCGGGCACCCAAGCTATGACCGAGTTCTCATCTTCAGTCGTGGCTGGGAAGTAGATATGAATGTGACGAGTGAGGGTGCCGGGACCATGGTGGTCATACCATAGCATGAGGGTTTTCGCTCCAGGTTCACGAAGCTATTCGCCCGATGCGAGAATTCGGGCTTTCGCGACTCATACAGAACGCGTGAGATATCAAATTCTTCCGATGGTCTCATTTGATGAAAAATCTCGCGCAATTGGTCGGTGTTGTGGCATGACATATGCTTAAGATCAGACCCAGTTTGAGGAACCAAGAAGGAGTCATATGCGCACACGTCTTCACCATGCCCCGGCAGATGACAGGGACGTCGACGGTCTGAAACGGGTCAAAATCCTCATCGTCGATCCGTTGGAACTTGAACGGATCGGCATGCGTAGCGTGTTCGACCGATATCAGGACATTGTCGTGTCGGATGAGGCGGTCACTTGGGAGGAGGCCGTCCCCAAACTCGCTCGCATCAATCCCGATGTTGTCATTATGGACATTTCGGTGTCCCACCCGGGATTGCTCGACGAGGTCAATGACACGCTCACCCGCCATCCCGGGACGAGGATCTTGTTTTTTGCCCATACGTTCGAGGAAGCGACCTTGGCGGCGATCGTACGTGCCGGTATACACGGCTGTCTGCTGAAGAATATCTCGTCCGAAGAATTGGTCCGCGCAGTTCGAATCGTTGCGTCAGGCGACAGTATCATCGATCCACGGTTGACCGGCACATTGTTCGGCATGATCCGTGACACCAGAGAATCAGGACGGCGACGTACCCCGTTGTCGGCTCAGGAGAGGCGGTTGCTCCCACTGGTTGCCCAGGGGCTCACTAACAAAGAAATTGCGCGTGAGATGAAGCTCAGCGACAAGACGGTCAAGAACTACTTGGTGAGCATGTATAAAAAGCTGAATATTTCCCGCCGCAGCCAGGCGGCGGCGCTCTATTCCCGCACCGTGATGGCGCCACCTTCGCTCTCATCAGGCTTGCAGACATCATTGGCTCCGGCAGTGCTGCCTCCCGATCGTCTTTCCAGAGTGCCCATGGGGCACCACGGTATCCTGGCCAAGGTCTGATCCGGCCTCGGACGATCAAACCCTCTCGTTTTTCAGCCTTCCGCCGATTTTAGCGGTGCGGACTGAGGGGTACAGCCTTACCAGCAGATCGTTGCGTAGAGTCCGAATAGGACTCCGGTCGGACCCAGATATTGCGGCATTTGGAGCGCGCCGCTCCCATGCTGCACGCCCCTCCACGATGCTCTCCTCCTCAGGCACACCTTCCTGAAGCAACCATAGCCTCGCGCTCGCGCGGTCTGACGACGACCGACGACGGTTTCGCTCAGCGTCGTCCCGTTTTGGTCTCGACTACCGTCAAACCATGGACTTTTCCTCTTTGAAGAGGCCTTTTCTCTTGTTGTAGAATGCGTTGACTTCACGCCACCCTTGAAGGGGGATGCTCGTCTGCGGTTGCGCGGGCTTGGCGTCGAATCGAAGGGTTGTCTCTGGGGCGAATGGTTTACATGTGATGGGAGGACCAATGAAGATTGGACGGACGGCAACGAGGGGAATGATCGGACGGTGGGTTGGCGGGGTAGCTCTGGCGGGGCTACTGCTCACAACGGGATTCGGAACTAATGGGATTCCGACCGGACAGGCTGCCGTGCCCGCCGCGTTCTCCCAAGGGTTTTCCGAAATCGTCAAAAAGGTGACCCCGGCGGTCGTCAACATTGCGGTGACAGGAGGAGAAGGACGGCGAGAGGGGCGCCGGCAGATTCCGCCTGGCCCATTCGGTGGACCTCCGGGGGGACCGCCCGGAGAGGAGCCGCCAGGAATGGAACCGCCCGGTCCACCCACTCCAGGTCCCCACGGCCGGCCGGAGCAGAGCGCAGGGTCCGGCGTCATCATCGACGCGGCCGGGCACATTGTCACCAACAACCATGTGGTGGAAAACGCTTCACAAATCACAGTCACGCTGAGCGACAAGCGTGAGTTTCCGGGTAAGGTGATCGGGACCGACCCAAAGTCCGACCTGGCCGTCATCAAAATCGAGGCGACCAATTTGCCGATGCCTTTGAAATGGGCGGATTATGAAAAGTTACAGGTTGGAGACGTCGTGCTGGCTGTCGGGAGTCCCTTTGGTTTGAGCAGCACCGTCACGCTGGGCATCATCAGCGCGTTGGGTCGCGGCAACGTCGGTATCGCGGATTACGAGGATTTTATCCAGACCGATGCAGCGATCAATCCCGGCAACTCCGGGGGCGCCCTGGTGAATATGGAGGGTGAGTTGATCGGCATCAACACCGCGATCTTCTCACGCACCGGCGGTTCCGAGGGAATCGGGTTTGCCATTCCGAGCACGATTGCGGTTGATATCGTGGACAGTTTGGCGCGTTCCGGTAAGGTGGTGCGGGGTTGGATGGGAGTCGCCATCCAAGAAATCACACCCGCATTGGCCAAGTCGTTCAAGATTCCGGAAGATCGCAAAGGAGTGCTGATCAGCGACGTGAACGAGAATGGCCCGTCTTTCGTGGCCGGCATCAAGCGCGGTGATGTGGTCGTGGCATTCAATGGGAAAGAGGTGCAGAGCGTGAGTCAGCTTCGAAACCTGGTCGCCCGAACGATCGTGGGGCGGGATGCCGAGATCAAGATCTTGAGGGATGGAAAGGAGCAGGTGCTCAACGTCAAGGTCGCCGAGCGGCCCTCGGATGAAATGCTGGCGCGGAGAGAGCCGGCCCCTCCGGCAGCACCGGAACCGGCGAAGCTGCCCGACAATGTGCTGGCGGCGCTGCGCGTGCAGCCGCTGGATGCCGCGATGCTCAATCAGTTCAACCTTCCCGCGAAGACCGCCGGCGTATTGATCAGCTCGGTCGAGTCAGGGACGGCGGCGGAAGCGGCGGGTTTGCAACGCGGCGATGTGATCCAGGAAGTGAATCGGGAGCCGATCAAGACCGTCGAGGACTATGGTAAAGCGTCGGCCAAGGTCAAAAAGGATGAGCCGGTTGTGCTGTTGTTGAGCCGACAAGGTAACACACTGTTTGTCGCCGTAAACCCGAAGTAAACGCGTCAGTTATCTGATCGAGGCCGTCGCATGTAGCCGTTATGGCAAAAGACAAGGCACAAGACAAGAAGCCCTCCAAGGTGTGGGAATGGCTTCAGGATTCGGTCTTCCGTCCGCTGGAAGACAAGAAAATGCCGGTCATGGAGCACCTGGTGGAGCTCCAGGCGCGATTGACCCGGGCTGTATTGGTCACCGGCGTCGTGTTCGTCGCCACCTTCTTCTACGCGGACACGCTCGTGAAATGGATCAGGGTGCCGCTCCAGAACATGTTTGTGCCTCGGACGCTGGAGTGGGTGCCTACTGATCTGCCGGCCGTCCCTTTCGTCTTTCTCGCCCCGGCGGAGGCGCTGTGGCAGAACGTCAAGGTGGCCGGACTTTTCGCGGTCGTCCTGGCGGCGCCGTACATCCTCTTCGAGCTGTGGCAGTTCACGGTCCCGGGCCTGCATGCGCAGGAACGGCGGTTTGTGGGTCCCTTCGTGCTGCTGAGTTCGCTCGCGTTCTATGCGGGAGTTCTGTTCTCGTTCTTCTTTGTGCTGCCCTTTGCGTTGAACTTCCTGATTTCCTATGGCGTGAACGCCGGATTCATCCCCCAGCTCTCGATCGCTCAATACGTCGGGTTTGCCCTCTGGTTCCTGCTGGTGTTCGGCATGATCTTCGAGGTACCGCTTGCCATCACGTTGATGGCAAAGCTGGGGTGGGTCGATGCGCCATTCTTGAAGCGCTACCGCAAGTGGGCGTTTCTGGCCGCCTTTATCTTCGCGGCGATCCTCACTCCCACTCCAGACCCCTTCAATCAATGCCTGATGGCGGTCCCGATGTACGTCTTTTATGAGGTCGGGATTGTCAGCGCCGGGTTCTTCAATAAAAGGAAACGGATGGAAGCGACTGAGGACGCAGAGCCATCTGGAGGCGTGCCGGCGGCGGCCCATGCGCAAGGCGCACCCAAGATGGCGCGACCAGGCGGAAAGTCGGAAGACGAGTACGTGGCCGTTCCCAGCGGCATCGGACGCTCATGACCCCCCATGCTTCAGGTGGCCGTGATCGTGATCAGCAGCAAGATCGTCTCCGGGAGCGAAGAGGACACGGGCCGTGTTGCATTGGAGCAGATGGTAGCGGAGATTCCGGGGAGGGTGAATTCCTATGACATCGTGGCGGACGACCGGCGAACGGTTGCCGAGCGACTCGCTGCGGTGGCGGATGCAGGAGGGACCGACCTGATCCTGACCATCGGAGGAACCGGAGTGCGCCCTACGGACTGGGCGCCGGAAGCCACCAGGGACGTCGTCGAGAAGGAGGTTCCTGGGATCGGCGAGGCGATGCGACAAGAGAGCGTGAAAAAAGTCAAAACCGCGATGCTATCCCGGGGAACCGCAGGAATCCGCGGCAGTACCTTGATTGTCAACCTGCCGGGCAGCTCACGGGGAGCGAAAGACAACCTGGGCGTGATCTTGCCGATTCTCGAACATGCGGTAGGGAAAATCCACAAGCAGCCGGCGAGCCACCGACACTGAGCCGGTCCGGGCTCGATGTGGGCAGCACGCATTGCGGTCATCTATAGAGGATGCATCATGCCGAAGGAATTGAATATCATCAACACGCCGGGGTCGGGCAGCGGCGACGTGTGCACCTATCTCTGGGCCTGTGCCATCTGCGACGAAACCGAACGGTGTCAAAAGGACAAGGAAGGCCACAGTCGCTGGCTGGTCTCCAAGCGGATGGAACGCATCGAATACAAAGTTCTCGTCATGAGCAATAAGGGCGGGGTCGGGAAGAGTACCGTCACGACCAATCTGGCCGTCAGCCTGGCTTTGAAGGGGTGGCACGTCGGGGTCTGCGATTTGGACATCCACGGGCCGAACATTCCCAAGATGGTGGGCGCGGAAGGGCAGAAGCTCAAGATCAGCACATCCGGCGGGATCATTCCCTTTCAGGCCTACAATCTGAAGATCGCATCGATGTCGTTCCTTCTCCAGAATTCCGACGATCCCATCATTTGGCGCGATGCGTACAAGTATGAGTTCATCAATCAGTTGCTCGGAGGCGTTGAATGGCAGGACCTCAACTTCCTGTTGATCGATCTGCCGCCTGGGACGGGGAACGAGTCGGTGACGACGATTGATCTGCTCGGTGGCGTGAGCGGGGCTGTGATCGTGACCACGCCGCAGGAGGTGGCCCTCTTGGATTCCCGCAAATCCGTCACGTTCTGCCGTGACAGCGAGGTGCCGATCATCGGCATCGTTGAGAACATGAGCGGCCTCGAATGCCCGCATTGCCATCACCATATCGAGGTCTTTCGTAAAGGAGGGGGAGAAGCTTCCGCCTTGGATATGGGCGTGCCCTTCCTTGGACGCATTCCCCTGGACCCCGATGTCGTTACGCAATCGGACGCAGGGGAACCTTTCGCGATGTTCTATTCCGACACCGCCACCGCCGACGCGTTCCACGGCATCGCGAACAAGGTGGAGGCGTTCTGCAAGAAGGCCGGGTCGCTGGTCAATATCGCGCCTCGGCACCAGCACTGACGAGAAGACGGAGAAAACGGCCCCATGCAAGGTCTGACGCCCTTAGAGGAAGCTCAACGGATCGTACTTGAGGCGGCCCGGCCGCTTGGATTGGAGAAGATTCCGATCTTGGATACGTTGGGGCGTGTGCTTGGTGAGGACATCGTCGCGCAGCGGGACAACCCGCCGTGGGACAATTCTGCGATGGATGGATTTGCGGTTCGATGGGACGACATCAAGCAGGATCATGCGATCGCCAAACCGGTGGAATTGACGATTGTCGAAGACGTGCCGGCCGGCAAGATGCCGTCCAAGTGCGTTGGTCCCCGACAGGCCATCCGAATCATGACCGGGGCGCCGGTGCCGAGCGGAGCCGATACCGTCATCAAGGTGGAAGACACCGAACACACGCCCGACTCGGTGCGTGTCTTCAAGGTGGAGCCGCGGGGCGCGAATATTCGGCCGCAGGGCGAGGATGTGAAGAAAGGGGAGTGCATCATCCCCCAAGGCATGGCGATCCGACCGGGTGAAGCCGGCATGCTGGCCATTCTGGCGCGGTCCTTCGTGCTGGTCTACCAACGGCCGCGGGTTGCGATTCTCTCAACCGGAGATGAGCTAGCGGACCTTGACGAACGGTTCAGCGAAGACAAGATCATCAATTCCAACAGCTACGGGATTGCGGCGGCGGTGCAGGAAGCCGGAGGCGTGCCGATCCTGTTGGGGATCGCCAGGGACAATCCGGCGGCACTGACCGAGAAGATTTCCCATGGGCTCAACGCCGACATTCTCGTACTCTCGGGCGGAGTATCGATGGGTGATTATGATTTTACGAAGGCAGTGTTCCGGGACCTCGGGGCCGAAATGCATTTCTGGAAGCTGGCCATCAGACCGGGCCAGCCGTTGGCCTTCGGGAAAATTCAGGGAAAATTGGCCTTCGGGCTTCCCGGCAATCCTGTGTCCTCCATGGTGACGTTCGAGCAATTGGTGCGCCCGGCTATGCTGAGGATGGGAGGCCATCGCAGCTACGGACGTCCGGTTGTTCGGGCGCAGTTTCAGGAAAATTTTTCCAAGCGAAACGATCGCCGGCATTTCTTGCGAGGGATTCTCACCAGAGAACAGGATGTGTTTCATGTCCGGACGACGGGCGATCAAGGCTCCGGAATCCTGACGTCGATGGTGAGGGCCAATTGTCTGATCGATGTGCCTGCCGAGGTGGAGCGGGTGAAACCCGGCGACTGGGTAAGCGTCCAGGTTCTTGGCGGGCCCCTCTGGACGCATGAAATTGGGTGCCAGCCGTCGACAGGCCACCGGCAGTCCTGTTGCTGACAGGGTAAAGGAGCGCGCGTCATGGCAATCCCGGTGGTCTGCTTCGTTGGACGTTCGAATAGCGGGAAAACGACCGTCATCGAACGGATCATTCCTGAACTGGTCCGTGCCGGTTATAAGGTGGCGACGGTGAAGCATGCCGGCCACGGGTTCGACCTTGATACGGAAGGCAAGGACAGTTGGCGTCACAAGCGTGCGGGGGCCAGCGCGGTGGTGGTGCTCTCCAAGGGAAGCCTTGCCATGTTTGCCGACGTGTCCGATGAAGTCAAACCGGAAGACGTGCGAGATCGGTTTCTGGACGAGGATACGGACCTGATCATCGCCGAAGGGTGGAAGAGCGATGGGTATCCCAAGATTTTAGTGGTCAGGGATCAGCCGGGGGAAGTGTCGGTCTCCCCGGAAGGGCTTTTGGCGGTCGTCTCGAATAAGCCGGTCACCGTCTCCGTCCCCGTCCTCGATGCGGACGATATCTCCGCGGTGGCCCGACTGATCATCTCTCATTTTCCTCGACGTCCGCGGAATGAGACATAAATACTCTCCCTGGGTCGTCCTGGCCGTCGTGGCCGGGGCAGGGGCCCTCGGCGGCGGCGGGCTACACCTTACAAACCAGCCGGAATTCTGCGCGTCCTGTCATACCATCGCGCCCTCTTACGAGAGCTGGGCCAGATCCTCGCACAAAGAGGTGTCGTGCGTGGACTGCCATGTGCGGAGCACGCCGCTAGGATGGTTGCATGACAAGGCCTATGCCGGAACGAAGGATGTGCTGATTACGTGGTTCGGCAGGCCCACCGCGCCGCATGAGTTGGACGCGACCGTGCACTCCGAACTGTGCTTGGGATGCCATCGCGAGATTTTGAGAGTCTCGGAAGTCGCGCCGCGCGATCTGCCTTCTCCGGTCAAGGAAGTGGGGTTGGTGATGAGCCATCGGAAACACATGAACGCGTTCGCCAAGCGTGAGAAAGGGGAGGGCTGTGTCACCTGCCATTCGCGGGTGGTGCATGGAGAGCCCATCAAGGGGTACCCGATTATCGTTCCTCGCGGACATGTGGAGGCCGACGGCAAACCGAACGAGCCACGGCATCCCCGAGGCAGCGTCCTCTACAGGAAAGCGATGGCGGACTGCTTCCGTTGTCACGATGGGAAGACCGAGCACGACGGCGCGGTGCTGAGCCGGAAGTGCGAGACCTGCCACCTGCCTGAAAAAGTCCAGGATCTGTTGTTCTAGGCGGGGCGATCCCGCGATGCCTTATGATGACGCCGATCGTCCAGGTGCGCCGTCTCACGAAGCGGTTCGGCGACTTCGTCGCCGTAAACGATATCTCGTTCGATATTCAACCCGGCGAGATTCTGGGATTGCTTGGGCCGAATGGAGCCGGCAAGACGACGACCATCCAGATGTTATTGGGCCTGATCACCCCGACGAGCGGCACGATCCGCATGTTCGGGCTCGACCTCGCGTCGCATCGCGAGGCGATCATGCAGCAGGTCAATTTTTCTTCCACCTACATCTCGATGCCCTATTCTCTGACCGTGGAAGAAAATCTACGCGTGGTCGCCCGATTGTACGGCCTCACGCATGTGGAACAACGTCTTGATGAGGTGATGAAGCAGTTGGAGATGGAAGAGATGCGTCACAAGCTGACGCGCAGACTCTCGTCTGGACAGATGACCCGCCTGACTCTCGCCAAGGCGATCTTGACCGAACCCAAAGTCCTGTTTCTGGACGAGCCGACTGCCAGCCTCGATCCCGACATTGCCCACAAGATCCGCGCGCTGCTTCAGGATGTCCGCAGGTCGACGGGGTTGAGCATGTTGTACACATCTCACAACATGCGCGAGATGGAAGAGATGTCCGACCGCATCATCTTTCTGCAGCGCGGCAAGATCGTCGCGGAAGGCACCGCGGGCGAAATTACCGCACGGTTCGGGGACCGGGATCTCGAAGAGGTCTTTCTCCGTTTGGCGAGGGAGCAATCCTGATGAAGTGGCATCGGGTCATCGCGCTTCTGAGCCGGCATTTGTATCTCTACAAGCGCAGTCTGCCTCGGATCATGGAGATTTTCTACTGGCCGCTGCTGGACCTGGTCATCTGGGGATTCATCACGGTCTATCTCATGAGACATGAAGGACAGGTGCCCGGACTGGTGACGTTCTTCCTTGGCGCTCTTATTCTGTGGGATGTGTTGTTTCGAGCGCAGCAAGGGATCACGATCACCTTTCTCGAAGAGATCTGGGCCCGCAATCTCTTGAACCTATTCGCCAGTCCCTTGAAGCCCAGCGAGTTTCTCGCCTCGACCATGGCGATGAGCATCTTCAAAGTGGCGGCCGTCGCCTGCGTGATGACGCTCTGCGCCTACGCGTTTTATTCGTATAACGTGTTTGTCATCGGTCTGGCGCTCATTCCCTTCGTCCTCAACCTCGTAATCACCGGCTGGACGATCGGCGTCCTCACGACCTCGTTGATCATGCGATTCGGCCACGAAGCGGAGGTGCTGGCGTGGAGCATGGTGTTCCTGTTTCAGCCGATTTCCTGCGTGTTCTATCCGCTCGACGTGCTGCCCGCCTGGTTACAGGGCATCGCGTGGATGAATCCTGCAGCTCATATTTTTGAGGGCATGCGGGGAGTCTTGAGGGACGGCATGCTCTCCGCCTCCCACCTGACCTGGGCCATCGGGCTCAACCTCTTGTACTTGGCTGTGGTCATCGCGGTGTTTCATTGGACGTTTGAAGTCTGTAAGGAGAAGGGCCTGTTGGTGCGGGTGGGGGAGTAGCGGGAACATGCCGGACGGAAGGTCCACAGAACCATGATCTTGGATATTTGCAACGGGCAAGCCGAACTGTCCCGGAGCGAGTCATGCTGGAGTGCGATGGATAACGGAACCCCGTCCGCTCACCCGCCCACTTGTCTCTGGTGAGTCTGATCGGGTTGAGCCGTTCTGTCAGCCGGCGGCGCTCAGCCGACCCATGTCGGATGTGCTCCCGTCCCAACCGATCGGATTGCTTCCACCGTACCCCCGAGAGTTCAACGACCTCCGGTCTTCCTCATACGGAATGGTAATCGAGACCTGCGTCTGGCCGAGTTCGTCGAAGCGTCATCTCCACTTCGCGTAGCCCGCGTTCATCCGGCTGAGAAATCCCATTCTTCGGGCGACATGAACTACGACGAGCCACGTAGTAGGATAAAGGATACACCTCGTCTCCGCTCTATTCGCTCTCATTTCAATGGCGAGGCGGGGTTGAGCGTTGGCCGCACTCTTGCATCCCATCCGTGCATTCCCCAAGTCCTACAGAAGGAGACACGGACATGAGTCGGATATCCAGACGTCGGTTCTTGCAATGGTCGGCGGTCGCAAGCGGAACGGCGTTGCTTGAAGGCATCCCCCGTTGGGCGGGAGGTGCCGATGACGAAACCGCGGGGGCAGCTCCAACCCGTGCGAGGCTGGTGGAACAGATGTCCGACGAGCCCATCAAGATCGGGATCATCGATCCACTTACGAGTCCCTACAGAACCTCCTCCATTCATGATGTGCATGGCGCGCACGTGGCCGTGGATCTCTATAACAAGCAGGCTGGCGTCCTAGGGCGTTCCGTAGCGATCGTGGAGGCCGACGACGCGTCTGATCCGGAGATGGCCAGGAAGGCCGCCCTGAAACTCATCAAGGAGGATCGTGTCGATTTCCTCATGGGAACCTTCAACGGGGATTGCGCGCTTGCAGTCAGTGACGTCGCCAAGCGGGAGCATAAACTGTTCATGGTCACGGGCGCGCACCTTCCGGCCCTCACCGAAGAACGATGCGACGCGCACATGTTTGTCTTTATGCCCAGCGCCACTATGCTGTCCAATGCGGTGGCGCCCTATATCGTGAGGGAGTACGGTCCGCGCTGGTTCATGGTCACGGCGGACACGCTAGACGGCAGGTCCGCCGAGCAGGCCTTGGCCGAGGCCTGTCAGGCGCAGAAGGGTGAGGTGCTGGGCTCTGTCAAGATATCGTTCGGCGCCACCGACTTCACCGAGGCCCTGACCAAAGCCAAGGCCGCCAATCCCCAGACGGTGATCCTCAATCTCTATGGGTGGGATCTGGTGCACGCGCTCAAGACCTGCGCCAAACTGGAATTCGTAAAGGACAAGATCGGCATCGCCGGCATGATCGGAGGGGAGCAGATCGGGCGGCCGCTGGGTTATGCCGACAATGCCGGCATCTGGGGCCTGGTCTGGGATCCGAAGATCAAGACCGAAGGGTCGAGACGCTTCATCCAAGCGGTGGTCGACAAGTACAACCACACTCCTACCTCGCGCTGCTACCTTGGGTATGCGGCGGCCACGCAAATCCTGGAGGCGATACGCCGGGCCGGTTCTACCGAGACTTCAGCGGTGGTCAAGGCATTGGAAGGGCATGAATTCGACGGGCTCAAGGAGGGGCGCTCATACTTCCGCGCTCAGGACCATCAACATGTGCAGGACGTTCTGGTGGGCAAGGCCTATGGGAAGGAATTGGGGCTCGGCCATTATCAACTGCTCGGCACCGCCGCAGGAGACACGCTTGCGGGAGGGAATACCAGCGCAGTCTGCCGGTCATAGAAACTGATTGGCGAGGCATCATCCACCGGGAGTCTGTGCCTCGGGAACAGACTCTCTGGCTCCTATTCGGCCGTACTTTTCAAACGATCCGATCTCGTCTTTTCCAGTTGAAGGAAAATCGTTCGTTCCTGGGTGACCGTCACCGTGCCGGGCGCTCGCCCCTTTGCCTTCTTGACCCACTTCTTTCTCGTGTAGATGACGTCGCCCTTTCCGCTCTTCTTGAAATCGCTGTAAAGGACTGCGAGCGTGGCGGCGTCGCGGATTGTGTCGACCGGAGGCTCACTGCCTTTCGGGAGGCGTACGACCACATGGGAGCCCGGCACGCCGCGGGCATGAAGCCACAAGTCGTCGCCCTGTGCGAACCGATGGGTGAGTTCTTCGTTTTCCTGGGCGTTCCGCCCCACGTAGATTGGATGTCCGTCCAGAGACGTAAACCGGCGAAAGGGACCGCGGCGTCGGGGCGCTGAGTCCGGTCGGTTCTGGCGACCGGTCGGCTTGTCATGACGTCGGTCGCCGTGTCTTTCCGCGGGAAGAGGCGGGGGCCACTCGCCGCGTCGAATGCGATCCATTTCTTCCCGGAGTTCGGCCCGCTCCCGTTCCGCCGCCTCCAGCCTCGGACGGATCTCGGCCTCGGCCGCGAGAAACTTCCGATGCTTCTGAAAGTATTGGTGCATGTTGGCTAAGGGGTTCTTGGCCGGGTCCAATGGAATGGTGATTACAGCAAGGTCGGGATCGAAGTAGTCCTCCACGGTCACACTGTCCTGTCCTTTCTGTATCTGGGCGAGATGGGCTTTCAGCAACTCGCCGTAACGTCCGTAGGATTCATAGCGCCGAGCCTTGTCAAGATCCTCCTCCATGCCGAGGATGCGCCGGCTGAGACGTTTCAACCGGCGGGTCAACCCCTGCAAGCGCTCGTGTTCGAGACGCCGAATTTGCGACTCCAGCTCCGTCTTTGCATAATGCTGCTCGATCGCTCGTGAGAGCGGATAGTCCGGAACGTCCGGTGACGAGGATGGCACCGCGAACCGCTGTTGCATGGTCCGCGGCTGATCCGTTCTGGGTTGACCGATTCCATCGAACCACGGCTTGCCGATCCGTTCCGGCGCCGGCCGGAGGGCGGCCAGCGCGCAGCCTGTTGCATCGACATAGTAGAGGTTCGCGCTCCGTCCTGTAAGCTCCACCGCCAGTGTCCGGATCCCCTGCTTGGTTTGCAGCCTGATCTTGACGATCCTGTCTGTGTCCCATTGCTGGATCGCTTCGACCCTCGCTCCGAGCAGGTGAGCCCGCAAGAACTGACAAAACGAAGGAGGTCGCTCGGGATTCGGTAGGTGCGTCGAGAGCAGGTGGAGCCTTGCCGCGCTGGGGAGGATAGAGAGGTGCAGGGCTAAAGTCTGACCCGGCACACGAATGTCCAGGGTCACGGCAGTATCGGTAGGTTGATAGACTTTCTGAATCCAGCCACCGAGGAGAGCCCGGCGAATTTCCGACACGACAGCGTCAATTTCCGCCGCAGACAGCGACATTCTGTCTCCTTCTCACCTGCCTTCCAAAGGATCGCTTCGGTACAGATTCCCCGATTGATGGGAAGATCGCGAGGTGCTTGATCCGGGTGCTGCGGATCCAGGCTGTAAACCCTCTAATTTTAACGTTGTTGCATTGCCGAGGAAATAGCCGAATTTTGACCTGATAGTGACCGCCGATATGGCATCAGCGTTGCGAATAACCGAGACGCATGCCTACAGGGGAACCGGAACTGCGGATGAGACGAGAACAAAGGAGGCGAACATGAAGTGCGCACGCTGTCATGGACTGATGATCGAGGATCATCTTCTCGATATCCGAGAAAGCCTGGGGCCTATGTGGATCAAGACTTGGCGTTGTGTGTCCTGCGGCAACATTGTAGACCCGTTGATACTGAAGCATCGGACGGCTCAGGCGTCGCACGTGTCGAGGCTGGTGTTTGTGGATGTTCCCGAGCAGCAGCCGGAAGTTGAGGTGGTGCCTCATTCTGTGGCGATGACCGCCTGAAGCCGGTGCGAGATCCCGCCGTCCTGGTGGTGGCCCGACAAAGGGACTGGCATCCGAGGACGGCGGGGGAGGGCGGGCGATTCGAACAGGTTCTTCAACCCTTCCATTTGCGAGTTCCTCCCTTACCAGTTTCACGAAGTTGCTCCTCTGAAGGTTCCTGCGCTAGAGTGTGCGCGGAGAATCGGTTGACGATCGCTCGAATTGGACCCTTGTGTCCCTCGATCCGTTCCGCATAGCCCATCTCGTTCGATTGAACCACTCGTTTCGCCGGTCGATCAAGTCGCTCCTTCGAGGGCTCTGTGACGATTTGGAGCGACAGTACCCCGGGGCTGTCGCTCGGTTCGATCTGCCGCTTGCCTACTTTCGGCTACTTCATGACTCGATGAGCCCGGACGCGTGGGATTCCTGGAAAGTTGTCGGGTGGGTCGAAGGCCTCAACGACCTGCTGTACTTCATCGACGTCTTCTCGCAACTCGGACGCGAGCCCGATCGATCGGAATTCGCCGAACAGTTTCTCGCCGAGTGCCAAGAACGATTCTACGAACATACGTATCTAGACGAGCTCTTCCCGAATCGTCGTCCTGAACCCTCGCGCCTCGTTCCGCGCTTGACCAGACTGTGCGAACGGTTGAGCCGAGAGTTGATACAGGAATCACTGGTACTCGTGCCCGGCTTACCCTGTCGATGGGTGAGGCAAGAACAGCGGAAACGGTGGATCGTTCCGGGCGATCTCGATGTTGACCTCGAACGCGCCGAACCGGCGAAGACGCTTCCGGTTGGAATCGACGGCGCCTTTGTCGCAATGCCCTCCACGACAACGATGCGGCCGGGCGGCACGCGCTCCTCCGCGCAATTCGAAATCTTTGCTGGCGAGATGATCCTCAAGATCGGTCGGAAGCGATCCGTGATCCTCGTCTCCAAGGATGTCCCCAGATGGTTTTGGACATACCATCCGCCCTGCTACGTGCAGGAAGCCGATGCCCGTTGGCGGCACGCGCTCACGCTTGGGGCCACATTGGTCTATGACCGCCAGCGTATCCCTCGCGATGCGCGATCCTCCTCGCCGACCTTGCTCCCTCGCCTCAGGCGGGCCATCGACGTGATCGAAGAAGCCTGGCCGGAGGGGCTCGATCTGTTGTCGCTGTTTACGACGAGAGTGGTCCCGCTGCGAGCAAGCGGCGTCGTCAGCTTCAGTTATCGCCACAGGCCGGGCCTGTCCTTCATCAATATGTTCGAGCGGGACCAACTGGACCTGATCGACGACCTAATCCATGAGAACAGCCATCACCATCTAAACCTGTTACTCAGGAAGTATGTCTTCTATAAAGGAGATCACAATCAAGAACGGTTCTATTCTCCTTGGCGCCGAAGCCTGCGTCCCATCCGAGGCATTCTCCACGCCACGTTCACGTTTACGATGGGAGCGGTGTTGTTCGAGCGGCTGTCAACCTGGGGACAGAAGCGCCCGGACCGCTGGCGTGCCGCCGGCCTCACCAGAAGTGACCTCCTCCGGGCGCAGTTCCGCTGCCTGGAAGAAGTCGAATCGGTGCGATATTCCATTCAAGACTTGGAGTATGCGAATCGCTCACTTGGCTGGCTGACCCGCTCAGGGAAGGAATTGGTCGAACAACTCAAGAACCGGATCGACAAGGTGGAGAACACCATCGCGCCGATGCGCAAAGCGGTTCTCCGTTCCCCATTCGGCCCCGCTCTGTGCCGGCATGTCGCGGAATTGCGGAAGGCGCGCCAAACCTACGGACCGATGCGGGTGAGCAGGGCCTAGAAACGGCAGTCAAGATGTGTTCGACGCGGGACTCGGATATTCTTGGCACCCTGTTGGCGATAGAGGGTATGAGTAAGCTGCGGCAGACCAAAGATGGTTTGGTGATACCTTCTTCTCTAATGAAGGGCTAGGCGGGACCTGTGTTGGTTAAGCGGGAGGGTAATGTGCAGCTGATCGAGCCCGAACGGCGGCGGACCGCTCGGCGGCGTATAGCCCGCATAGTTCAACGGCTGAGAGGTGCTGCGAATGAATCAAGAACCCTCACTCCGCTACCCAGCTCCCATCAGGCAATGGCTGTGCGACGGAAGCGTGCGGGTCATCGTTGACGTCAACATCATCGTCTCCGGCCTCCTCTCTCCTGCAGGCCCAGCCGGGAAAATTTTAGACGCGGTGCTGCGGGCATTCTCGTCCCTGTTGTGAGTCCCCCCGCGTTGGCTGAGCGGAGCGCTGTGTTGTCTCGACCGCGTCTGCGTAGACTGTTTCAGAGAGCTGGAGTTGACGTAGCGGAATTCTTGGCTGACTTTCCTGAACTCGTCGAAATCATCGAACCAAATCCTACCAACACTCCTGTTCGTGATGAAACAGACCGGATCTTTCTGGATCTTGTCGCGACAGGCCCTCCGGTGGAGTTTCTGATCACTGGCGATCGCGACTCTGAGCGGACGCAGGATGCGGATGTGCCGGTGATCTCAGGAGCGGGGGTCGTGAAAACCAACCTGTCTCAACGAATCCTGCCCATGAAGCATTGTGTGATTGCAAGACCTGACCCCGATCATGCTCTGACCCCGATCATGCTCCCTACTTCTCTTCAATGGGGCGGTCCGGGATGATCCAAGGGTGCGCGTGTCCACCGAGCACCGCCCGACCCCGAGAAGTTGCGATTGATCCTGTGTGCGGGGTGCGCGAGCGGTCGGGATCACCCGGACCGCCCCATTCCCTATGGTTCCACCGTGACGTCCACAAACGCCGGCAAACTATCCGCTCCCAACTTGTCGTAGACCCGCAGCTTGAAGCGGAACAGCCGCGGTTCGGACACGGTCGGGGCCACGAAGGAGGCCCGGGGCATGTTCAGATCGAGCAGCGGCACCTTGCTGCCGCGGACCTGGCTCCAATAATAGAACAGCGCTTCGCCCTCCGGGTCTCGGCTCTTGAGCCCGTTCAATTCGACCTTTCGTCCCGCCTTCACGGTCCGATTCTCTCCGGCTTCGGCGATCGGCGGCTCGTTCGGCTCATCGGACAGGGCCGAAATGACATCCAGTGAGGCTTCCTTGCCCCGATTCGTCACCGTCAACCTCGTGCGGCCGCTGCCGGTGAGCCGGAGCAAGCCGTACGGTTCCACTTTGATGACGGAAGGATTGGCAGAAGTGATCGTGGTGCCGGTCGAGGGGGAAGAGAGGCTGCGGGTGATCCCATCGGCGAAGAGGCCGACGATCGGCAATTCAATGGTCTTTCCACGAAAGTCCACTTGCTCGTAACTTGCGGCCTGTCCAACACGTCCGAGCTTGAGAGGTTTTTCCGTCTCGAAGTCGATCGATGTGAGTTCGCTCGGAGGCTCGGCCTTCACAAGAATTTCGTCGAAGGACGTCTGGATCCCGAGCCGGCCACGCGAAATCTCCGCGACGGCTAAGAGCCGGATGGTGCCCACCGCCTCGCGCGGGATGGTCAACTTTCCACCGAAGGGTGGATCGTTCTCGGCGGTCGATACGAGCGCCGGCCGCGCGACGATCTGTTGCCCAGTCGCGCGTTCTTCCTCCAGAGCCCGTTGGCTTGTCGAGAGTGAGGACTGGTCCGATGACTGGGGCGCAGGCTCATCGGCCTGGACCAGCGCCTCGGCATGCTCCGAATACCAATAGTAGCGCACCTTCACGACGCCGGTATCCTTGCCGAGATCAACCTTGGCGGTGACTGTTTGCCCGGACTTAAATTGCCCCTGTTCGGCCGGTTCCAGGATCTCGAACGACCAGACCGATCCAGGAAGGAACAGACTCAGCCCGCCTGCGGCCAGGAACAGGATCAGTCCTCGATTGTCGGAGCGTGTTATCGGCATGGCGAACTCCTGAAGGCTATCGTTGGAGATGATAGGGGACGTCGGTGAGGATTACGCGCTCTTTGAACAAAAGTGCCGCTTTCAACATCAAGGCCCGCTGATTGTGCAGGATGTTCTGCCACCACCGCGCTGGCAATATTTCCGGCAACACCACGGTGACCCATCCATCCTGATCTTTTTGCAGGAGCTGTTCGATATAGTCGAGCAGGGTTTCGAGGATGGACCGATAGGGAGAGGGCAACACGATCAGCGGGACACCACATCCCCATTGCGCCCACTGGATCTCCGTCCGCGCGGTTTCCTGCGGATCGATGTCCACGAGCACGGCCCGCACGTCAGTGGAGCGATGGCGCGCATAGTCCACGGCCCGCACGACGGCGCGGTTGACGCCGCTGATCGGAATGATCACGGTGTTCAACCTGGGTACGGGCGGACGATGATCCCTGGCCAGCGCCACCTGTTCGGCCGCAGCCTTGTAATGGGCGCGAACGGACCGAAACCACATGATGAGCATCGGGATCAGCAGAATGACGATCCAGGCTCCCTGCACGAACTTGGTGATCGTGATGATTAGGGTGGAGATGCCGGTTGTGACAGCCCCCAAACCGTTGACGAATAATTTCTTCCGCCAGTGCGGCCCTCTCTTTGCCCGCCATCGCAGGACCATCCCGGCTTGAGAGAGGGTGAACGAAATGAAGACGCCAATGGCGTAGAGCGGGATCAATGCGTGGGTATCGCCCTGAAAGATGAGCAACAGGAGCCCTGCAAGCACGCCCAAGATGATGACGCCGTTGGAAAAGACCAGACGATCTCCGATGCCTGACATCTGGCGTGGCATGAAGCCGTCTCGCGCCAAGGTGCTTGCCAATGGGGGGAATCCGCTAAAGCTGCTATTGGCGGCGAGAATCAAGAGCATCATCGTTGAGGCTTGCACAATGTAGTAGAGCGTTCCCTCGCCGAAGACCGCTCGGGCCAACTGAGATACCACGGTTTCATCTGGCTTGGGAACGATGCCGTGATAGTAGGTCAGTCCGCTGATTCCCAAGAACAGACCGGCCAGGATGATTGACATTGCCGTCATGGTGATCGAGGCATTCAGGGGCTCGGGGGAACGAAAGGCTTTAACGCCGTTGGAGATCACCTCCATGCCCGTGACCGCCGTGCAGCCGGCGGAAAACGCCCGGCAGATCAGAAAGAACATCACACCTTCGAATAGGACCGGGTCCGCGGCCGGCGGAGGCGAGAGGGGTGCCACCGAGTGGTCGAAGAGGATCCGCGCATACCCGACGAGGATCATGCCCGACAGTGCAACGAGCGCGAAGTAAGTGGGGACGGCAAAGATTTGTCCGGTTTCCCGCACACCGCGAAGGTTGATGACAACAACCAGGATAATAGCTCCCAGCCCCAACCCGACGCGATACGGGAACAGCGTGGGCCAAGCGGAGGTAATGGCGGCGATGCCCGCGGCCGTACTGACCGCGACAGTCAGCGTATAGTCGATCATGAGCGCTGCGGCCGCGGTCAGACCAGGCAGTTCACCGATATTATTCTTGGCGACCACATAGGCGCCGCCGCCCTCGGGGTACTCATAAATAATCTGGCGGTATGAGACATTGAGGATGAGGATGAGCCCGACGATTCCGAGACTCAAGGGAATCGACCACCACAAGGCCATCGTCCCGGCAAGGATGAGAACGAGGAGGATCTCTTCGGTCGCGTACGCGACCGAAGAAAGCGGATTAGGGCAAAAGATCGCTAGAGCCAAGCGTTTGGAAAGGCGTTCATGCGCCGCTTGCGCCGTCTTGAGCGGAAGCCCGACGAGCCATTTCTTAACAAGCATATCGAAACATTATCTCACAACTGGAGTACATGAAGAAAACGCAGGCTCGTGCCGTGCGTCGCCGAATTAGGGTCGAGCCGAGCGCGTCAAACCGGTCAGGGCAAAGTCAGAATCGGATCGACGACACATCGGACTGGAGGGCAAGGTTGAGGGTTGACACGTTTCTTCAACTTGAGTATCTTGGGCTCGGTCTTTTACGAAGTCGTAATTTATTCACAACCTAGTCCGCATGCCTGCAGTGACCATAGAGTTCCCTTCGGTGAAAACCCTCCTTCAACAAACGTCTGTCGTCACTGCCGGAATCGCTCGTGTGGACGCTTCGATACATGTCTCGCCCGGGTT
>JANRMO010000016.1:0-87322 GCA_040981105.1 Nitrospiraceae bacterium
CGTGCCTTACAACTCGGCGACCGATCCCTTTGCGAATAACGCCTTTCTCGTGATGTTCCAGGTCCGCTTCATATGACGAGAGGAATGCCACCGAGACGACATCCACCATTGCAATGTATCGCGACTAGGAGTAAGGAGAACAGGCATGCAGGGAACGTCCCGCTTCGCAATTCTGCTGGTATTCCTGTCGATCGGAGTCGCCGCCTGCGCCCGTACGCCGGTTTTCTCACCGGAAGTCAGGCAGGGGGTGGACCACGATTTTGATTTTGCCGCGTGGCGCATGATGCCTAGCGCACAGGTTGGACGCAAAGTTCAACTGGGTGGACGAATTATCGAAGCGGATATCAGAGCGGATCAGATCGTCGTGGTCGTCACCCACCTGCCGATTGTCGAACACCCCACCTTCGGCCCCAAGGACACGGGGAAACGGAGCGGGGAGTATGCCATCTCCTATGCCGGTCACATGGATGCGAAATGGCTGGTTGCCGGCAATCATCTCATAGTGGTCGGAACCACGGAGAGGCCGAAGGCGGTGATCGTGGATGATGTCCAACGGAGTCTTCCATCGCTTATTGCCCGATGTGTGCACATATGGAAGACCGGAAGGAAGGAGATCGCGGAATTCCCGTTCAACGCGGGTGGCGGGTATGAGCCGCTTGAGGAAGAGACGTTCTGTTCGCCAGGGAAGTGATGCGGAATCGGCTCGGACCGTTGGGGATCGATGATGCCCGACCGAACCGCACTGATGGCATGCCGATGCGCCCTGGTCGCCCTCGAGATGTTGGCAGGCTGCGGCCAGGAAGCATCCCTGGTCCGCGAAACTCCGACCGGAGGGGTGGTGTCCTATTCCGTGCAAAACGACTCGGATATTCTCACGTCCGCCGGTCGACGGGATGCCATGCAGATGATTCACCAGAAATGTCCCAAGGGCTCACGGATCATCAAGGAAGGGGCGATGCCGAAAGTGAGTGAGACCGTCGACCGAACCTGGCGTGGCCAAATGGGGAGCACGCGGCTCTGGGGGATTCAGTTCACGTGCGAATAGGAAACCTCGCCCATCCTTTCTTCGCGAAGCGATGGCAGTGGACCTTTCTCGTGACTGCCGTGCTCCTGAGCGTATGGGGCTGCGGGACTCTTCCCAGCACGCAGGTGATTTATGATCGGCAGGGCATGCGGGTAGGGATTGAGACCGATCCCTCGATTTCACGGGGGGCGCCTGTGATCCGAAATAGCCACCCCGTCACCATTACTTCCCAAGAAGTTCGGCAACTCCTAGGCACGCTCCAGGTCAGCGGATGGAGCGGCACGGTCGTCGGCCTGTTTGAATCACCCAGGCCGATTCCGTTATTCGAGGCAGGCGAACTGGCCGAGCTTTCGCGTCCGGCCAGCCTGGCATTTCAACAAGCTGGCCCCGGTGAACGGGTTTTTTTCACGCTGGCAAACCTCAAGACTCCTTACAACGAGGATCGCACGAGCGGGGCCCTGTTTATCCGCGAACCCTATCTCCATGTCGTGGTCACGGATCACCGAGCCTACACCAGAGCGGATACGGCCGGCGGCGACGAAAAGGACCCGAGAGATACCAAAGGAATGAAACTTTGGGTGACAAGACCTTATCGAGCCGCTGCGGTTCCGCCGGAGCAGGAGCCCAAATGGGCTCCTTTCGAAACCGTGCACATCTCGCTGAACATGAAAGACATAGCGGCGACGCGCCGGTTGGAGCAGAACGACAAAGCGCTTCTTGAGTTTCCCAGCGCAGGTCGCGCCACCCCATCCATTCAGGAATTGCAGTTACAGATCCGTGAACTGACACAGTCGAATCAAGAGTTGCGCAAGAGACTCGAAGAGCAGTCCCGGCAGATGAACGATCTCAAACGGGATCTTGAAAATTTGAACCGTGACCAGACAGAGGCGGGAAAGAAACCGAAACTGCCGCCGAAACCGGCTCCGCGCGCTCCCTGAAGAACTGGCTGGGCAGCCCGTCTCAGCCGGTCGGCAGCACGAGAGTTCGAGTCAGCGATTGAATAAGGCAGGCGGCGCCGAGAGTCTGGCGGAAATCTTCTCCGACTGAGGGAAGGGTAGCGGGTAGAACCCTGCCCGGATGACCGTTTCTTGACCCTCTCTGCTGGCAATAAAAGTGAGAAATTCTTGAACCGCGGGCGAGAGGGCTGAGGCGGGTGGCTGATCGACGTAGAGATACAAGACCCGGCGAAGTGGATAACTTTGATCGGCCACCGTGCCGGAGGACGGCGTCACAAACGGCATCCCCTCATGCTCGGCAAGCGGTACGGCGCGCACGCTCGACGCGAGCAGCCCCAACCCGCTATAGCCGATTCCTGATTGATCCCGACTGAGCGCGAGAATGACCGAGGCTGCACCCGGCTGCTCGTGCACGAGAGGGCTGAATTCTCCACCTCCCAACACGTGTTCCTGAAAGAATCCTCTGGTGCCGGATTTTCGGTCACGTCCATATAACCGGATCGACGCCTTCTCCCACCCGCTCTCCAACCCGAGTTGTCCCCATTCAGTCAGTGGGCTCTGATAACCGCGATGGCGGGTAGTGGAAAACATTGCATCGACTTGATCCAACGTGAGACCGGGCAATGGATTGTCCTTGTGAACGTAGAGCGCCACGGCATCGACAGCGACCGGAATAGCCGTCGGTTCGTACCCATGCTGCGACGAAAACTGCTTGACTTCGGTGTCCAATAGCTCTCGAGAGGTCGCGACCAGAACCACCTGGCTCGATCGTTCCTCCTTCAAGACAATTCGACCCACCGGAGGCACTTCGAGAAATTCGGCTATGGCCTTGGCGGAACCGCCGGTCCTGATCTCGATAGTGACCTTCGGCTGCCGGCGTTGAAATTCCGAAGCAAGACGGGTCATCAACGGGTGCATCGTATCCGAGCCCCTCACTTTGAACCCACCCGACACATAAGATTGCGGCGCATAGCGCGGGCGATCACCATCCACGGTGAGGGCGACGTAAGGTCCACTCTGCTCGGCCTGAGACGGAAGGGCGCTTCCCGATAGGATGCAAACACAGACACACAGCATCGCGATCCGGGAAAAGGTGAACCGCGTTCGCTTGCGGACTCCCTGGCAGCAGGTCATCGTGCCTCCTAATTCCAATTACTCTCGGGTAGGAGGCTAAATCGCGATGATTGCAATGGGGTAACCTGCAGGTTACAGGTATGTTAACTATGTGATGAAGCAAGCCTCCTAACACCCCGGGCGTGGCTGATCACGCCTAATCTCCAATCCACTCGCTTTGCTGGAGCACAGGCAGATATCAGAACTGATCGACCACAGGAACCAGAGCAGAAACACTCCGCCCAGCAATTCCATACTCATCAACAGAGCCTCTCCGAACTCGGCCCACATGCAGATCTCCTTTCGACGCTCATTGAGACTGACCGCACCCTCGTGAGACCAAGTTCTGCTCTGATCAAGTAGGCATTATCAACCTGTTACCTTTCACCGGGTGAGGGGACGAATTGAGGGAAAGGACAAAGAAGAAAGAATTGACCAGACTACGACGATCGACCGGATCACGCGCAAGGCGGGCTAGGGCCTCCTCGCCGCAGAAGGTGACATGAGGTCGCGCGCGAGCTGAGGCAGATCGATGACGACAATACGGCCGGGGTCTATGAAGGGCCAATCCTGCCATTCATCGCTCGGAACGGCGGCAGTCGCCGGAACAAAGGCGACACGAAACGATGAACGGGAGATGGGGTGAAGGGGACTGTCGACTGGATCGATCTCGTAATTCCAGTTCAGGTTCATGGCCTCGGAGGGCATGGTGCGATTATTCGCCAACACAATATACAGATGCGTATCTTTAACAAACAATCCCCCAGAGGTGATGCCGAGCCCTAAATTCGCATCCGAGACGCGATGATAAAAGGTGACCAGTTCTTCCGGCTTCGCCTGGGCCAAGGCGCGGCTCAATTTCTGGGCCAAGGCTCGAATTTCGCCGGGAGAAAAGGCCGGGTTCGCCTGCGGTGCTCCCGCGACCAACGACCATGCCATTCCTTTTCGTGCAATGACTCGAATGCCGCGAAGGACTTCCGTGATCTCGTCCTCGCCGAGCTGCGCCGGATGGGTATGGCCTAACGGGGTTCGGTCATCGACCTGCAGACGGATCAAGGTGGTCTGATCGTGATAGAGGGTCCGTGACGGAGGAGGGCCGCTACAGCCAACCAGAGCCAGGAGGAAGCTCAGCGTGATCAGCCTCAGTCGAGAATCAAACCAGTTCGCGTCGTTTGTGTCGCTTCTCACATTGACTTCTCACTTGTGCGGAGTTGGATCAATTGAGTGAACCATGTCGGGGTTGAGATCAGTCGGAGTCTAGCAGCGGAGGCGGCAAAAGCGGGGCCTCGTCACCGAGGCCGCGCTGTCCCGTTGCTCGATCAGACGGAAAGCCACTGAATCGGGAGGCACATCCGACTCGGCTTACCTGACTGTCGGTCCGCCCGCCGATTCCCCGGCAAGCGCCAAGCCATTCTCTCCAACATTACCTCGTGCGAGCGGACTTGGTGGAAGGCCCAATTCCTGGCGATTCTTCGCCACCTGGAGGTTGGGTAACGGATAGAAGTTCGCACGCGCGACCGTCTCTTGACCCTGTCGGCTGTTGACGAAGCCAAGGAATGCCTTGACCTCGGGTTCCATATCGTCCTTCTGATCCTTCACGTAGAGATACAGGGAACGGCTCAACGGATAGGTGCCGGACGTCACCGATTCGGCAGAAGGATGTACCGCCGCTTGGCCAGCACCAGACGAGACAGGCACCACGCGCACGGCGGAGATCTGAAACCCGACTCCGGCATAGCCGATGGCAAGTGGATCTTGGGCGATGGCGATGATTTCTGACGCGGAGCCCGGTTGCTCCAGCACCTCCGGTCTGAACTCGCCTTCCTTCAAGGCCACATGCTTGAAGAACTCACGGGTTCCAGATTTCCTGTCTCTGCCATAAAGATGAAGCGGCTGTTCTCCTAGCAACGTTTGGACTCCGACCTGTTTCCATGTGGTGATAGGCGTATGGCCCCGCTTATGGTCCTTGCCGAAGATCGCATCCACTTGATCCATCGACAACTCTTGAATGGGATTGTCCCGATGGACGTAGACGGCCACGGCATCCATCGCGATGGGCACTTCCAACGGCCGATGGCCGTGGTTGGATTTGAATCCCTGCAGTTCATCCTCGGTCAATTGACGGGAGGAGGCCAGCAGTTCTACCGTTGTGGAGCCGCCGGTGGTCCCTCTTCCCCTCACCTTGTCTCCGCGGCGTTGATGAGAGATGCCGAGCATGAACTCACGAACGGCCGAGGCCGACCCGGTGCCCTCCACGGCAACCTGCGTGCCCGGATGCAGGGTCGTAAACTGAGCGGCCAGCTTGGTCACTAACGGACGCATCGTGTCAGAACCGGCGATGCTGATTCTGCCCGACAACGAGTTGTCGCTGACATGGGGTGCAATGGTGGGATCGACCGTCACCCCTCCAATGCCTGGTCCGCCATGCTCTGCCCCGGCATTCGGGGCAACGACCGCCAAACACGCCGTCGCGGTGACCCATCGCAGGATGCCGCTGACCTGCCTACTGGGCATAATGCTCATGTGTGCCTCCATGGAAGGATCGTGTACGCGCGAAATAGTAGAACGGGTCTGTTGGATTGTCATCACATGTCGATAAACTCTCTGTAAACACTGTGTTACAAGCATCGTCGGTTGAAGACAGAAGTGAGCGGGAACCGATTGACAGGCTCAAGGCGACTTTTAATGGCGACTCGTTTCTTAGTTCCAGAACCACTGGACCTGGAACCGCAGTTGCGAGGCGTCGAAATGAGCCTGCGGTCGATTGGTCACCAGCGTGCTGTTGACGCCGTCCTTGGATACCCAGTCGGCGTTGAGCCGCAGATGCGTGTCCACATCCCAGGTCAATCCGAGATTCCACGTCTGTGTTTGTCCATCCGGTGCACCGTTGAGTGATTTGAAACCGCCGGAGTAAGTACCCCACCGGACATACGGCGTCAGCATGCCCACATCCGAGTAGCGCCAGGTGTAATAGACCTGCACGTAGCCGCCGATGATTTGGGTTTCGTCGATAAAATTGGTCTGTTCGTTCCGCTTCGGTCCTCGTCCGATCGTAAACTCCCCCAAGAACCCCCAGGGCTGTGGCGGGGTCCACAAGTAAGCGGTGACGCGCTGGTCCTTGACGTCGCATCCGCCCTCCGAGTCCAGTAGGTTGTGACATCTGGCCGGGCTGACGACGTTAGGCTGGCTCGCCCCTTGCACCGCAAAAATGCCATGATAGCCTAGAATCCCTGTTTCCATCAGTCGTCCGTTTCGAAACTGAAAGGGATAGGTCAGCTTGGCCCCGATATGATTGCTTTTGTTGAGATCGAATTGATTCCGCCCCTGACCGTTATAGACCATAAGACCAAAGACGCCATAGTCGCCTGGACCATTATGATAGGCGGCCAGCTCGGCGAAACGCTCCTGAGCCGTTTTGGGGCTCCAGTAATACGCAATTCCCAGATCTCTCTCTCCCGGCGCTCCACTTTGGATGGACTCGTGCCGGTCCTGTTCTTGGCGGTTCGTGCTGGATCGATAGGTATCAAACGCATTCGGCACTCGATGAAGCCCCGCCCTGAATCGATGGACTCGGTCCTTTGTGAGGTAAAAGTCCATGAAGTTGTCGATCATTTCACGATTACTCAGCCTCTGCTGTTCACCCTCCAGAGCAAACTGCATGAAGAAGGCCACCCGTTCAGACACCTGCCCTTGAAAGACCAACCGGAGGCGTCGGACATAGAATTCGTTGGGCTGCTGATCTCCGAAACTGTCGTTCAAGGGCAGGTCAAATAAGGGAGAGGTGGCGCCAAGGTTGTACTTGAACTGCGAATAGCCGTTGAGTCGAATCCGCTCATACCAGCGTGGATTCCCGGCATACTGCATTTCGGCCGTTTGTTCGAAAATTTGCCGTTCCTCTTCTGCCTTGAGTCGGATCCAGTCCTCCTGTGTCAAGACCCCCTTTTCCAGTAGGAGGTTCTCCAATGTCGAACTCTGAATCGAGAGTCGTTGTCCACTCGTAACGCGCTCCTGACGACCGGTTATGTTGACCGTATCGGTCGAGTGAACCGGCTCGTCGCTCCTCGCTGTTTGCGCGATCGCCGATTCACGATCAGGAGACGACGGCATCGTCGCTTGTGCAATCATCGGATCCTGCGAATGACCCTCCAAGGGGAGGTTCTTATCCGAAGCCCAAGAAACCGCATTGACGCTGCCCACCCCACGATCACTCGGATACTGTGGACCTGTCATTTCCAGGCAGGGGAATGGCTTCCCATGCCCGATGTCCGAGGTTCCAGTCACATGTTTCCCGAAAATATTCGTGGACTCGGCCAGTACTCGATCGTCGTCTATCGTCCAATCGAATAGAAACAGCCCAGCCAGGGCGCCCAGCAGGAGTACACCAGGTGCCGTACTCCGGCGATGTTCTCGCTTGTCCTTCCGTTCGACGTCCACTCGCACCTCCTGTGTGTGAAAGGTGTCCCCAATAAACTCGGCGGAATGCCCTCTGTCGTAGTCATGCAACGGCAGGGATGCCCAGCGATGCATCTACGTACACTCCTGCGACGTGATCCGGTATATCTGTGCCGCATTTCGAGGAATTCAGGACACCGTCAAATCGTCGTAAACTGTGAGATGGACGGGAATGTGGAGAGAAAAGGGCCGACGATGTGCAGGGTGATGCAGAATTAACGGGTCTGTAATGCCTCCCTGATCATTCGGCAATGACCCAGCGATACACTCTCGACACGTCGTCATCAGAGGAGGGACTGGCTATGTCAGGTGGACCGTCAGCGATTCTAGCGGTCATCAACGACGAGGATATTTCACGATCGCTTGCCCAATGCCTTTCTAGCAACGGGTATGTCTGTGTCTTAGCACGCAATCCGGCTGAAGGAGTCCTGCGGTTTTGCCATGCTCCACCGGCTCTTGTGGTGATAGATCGCCGTCAACGTCCCATGACGGCCTTGCTGCATGCGGCGACGAAGCAGTGCATCCCTGTCATGTCGCTCCAGCCGCCTGGCGCGCCCTGCGGAGATGAGGAGTGGGTTGACGACCTTCAGTCGGGCGTTGATCAGGTGATCTGCACCAGGAGTTATCGGGAAGTCGTGGCGTGGATTCGAGCTCTGCTGAGGCGGTCGCAAGGGTCCTCAACCCGCAGCCACCGCTTTGAGGTCTGCGGCCTCTGTCTGGATGTGGACCGGCATGAGGTGAGCATCAAGGGGCGGGTGGTTGAGTTGACCCCGAAGGAGTTTCAAATCCTCTCCCACCTGATTCAAAACCCCGCACGCGTGTTTACCAGGCAGGACCTATTGAATCGCATATGGGGAGAGGATTGGGCTCTCGAGGAGCATACGCTGGACGTACACATCTATTCGCTGCGACAGAAAATCGAACCGGATCGGGCCAAGCCGACCTATGTCCTGACCGTGCGAGGGGTGGGATACAAACTACAATCGGCCTGACAGTGCTGACCAAAGATCGAGGGAGCGCGAACTGGTCGCCGCCTCGATGGCCGAGGTTTTCCGATCGACCGTCACGGACTCCGTCGGCACAATTTGTCCGAATCTGACCATTGCATGCTCCTCGGCTATGGTGCTTGTTTGCTCGTTTTCGCGATTCGATTCTGATCTATGCCGGCACTGAGACCGGCGCTACACATACTCCTGCAGCACGACCACCGGTACGATGCTCCTTCCCGAACGTCTAATCCTCTAGAGCGAGTATGGGAGGGTGGTCCGAATCCCGCGCAAGGCTTGAATCGCCCAGAGGATCGGGTGGCACGCAGTCACGTCGAGTCTCACGAGGATGAATGTGCGGCAGGTGTCCGACATGTCGCCTCCTTTCCCGGCGGCGGTACCAGATGTTCGGCTCCAGGCCGGTCAACAAGGCTTTAGGGGAGGTCTGAATAATTCCCAATTTTAGTTGGTCGACGCACAAATGACGGAGAATAATGACGGAGAATTTGGCCGCTCGCGGGCTAGAATTTTGATTGATCAGACCTTCCTTAGCTGCTTCTCAACTTTGTGGAAGGCCGCCGGTGCGCGAGAACCGCGAGGACGCGACGCGCATGCCCCGTTCGAACCCATTCCGAGGAAGTTGGAGAGGACGGGTGGCTGACCTTACTTGACCGTGAAGCGTACGCTGCGGTTCTTCTGCCAGCACTCGGGGCTATGCTCGAAACAGAGGGGACGGTCCTTGCCGTAGGTCACAATGGAGAGGATGGAGGAGGAGAAGCCAAGATCCTCCAGATAGCGCTTCACCGTCTTAGCCCGTCGTTCGCCCAGCACCATATTGTAGGCCGCGGTTCCGATTTCATCTGCCCGGCCTTCCAGCACGATTTGAGAGACGGTATCTTTGCTCAAATTCTTGGCGTTGGTCTCCACGATCGCCACGGCATCCATGCGCAGGACGTAGCGGTCGAAATCGAAGGGCACATCCAGCAGATAGGCGGTGGTCGGTTCTGCGGGTTCGGGCGGGAGGGGCGCGGCCTTTTGCGCTGCCTCAAATGGCACGTCTTTCAGGGCAGGCTCAGCGACTTGCTCCGCATTCATGACCTCCTGCTCTGCGGCCGCCGGTTCACCGCCCTTCTCCTGTCCGGATCCGGAGCCGGATCTCGTTGCACAGCCAACGCCCATGATCAGTACCAACAGGCCGTAGAGTAGAAGCCACCGGTGCGAACGAACGGTCTTCATCGGCCCCCCATACCAAGCTTTGCTAGAACCGGCGGCTCCTCGGGCGAAGCCCATCTTCCTTGACGTCGCCGGAGAAACCCCGCCAGTGATTCTTCTCTTTCTTTTCCATACCAAGCTTTGCTAGAACCGGCGGCTCCTCTTCGTGGTCTCGTATATGCCAGCGCCGGAGTGCTCCATACAGATGAGGGCGTCATGATATCCAGGTCACGGCAATTCGATTCGGCTGGCTGCTTCATAGATGGAGGTAACCTGAGGGAACAGCGTCCCCCGGAGCGTCGCGAATGAGTCTTCGACATAGGCCTTGGTGCGCATGCCGTTTAGGACGGCGGTCACGCCCGGTGTACTCATCACCACCCTCAGGGCTTTCTGTGATAGCGGAGCCTGAACCATAGATGGTGGCAGGAGAGGGTTGATCGCCGCGGTAATGAGATCGGTCCGAAGCCGACTTCGTGTGGCGGCTTCTCCTTTGAGGCTCCTGAGGAGGCGCAGTAATTCGGGCAGATAACGATCCCTCCATGCCTCCCACGGTTCGGCCCGCTCTCCAACGAGGACCTGATTGAGCGCACGCACAACCTGATTCAAGTGTGGCGCAACCATCTGGTGTTCGACCTGCTCCCAATGTTCCAGCCCATCCAGATGCGGTCGAATCTTCGCCAATTCTGTTGACCATGTAAAGTATTCTTTTGGATCCAAGCCCTGTCCGGCATGAGGCACATGTGGAGCCACCTCCCGCTGATAGAGGGCTTCCAGCGCAGCGACGACCTCTCGCTGGCCGGCGAAATCGATCGACTCAGATTCGAGCGGCACGTCCGCCAGCCGTACGATGCCGCCGCGAGATTTCTGGCGATTCGGCATGGCATTGAGCGGCCGATTCGCCAACACGGCGACGCCCGCGGCGGCGGCACAGTTCAAGACCGTCTGCTCGCCACCATGCCCGGTATTGGGGAGCAGGACGGACCCGGATTCGAATAGATTCAATGGACATTGCAACACCCGAAAATGACCAGCGGCCTGTCCCGCCTCACGGGCTGCGGTATCTGCGATCTCCAGCATACGGGACATGGACGTTGCCTCAGGACTCTCCGCCGCACCGATGACTGTGTTGGAGGACACGCCGTAATGTCGGATGCGACCGTCCCTGACCTGGTCTTCCAGATATCGAAAGGCTTGGCCGAGACGGCGGTCGAATTCTCGACGCGTCTCTTCAAGCGCCCGGCCCTGATGCTGCGCATCCAATAGGAAATATTCCGGATTGTGCAGCAGGCAGACATCGACCGTCGAAAGATCCAATCGATCCAATGAGGACGTCAATTGGTCTGCCAGAAATTCCGGATGGAGGCAGTGCCAGATGTCGTCGCCGTACTTCACCATCTCGGGATAGGGCCGCCCCATCCGCTCACGTTCCTGGGCCTGCTTAAGATTCTGACCCTGGACATAGCCAAGCTTCGTCACCACGATAATCTCATCTCGCCTGATCTCACCCTTGCGCTGAAGCTCGGCCAATGTCAGGCCGACCAGTCGCTCGCTGTCGCCGTCGGCGTAGTTGGTCGAGGTGTCGATCAGGTTGCAGCCCTTCCGCAGCGCCAGCGCCAGGGCGACGCCGAACTCCGGATCACTGGTGTCCACTCGATAGCAACCGAAGCCCAGCCGGCTGGTCGTGAGTCCGGTGGCACCGAATGACGTATAGGCGTGGCCCGAGAGAGACGGGTCCGTCCCGAGTTTCCGCGCTGCATAGCCAGCCGTCCCTCCGGGGGTGGCGTATCCCGCCAGTCTCGAACCGGAAAGAGAACGCCCCGCCCGCGAGTCCGTTGTCGTGGATGATCCGCCGATCAAGGCCGATTCAACCGAAGCCGGATCAGTCAGCGGAGCCTGACACGCGAAATTGCGACAAATGTACAGCGCCGCCCGATGATCGACCAGGGATTTGCCAGACAATAGGGGGTGTTCGACCGGCTCGTGCGACGGATGGCCGTGGGCAATGATGCGATGAGGCAGATACGGACGGTTCATCGCTGAACGAAGCGCCTCAAAGCCCGGTTCGTGGGATTGACCGATCAGTGCCAGTTCGATCGGCCCCTCCAGCAAGAACTCAGCGACGATCAGACTCTTTGCAAAAGCGCGGGGGTACCGACCGATGGCGCGCCCATACGCACGAATGGCGTGGGTCGCCAACTCGCGCCAATCGTCCCTGCCGTAGTGGAAGGACAACCGCGCTAGGACAGAGGCTGCTACCGCATTGGCACTCGGGGTGGCGCCGTCCGGCCCCTCTCGGCTACGCAGCAGCAGTGTCTCGTGTCTCTGTCCTGTGGTAAAGAACCCACCCCGTTCCTCGTCACGAAATTCTTCCACGATCCGTTCCGTCAGTCCGGCTGCCGCCCGGAGATAGAGCTCCGGCGCGCCGGCTTCATAGAGATCGATCAGTCCCTCCGCCAAGCAGGCATAATCCTCCAGGCAGGCTCCATGTTGTGGACGACCGAGTCGATAGGTGCGGAAAAGCCGGCCGTCCGCCTTCCGCATGGTCGCGAGCAGAAAGTCCGCAGTCCTGACGGCTGCGTTGAGATATCGTTCCTCTCCGAGCACCCGAGCCCCTTCCGCCATGGCACTGATCATCAGACCGTTCCAGGCCACGATGATCTTGTCGTCCACTCCGGGCGGAACGCGTTTCCGTCTGGCCTCATAGAGGAGACGACGCGACCGATCGAGGCTGTCCTGGAGCTCGTGAACCGCGATTCCGCAATCCCGTGCGACCTCTTCGATCGACCGGGGCGTATGAGGGATATTCCTGACTCCTTGCCTTCCGTCATGTCCGGACGGCTCGATCCAGTTTCCTCTTTCAGAGATGTCATAATAGGCACAAAACCGCTTGGCGTCCTTCTCGTCACCGACCGCCGCCTGGATCTCCTCAGGCGCCCAGACAAAAAACTTGCCTTCGACCCCTTCGGAATCGGCGTCTGTCGCGGAATAATAACCGCCTTCCGGTCCGGTCATCTCCCGAAGGACATAGTCCAGGATTTCGGTTGCCACACGGCGGTATCGCGCCTCCTGCAAGACCTGATAGCCTTCCACGTAGACCTTGGCCAGCAAGGCATTGTCATAGAGCATCTTCTCGAAATGCGGCACCAGCCAAGCGGCATCCGTGGAATACCGCGCGAACCCCCCGCCGATATGGTCGTAGATGCCCCCCGCGGCCATGCCATCCAGGGTGCGGCGGACCATGTCGAGGATCTTCCGGTTCCCGGTTCGCCGGAACTGCCGCAGCAGAAACGACAGGCCGGTGGCCGGAGGAAACTTCGGCGCACCGCCGAATCCGCCGTATCGCGCGTCGAATTCCTCTTCGTATTGATGCACGGCGGTGTCAAACTCCGAATCGCCAATCGAAGCCGGGGCTGAGAGTTGGATTTCCTGCTTGAGCCGATTGGTCAAATGTCCGGCCTGTTCCCGCAGACCCTGGCGATCTCTCTCCCAAAACTCAGCGATCTTCTTCAGTAACGTGCCGAAGCCCGGCCGTCCCCATCGATCGGTTGGGGGGAAATACGTACCGGCAAAGAAGGGCTGCTGCTCCGGTGTCAGGAACACCGTCATCGGCCAGCCACCCTGCCCCTGATTCATAGCCACGGTGGCCTGCATGTAAATTTCGTCGAGATCCGGCCGCTCCTCGCGATCGACTTTGACGCAGACAAAGTGCCCATTCATGAGCCCCGCGATCTCGTCGTTTTCGAAAGACTCTCGCTCCATGACATGGCACCAGTGGCAGGCGGAATAGCCGATGGAGAGCAGGATCGGGAGGTCGAGCCGCTTCGCCCGTTCCAGGGCTTCCGGTCCCCAAGGATACCAATCCACAGGATTGTGGGCATGCTGCAAGAGATATGGACTGGTTTCGTTGAGGAGCCGATTCGAGTGTCGAGATTCGGTTGTGTGTGCCATGACGGCAACCTAGCACCGGGTGGAGAAGCCGGTCAACGGGCTTCACCAGTCAACGGATAAAGAGCGAAGGTCCGTGCCTCTATGTTATGCTCTTGCTGAAAACGGCGACAGCGCGCACGATGGATATCGGACCCTATTCCAATTATCGGCTGACCGTTCGACTTGAGCTGTGCAATCGCCCGGGTACTTTTGCCCAGGTCGCGGCCAGACTGGCGGAGGAGAGAGCGAATTTGGGGGCGGTCGATATCGTGTCCGCTACGGCGGACCGGATTATTCGCGACATTACGTTCGATGTGAGCAGCGAGGCGCACGGCGAACACGTCCTCAAGCGACTCGACGACATTCCGGACGTGCGAGTGCTATCCGCGTCGGATCGGATTTTCCTGCTCCATCTCGGCGGCAAGATCAAGGTCCAAAGCAAGCTGCCGCTCTCCACGCGCAACATCCTCTCGATGGTGTACACGCCTGGGGTGGGGCGTGTTTCTCAGGCGATCGCACGCGACCGTTCCAAGGTCTACGCCTTCACGACCAAACAGAACAGCGTCGCCATCGTCACCGACGGCTCTGCCGTGCTCGGGTTAGGCAACCTTGGACCGGAGGCGGCGCTCCCGGTCATGGAAGGCAAGGCGATGCTGTTTCGCGAACTGGCAGCGATCGACGCTTGGCCGATCTGTCTCAGCACGCAAGACCCGGAGGAGATCGTGCGCACGGTCACCCACCTTGCGCCGGGATTCGGCGCTATCAACCTTGAGGACATCGGGGCTCCCCGTTGCTTCGACATCGAGCGCCGCCTGAAGGAGACGCTTGATATTCCGGTGATGCATGACGATCAGCACGGGACAGCGGTGGTGATACTCGCGGCGTTGACCAATGCGTTGAAGCTTGTCGGCAAGCGGCTGGACGAGGCGCGGGTGGTGGTCGTCGGCCTGGGCGCGGCCGGAACCGCCTGCTGCCGCATGCTGTTGGCCGCGGGAGTCTCACATTTGAAAGGGATCGAGCCCGAGGGCATCGTGTTGCAGGGCGATGGGGATCGATTGCGGGCATGCCGTCACGACCTGCGCGCCGCGATCGAGCGAAACAACCCCGCCGGCACGATGCAGGATGCGCTTAAGGGTGCCGATGTGTTGATCGGTCTTTCGGTCGGCAATATCTTGACTGCGGACGACCTCCTGCTCATGAACAAGGACCGGATCGTGTTTGCCATGGCGAACCCTGAACCGGAGATCGCTCCCCTGGCGGGTGCGAACAAGTCCCGTATTTTCGCAACGGGCCGATCGGACCATCCGAATCAGATCAACAACGCCCTGGCCTTTCCGGGCATATTTCGCGGGGTGCTTGATGCGCAGGCGCGCGAGATCAACGAATCCATGAAACTAGCCGCCGCGCGGGCGCTGGCAGAGATCATCCCGGCCCCATCCCTGAGCGACGACTACATCATCCCCAGCCTGTTCGATAAACAAGTGGTGCCGAAAATCGCCCAGGCCGTGGCCGCCGCGGCCCGCGAGACCGGCGTCGCCCGCCGCCGAGACCGTGTCGGCGAGGGACCTCTCGCGGACTGACCTCCCCCTGGATTCATTCCCGGCACTAGGTCGCCTGTCGGCATCCACTCCCTGCGCCGATCCTGGGAGATATGCTAAGATTCCTTCCTCCATTGCCCTGTGCTTGTAAACCATTCGCGTACCAGTTATGCCCTTTAATCAACGCAAGGTCCTGCGCTATCAGGACGGCATGCGCCGCCGGATCGAGGTGCTTCGCACCAGAACAACGGACAGCTTGGATTTTGCGGTCGATCACATGATGGAGGAGCGAGTTGACAGCTTTTTTCAGGTGGAGCAGGCCTTGGAGGAAATCGGCCGCTCGCTAGACATGATCGATGCGGAGCTTCCCCTGGTTTGCGATTTGTCGCACGCCATTCGGTTGGAAGCCCGACTTGAATTCGTTGAGGATCGCTGGGATGATCTCGACAGCGAAGTCCGAGAGCGGCCCCGCCGCCGGCGCCGGCGGATCAACCTCGCCGATTTCCTAAAGACCGCCGGCGGAGGAGGCAATTCCCGGGATGGGACGGGGCCGACGGGCGAGGTCCGGACTCTGAGCGAAGCCTACGACATCCTGGGGGTGGAGGATGGCGCCTCCTTGTTGAAAGTCACACGCGCATTCCGGCAGCGGGCCAAGGACCTTCACCCCGACGCGCGAGAAGGGGATCGCAGCGCGGAGCCGGAGCTGCGGCGGATCATCGAAGCATACCAATTTTTGAAAGAATCACTGAGCCTCAGCAACGTCGAACCCCCGCGGCATGCTGACGCCCCTTTCCGCCCAACCGAGTAACCAGTGCCGCACCGACACCTCCCGCACTATATCAGCGATGAACAGGCTCTAAGCAGGCTGTGCGACGCGCTTGAATCCTGTACGCGGCTCGGGATCGACACGGAGTTCATCGGAGAAGACAGTTTCGTTCCCCGGCTGGAACTGATCCAGTTGAGCACGACCGATCTCCAAGTGGTTCTGGATTTTCCGGCGTTGCAACAGTGCGAGGCGCTGCCTCGTCTATGCGAGATCCTCTGCTCGACGAAGATCGAGAAAATCGTCCACGCGGGCCGGCAGGATCTCGAACTCCTTGCCACCTACGTGGGCCAGCTCCCTCGCCCGTTTTTTGATACGCAGATCGCCGCCTCCATGCTGGGGTTCGGCGCCCAGATCGCCTACGCTCAACTGGTGCAGCGTACGCAGGGAGCCAAACTGGAGAAGTCACACACGTTCACCAACTGGAGCCAGCGTCCCTTGTCGCACGAACAGATCGCCTATGCACTGGCGGACGTCCGATACCTGTTGCCCATCCACGACGAGCTACTCCGGCGGCTGCAATCGCTCGGTCGGCTCGAATGGGTGCAGGAGGAATTCGACCGGCTCGGTACGTTGGTTGTGGAGCGCGAACAAACCAGTCGAGAACGGTATCAGCGGATACGCGGCTGGGACAGCCTGAAGCCTCGCCAGGCGGCGGTGTTGAGAGAACTGACAGCCTGGCGGGAGACGGAAGCGCGCCGTCGCAATGTGCCGCGAGGACGCGTGCTACGAGATGAGGTCCTGTTGCAAGTCGCCCGGCAGGCTCCCAAGCACCAGGCCGAGCTGCGGGAAATCCGAGGATTCCCTCCTCAGGAAGTCGCGCGGAGCAGCGAGGCGATTCTCGCGATCATCGCCCATGCCTTGACGTTGCCTGCCAGCGAATGGCCGGAGGTCCCCCGTGACCGCAAGCCCGACCCGGAATCGGCCGGGCAGATCGAACTGCTGCAAGCCGCCCTCAAGGCTCGCGCCGCCGCCCTTGGGATCGCGCCAACGTTGCTGGCCACGGCCGGCGACCTTCAGAAAATCGTGGAAGAACGAGCGACCGGTGCCACTCCGACGGTGCCGCTTCTCGAAGGTTGGCGGAGGGCGATCGCCGGAGACATGATCCTTTCGGTGCTGGAGGGCCGGACCGCGCTTCGGATCTCATCGGAATCCGGACAGGTGATGATTTATCGTGACGAGGACAGGAGTGCTTGAACGGATTCGGCGGGCCTTGCCAGCAGTACCTTTTCTCCCTTTTGGACGAGAGGACGTTGAATGAGATCGGGATGCTTGAGCATCAGGTCGATCAGCTCGTCGTCGGAGCACTGACGCTCGCCCAGCTTGAGTTGCTGATAGATGTCTTCTTTGGTGCGAAGCACATCCCTCGCTTTCAGCCCGGCGCGTTTCAGGAGATCCTTGAGCTGAGCCTTGGTAAAGGGTGTTTCGTAATAATTCACGGATGAAAAGTCGGCCCCGCTTTCTCGAATCATCCGCAAAGCTTGGCGGCAGGTCGAGCAGGTGGGCTTTTGGTAGATGATAATCTTCGCCATGGCATTGTCCCTCTCCAAAAAGGGAACTCCGGTCCGTCTTGACCTTCCGATCCCGGTTGTTACATCCTGTCCACGTTACTCGGTATCGGCTCAGGTTGGTGCAAAGAGGCATCCATGATCATCTCGGCAGGAACCAGTTCAACCGGCTGTTTTGCCGTCGCCGCGCCCGGCCAGCGCACGTTACGGGAACTCCGGACCAAACGCAAGGGCCAACCGGTGTTCGTGCTCGGCCATCTCAACCAGCGCAAGGGGCAGGAAGCCATCTTCGAATTGTTTAATGTCCGCCTCGCCGTCGTGAAATTTCAAGACGGAGTCACGATCGGATACGACCCCGTGGAATTGTTGCTGCCGACTGAAATCGACGAGAAGGGCGTGGCTTATTTTGAAATCCGGCAGTGCGGTCGCTGCGAACAACTGTTTCCGCTGACGGCGGATGAGTACCGACAGGACCCTGAACCAACCGACTGCCCCGAATGTCGGGACTCGCGCTGAACGGTGAGTGCTGAGTGCTCTGTGTTCGGCGATGAAGGCTTCAGAGATATCCTCTCCACGCTCTGTCCTCAGCACTCCGCACCGTCTAATCTACGAGCGGCGCCACTTCGATAGCCTTCTGGATCAAGCAGTCTCCCGCGGTGCTTTGCAAATTCATCGGCAACATGGAGGCATCCAGAATCCGCACGGACAGCACCTGGTAGCCCTCGGCGAGTTTCTTGACCTCGGCCTTCAGTGAATGACACATTTCGAGCGTCCGCCAGACCGGGTTGCCCAGCACTCGCTCGCTTGGAATCAACTTGGTCTCGCTCACGATCCCCTCGATCACAACCTGTGCGGTCACCGCCGCCTTATCTTTGGGAGGTTTGGTGACGACGGCGAATATTTGCAACTCTCCGTCCTGCGCCAGAGCAAAATCGGCGGAACCGATAGCTGCGACAAGGAGCAAGAGTCTTCCCCACCCCTCACAAGCAGGTTTCATCAGCATCATCCGCGTCCTCTCCACCAGCCGGTCGCCGTTCCCTTTCTTCTGTCCAATCAGGGGACCTCTTCGTTCCGAGCGTTCGGTCCGGTCACCTTTCGAGATGAATTCCGAAGCGATTCGGGAACCGGACCACCGTGGCTCAAGGCGCTGGTCCCGACCCGTGAAGAGGAGGGGAGGGGGTGTCCCAAGGGCGACACCATGTGTGAAAGCGGTCGGGGCTCCTGGCGCATCCACAAGAAGGCCAGGGTTGCGACCAGCATCAGACCCAGCACCGTCACGACGAGAATCCTCATTTCCTTCATGGCCGGATCGAGCGCCCCCTGTCCGGCTTTCACGCCTACGTATATTCAGTATGCCAATCGTTTCGGGCCTTTGCAAGGTCGCGGAACGAGTGGTCGGCGATGTATCGCGGCGGCGAATCCTCGACAGCGCCCCGGCAGAACGGCATAATGAGGGCAGATCGCGCCGGCGTCACCTTCCGGCAGCGCGATTGGCTTCGACTGGAAGGATCCATGCTAGATTAGGAGACAGCCATGGCGCATGATTTCATGCCCGGTCTGGCGGGAGTTCCCGCCGCCAAATCCGCGATCAGCGATGTGGACGGCCAAAAGGGCGTCTTGGAATACCGGGGCATCCGCGTGGAGGAACTCTGTGCCAACTCCTCGTTCCTCGAAACCTCCTACCTCCTGTTGTTCGGACGTTTGCCTGTTGAACAAGACTTGAGCCGGTTTATCGACGATATCACCCATCACCGCCGTATTAAGTTCAAGATTATCGACCTCATCAAGTGCTTGCCGGAGACGGGTCACCCGATGGATGCCTTGCAGGCGGCCGTGGCCGCCCTCGGCATGTTCTACCCCGGCCGCAATGTGGCGGACGTCGACAACAACTACTGGTCCTCCGTTCGACTTATCGCCAAGGTCCCCACCATCGTGGCCGCCGTCGCTCGCATGCGTCACGGAGACGACCATGTGCCGCCGCGCGACCATCTCGGCTTCTCGGCAAATTTTCTTGCCATGCTGTTTGATCAGGAACCTCCCAAGACCTGGGCTCATATCTTGGACGTTTGCCTGATTCTGCACGCCGAGCACACAATGAACGCTTCCACATTTGCAGGATTGGTGACGGCTTCGACTCTGGCCGATCCCTACACGGTGGTGGCGTCATCCATCGGGGCATTGAAAGGGCCGTTGCACGGCGGCGCCAACGAGGAGGTGGTCCAGATGCTCCGCGAAATCGGGCGCCCGTCACGCGTCCGGGCCTATGTCGAGGAGAAACTCAAGAGCAAGGGCAAGCTGATGGGATTCGGGCATCGTGTGTACAAAGTGAAAGATCCGCGGGCGGTCATCCTTCAGCGGCTCTGCGAGCAACTGTTCGATGAGTTTGGGCCTTCGCCTCTGTACCAGGTCGCCGTCGAACTCGAAAAAGTGGCGGGCGACTATTTCGAGGCCAAACAAATATACCCGAACGTCGATTTTTATTCAGGCATCATTTACGACAAGATGGGGATCGATATGGAACTGTTCACGCCGATTTTTGCCGTTGCGAGGGTGGCAGGATGGTTGGCCCACTGGTTGGAGCAACTGCGCGAGAACAAGCTTTTTCGCCCCGAACAAATCTATTCCGGGGAGCATGGCCGCCCCTACGTACCGGTCGAGCTGCGCTAATTACGTCGTCCGTGTGACGGACTAACAAGAACGGAGGCGTCGCCAATTACCTGAGCGGCTGATCCTCATTCAATAAGGCCCGAATCTCAGAAGTCAACGTCTTCCCTCGCGCAGAAAACCTGCACCGTCGCGAGCCCACCCCTTGACGATCGCCCCGGCCGGATTATCTTCTACTGCAACATACGGTGATCGGGATCACTACACACTTACAGTCAAGGAGGTGCGATGATGAATTTGGTACGGTGGGACCCATTCAGAGAATTGGAAGAGGTATCGGATCGTCTGAATCGCGTGTTCGGTCGCGCGCTCACCGCGAAAGCCGACGGAAAGGAAACCATGACGGTGGCCGACTGGACGCCGTCGGTCGATATCAGCGAGACCGAGGGCGAGTACATCATCAAGGCGGAATTGCCGGAGGTGAAGAAGGAGGACGTCAAGATCACCCTCGAAGAGGGCGTCCTCAGCATCCAGGGCGAACGAAAACATGAGAAGGAGGAGAAGGGGAAAAAGTTCCATCGGATCGAACGAGCTTATGGTCGGTTTGTGCGGAGCTTTGTGGTGCCGGATTACGTCGATGAAGCCAAGATCAAGGCGGAGTATCAGGACGGGGTCCTGCACCTCCACCTTCCGAAATCCGAGAAAGCGAAGCCGAGGGCCATCGAGGTCAAGGTCGCTTAATCGATCCGATCGTCAGTTCGTCGTCCGGAGCGGCTACGAAGGCCCGCCAGCATGGCGGGCCTTCGTGTTTTGGTCGCCTTGTGGTTCTGCTCCTATCGCGCTCACTTAATTCCGTCGCCCTGCCGAGGCTTCAGCGCACACGAGAGCGCTTCCGAGCCATCCTTCAAGATCCAGCCGGCGGCGAGTCTTGCCTGAACCTCACCGACTTGGTGCGTCCGCCCAGGCAATGGTCTTGTGAACCTCCCGACAAATGATTAAGATGCCTGGCTCTTCAATGGCACGACAAGCCCAATCCGCCTGCATCATGAGGCCCAGCATGAGGGGATCCAGCGACATGAAGAAACGACGCTCCGCACAAACGACGAACAACCGCACGCGCACGGGCATGCCAGCGCTCCAGGGGCCAACAAGGATGGAGCGCGATACGATGGGTGAACTCGCCGTCCCGGCCGAGGCCTATTATGGCGTGCAAACCGCCCGCGCCGTTCAAAACTTTCCCATCAGCTCCCTACGGTTTCCGCGTTCGTTCATCCGCGCCATGGGTTTGATCAAACGGGCCGCCGCGACGGTCAACCATTCGCTTAGCCTGATCGAGAAACCACAGGCCGAGGCAATCAGACAGGCTGCCACGGAAGTCGTTGAGGGCAAACTCGACGCCGAGTTTCCCGTGGATATTTTCCAGACAGGGTCCGGCACCTCGTCCAATATGAACGCCAATGAAGTGATCTCCAACCGGGCGACGGAATTACTCGGTGGAGCGAGGGGAAGCAAGTATGTCCACCCCAACGATCATGTGAATCTGGGACAATCGAGCAACGATGTCATTCCCACCGCCATTCATATCGCCGCAGTGGAAATGATGGAACGTCAGCTCATTCCTGCACTCACCAGGCTTCGTAAGGCCTTGGCGCGCAAGGCCAAGGAATTTGATCCGATCGTCAAAATCGGCCGTACGCATCTACAGGACGCCACGCCCGTTCGCCTTGGCCAGGAGTTCGGCGGCTATGCCCGCCAAATCGAATTGGGGATCGAGCGCGTCAGGTACGCACAGGCCGCTCTGAGCGAGGTGGCCTTGGGTGGAACCGCGGTCGGCACAGGTCTCAACGCTCACCCGGAGTTTGCCCGGCGCGTAATCGCCGTCATCGCAAAGGAGATCGGTTGCAGGCTCAAGGAAGCCAAAAACCACTTCGAGGCTCAGTCCGCTCAAGACTCCGTGGTCGAAGCCAGCGGAGCGCTGCGCACGATCGCGGTGAGTCTGATGAAGATCGCCAACGATATTCGCTGGCTCGGCTCAGGCCCCCGATGCGGGCTCGGAGAATTGCGCCTCCCGGAGACCCAGCCCGGCTCCTCGATCATGCCCGGCAAAGTCAATCCGGTGATCGCCGAATCCGTCACCATGGTTTGCGCGCAGGTGATCGGAAACGATGTGTCCGTCACGATCGGAGGGCAAGCGGGAAACTTCGAGCTGTTGGTGATGCTGCCGGTCATGGCTTACAACCTCCTGCAATCTATCGAGTTGCTCGCCACGGCCTCTGACAATTTCGCGGCCCGCTGCGTCGAAGGCATCCAGGCCAATGAGGACCGCTGTCGTGATTCCATCGAGCAAAGTCTGGCCATGTGTACCGCATTGGCACCGGAGATCGGCTACGATGCGGCGGCCCAAATCTCCAAAGAAGCCTACAAAGCGGGCAAGACAGTCCGAGAGGTGGCGAGGCGGAAGCAGGTCATCAAGGAAAAGCGTCTCAAGGAATTGCTCGACCCTTGGAGAATGACGGAACCGGGCGGTCCCATCGGCAGCGCGGGGGGGTAGCCCGTATTGGGCACAGGACACGAAGAATACCCGGATTGTCTTCGACGCGCATTCGCTCCTTTGACAGGTCCGAAGGCACTGTGCTAAAGTCCGCGAAAAATTTTGCCTTTTCCCAATCAAACTCCTGAAACTGCACAAGAGGATTGCTGCCGCATATGAATACGGCCCATCATCCATCCGGAGCTTCACATCTGATCATTGTGGTCGGCGCAGGCCCGGCCGGAATGTCCGTGGCTAACGTGCTGTCGAAAGCCGGACACGAAATCATACTCATGAACCGCGACATCAAGTTCGGCGGCCTTGCGGAATACGGCATCTTCCCAAGCAAACTCAAATTGCGCGGCGGCTTGAAAAAGACCTATTGGGATATCCTGGAGCGGCCTAATGTCCACTACTTCGGCAACGTCTCCGTCGGGGCCGGCAAGGACTTGACCCTGGAGCAGCTTCGGTCGCTGGGCGCCAGTGCGATCGTCTTTTCAACGGGCGCACAGGGAACCAAGACCATCGGAGTCGAGGGCGATTCGGCGCAAGGCGTCTTCCATGCAAAGGATGTGGTGTATCATTTCAATCGACTTCCCGGTTTTGGTGATCGACCCTTCGACATGGGCAAACATGTCGCCGTCATCGGGGTTGGTGATGTCATGGTGGACATCGCGCATTGGCTTATCCGCTATAAGAACGTGGAGCGTGTGACGGCCATCGCCCGCCGAGGACCAGCCGAACGTAAATACAACCCCAAAGAAATCCGAGCCGTTTGCGCCAACCTTGATCAAGAAGCGCTCGCCAAGGAAATTGAGCGGATCAAGCCGAGGCTCGAAGCGGTCGGGCAACAGCCCGATGCGATCCTCAAAGAAATCCTGGCGGAATGTGACAAGTGCGAGCCCAAGACCGGCGATACAAAATTCGGGTTCCGGTTTCTGGCTTCGCCCAAGCGAGTGCTTGTGGATGGTCGCAACCGAGTCCGGGCGCTTGAAATGGAGGAGAACAAGTTGGAGCCGAAGGGGACGGATACGGCCGCGGTCGGCCTGAAACAGTACTATGAGTATCCGGTAGACAGCGTGGTGTTCGCCGTCGGAGACAAGGTCGATGAGACCGTCGGTCTTCCGTACAAGAATGGAGTCTTCGTGACCAATCCGAACAAAACGAACAACGAGCCGGACGACGCCCTCTTCCAGGCATTTGATGAAGCGTCGGGCCAGGCATTGCCCGGCGTCTTTCTCGCAGGCTGGGCGCGCAAAGCGAGTGAGGGATTGGTCGGCGTAGCCAAGCGAGACGGGGAGTGGTGCGCGGAGGTGGTCAGTCGTTCCCTCACCGGCCGCTCACCGATTGCGCGGACCGCGATTGACTCGTCCATGAAACGACTGGCCGATTTGTTGAGCCAGCGGGGGACCGCCTACGTTGACGCGGCCGGGTTGCGGGCGCTGCAACGGGCCGAGCAGGAGTATACGGCCGCCAGCGATTGTATTGGTGAATTCAAGTACGTAACCAACGAAGAGATGCTTGGACACATCCACGCCGTCCGCGCCAAATGATCATCGTCCAGGCGCTTGCCCAACTGCTCACCCATCTCCCCACTTGAGCTTCAAGCGAAGAGTTTCGTAGTAGGTTCGCTCTGGGAATCGGATCAGATGGGTCCGGTGGCCCGATGCCGCGATAGTCACCACATCTCCCTTCTGCATCGCCATCCCTTCCTGCCCGTCAAGCGTCACCATGGCCCCGGCGTCCTTGCTGCTGAGCGAAACCGAAATGCGGACCGTACTCGGCACGATGAGAGGACGATGCGTCAGCGTATGAGGACAGATCGGCGCCAGCATGAAGGCGGACGCGGATGGACTGACGATCGGTCCTCCGGCGGAGAGGGCATAGGCCGTCGATCCGGTCGGAGTCGAGACGATCAGCCCGTCTCCTCTCAGATTGGTCACGAATTGCCCGCTGATCCCTACCTGCATCTCGATCATCCGTGCCAGAGTCCCCTTGGAGATAACGACATCGTTCAGCGCCGTGGATTCCATGATGACGGCGCCCTCTCGCTCCATCGTGGAGGACAGCATCAGCCGCTCGTCGATCACAAAGTTGTTGTTGAACACCCGCTCCAATGCCTCGAACATGTGATCGACCGTCACCTCTGTGAGAAAACCGAGCCCGCCCATATTGACACCCAGGATCGGCGGGTTACGCAACGCGACGAGGCGGGCGGCACCCAACATCGTGCCGTCTCCTCCGAGCACGATGATCATATCGGCCTCTCGTGCTATGCGTGGCCGGTCGAATGGCTGGCATTCGCCGATCAGGCGCGCCGCCGAGGCTTCGAGCATCACCTCTTTTTGTCGATGCTGAAGCCACAGACACAACTCGCGGAGCGTCTGCGCCACATCGGGAAACTTGGGCTTCGTGAGAATTCCGATCCGCTTCATCGATCGCCTTACGGGATCATGTGAACCGTGCAGAGAAGCGGCCAGATACTAGAGACCAGACTTCGCGAAGTCAACGAATCGCGTCTCACCGCAATTTTTCTGCCCACGCGGCGCGAGAAAATGCGGAACGATGCGCGAGATCCCGATATGCGCATTCCTGAGCACCGAGATTTGCACACACCTTGACATGGTTCAACCTGCCGATTAGAATAACTTGAGATTTTTCCTTGGGTTCCGTGCTTTTCCCCTGAACGCTTAACCCACAAGGAGGGCGGATGTTCGAACGATTCACTGACAAGGGTCGGAAGATCATCATCCTGGCCAGAGAAGAGGCGGAACGGCACCAGAACGACTACCTCGGCACCGAGCACCTTGTCCTTGCCATCCTGCGCGAATCCGACGGGATTGCTCTCATGATCCTCAAGAAGATGGGGTTATCCCCGGAGCAGATTCGGCTTGAGATCGAGCGAAATCTCCCCGGTGGCGGCACCACGATGACGTTCGGGGAAATTCCTTTTAGCCCGCGAGTCAAGAAAGTCATTGAATATGCGGTCGAGGAAGCCAGGCTGCTGGGGCACAACCATATCGGTAGCGAGCATCTGCTCCTGGGATTGTTGCGGGAGGAGGAGGGAATCGGCGGCAAGATTCTCAGAAGTCTCGGCGCCAATCTGCTGACCGCCAGACAACTGACCGTCACGTTCCTCAGAAAATCCGCTCCACGCGAGCGCGACCGTAAGAGCAATACGCCTGCCTTGGATGAATTCGGTCGGGATCTCACCCAGCTCGCTCAAGAAGGCCAGTTGGACCCCGTCATCGGACGTTCAGACGAAATCGAGAGGGTCCTACAGATTCTCAGCCGCCGGACCAAGAACAATCCTGTGCTGATCGGAGAGTCGGGGGTCGGAAAGACGGCCATCGTCGAGGGGCTGGCACAACGAATTGTGGCCTCGGAAGTGCCGGACAACCTTCTGAATCGACGGGTAATCGCGCTCGATCTGGGTTCCCTGGTGGCGGGCACCAAATACCGCGGCCAATTCGAAGAACGTCTGAAGGTAGTCATGAAGGAAATCACTCAGGCGGGCAATATCATCATCTTCATCGATGAGTTGCACACACTCGTCGGCGCCGGTGCGGCGGAAGGTTCGATCGACGCCTCGAACATGCTCAAGCCGGCCTTGTCGCGCGGAGAGATTCAATGCATCGGGGCCACCACGCTCGATGAGTATCGCAAGCACATCGAGAAGGACGGGGCGCTGAAACGGCGGTTCCAGCCCATCCATGTTCAACCTCCGAGCCTCGATGAGACGGTACGAATCATCCAAGGGTTACGTGATCGCTACGAGGAACACCACGGAGTGGAGATCACGGACGAGGCGATTGCGGAGGCGGTGAAGCTCTCCGACCGGTATATTACCGACCGCTTCTTACCGGACAAGGCGATCGACCTGATCGACGAGACCGGGTCCCGCGCCAAGCTTCAAACCTACGCCCTTCCCGGCGAGTTGAAAGCGCTGGAGCAGGAACTTAAGCGCGTCTCGCGCGAGAAGGAAGTGGCGATCTCCATGCAGAATTTTGAAGAAGCGGTTCGCCACCGCGAGGAGGAGGAACGGCTACGCAAGCTGCTGGAGGAGTCCAAGCGCGAGTGGAAGAAGAGTCAAGAGAAGCAAAAGCCCGTCATCACCAAAGAGGACGTAGCTTATGTCGTATCGAAGATGACCGGCATTCCGCTCTTCAAGCTTGAGGAGGAAGAATCCAACAAGCTCCTGCGCATGGAAGAGTTCCTCCACCGCCGTATCATCGGCCAGGACGAGGCCATCTCGGCCGTCTGCCGGTCCATCAGGCGATCGCGCGCCGGGCTCAAGGAAACGAAGAAGCCCATCGGCTCGTTCATTTTCCTCGGCCCAACAGGGGTTGGTAAGACGGAACTGGCACGGGCCCTTGCCGAGTTCTTGTTCAATACCGAAGATGCGTTGATTCGCGTGGACATGTCGGAGTACCAGGAGAAATTCACCAGTTCCCGGCTTTTCGGCGCGCCTCCAGGCTATGTCGGGTACGAGGAAGGCGGCCAGCTCACTGAAAAAGTCAGGCGGCGACCCTATTCCGTGGTTCTCTTTGATGAAATCGAAAAGGCGCACCCCGATGTCTTCAACGTCCTCTTGCAGGTGCTCGACGACGGGGTGCTGACCGACAGCCTGGGCCGCAAGGTGGACTTCAAGAATACGGTTGTGATTATGACCTCTAACCTGGGAACGAAACTGATCCAACGGAACGTCTCGCTGGGGTTCCAGAGCACCGAAACCGGCGTGCATGACCGAAAGATCAAAGACGAAGTGTTGGGCGAGCTGCGCCGCTCGTTCAGCCCGGAATTCTTGAACCGAATCGATGAGGTCGTCGTATTCCATCCGCTCGAAAAGGTCCATCTCTTCGCGATCCTGGATATTCTACTGGCGGAGCTCAACAACCGCCTACTCGAAAAGGGTGTCCAAATCGAGGTCAGCGACGAGGTCAAGCAGCGGCTTATCGAGGAGGGTTACCAACCCCTCTATGGAGCCAGGCCCATGCGGCGGACGATTCAGAGAAGCCTCGGGGATCCCTTGTCCGAGGAGCTTATCAAGGGACGCTTCAAGGAAGCACGCCGGGTTCGGGTGGTCCTCCGAGATGGTACGCCGGTGTTCGAAGAAATCGGCGCCTTGGCGGAGGTGTGACCACGACGACCGGTCACATATGAACCATAATCGCAATTCGAGCGAAGGCCCCCGAAGATTCCGGGGGCCTTCGTGCTTTTCAATCGCTTGATCGCGCTCCATCCTGGATTTGGTTTTTTCGCGCCTGTCATGACTGCCAATTTAGACGGTTTGGTACTTGGCATTGAAACCTCCTGTGACGAAACCGCTGCGGCCGTTCTCGATTTTGAGGGGCGAGTACGATCCGGCATCGTCTCATCGCAACATGCGACTCATGGACCCTACGGTGGTGTCGTCCCGGAATTGGCGGCGCGGCGGCATATCGAAACGATTGAGCCGATCGTCCGCCGCGCGTTGGACGAGGCGACCGCGGGTTGGACCGACCTTCGCCTGATTGCTTGTACCAACGGTCCCGGCCTCGCAGGCGCGCTCCTGGTCGGGCTGAGCTACGGAAAAGCCCTTGCCTACGCCTTAAGAATTCCATGGGTCACGGTCAATCATCTCGAAGGGCATGTCGCCTCGGCCTGGATCGACCGTCCCGCTGTCGAACCTTCGGCGCTGGTCTTGGTCGTATCCGGCGGACACACACACCTCTACCGAAGAACTGGCGATTTCGGGTATCGTCTCCTTGGACGCACCTTGGATGATGCGGCGGGAGAGGCGTTCGATAAAGGCGCGAAGCTGTTAGGCCTGGGATTCCCTGGAGGACCGGCGGTCGACAAGCTGGCTCAATCCGGCAACCCCACAGCCGTTCATTTTCCGCGTTTCCTTGGCAACCGGACCAGCCTTGATTTCAGTTTCAGCGGGCTCAAGACCGCCTTGCTGTATTACCTGCGGGACCATCCCGATTGGGAGCAACCCGACCAGAGGGCCGATATTGCCGCGAGCTATCAGGAAGCGATCGTAGACGTTCTGGTCGCCAAAGCGCTCAGGGCAGTCGCACAGAGCGGGGCGCGCGTGCTGGCCGTCGTCGGGGGTGTCTCGGCCAACTCACGGCTCCGCGCACGTCTGATGGAGGTCGGTGCAATCAGAGGTATCGAGATCGTGATCCCGCCGCTCTCGCTTTGCACCGACAATGCCGTCATGATCGCCAGAGCCGGTCTGGATGCCTACCGCCGAGGGCGGATCGCATCCTGGGACATGGAGTCGCTGGCCAATGCGTCTTTCCCCGTCTCGGATCATCCGCTCGGCCAGGCCGAACCCGACCGCACGCGGCGCCTCCCGGCCACTCACCTATAGCAAGGAGTACCTGCCATTCAAAACGTCATCGGGCACATCGGAGGACTGAAGCCGAGCCATTTGTTACAGTTGGAACATCTCACACGCCGCCGCGTGCCGGCCGACAAGCTGATTTCCGCCGAACTCGCTCGAAGCTGTACGGAGCTTTCCCGCCTCATCGGTCGCCCTATCGGCGCCCTGTTGACCAGGCGGGGGACCGTAGAGCGTGTGGTGGTCGGAGCCGACTGGGCTCATCCCATCGCCTCGGTGTCCAAACTCCGCCTGGGTGATCGCTCCCTGCGCGGCACCAGGCTCGTCCACACTCACCTTCGTGACGAAGACGTGCCCCGTGAAGACCTGACCAATCTGGCCCTGCTACGACTCGACCTGTTGGCAAAATTGAGTGTCGCGGAAGACGGGACTCCCGGCCAGATCCGCTTGGCGCACCTCCTGCCGCCCAACGCCGCCGGCCTGGTGTACGAAGTCAATCCGCCGGTCTCTTTTCACGATTTGCACCTGGATTGCGCACGATTCATCTCCGATTTGGAGAACCGAATCGCGAAGGGGTCTACCGGCCACGAAGTCGCTGCAGGTCAGGACCCTGCCATCCTGGTCAGCGCCAGCACGCGCAGTCGGATCGAGCAGGAAGAGCGCCTGGTCGAGCTCGCCGAACTGGCCAGATCCGCCGGCATCACCGTGCTGGACCGTATCGTCCAACGCACACCGGTCATCCATCCCAAGTATCTGATGGGAAGCGGCAAGCTAAAGGAAGCTGTGATCGCCGCGCTGCAACAGGGAGCCAATTTATTGATTTTCGATCAGGATCTGTCGCCAGCTCAGGCCCGAGCGATAGCGGAGGTCACAGACCTCCGTGTCATCGATCGCACACAACTCATTCTGGATATTTTCGCGCAGCGCGCGCATACGCGCGAAGGCAAAGTGCAAGTCGAATTGGCGCAGCTCCGCTACCTGCTTCCCCGTCTGTCTGGGCAGGGTACGAGCCTGTCTCGGTTGGGAGGGGGCATCGGCGGGCGTGGACCGGGCGAGACCAAACTGGAGACGGATCGCCGTCGAGTGCGGGATCGTATCGCCCATCTGGAACGACAGTTAGCCACCTTCGCGCGCCATCAGGATCAACGGCGCGCCCGCCGCAAGCGCCACGCGATTCCGGTTGTCTCGATCGTGGGTTACACCAACGCAGGGAAATCTACCCTGCTCAACGTACTCACACAGAGTCAGGTGGCCGCGCAGAATCGTCTCTTCGAAACGCTCGATACCTCGAGCCGAAGGCTGAGGTTTCCACGCGATCGCGAGGTGATTGTTACGGACACCGTGGGATTCATTCGCGACCTGCCGAAGGATTTGATGGGTATCTTCCGGACCACGCTCCGCGAGTTGCGCGACGCCGATCTGCTGCTCCACCTCGTCGCCGCCGACGCTTCCGATCCCGACCGACAGATTCGCATTGTTGAGGACACACTGAGGGACTTGGGCATGACCGATATCCCGCGCTTGCTCGTCTTCAACAAGTGCGATCAGGTATCTGCAAACGAACGAGAGGGGCTCTGTCGCCGATTCGGCGCTCTCGCGATTTCGGCGATGCAGTCGGAGTCGCTCTCGCCGTTGATCGCGCATCTGGACAGCATGCTGTGTCGCGTTCATGCCTTCGGCGATCCCATGATATCCGACGACGCGTGGTCCGTCTCGCGTACTGAGACGGACTCGACGCACCTTGAAGGGAAGCGTGGACCGACCGTCGTATCGACGAGCGGGGCCGGCGTGTGAGTCGCCGACACAGGCCAGCGGTGACGGACATCCTTCGGACCTTGCGGGAGGCGACCCCGCGGCCGAAGGTGGAACTCGACTACGCCGATCCATATCAATTGCTGGTGGCGACCATTCTCTCCGCGCAATGCACGGATCGCCGCGTGAATCTGGTTACGCCAGATCTGTTTCGTCGCTATCCGCAGGCCAGGGATCTGGCAGACGCCGACATTTCCGAGTTGGAGTCCATGATTCGCTCGACAGGATTCTTTAGAAGCAAAGCGAAGAACCTTGTGGCCTGCGCAACCACTCTGGTCCAGCGGTTTCACGGTCGGGTTCCATCCTCGATGGATGACCTTGTAACCCTTCCAGGGGTCGGAAGGAAAACGGCGAACGTCATTCTTGGGCATGCCTATGGACTGCCGGCGCTGGTGGTCGATACGCATGTCAAACGGGTTGCTCAGCGACTGGCCCTGTCCAAGTCCGCGAACCCGGATCAGATCGAGCAAGACCTCATGCGGAGTATTCCTCGCTCTCAATGGACAGAAGGCTCTCAACGGCTGCTCTTGCACGGACGATATGTCTGCCTGGCGCGGCGCCCGACCTGCAGCGCCTGTGTGGTGTACGACCTCTGTCCCTGGAAAGGAAAATCGCCTCGATGATACGGAGCATGACTGGATTTGGCCGGCAAGAAGCCGCTTGGCGGGATGGGATGCTGATCGTCGAGATTCGATCTGTGAACCATCGTTTCCTGGACATCGCCTGTCGAATTCCCAGGAGCCTGTCCTCGTTCGAGGAAGCCTGTAAGGAGGCGGTCCAACGGCATTGTCAACGAGGTCGCGTCGATGTCACCCTCACCATCAGTGGTGCCCGTCAAAGCCGCAAACAGGTCACGCTCGACCACGATCTCGCGGCTCAATATTGCCGCACGCTGCGCGACCTCAAGAAACAGCTTCGCCTGAGCGGCACACTCGATATCAATACCCTGGCCAGTGTACGGGAGCTGGTCACCATATCCGAGGAATTCGTCGGCCCGGATAAGAGCTTGATTAAGGTTGCGGACCGATTGGTCGAGGCCGCATTGAAAGAGTTGGTTCTGATGCGTGAACGCGAGGGACAAGCCTTGAGTCGGGCTATTCTCGGGCATCTCGATGCGGTGGAAGAGGCGCGAACGGAAGTAGCCGAACAAGCGCCGCGGCTGGCGGATGAGACGTTCACCAAGCTCCGTGCCCGAGTCGAGTGCCTGCTTAAGGGCCCCGTGGTCGACGAAGCGCGCCTCCACCAGGAGGTCGCCCTCCTCGCCGACCGGAGCGATGTCACAGAGGAACTGGTTCGCTTAGCCTCGCACCTTCAACAATTTCGCACAACCCTTGCCAAATCGGGTACCGTCGGCAAGACATTGGATTTCCTCCTGCAAGAGATGGGTCGTGAAGTGAATACCATCGGCTCCAAAGCCAACCACGCAGGCATTGCTTCCACCGTCGTGCAAATGAAGACGGTGCTGGAAAAGATCCGCGAACAAGTGCAAAATATCGAATAGTCACCGCCGTCTACGTCTCCCAACCCCCTACGGATTGTTGAAAGGCTCGGTGTCGGCTTAGGATGGAACGTCGAGGTTTGTTGTATATTGTGTCTGCGCCATCAGGAACGGGGAAAACCACGCTGTGCAAACAGATCGTGCAACTCGTCCCCAATCTTTGGCATTCGGTATCCTGTACGACAAGGCAACCGCGCCCCGGCGAGGAACACGGGCGCGAGTACTTCTTTCTCGACGACCGGACGTTTCAGGACATGATCGAGCGGCAGGAATTCGTTGAATGGGCTAGAGTCTACGGGCACTGGTACGGCACGCCCCGCCGAGCCATCACCGACAAGCTCGACCAGGGAGTGGATGTCCTGCTGGAAATCGACAGCCAGGGGGCCACCCAGATTAAAAAGAAATTCGAGGATGGAATCTACATCTATATCCTGCCCCCATCTCTTCGGGCGCTCAAGACCCGTTTGCAGATGCGAGCGGGAGATTCGGAGGAGGAAATTGCGCGCCGATTGAAGAAAGCGCGGGAAGAAGTCTGGAGCTACCGGGAGTATTACTACATCGTCCGCAACGACGATCTGAAACAATCGTTGAAGGAGATGGAAAGCATTTTCATCGCCGAACGGATCAAGACCAAACGCCTAGACATCGGATGGCTTGAGGCCAATTTCATTCTGGAGAAGGAAGAAAAGGAGGGGAGTAGTCCATGAGCGACATGCTGCAGTTGTTACCGGAAAATTTTCAGGAGCGCTTCGATTCCAGGCATCGGTTGGTATTGGTGGCTGCCCAGCGGGCCAAGCATCTGGTGCAGGGCGCGAAATCGATCGGTCCTGCGCGTTTCGCGAAGGAAACGACACAGGCTCTGGATGAAGTTTTACAAGGACAGATCCAGTACCTTCGCGGGAAAGAGGCCCGGGATGCCATCAAGGAATCACGCAAAGGCAGAGATCTGGAAAACGAACGGATGGCCATGATGACCGCCGAAGATGCGCGCGAGATCAAGAAAGAGCTGAGCAATTATGTCGATGATTCCCCGAAGGAATCGGCACCGGCCGATGCGGAAGGAGCAGGGTGACGATCCAGAGACAGCGGCCTCTGTTCCACGGCCGCGTCTGACCGGGTGTCGCCTTCTCCTGGGAGTGTGCGGGAGCATTGCGGCCTACAAGGCCCTCCTGCTTCTCCGTGCACTGAAGGCGGAGGGGGCGACGGTCCGAGTGGTCCTCACCGCGTCCGCTACCAAGTTCGTTACGCCGCTCTCGTTCGAGGTCTTGTCGCAAGGTCCCGTCGCGACAGATCTATTTGCCGTCGGCCATGAAATGCGGCACCTCACCTGGGCTGAAGAAGCCCAGGCGATCGTGATCGCTCCTTGTACGGCCCACACAATGGCAAGGGTCGCGCTCGGATTGGCGGATGACCTCCTGGGATCACTCCTGCTGGCCGCCCAGTGTCCGATCATTCTAGCCCCCGCCATGGACGGAGGCATGTGGGAGCATCCCGCCGTTCAATCTCATGTGACCGCACTGCGGGCACGAGGAGTGACGGTGCTCGATCCAGAGATCGGTCCGCTGGCGAGCGGACGAACGGGAAGGGGAAGGCTCTCCGAGGAGCAGGTCATTCTGGACGCTGTCGTAGCAACCCTCGCTCCGCATCGGGATTTCATCGGCGAACGTGTGTTGATTTCGGCAGGACCAACGCAGGAGCCCATCGACCCGGTTCGGTACCTCTCCAACCACTCGTCTGGGAAAATGGGCTATGCCGTCGCTGAAGCGGCGATTGCACGCGGTGCGGAGGTCACCCTCGTGACAGGTCCAACCTCACTGTCCACTCCACCCGCCGTGCAGGTCGTGGCCGTCAAGACTGCAGAGGAAATGCACAAAGCCTTGACCGGCTATCTGGCTTGGTCGACAATCGTGATCATGGCGGCGGCAGTGGCTGATTTTCGACCGGTCCATCCGGCTGGACAGAAACTCAAAAAGGATGCAAAGACGCTCACCTCTCTGGAGCTCGAACCGACTGTGGATATCCTGGCAGACCTGTCGCGCAGGCGAGCCAACCAGTTTCTCGTTGGGTTTGCCGCAGAAACGCAGGACCTCGTACCCCATGCCAAGGCCAAACTGAAAAGGAAAGGTTTGGATCTCGTCGTGGCCAACAATGTGCTGGGCGAGGGTTCGGCATTCGGCTCAGACACCAATCAGATCGTTCTTATCGATAAGAGAGGACAGGTGTCGGAATTGCCACTCATGTCCAAGCGTGCGGCGGCGGATGCCTTGCTCGACCGACTCCTCAAGCTTAAAGCTGACGAAAGGTGGGACAGGTCTGCAGACCAGTAGGTCACCTTCATGCCCAGCACCCCCGAGCCAGACCCTTCCAGCTCCGCACGACTCGATCGACTCGCAGCAGAATGGACGAATAACCCACATTCCAAAGCGTTCGTCCAGTTGGCTGAAGAATACGTGAAGGTCGGCCGACCGCAAAAGGCCATCGTCGTCTTACAGGAGGGCCTGCTCGTTTATCCCGGGTATGTGATTGCCATGGTGGTCTTAGGATCGATTTACCAACAGGTTGGCGAGGATGCCAAGGCCAAGGCCGTACTGGAGGACGCGGTTGTGCTCAGTCCTGAAAACCTGAAGGCCCATCGCTTGTTGGCCAGACTGTACGCGACAGAGGGCAACACCGAATCCGCACGCAAGTCTTGCACCGTCGTCCTCATGACAAACCCGCTGGACGACGAGATCAAAACCCTTGAACGAAGCCTTCCCAGGAGCAAGAAATGCCCTCCGCCTGATCCTTCCGTGACCGCGCTGGCTGGAATCATCGCCGAAAGTGGCGACTCGACTCATCGGGCTCCATCAACGACCCAGCGGATTCAATCTCGCGACCAGGAAGACGAAGCGGACATGTCGACGGCAGCCCCACCCATCGTCAGAGATCCCGATGAACTCGGTCATTCGTCCGATTCCGAGCTCGACCCAGCCATGACCTCAGTCATCGTCAAGACTGAGAGAGTCGCCCGACTCCAAAATTGGCTTACGGGGGTTCGAGCACGACGCCGGACGACAGCCTGACGACATCGGATCGGCGACCTAACTCGCTTCCTGAGCTCCGTTCGGATTCCCGCTGAGCCGCCAGACGTTTGACTATTCATCCTGCCGCCAGTTTCATGCCGACCGCTTGATCGGCCGGACCCGCCAAGATGGTCGGCACATCGAGCATACCTCTGACGCTCAGGGCTCGGTCCAACATGTCCAGAAACTCGCCATAAGATTCGGATGCCCAGCATCACTCCATCACCGTTCATTTCATCTATCTTCTTGTCACGCCGCATAGGGATATCGTTGAGCCTCTGTGCCAAAAGGTCCAGCCCGGTCGAGCACCGAGGGTTGTTGAGAATGAGTACGACGGGCACCAGCCCGCAACGGAAGCCCGTGGCCGACTCCGCGCAGGTCATCAGAAGCGATCCGTCTCTCACCAGTGCGAGCGGGCAGGATGGCGGTCGGCCAACCAGACCCTCACTGCGGCGGGACTGCAAATTCCGTCGTCCCCATAAACTGCAGAGAAGACCGCGCAACAATTCGTAGAAGGTCAGGGGCTCATCGTTCGGGATTCCGAATATCTACTCGAGGCCCGATGCACGCAACCGATCACCAATCTGCCGACTGTCTGCAGACCGCTTATCCGTCCCTTCTTTCCCCCGATACAGCTTTCGGATGCGCCAGGTTCATGATGACAGACTCAGATGACAGACTCAGATGACAGACTCATCGGTTCGAGAAACCTGCCCCGTCTAGCAACGGGGGCGGTGGACCTGTCAGAGAAGCCATGGTATGAACCACGGCACAATGCCGACCGACTCTCAGGACAAACTCGACGCCTCCCATATTGTCGCACCATCCGAGATGCCGATCGTTCCAGCAACCACCTCCCTCCCTGAAATCACGGGGAAGGCGTTGATTCTGTCGGTATTGCTGTCGGTTGTCCTGGCGGGCGCCAATGCCTATCTCGGTCTCTTCGCCGGCATGACTGTTTCCGCCTCGATCCCTGCCGCGGTGGTTTCGATGACACTCTTCCGAATGTTCAAGGCTTCCAACATTCTTGAAAACAACATCGTGCAAACGGCCGCCTCGTCCGGTGAAGCGCTTGCTGCAGGGGTGATCTTTACACTTCCGGCTCTCTTGATCCTGGGTTATTGGGAGACTTTCGACTATTGGCAGACGACCTTGCTGGCCTTGGTCGGCGGTGTCCTCGGAGTCCTGTTCACGATTCCGCTTCGACGGGTGCTCATTCTGGACGCGAGGCTCCGCTTCCCCGAGGGCGTGGCAACGGCTGAAGTGCTCAAGGCCGGATCAGTCTCCTCAGACAAGGAAAACAGCATTCGCCCTCTCATCGCCGCGTCGTCGCTCGGCGCCTGCGCCAAATTCGCCGAAAGCGGCCTTCGACTCTGGAGTGAAGCAGCCGAAGGTGCGGTCCGGTTCGGCTCGACGGTTTTCTATGGGGGAGCGAACCTCTCGCCCGCTTTGTTGGCAGTGGGATTCATCATCAAGTTCGAGATCGCAGCAGTGGTATTTGCCGGCGGGGTTGTCGGCTGGGTCGTCCTCCTACCCTTGTACGGGTTAGCGCAGGACGCTCTGCCTCCAGATGCCTTGACCGCCGCAACAGTGATCTGGAGCCAACAGATCCGCTATGTCGGGATTGGCGCCATGCTGGTTGGCGGATTGTGGACACTGGTTCAGGTCCGCCGTCCGCTCCTCCAGGGATTATTCCGGCTTCGGCGCAGTTCCATCGGAGTTTTTGCCGGACGGACAAACACGTCGGGGCCTGACCAGACCGCGACCATCCCGCGGACTGAGCACGATACTCCTATGCTCGTACTCATCGTACTCTTGGTCGTTGCTTGGGTCTCTGTCATGGCTGTGTATCAGTCTCTGGTGGAAAACCTCCTGTGGGCCGTCGTGATGAGCATGGCGATGACGGTGGCGGCGTTCTTGTTTTCGACGGTGGCCGGATACATGGCGGGATTGGTTGGAAGTTCGAGCAACCCCGTTTCCGGCGTCACCATCGCCACGATCATGTTGAGCGCGGTCCTCCTACTACTTCTTATGGGGCCGGCACATCCGGCTGGTCCGCCCGCGGCTATCCTGATCGGAGCTGTGGTGTGTTGCGCCGCAGCCATGGGAGGCGACAACCTGCAAGATCTCAAAACGGGACAAATCGTCGGATCGACACCTTGGAAGCAACAGGTCATGCAGATGGTCGGGGTTGCAGGAGGGGCCTTCGCCATCGTGCCGATTCTCTCGCTCCTCCATGCCAAGTACGGAATCGGCGTCCCGTCTGACAGCCATCCTCATCCATTGGCTGCACCGCAGGCTATGCTCATGGCCAGTTTAGCCCAGGGAGTGTTTCATGGCGGTCTGCCCTGGAAGTTAGTCGGCCTTGGGGCGCTTATAGCCGCGGGAGTGATTCTGGTGGAGCAACAATGCGTCAGGCGCGCTTGCGGATTTCGAGTTCCCGTGCTGGCCGTCGCGCTGGGGATCTATTTGCCGCTCAAGTTGACCGCTATGGTAATGGTCGGCGGTCTGATTCGAACGTTGGCCAATCGTCACCGGAAAGACTCCTGTGTCACGGAGAATTCCGGCCTGCTTTTCGCCGCCGGCCTCGTGACTGGTGAAGCCTTGATGGGTATTTTTTTAGCCATTCCGGTTGCCGTAGGCTCGCTATGGCCTCAAATCAGTTCCGATCCCTTTCAATTGTTTGCCGCTCCGCCGTTCGGTGCCTGGCTTGGAGTCTTGGCCGTAGGGCTCATCGGTCGGCAATTGTATCGGCATGGGAGAAGATAAGATTCGAGAGAGAGGAAGCGACACACGACAACACAGAACCACCATCCATCAGAACCAGAGCATTTAGTCGCTCGGTGGTTCGAAATGACCGGATGGTCTTGTGAGCCAAGGGACCAGCGCCTGGGTCGATCGATTAGCTTCCTTGACGAGACTGCGCAGGCTGACCTCTGCTGCCCGAGTTAGCCGTTCGTCTCCTGAATGCAACAGCGCCGTTACCAACGCATAGAGCGTGCGGTCTCGGCCGACGGAACGGATGATCCGTTCGAGGACGGGGTCGATAGCATTAGGGATCACCCCGGAGGCACTCGGCTCGGCAGCCTCTGCATCATCCAATTGGAGTATCCGGTACAGATCATCGGGGTGTCCATAGAGCCAAGAAGGAGAGATTCCCAGCGATGCAGCGATGGTTTGGACCGAGGAAACTGTACAATCGCGCTCTCCGGCCTCCACCTCCGCTAGATAGGCCAGCTCCAATCTCGATTTTACAGCCAGGCTCTCCAGCGTCTGGCCTTTGGCCATCCGCCAGGCTTGAAGGTGAAGCGAACCGCCCATGGCGGCATCATAGCCAAGCCCACTGAGTATCGCAACCGAGTTACCGTGCCTGACCTTCCTGATTTTTCCTACAGCGATTGATCAGGAGAGAATGCGGCATGCCAGAAATAAACCAAGCATTATCAATATCTTAGCGATCTGGAGTCTCGAACCTGATTCCGCTATAATACGTCGGTGTTTTGCATGGCCGCTAGGATCGTTAGGAGGTAGAGAATATGCTCGGGTCAGATTTACGCGGGATCATGGCCGAGGAAGAGGAAATTCTCCGACGGGAACAGGCGTTGAAATCTTTGATTTCACTGCGAAGTCGTCAGCTTCGCGAATCCTTGCATGATCGTATGCGGCGCGCGAGAAGCTCTGGCGATTGGGGCAACCTGTCCAAGTCCGAGTGCGCTTCGTTGCATAAGCAAGAAAAGGCATACGTTCGGGCTCAAATTGCGCAACTCGATCTGCAACGACGCCGAACACGCGAAAAACTCGGCGAATTGCGCCGTGCAAAGGCTCGAGCGCAGCGCATTCGCGCAGCCGAAGCGGCGGCAAACAAGAAGCGCCGGTAGACCGAGAAGGATATCTACCACCCAGACATGGATTAGCACCTCTTCCATAACCACGACCGTCGCGCTGCCCAGGGTGGGACGTACTTCGCACAGCTCTCGCCCTTTTGCCTTCCTCAGAATTGAATCATACCGTCCACTCAAGCGTTTCTCGATCGGTTGCCAAACGTGTGCGGACGCTCGTCCGAAGCAAATATTTTCGAGATCAGGAGCGATGCTTTATCGTCGATACGACCAAGCAGATCCTGGAGCTTCTGGCTCGGAAAGCCGACCAAATTGAAGCCCTCTTTCTTACGCCCGATTTTCTGACCCGGCACCAGGGGATCCTCCTTACCTCAGAAACGACTCCGCATTTTCGGCTTTATCGGTGTTCTCGGGAAACCTTGGACCGCTTATCCGATACGCAAACCGCACAAGAGGCTCTTGCCATCGTCAGACAGCCGATCTGGAACACGGCCAATTTTTCCGGCCGATCATCCCTGCTTGCCATATACCTCGACTCCGTCCAAGATCCTACCAACGTCGGCTCACTGGTTCGGACCGCCGCAGGGTTTGGGCTCAGTGGCATTTGGCTGAGCCCCGGCTGCGCAGACATCTTTAGCCCGAAAGTCGTACGGGCTTCGGCCGGCACCATCCTGACCATTCCGACCTGTCGAGACGTCGAGATCTCCTCATTACCTACCAGCGACCTCTCCTGGTTTGCTGCCGATTCAAACCCTCAAGGCGCAATCCCGTTGTCGTCCATTACGCGAAGGCCGACAAGAACCGTTTTGGTCTTCGGCAACGAGAGCCGTGGTTTATCAGAACAGGTCCAGCAGACCTGTCACGTTCGCTTTTACATCCCCCTCAACGCGGCTGTCGAATCCCTCAACGTAGCTTCCGCCGCCGCCATCAGTATCCACCATTTTTCTACTCTGTCCATGGCCCGTACTCCGCCAGGTGAATAACCGGTCATTCGTCATGTCCCAGAGGTTCGAGCAGGCGATGGAAAAACTGCTTTTGATCTCTCTGGCCGCCACTGACAGCACGTGCGAGACAACGCTCATACTCCCCCCGGTACAGGGCGTTTAAGAGAGTCGTCCGTCGCACTCGACGGCTCCTGGTCGCCAAAGGCACGGCATTCATAAACCAGAGTCTGGCTGCAGGAGCTTGAGCGAGTCCGGTGTCCCCCGAATCGTCTCGACCTTGGCCGGGACCATCGATAACGCCAGGTCCATGAGGAACGGGTACCAGTCGGCCGCTCGGTTGGCCTTGGTGCCACACCAACATCCCAGAGCGCCTACCCTCTGGAGCGGATCATGAAGCGCGGAGATGTCTCCCTCCGCACGTTGTGATCCATAGCGCCCGTTCCATGTTACGGCACATGGCGCATCGCTTGGATGCCACCGGCCGCCTGGACACGGCGCTCCAAGCTTGATAGGGCTCGATAAAGCGTTGGGCGCCTTGGATGCCAACGCAGGCCCGTAGCCTCTAGATGCGGCTGATCACCGGATCTGCTATCAGTCGACGATTCATTCCTTCTGAGCAGAGCAGGGTGGAGGATGTTTCCGTTGTATGAGGGATTGCGACGCGTAGGGGATGATGGAGTGACCGGTCGAACCTGCGTCATGAGACCCCGCTCGCAGGCATGACCGTCGGATGGCGCGTTGTTCATCAGGACCCCCTGCGCGAATATCCATTGGGGCTCGACCCCAAAGCCGGGTGCAGCATGGTGCAGATTGGTGACGCATCCTGATGGGATAGCGTCATCGTGGCAGGTCACCACACAAGGTGGCGTCTTCATGGCGCCATCGCGATTGGAGAGAGGCTGTGACAGGCGTTGGTCGTGGAGTAGGGGAGCGGAGAAGGGCATCGCAGATAGAGATGATAGCGCTCATCAGTGATGATCTGCTGATCGAAGGATGCCAATTTGACGAGACCGTCTTCACGGGTTGGGAGATTATAGTTTGCGATCAAGAGGACAGCCGCCTCCCGCTCTGCGCTGAGTTGATCCGCCTTCTCCAGCAATTCATCCGGCGTGAGATGGCGCCGTTCAGGGGTCCATCGCCAGAACGTCCCTATGGTATCGCTTTCCGCATGATGGATCGGATGATTCAGATACACCGCGACGGGTAGGGCCATCCAATCCCGGCTGGCAAGGATCGGAAGGTTGATCAGGTCCGTCTTGCGCGCATAGTCGGCCACGGCTTGCGCAGGAGAGAATGCATAGGCCACATCGGCTCGGATCGCGATGGCAGCAGCCGGTATTTGGGCCAACAATAGCAGCGTGAGCAGCGAGCGAGCCAGCCATGATCGGCATTCGAGTGACGCCGTCCGCATTTCCGTAGCGGCCAACCAGAGCGAGGCCAGCAGGACGACGAAGAGATGACCGCCGTGCCGAATGCCTGCATATTTCAACTGCATAAAGGCGAGCAGGGCGGCCGTCGTCACGCCATAGACGACGAGCCACTTTCTTGTCGGCAGGAGCAGATACATGCCCAGTAGTAGGAGCCCGACGGAGAGAGTGGCCTGGAGCGAACGGGAAGAGAACTGCCACTGTCCGAGAGAAAACTCGACGCCATCCAGCACATTGCTATTCCAGAATTTGAGTGTTGGCTGAGGAATGGGCACATATCCCTTCCACACGCGCGTAAGTGAGCCTTCGATCGGATGAGAATCTTTCGATGCATTCCATTTCAACATTCGTGTTTGCATCTCTGGAGGAGGAAAGGCCTGGGCGACGGCCAACCAGCCGCCGAGGACCACCACGGAGAGAAACCATGCGAGACGACGAATCCGATCTCGACCGCCGACCGCAGGATCGCGGATCAGGTCGAAGACATCGAGGGTCGCCAATCCTCCTGCTATCAGCGCCACATAGGCGTTGGTGTTCAATAGCAAAGCCAGGAGGAGGGCGAGCCAGAGGCTGCCACGCGCGACGCGAGACCGAGTCGTGCAATAGACAAAGAGAATCGCCACTCCAAGCACATAGCTGCGGCTGATCACCGCATACTCATAAAGCAGGTAATACCCGAATACGACACTCAGTTTTTGAATCAGAGTAAAGGGGCTAAAGCGGCAGAAGACATACACGGCCCCGGTCGCAATCAGAACGTGCAGTCCTTGCATGAGGATCGGATCGGGGGACAGCCGACTTGGACCATAGAGGAGGAGGTACCAGAGGGCAGGGTGGCCTTCTTGACGCAAGTTCGCGAACAGCTCGATCAGCGAGTGACTCGCAACAACGAGTCCCCATGCCTGCAACTCGTCTCGCCACATTTCGTGATGGGCGAGGATCATCGTCGCAAGAAGGAAAAAGAGCGGTGGCACGACCACATGCGAGGGAAGTACGCGAAGTCTCGAGTAGGCGGTGTACAGCATGCTGGTCAGCGTCCGCGTGTGAAAGAGGGCTCGGCGATCATCACGCTGCTCCGTGGCTCTTCACAGACCGACACGCGGCCCACGCCCAGATCGCAATCGCAACGGCGACCGTCACCTCACGAAGCTCCGAGGGGATGTTGTCTCGACTTAGTTGGCCGAGCAGCGAGCCATCCTTCGGAATGATGGAAGCTCCGAAGAAGTACGCCTGGACCACCCACGGCGGAACCGGAAACGCGTGACTGCTCAGAAAACGTCTCAAGGAAGCGCTCGTTAAGAGCAAGATGGGGAGCACGATCCCGCCCAGCACCGTCAACAACCACAAGATTTCATTGGACCAGTGGCGACCGGCAAAGGGACCGGGCAGCTCAAGATTGTGCAGGCTCACTTCCTGCTGAATATTCGTCCGCTCCAGGATCGCGGGAGTCGAGTAGTGCAGAAACGATTGACCCCAATTGACTTCTTCAAGAGCCACTAAGGCAGATCCGACCGCGAGCAGGATGAGCGACCACCGGCGCATGGGAAAGTGCGACGATGTGTGTTGCCATGTGCGAGCGAAGAAGGCCGCGGCTATCAGGTAGCCAGCTACTGTGACGTTTTGGAGCATTCCGTTTTCAACGGTATAGGCGGCCGCACGGGTGTCGTCGTAATAAAGGCTGAAAGTGACCCAGCCCATCCAGAGAGGGAGCGTGACCCAGAAGAGCAGCGCCAGCGGTGCTTTCTGAACCAATGGCTGCTCCGTCCGCACGACATGAGCAAGATCCGATGTTTCGTCGGACAGATGCCTGTTTCTCAGTTGATTGACGTGTCGTTGATGAAATGGTGTCATTGATCAGCAGCGGTCCTGTGACACTCCCTATTGCTATCGGTCACCAGACAGACCGGAGCGAACCCCAAGACGACGGCTCGTCATTCGAATCTCTCGACTCTCCAAGGTCAGGAGATCGATCGAGATGTCACATGCGTGTGGAGTCGACATTGGACAGTCCTTCTATCGCTTGGCAGTGAGATGCAGGATGGCGCCGCTCATCCGCCGACACGATCGCGGCCGACACAATGTCCAGGGCCCGACGCCCGTCATCGAGCGTACAGCGACTGACCTCCTCGCCCCGGACACATCGGGCCACATGACGCCACTGCGCTCGATAGGACTCGGCCATCTGGTCTCGCCCGCACCACGCAGCGATTTCCACCGGCACGGTGCGAAGGCGGCGCCCGATCATCGCCAGCCGGTGTCGCAACCCAAACGCACGAGTCGGCTGCCAGACCGGTCCTTCGGCGCTGTAGCACGAGAAGTGAAGTCGCCCGTGTGTCCCGTAGACCTCCAACTCCTGAGCATCGGTCGTTCCCGCTGAAAACGCGGCCGAGATCACGCCTCCATTGGTTAGCTTCGCCGTGAGCGCAGCCGTCTCGTCCTGACCGACGCCGTCGACCGCAGTCGCATCGATCTCAGCCACCTCAGCCGAAAAAAGAAATCGCCAGAGATCCACGTGGTGAGCGGCGAGGTCGTGCAGCACTCCGCCGCCTTCGGCACGGTATCGCCGCCATCGAGGCAGCTCAGCATCCCGGTACACCGGGTTCGTAAAGAGAGATCGGATCAGCAGCACCTTGCCGAGGGAGCCGGCGTCGATGGCGGCCTTCATCCGTAGAACTGACGGATGCCAGCGAAGGTTGTACCCGACCACGGCCGGTACACGCATGAGGGCCGCCTGTTCCATGAGGGTCTCGATCTGGTCGTGCGACTGTGCAAGCGGTTTCTCAATGAACACGCCTTTTCCCTCCGAGATCGCGGCCAAGGCGATAGGGACGTGCAAGGCAGGCGGCACGCAGATGGCCACGGCCTGGACTCCTGGGTGGCAGATGACCTCTTCGGCGCTACGGCAGACCGTACTCCCAAAGTGCGAGGCAACACGTCGGGCCTCGCTCTCGATCAGATCGGTCACGGCGAGCACCCGGATGTCCGGAATCCGCTTCAGCGCCGGAACATGCCAGCGCTGCGTCACCCAGCCACACCCAATCAACCCAAGATTGACCTCATGCGGCGACGTCATGGTGACTCCTCATCCTCCTCATTGTTGTGTAGGATACAGAGACCCGATCTTCCACTGCGTGCGACCCTTGCTGCCAGCTAGCCTTGGACTGGGTGGGTAACATCATCTGGTTGTCTTCCTCCGACGGCGGCATCAGATCGACCGATCCCCGACCTTGGCACCTTGCCCATCGACAGCCGCGGGGACAAACCGAGGCGTCGGCTGCGACCCAAGCCTCTCGCACCAGTAACTCAAGGTTTCCAGGGAAAATGCCGTCGAGAACGCCGTCCAAAACGATAAGAATCACGAGAGGGGCAGGATCGAGCGCGTGCACCCTACGAAGGCATTCCACGAAAGAATCGGTACCGATCGGGACGGGAACGACAATGGACACGGAGAGGCTCCGGTGGGAATCGCCGAAGAACTGAAGTTGTTGCTTGATCACTCCGAACATCCATCATGGGTCCTCGATGGGACTCTTGAGAACGATTATTAGTACTAATATACGCATCCGAACTGCCCTAGCGCAAGAGGTGGGAGGATCCAATTGACCGACCTCCTCCGGTTACCTTGGCGGCAGGCAGATCAACCGCGGCAACCAATGGATGCCCGTCGTCCGCAAAGCGGAGTCAACGTGGAAGCGGCTTTAATGGTCGCGTGCGAGAGTCTGTCGGTCGTTCACAACCGTTGACCGGTCGGCGACAGAAGCTGTTGGACTGCCCGAAGACCGCAGCGACCACCCCTTCGGGAGGCGGCGGCATCGGCACACGTCCCATCGTAGATGCCCACGCCCTCCGAGCCGGGACCTCTCGCCATATTAGACCGGCAGCCGGAGAGAGAAGCGTCGTCCGGAAGGCGGGTTGCGCAACCCCGAAAAATGGGAGAGGAGTTCTCTTGGGGACAGCTCGCATCCGTATCAGGCTACCTCACACAAGCGGATCTCGGGCAAGGAGGCTCGTCGCTCACGCAAACGTCCGAGACGCCGCAATGCGATCGGCCTGTCTACATCAAACGTTGCAGCAGGATAGAGAATCTTCCAATGAACAGTGTGGTTGGTCGCTATCGTGCGAGGGTATCCACCGCTTGCAGAAGATCCGGAGGGTGAGGAGACGCCATCTCCATCTCGAAAATCTCAGCCGGACGGAGCGACCTGCCGTAGTATGCGGCATTGGTCGAATCCGCAACTCGTACGACCACATCCTGCAGTGACAGACCCATGAACGCGCCCTTGGACCGAGCAAAGACGATAAGATCGGAGCTCAAACGCGGAGAAACATCGGCCCCGATGCGGCTCCCGTCCGATCCGGCGGCGATACTGGCGTCGGCACCGATTTTCAGCGAGGATTTGTAAAAAGATTGCAACCCTCGATCGGTCATCACCAGACAAATGATCTCAGACGCATCGGCTCCCATCTGCAGTCCGATGCTGGCGCCGTCAAGGGCATAGAAGGCCGGACCGCGCCAGACCCTGTGCTCGGCATCGCGAACGACGAGGACTCCTCCGCCTGACTCCAGCCCGAGCAGGAAGGCAGCCCGTACCGCCTCGGGAACGATCAGCATGGCGCGAGCGCGCTTCGCCAGAGCGCGAAACTCGCCCATATCGGGATCGTGGGCGAAGGCCTGCACCGTGCCCGCGGCGGCGCTGACAAATCGTTGTTCACGACTGATTTCGGTTGTGGTTTGAGGACCTTGTCCCGAACAGGCGCCCATCATGAGGCAGCACGCAAGCCCCCAGCAGGCCGGATGGCCGGAGGCCCATCGTTTCGCTCCACTGGAATTCCTGATCTGTGAGATAAATCGGGTCTCCATCAATCCTCCAACAGGCGCGAATGCCTCGACGGTCGAACGCGCGAATACACGCCCGGAGGTGGCGAGGGCAACCTACCGCCTAGGCGCGGCACGCACCGGCGAAAGTCATCGAATGGAACGAGCACCCGGTCAGCCATTTCGTGAAGTCTGTCGATCCGATCTTCTCAACGATCGACGGTGATCGGTGAGATCAGAACGTCCTCCTGTCCGGATTCACCCGAGGTCGTACCAAGGGCGCCCTCGGCCGCTTGAAGTGTGAGCGGCTCGAGTTCTTGTACAACCCCGTCGGTGAATGAATGAAGCCGCAACCATAACCATGGCTCTTCGTCGAGGCAGGTCGAATCGACGGCCCCGATTCGAAAACCAAGTCATTATAGGGTAATGGTGGTCGCCGTCAACAGTCAGGGGAACGGGCCTGGATCCGATCACGATCGATTCCGGCCTTCGATTCCATGACCTTCCCATCTACCTCTGCCGCGTCCACGACCACTCCCGCAGAACCAACGGACCAAACAGGCGTGGCCGGCAATGATCCCGTGTCCGGCCGCAGCGACCTGATACGAATACGACCCGGCGACTCATCGTACCTTGTACCTTTGAAAAAATGTTGGAACGGCGATAGTGGCCCTTCACAAGCGTATCGTCATCGCGTATCCTACCGCGCCGCACGGGGGAGCCGATGAGGACCTTCTTCCATCTCGACGAATTCATCCTTGCCATCACGCTGTTGCTGCTGATCAGCGCGGTGGCGATTCCACTAGCCCGTAAGTTCGGCATGGGCGCCGACTTGGGGCTCTTGCTCGCCGGCGTCATCTTTGGCTCCTCGCATGTGCTGGGTCCCACACAAATCGACCGCATGCGGGAGATCTCCGAGCTGGGGGTGGTCTTCTTTCTGTTTCTCATCGGCCTTGAGCTCGATTTACGGAAAGTCTGGTCGCTGCGACGATATGCCGTGGCACTGGGAACATTGCAACTGCTGCTGACGGGCTTCGCGCTCATGTTCTATTGGCGCTTGTTCGAACCATCCTGGTCTCTCGCCCTCCTGCTGGGCCTGGTGATCGCCAACTCCTCCACCGCACTGGTTCTACAAATGCTCACTGCCAAACACGAGATGGAAGAGGAACACGGCCGCGCGGCCTTCGGGGTCCTGCTGTTTCAGGATTTGACGGTCGTCCCCATTATGGTGTTGATACCGGAATTCGCCGGCATCGGTTCCGCGGAGTCCATCTCTTGGTTGGCTGTCGGCACGGACATCGGAGTCATGCTGCTTCTGTTCGGCGCGGGTCGCCTGGTTTTTCCATGGCTGTTTCGTTGGACGCTCGACCACAACATGACCGAGAGTTTCACGGCCCTGATCTTCATCGCGGTGCTCGGCAGCGCGTGGTTGGCCTCCCGCACGGGGCTGTCGATGACGCTGGGCGCCTTTCTCATGGGTCTGGCCATATCCGGAACGGCACATCGACATGCCGTGGAGCAGGAGGTCAGGCCGTTCAAGAACCTGTTGCTGGGGTTGTTCTTTGTTTCCGTCGGTCTCTCGATGGACCTGAGCGTGCTAACCGGACACAAAGCCTTACTGCTGCTACACGTGTTGGTGATCGTCACGGCTAAGGTCGTCGTGCTGTACCTAGCAGCCAGAACCATATCCATGCGACATCGCGACGCTGTGCGACTGTCATTTCTCATGTCGCAGGGCGGCGAGTTCGGTTTTGTGGTGTTGGGTATCTTACTCGCATCGAAGGTCGCAACGCCGTTTCAATTTGCGTTGGGGACCATGGTGATCGCGCTGACAATGATCGCCACCCCTCTACTCGACCGAATCGGGATCTATTTGAGTCGTCGTTCGGAGTAGCGCGTGGTCGGGCGGTATCCCTGCAAAGCAGGAATGCGGGACTGCCGTTTCTCACAGTATCCTCTTCGTGACATCGACCGTATCATACCTACGCAGGCGGGTTACCTCGCCGATTCCTTATGTCACATTGCCGGATAACAGGTGTCCGCCCCTGAGATTCTGTCATTTCGTCTCACAGGTGCCGTGGAAGTGAGGATCAGTACAAGAGTCCGGAGTTGTCGAGGCCTGACAAAAGCATGGGTCATCGCGGTCGGAGTCTTAGGATTGTCCTTCCTGATGGGTGGTACGAGCGGCATCCATTCGGCCTGGGCTGCCGAACCGTCATCCGATGTCACAAACGAAGCACAAACACCGGCTGAAACGGTCGGCCCGGAGCCGAGCGCGGATGGCGGGGATGAGGAGGCAGCGGCAGCACCGGAGGGGCCTCGCCAGGGACCTCGATTCCTTCCACCCCGACTCAGACCAACGGTATTGACTGCCGAGGAGCATGCCGAGGCCGAACGTTTGAAAAAGTTGGCGGCCAAGTATGGCACCGATCCCACCGCCATCATCGGCCGGGTGCAACTGTCCGCCCAATATCAGAACCTGCAGAACGATGCTCACGCCAGGGATGGCACCTTCCGCGTGGATCTTCCGATCCGGGGCAATTGGCTGTTTCGTGTGGATACACCATTTTTAAAATGGGTTGATCCAAACCGCACCGGCGCAACCACCGCGCAAGGGTTGAGCGACCTGTCCGCCTTGCTGGGATGGCGCGCCTATAACACGCCCGAATACGCCTTCTTCATCGGCGTCCTTTCGAGTTTTCCCACCGCCGATCAGCCTACCTTAGGCCTGGGGAAATACACCGTTGGTCCTCTGCTAGCCACGGCCCGGTTCCTCCCCCGATGGGAGTCGTTCCTGTTCGGAGTGTTTCAACATCAGGTTTCGGTCGGCGGCGACCCGGCTCGGGCCGACGTCGAGGTCACCAGGGCATCCGTGCAAGTCAACACGATATGGGCCGATCGTTGGTGGACCATCTTGCAATCGGTCTGGCAAATCAATTGGGAACGAAACGCGAAAAGCAGTATGACGCTCGAATTCGAGGTGGGCCGAAATCTGATCGGTCGGCTCGGCGCGTTCCTACGTCCGGGTGTCGGCATCTGGGGACGAGACCTGATCGGCGCCTACGATTGGAATATCGAAGTAGGGGTTCGCTACATGTTTGGATCGCTCTGAGCCGTGGTCGCCGTTTCTGGTCTAGACCAGGACCGGTGAACCGGGTACACTCGACTGCCGTACTATCCGAGCCTGTACCATCTCGATCACATCAACAGGAGGACATGATGTCTCATTCACTCGTCAGGATGATCACACTTTGCAGCCTGTGCCTGGCACTGTCGATCAGCGGCTGTACCAGCTATTACCGGGTGACCGATCCGGCGTCAGGCAAGACTTATTACACCACCGAAGTGAAGGAAACCGGTCGATCAGGAGCCGTAAAAGTCATGGACGCGAAAACGGGGAGCACGGTCACGCTCCAATCCTCCGAGGTGAAGGAGATTTCCGAGGAAGAGTACAAGGCCGGGCTTGCAGCACAGCCAGCCCCTCAGAAATAGTCTCGGACTGGGAAGAACTGACTCATGTTCACCTGTGAAAGGAGCCGTGTGATGCAGAACATCGCATGTCCTTGGAAGTTGACGGTTACCCTCGGTTTAATCCTCGTGACCGCCGGATGGCTGGCGGACGAGGCGGGTGCGGCGACCGGAAGAGAGATCGATGTCAGCGTCGATGTGGCGCTGGAAGAATTCCAGAAACAAGTGGGTGGGGGCAAGGAATTCTTGGAAAGCAGCAAGGGAGTGCTCGTCTTGCCGAAAGTGCTGAAGGCCGGGGTCGGCTTCGGCGGCGAATATGGAGAAGGCGCGCTCCGGATTGCGGGCAAAACAGAGGACTACTACAATATCGCCTCGGCGTCGTTCGGATTCCAATTCGGCGGGCAAATGAAGACCGTGCTTCTCGTGTTCATGGATGAGGAGGCACTGAGGAAATTTCGCACCAGTGAAGGCTGGAAAGCGGGCGTGGATGGCTCGGTCGCATTGGTCACGCTTGGGGCAGGTGGGTCGATTGATACCACCAAGATCAAAGATCCGATCGTGGGATTCGTCTTCGGCCAGAAAGGGCTCATGTACAATCTGACTTTAGAAGGTTCCAAATTCACCAAAATGCATAAGTAAAGACGACTCGCTGGTAATCAACTCACTGACGTTCGGATCGGTGAGATCGTCGGCCGCCTCAATCAGTCAGCGGGAGACTGCCGAAGTGACGGAACGAGTGGGGTTCGAGGTGCGCCTGCACGATAAACGGAACATTCGGACCAGCGGCATCGTAGGAGACGAACGGAAGGACGGCCATGAAACCGTCTGGTTGGGCGAAATCAACACCCGGAATCGCCCCTCGCCCTGGTGGAACGCGCTGGTGGCCTTCCAACAATCGCACCGCCGAAAGAGGTTTGAACAGGGCATCGTGCACAACACGAACGTCACGGCCGGCGCGACTTGCCAGTTTTGACTCCTGGTTTACATGATTCACGGCCGCTGCTTCCCCTGCAATCACCGTACGACCCCTTACCGCATGATCTGACCTGTCAGAACTAATAGTTGTGTCCTCTCGGCCCAAATACTAGAATGCCGCCCGAAATTGTCGGCGCCGTCCGATTCATTCGGACCTCGTTTGCCTTATCTACCAGGAGCCGCGTATGAGACCCTCGTCAGGACAGGACCGGATATGGTCCGGTGTAGCGGCACTGACGGCGTTCACCATCGCGGTCTGGGGATCGGCCTCGTTCGCCTCGCCGGCAGGAGAGGCTGAGGAGGCCGCCGAGCAGCAGCAGCTCGTGAACAAGGCGCAACAGACCCTCGAAGACTTCTCCACGCACCCTGAGTTGCTCGCCATGATTCGCGACACCGCACAGGACATCAAAGCCATCTTTATCGTGCCCCACCTCATCCGTGGAGGGTTGGTGTTCGGTGGAGCGGGAGGGAGCGGTCTGCTGCTGGTCAGATATCAAGAGACCGGGGATTGGTCCCAGCCGGTATTCTATACGATCGGCTCGGCAAGCCTTGGATTGCAGCTCGGACTGGATACATCCGAACTGCTCATGCTCGTCAGGACCGACCGAGCCCTCCGGAAGTTTTATCACTCGAGTCTCACGCTTGGAGGAGATGCGACGATGTCACTGGGACCGGTCGGCAAGGGAGCCTCTTTGCACGGCATCAAAGCCGACTTGGTCGCCTATGCGCGTACCAAGGGCGCCTTCGCCGGGATTGCCCTGGATGAAGCGGTCATCGTGGCCTCGGATGAGGCCAACCGTCTGTATTATCGACAGCCGGTCAAACCGACCGACATCCTGCTCAAGGGAAGCGCCAGCAATCCCGGATCTGAACCGTTGCGCAAAGCCGCGGCCGCCCTGCTCAAGTAACGAGAATCTGATCGAACGGAAAACGTCTCAGTCGGTACACCCTCAAAACCAGCAGAAGGAGGTCCCCATGTCGTGCAAGCTCAGGATAGGGTCAACCGTTATGCTTCTATTCTCGGCGTTGATGTGGTCCGGGTGCTCGATGTTTGAGTCAATGGGAGGCACGAACGCGCTCACGAGTCTGCTCACACAGCAACTGGGCGTCACCTCAAACCAGGCCACGGGCGGAGCAGGCTCCATGCTGTCATTGGCGAAGGAGAAATTACCCAGCGGCGATTTCTCTTCGCTGAGCAACATGATTCCCGGCGCCGACAGCATCATGAAAAGCGCAAAAGACCTCGGGGCCGTGACGGGGCCGATCAAAGACAAGGCCGGACTGGAGACGGCATTCTCGCGTCTTGGAATGGGCAACGAGATGGTGCCGAAGTTCTCGCAGGTGATGGGCGATTTCGTCGGCAAGGTCGGCGGGGAACCGGCGAAGAACCTCTTGGCGATGGTGATGAACTAGGTCGCACGACGCGCCCCGGGCGGGCGGGTGGTCCGCCCGGGGTTGCCACATCGCTCACAGGACGATCTTCATCGGAGACCAACCATGCATACACTGCCGAATCGACGAAGAGTCATCGGAGTCTGGGCGGCCCTGCTCACGCTGACCGTGACGGCCTGTTCGACGGTGCCGAAAGATTTCGAGACTCCCAAGTTCGGGATTGCCAACATCGCCCCAAAGGACGTGGCCATCTTTGAGCAGCGCTTCGATGTCCAACTTCGAATCCAGAACCCGAATAATTTCGATCTCGGGATCAACGGGATTCGTTTCGAGATCGACCTGAACGAGAAGGAGTTCGGTAACGGCATGTCCGGCCAGGCCGTCACCATTCCACGTTTCGGCTCCGAAGTCATCACCGGTGAGGTGATTACGGGTATCGGCAGTTTTCTTCGCCAAATGCAAGAAATGAGCGGGTCAGCGACGAAGCTCCGTTATCGTCTCAAGGGGAAGGCCTTCGCCCAGGCACCCAGCAGTTTCAGCATTCCATTCGATGAAAGCGGGGAGGTCGATCTCAATTCCATGGTGCCGGCGGGACAACCGGGAGAATCGCCCTGAGGTGGAGCAACGCTCAAGCCCCGAGGCTGCCCAGCACAACAAATTTTTGCGGAAAAGGAGGGTGTGACATGAAGAATCAGACCTGCCAAATTCTCGTCGCCTGTATCGCAGCGACCGGAATCGCCGCCAGCTCATTCGCGGGAGAAACCACCGCCACGATGGAGAAAATGAAGGGCGAGGCCAAAGCTCTCACGGAAGAGGCCAAGGGCCAGGTCAAAGGTGCGGTGGAAGATGCCAAGGGCAACAAGATGAGCGCCGATGTGGAACGGGCGAAAGGCAAAGCCAAGGCTGAAACGGAGCGCGCGAAAGGCGAGGTCAAAGCACTGAAAGAAAAAGCCAAATAGCCTCAAACGAACGGCCGCCGGCCGCACGCGGACATGAGCATGTGCAGCAGGTCTCGCGCGGCGATGTGCTCAGGAACGGATGGCTATGCCAGATGGTCATGGATGCCGGAACATCAGGGCCGGCCAGGAGATAAGGTCCGTGCTCGGACCTGAGCGAGCAGGAAACTCGAATCAACGGAAGGTTCGGACGACATGTCGCTAGAGGAGGTCTCGGATGACGACAGATCGGACAGGCAGCGGGAATAGGGATCGAGGTGCCTTGCGTGCTGCCGGGCGCCTCTTAGGCATCCTGGTGCTGATGCTGGGAAGCATGCTGATCCCGACACCATCGAATGCCATGGACTTTGCCGAACAGCAGCAACTAGTGGAGAAGGCACGCCTCACCGTGCAAGCCTTTGCGGCCGATTCAAGCCTGGGTGGCCCAATTCGAGATCTCAAGTCCGAGGCCAAAGCGCTGTTCATCGTTCCACAATTCGTCCGAGGGGCCTTTGTGTTCGGCGGTGCCGGAGGCAGCGGAGTCCTGCTCGTGCGGGACGAAAAAACCGGAGGGTGGTCGGAACCGGCTTTCTACACCATGGGATCGGCCAGTTTCGGTTTGCAAATCGGTCTGGATACGTCGGAGATGGTCCTTGTGGTGAGAACCCAAAAGGGGCTTGAAGAATTCTATCGGACCGACTTCAAGTTAGGAGCCGATGTCTCGATGGCCGTCGGTCCGGCAGGGGAAGGGGTTTCGGTTCGCGGCATCGCGGCCGACATCCTGTCCTATGCTCGGAAGAAGGGTGCCTTTGCAGGGATATCGGTCGAAGGGGCGATCATCGCAGTTTCGAACGATTCCAATCGAGCCTATTACGGGAAGGACGTGCGGCCCACAGACATCATCATCAAGCACAGCGTAAGCAACCCCGAATCCGCCGCCCTGCGGAAGACCGTGGAAGAGATGATGAAGTAATCCATCGCAAGTTGAAAGGCGAAGCCAAGAGGCTCTCGGAAGAGGCGAAGAGCCAGGCGAAGGGGGCGAGGGAAGATGCTCAGGAAATCGAACGCGATTCGCTCCCGACGCACAGCCATCAGCCACCTGCGCTCACACAAGCGGCGTGATCGATCCGAAACCTCGAATCAATCGCAATAACAGAACACATCATCCTGACAGGGGGAGGTCTGCATGACACCGGATCGGAAACACAGTGGGGAACTAGTTCGAATCGTCGTGGGTGAAGCCGCGTGGCGACTGGGCATGGCGGTCTTCATGTTGGGGACGTTGCTGATGACGGCGCCGTCAGATGCTGCCGACTCTGGGGGCGAGCAGCAGGCACTCGTCGACAAGGCCCGCCTCACCGTGGAGGCCTTTTCGGCAGATCCCGGTTTGAGCGGTCCAATTCGTGAATTGAAGTCAGAGGCCAAGGCCCTCTTCATCGTTCCACAATTCGTCCGAGGGGCCTTTGTGTTCGGCGGTGCCGGAGGCAGCGGAGTCCTGCTGGTACGCGACGAGAAAACCGGGGCCTGGTCGGAACCGGCCTTCTACACCATCGGCTCGGCCAGTTTCGGCCTGCAAATCGGCGCGGACGTGTCGGAGATGGTCCTCGTGGTGAGAAATCAAAAAGGTCTGGAAGAATTCTATCGGAACGACTTCAAACTGGGAGCGGACGTCTCGATGGCCGTCGGTCCTGAAGGGGAAGGGGTCTCGGTTCGCGGCATCGCGGCCGATATCCTGTCCTATGCTCGGAAGAAGGGTGTCTTCGCCGGAATCTCGGCCGACGGTGCCATTATCGCGGTCTCGAATGATTCCAATCGGGCCTATTACGGGAAGGACGTGCGGCCCACCGACATCATCATCAAGCACAGCGTGAGCAATCCCAAATCGGCGGATTTGCGGAAAACCGTGGAGAAGCTGATGAAATAGGACCGGGTCTCGATGAAACGGTGAGAGGAGGCAACTCATGCCGCGGAGAATAGCGCTTGCAACGACGCTGACCGCGATACTGCTGGCATCGACTCAGGCGCTGGCCGGCGGTCTCTCGCTCTATGAAATCGGCACGGCCGATGTCGGACTGGCCAGTGCCGGATGGGCGGCGCGGGCCCAGGACCCTGCCACACTCCTTAAGAATCCGGCCGGTATGAGTTTGTTGGAAGGCAACCAGTTCCAGGCCGGCGCACAATTGCTCTACGGAAGCCTCGGCTTCAGCCCAAGTGCGGGAACGACGGTGGATGGAACCGACGGAGGGAACCCGCTTGGAGTATTGCCCGGCGCCAGCTTGTTTTATGTCCACGGGTTGGGCCGGGATTTCAAACTCGGCATCGGCCTGTTTTCCAATTTCGGACTCGGCTTGAAGTACGACAGCGGATGGGTCGGCCGGTATCACGGGCTCGAAAGCACGTTGATCGGCGTGAGCATCTTGCCGGGCTTCAGCTATCGCATCACGGATCAACTCTCTATCGGGGCTGCAGCAAACGTCATGGTCGGGTACCTGAACTACAGCGCCGCCGTCAACAACCGGCTCTTTCTCAATGTCCCGGACGGACAGATGCAGGTGAAGGATACGACCGTGGGCGCCGGCGGCAATGTCGGCATGCTCTTTGAGCCTAGAAAAGGGATGCGATTCGGGGTCGCCTATTATTCGCAGGTCAAGCTGAATTTTTCCGACGTCCCTCAATTCACGGGCCTGTCCGGTCCGATCGGCACCGCGCTGCAGAACCGTGGCCTGCTGGGCAATCAACTCGATTTGGGGGTGAGAGTCCCTCAGCAAGTGATGGTGAGCGCCTACCATGAATTCACGGAGCGATGGGCGCTGATGCTGGACTTCGGCTGGCAGGACTGGAGTCAGTTCGGCAAGGTCGATATCGGCATTACAGGGAATGCGGTGAGCCCGAGCGGGACCATCGCGGTGAACTATCAAGACACCTACCATGTGGCGCTGGGAAGCCGCTACCGACTCAATCAAGCCTGGCTGATCAATACCGGTTTCGCCTGGGACAGCTCGATGCTGAAGGATCAGGACCGCACGGTCACACTCCCGATCGGGCAGCAGTTTCGTTTCGGACTGGGCGCCGAATGGCAGGCGAGTCCCACACTCAACGTTGCCTTCAGCTACGAGTTAGCCTATGGCGGCAACATGCCTGTGAACCAAGACCGTGGACCGCTTGGAGGCAGCGTGGTTGGACAGTTTCCCGGCACCTACATCAATTTCTTCCAGGTCAGTTTCATTTGGGGGAGCAGTGGTAGTCGGACGACGAACGGGACCAGTTGACCCATGCTCGACATGACGGACGAATGGAGCGCGTAGATGAGGAGAGTCGCTAGACTGACCGCCGTCAGTCCGGTGGTCACGGGCCGCGTGGACCGCACCGATGCCTTCTGCGTCTCGCTCGACGAGACGCTAGATATCGGCGAGGACACCGGCACGCCGGTCAGCGAGGACTACAAGGTGCCGTTCAAATTCAACGGCACGCTGAATCGTGTCCTCATCCGGCTCTCCGACTCGCCGCTCAGCGCCGACGATGAGGGGCAGATCCGCCGCGCCAAGGCCGCGATCACGCTGTCGCAATAGACAGAGACGCCAAACCGACTGAGGAGGTGTTCAACTCATTGGCGCTGATGCAGTCACTTGAGGAATTGACGAGGACTCAAGATCGCAACCTTCCGATGGTGACGCAAAGCCAGGAGATCGTCGCCACCGGTCACGATCGCCTCGGTCTCTCCGGCGAGCGCGGTGGTTAGGACCCAGTCGTCATCGCGGTTGCGACAGACCGGCGGCTTAAATTCGCTCGGCTCAACCCAGGTCCCGAGCCGGTGGTACAGACCGAGCAGTGGCAGGCCGTCGGGATTGAGACCGAACTTTTCCTCCAGCACTGTCACGAGTTCGTCCCAGAGCCGCCGGAAGAGGATCGGCGTATGATCCGGAAGGTGGGTCTCGACGATCTCCCGCAGAGCCCTTCCGTGAGGATTCCGGACACCAGGACGTTGGTGTCGAAAACGATCCTCACGAAATCAGCCGGAACACGTCCTCGTCGGTGTACACCCCGCGCGCCCTGGCTCGCGGAACGCCGACGCGGCGCGACTCCGCAGCTGCATCCTGCCAGAGCTTGCGGAAGATGGCGAGGCGGACATACTCGCTCGTGGTCAGGCCGCTCTCGCTTGCGGCCCGTTCCAGAAGCCGCTTCGTCTTGACGGGAAGGCTGATGGTGAGCGTTTCCCTCATGTTGTGTAGGATTAGATCGCACAGCGGCGAGTGTCATGCGGCGTTGATCATTGCGCCCTTGTCCGGCTCATGTTTTGTCGAGTTTGGTTGTCAGGGCAGAGACCACAACCGTGCCGGCCCCTGTCGCTTTTGACAGTTCTCGCCACTCCTTTCCTGGTGCAGCGTGGCTCTTGTGACGTTCATTCCCTTCTTCGCGTTCAGGGAATTGGGACGCGTGCTGGGGCAGGAGAAAATCCGAGCCCTGTTCTGGAGGCAAGGGCCTGCCGCGAAGGCGCCGCAATAGGCGAAGCGATGGCCCAGGGAGCCCGGCTGGGTAGGCGGCAACCGGAGAACGGTCATGGAGGAACGTACGCGAGCTGTTACGCGGCGGAGGCTTCTGCGCACAGCCGGAGGACTTCTCGTCGGGCTTGCGGCTGGGAAACCATCGTATTTCGCCCCATCCGTTGCGGCAGCGAAGGAATCACTGAAACCGTCGCTGATCACTCGTGTGACGTATCCCTACCATGCCGAAACGCCGGCGCGCGCGTTCGACTCGCATCTGACGCCCAACGACCGGTTTTTATGAGAAGCCATTTCTGACCGCCGGCGCCGGGACAGGTGCATCCGGACACATGGCGGCAGCAGGTCTCCGGACCGGTCGACCGGCCATTCATGCTGCCGCTTCGACGATCCGAAACAATTCGAGGCAATCGGCGTCACCGTCGTGGTACAGTGCAGCGGCAACGGCCGCGCCTTTTACGAACCAAAGGCGCCGGGCGTTCAATGAGAAGGCGGCGCAGTCGGCAATGCCAAATGGACCGGGGTGCGACTGCGCGATATTCTTTCGCGCGCGGAGTGCAAACGCCCGCCCGCCATCTCCAGATGCTGGGCGCCGATCGCCCTGTGGTGACCACCACACCGCTCTTTCGTCGCGGCATCCCATCGAGAAGACGTTGCACCCCGACAGGCTCCTGGCTTATGCCCTGAACGATCGCCCTCTTCCATTGCTCCTACACCAGGATAGATGGCCGATGCCTGCATGAAGTGGCTCACAGATTTAACGGTGCAGGAGGAAGAGGCCAAAGGGTATTACATGGAAACGGCATATCGGTATCCCGTCCAACCCATCGAGCCCGGCATCGTAATCAAGCCCTCTGTACGGCACAGGCGGCACATGGCGTTCCGAGGTCGATACGGAGAGGCCTCTGACCGCAAACAGAAGAATGCCCGCTGGCTGAGAAGACGCTGACAACTGATCAGTGAACAAACCAAGGAGAACAGCATGCAACTTCGCACCGCGCTAGCCATTGCCGCGTTCGCATCGGCCTGTGCAACCCTTGCCCCCATCGTCGCGGTTGCCCAGGAATCCCTCCCGTTCCCTCCCGCTCCATCCGCGAGTATCGCGGGCCGAACGATACAGGAATCCGTCTATCAGCGGCGCGTCGAACCGCGTCGTTTGCCGGCCGATGCGCCGAACATTCTCATCGTGCTCATTGATGACGTTGGTCCAGGCCTGCCCAGCACCTATGGCGGGGAAGTCCACACGCCAAACCTCGACCGCATCGAAAAAGCCGGCATTTCCTACAACCGGTTTCACTCCACGGCCATGTGCTCACCCACGCGAGCTTCGCTGTTGACCGGGCGCAACCATCATCGGGTAGGGAATGGACAGATCGCCGAGTTGGCCAACGACTGGGACGGCTACTCCGGCACGATCCCAAAGAGCAGCGCGACCGTCGCCGAGGTGCTGAAAGATTACGGATACAAGACCGCCGCCTTCGGCAAGTGGCACAACACTCCCGCTGAACAAACCACGGCAGCGGGCCCCTTCGACTATTGGCCCACCGGCTACGGATTCGAATACTTCTATGGGTTCCTCGCGGGAGAAGCCTCTCAATATGAACCGAACCTCGTGCGCAATACCACGATCGTCCATCCTCCCAAGTCACCTGAACGGGGCTACCACTTGACGGAAGATTTGGCGGACGATGCGATCGGCTGGCTCCGGAAACACAAGGCCTTCCAGCCCGATAAGCCCTTCTTCATGTACTGGGCGACCGGTGCTTCCCACGGTCCGCACCACATCATGAAACAGTGGGCGGATAAGTATAAGGGCAAGTTCGACGACGGCTGGGACAGGTATCGCGAGCGCACCTTCAAACGCCAGAAAGAGATGGGCTGGATTCCAGCCGATGCACGACTCACGCCGCGTCCCGCCTCACTGGCTGCGTGGGACAGCATTCCAGAAGACGAAAAACCGTTTCAGCGCCGGCTCATGGAGGTCTTCGCGGGCTTTTCCGAGCACGCCGACTACAGCGCGGGGCGCATCTTCGATGAGATCGACCGGCTGGGCTATGGCGACAACACGTTGATCTTCTACATCTGGGGAGATAACGGGTCCTCTGCGGAGGGGCAAAACGGCACGATCAGCGAGCTACTGGCACAGAACAGTATTCCCACCAAGGTGTCGCAGCATATCCATGCGATGAACGCACTCGGCGGGCTGGATGTGCTTGGGACGCCGAAAGCGGACAACATGTACCATGCGGGCTGGGCCTGGGCCGGCAGCACGCCGTACCAAGCCACGAAACTGATCGCATCGCACTTCGGCGGAACGCGTCAGCCGATGGCTGTGTCGTGGCCGAAGAAGATCAAGCATGACCGGACGCCGCGCACGCAATTTCATCATGTGAATGATATCGCCCCGACCATCTATGATCTGCTCAAGATCACCCTGCCGCGCGAAGTCAACGGCGTCCCGCAGGATCCGATCGACGGCATCAGCCTGGCCTACACGTTCAGCGACCCCACCGCCAAGGGTCGCAAACTGACCCAATATTTTGAAGTGATGGCAAGCCGGGCCATCTACCATGACGGATGGATGGCCTCGGCCTTTGGCCCACGAATCCCCTGGGTTTCCGGACTCCCACCCGGCATACAGGACTGGACACCGGATGAGGATCAATGGGAGCTGTACAACCTGGAGGAAGATTGGACTCAGGCCAACGACTTGGCGGGCAGGATGCCGGAGAAACTCGCTCAGATGAAAGAGATGTTCGCCATCGAGGCGGCGCGGAACAATGTGTATCCCATTGGCGGCGGGCTCTACATTCCGGTCTTTCACCCGGAACGACGCATCTCCACACCTTACAAGGAGTGGACCTTTGCAGGCGACGTGACGCGCATGCCGGAATTCGCCGCGCCGAAGCTGGGGAATCAGCCGAACCACGTCACGATCGACGCAGATATTCCCTCGAACGCCGACGGAGTCTTGTATGCCCTGGGCGCGTTCTCCGCGGGCCTTACCACGTACGTGAAAGAGGGTATCCTGTGCTATGAATACAACCTGTTCGAGATCATGCGGACGCGCATGTGCAGCAAAGATGCTCTTCCGGCCGGGAAGGCGAAGATCGAAGTGATGACATCCTCTGTCGTCCCCAAACCGGGCGGTCCGCTGAAGATCGTCCTGAAGGTGAACGGCAAGGAGGTTCAGACGGTCACCAAGGTGAACGGGCAGGAGGTGGATAAGGTGGCGCAGGTCCAAGGGGTGGAGGTGGGACCGAACATCGTGCCGGTATCCGCGCCGCTCTTGTTCACCGCGAATGATTGCCTCGACATCGGCATGGACCTGGGGTCACCGGTGTCACTGGACTACTTCGACAAGGCTCCGTTTGCATTCAATGGGAAGGTCGAAACCGTGCACGTGCAATATACAGAATAGGCCATGGCCTCTACGGAGTTGAACGACGTTTCTTCTTCGGTCATAGCACGGAGGGCGACACGGAGCCGTGGATGATACCTCGATGTTCAGCGATACTTGCCGCTCCTGAGCAACGATGTGATGTCATCGTGGTTTCCTCGTGTTGCATCCCACAAGTTCGTTCGTGGTGAGCCTGTCGAACCGTGAACGGAACTCCTTGAAAGTGGCCGTCCTTCAACACGCTCAGGGTGAACGGATTATTACCGAAACTTACGGAACGCAACACTCGCCCACTATAACGTTGATCGACGACAACCGCTTTGCACAGGTAGCCGTTTCCGGAGTTGGCCACGGTTCGGCAAGCAACATCTGCATGACTGGTCCTTACTCGCAGGAGGTACCTTCGGCGTCCATTTCACACCGAAGGGCAGGTTTAGCGGAATGACAGAGGAGGGGAAACATGAAAATGATGGGGATTGCGGTGTTGGCGGCTCTTGCGTTGCTCGTGGGTTCCGGTTCTGTTGCCGGCGCGGAAGAAGGCACGGTGAAGGCGACGGCGACATGGAAGTCGCGCTCGTTCGTGTTTCCGGTCGGCCAGGACCAAGCCTATTTGGTGGGGGTGTATAGCGGAACTTTCTTTGTCGATGACGGGAAAGGCGCCCTGCATGCCGCGTCCATCGTCTGTCCCGCCACCGCCGAAGGTGATTTGAAGACGATGACCAAGACGGGGCAGGGGCGCTGCATTCTGACTGATGAGGACGGCAACCGCATCTACGCACGGTTCTCTTGTATCGGGGACCTGGAGGGCTGCCGCGGACCCTTCAAGATCGAAGGGGGCACAGGACGATTCGAGGGCATTACCGGAGAAGGGGAAATGATCTCGCGCATTCTGGTGCGTCAGATGACGACCGTGACGGGGTTCGAGACGGCAGAACAGGAAGGTGAAGGCATCGCCTTATGGTCTTCGTTGACCTACCGCATCCCGGATAAAAACTAGATGTCATTTCAAATCCCTATGACCGTGCTTCGACAAGCTTGTCCTGAGCCAGACGAAGGAACTCAGCACGAACGGAGAACCAGAGAAACAGAATGTTTTCATGAGCATATCCGTTCGCCCTGAGCCCGTCGAAGGGTGAACGGTTGGTTTTGAAATGACTTCTAACATCAGCATACCCAAACCCTCGTGAACTATCCGGAGGTTTCCATGATTCGCACAGTCTGTGTCGCAGGCATGTCAGCGCTCATCGCTGTAATCGGATTGTCAACTGACATTGATGCCCAAATGTTTATTTTTCCTGAAAAGGGACAATCCAAGGACCAGCAAGAGCTGGATCAATTCACCTGTTACAAATGGGCCAAGGAACAGACCGGGATCGACCCCAATCAGCAAACCGCCGCAGCTCCGCCGCCTCCGCCACAAGGCGGGCAAGCCGTACGCGGAGCGGCGGGGGGCGCGGCGCTCGGCGCCATCGGGGGCGCCATCGGCGGCAATGCCGGCAAAGGCGCCGCGATCGGGGCTGCCGTGGGAGGCGGTGCGGGCATGATGCGACGGCGTCGGGCCGAGATGGAGTACCAACACCAGGTCCAGGAGCAGGCGGCGGATCGTCAGGCGAGCCAGCAAACGTTCAATCGAGCCTACGGCGTCTGCTTGGAGGGAAAAGGGTACAAAGTGGGATAGGATCGTCCCGACTCGGCGTCAGAAGCATCTCACCCGCGTGATTCATGACGGTTCGTCACGAATCACGCGGGTGAAAGATTGCCGGACGGCACAGTACCAGCCATGGGCGGCGACAGGTTTATAACTCGCCTCGCATTCAGACGTTCACCTGCCTCATGGGCGGCTCTGACGATGGAAACGCAGTGATACGAAAACAGCCGACCATCTTGTTCATCCTGGGTATTCTGTTCCTCGCCGGGGGAGGGCTCTACTTTCTCGCCGGATCACCCTCTCAAGAACCTAAGACGAGTGCACAACCTGCGATAACCTGCGACATGGGGATTTCGTCGGCGAAGGCGAATCGCAACGCGGCCCCCCGCACTGAACAGGTCTCCAACCCCGAAACACGACACTCGCAGCTTGTCAGGACACAATCAGCAGCGCCAGGTTCGGAACCGGAAGGCATGGTGTGGATTCCCGGCGGCGAGTTTTGGATGGGAGCGGACGAGTTTCCCGATGCGCAGCCGTGGCACCGCGTATGGGTTGACGGGTTCTGGATGGACAAGACGGAAGTGACGAACCAACAGTTTGCGACGTTCGTTGAGGCGACGGGCTATGTCACGGTGGCCGAACGGACGCCGCGTCCCGAGGATTTCCCCGGCGCACCGCCCGAGAATCTCGTAGCCGGTTCAGTCGTGTTTTCCCCGCCCGATCACCCTATTAAGTTAAACGATCACTTTCAATGGTGGTCGTATGTCAAAGGCGCAAACTGGCGGCATCCGGAAGGACCAGCACGCCATATCCAAGACCGCGGACAGTATCCGGTCGTCCACATCACCTATGAGGACGCGCTGGCCTATGCGAAGTGGGCGGGCAAGCGGCTGCCGACGGAGGCCGAGTTCGAATACGCGCAGCGCGGGGGACTTGATAGAAAACCCTACGCCTGGGGCGACGAATTCAAGCCCGGCGGAAACTTCATGGCGAACACCTTTCAAGGCCACTTTCCGGACAAGAACAGCACCCAGGATGGATTCGCAGCCGCCGCGCCGGTGGCCTCATTCCCGCCCAACGGCTACGGCCTCTACGACATGGCCGGCAACGTCTGGGAATGGACCAGCGATTGGTATCGGCACGATTACTATCGAACCTTGACGGCGAAGGGGACCCTCCCGCTGAATCCGCAAGGGCCGGCAGACAGTTTCGATCCCAGCGAACCAGGCGTGAAGAAGAAAGTCCACAAGGGCGGGTCGTTCCTCTGTACGGACCAGTACTGCGCGCGGTATATCGCGGGCGGGCGTGGAAAAGGGGAGCCGGATACCGGCACCAACCATCTCGGATTCCGGCTGGTACGATCACGAACCGATGCCGGATGAGGCCATTCGCACCACAGGGCGACCGGCGGGCGAAACTTGAAGCAGACGGCCGACATCGGCCTAATGGAAAGGAGCAGGCATGAAAACGATGTTCAGCATCCTGACACTGACGGTCGCGCTGGCAGGGATCGATTTCACACCGGCGCAGGCTGCGGACCGGAAACCGAACATCCTCATCATCTGGGGCGACGACATCGGCGTGCACAATATCAGCGCCTATAACCACGGCATCATGGGTTACCGCACACCCAATATCGACCGGATCGCGAAGGAAGGGGCGTTGTTCACCGATGCCTACGGCGAACAGTCCTGCACGGCAGGGCGGGCCGCCTTCATCCTCGGCCAGCACCCATTCCGCACCGGCTTGCTGACCATCGGCATGCCCGGGAGCGAGCACGGCATCCCCGACTGGGCGCCGACCATTGCCGACCTACTGAAGAACCATGGCTATGTTGCGGCGCAATACGGAAAGAATCACCTCGGAGACCGGGACAAGCACATGCCGACTGCGCATGGCTTCGACGAGTTCTTCGGCAACCTCTACCATTTGAATGCGGAAGAGGAGCCCGAAACCTACTATTATCCGAAGGACCCGGAATTCAAAAAGAAGTACGGCCCGCGCGGCGTCATCAAATCCACGACCGGCGGCGAACTCAAGGACACGGGGCCGCTCACCCGCAAGCGGATGGAAACGATCGATGAAGAGATGCTCGCCGGCAGCCTCGACTTCATGGACCGGTCCGTGAAGTCGGGCAGGCCGTTCTTCCTCTGGCACAACAGTACTCGCATGCACGTCTGGACCCGTCTGAAGAAGGAGAGCGACGGCAAGACCGGCATCGGCCTCTATCCGGATGGGATGGTGGAACACGACGGGCACGTCGGCCAGTTGCTCAAGAAGCTGGACGAGTTGGGGATCGCAGAGAACACGATCGTCATGTACTCGACCGACAACGGGGCCGAGACGGTCAGTTGGCCGGACGGCGGGATCACGCCCTTCCACGGCGAAAAGGGGACCAATTGGGAGGGCGGGCATCGCGTACCTCTGCTCGTTCGCTGGCCCGGCGTCCTGAAGCCAGGCACGCTGGTCAACGATGCCATTGCGCACAACGATTGGATGCCGACGTTGCTCGCGGCCGCAGGAGAGCCGGACGTGAAAGAAAAACTACTCAAGGGCCACAAGGCCAACGGCAAGGAATTCAGGGTTCACCTCGACGGGTACAATTGGTTGCCGTTCTTCCAAGGGAAGGAAGCGAAGAGTCCGCGGAACGAGTACTTCTACTTCGGCCAGGCGGGGGATCTGAATGCGATCCGCTATCGCGATTGGAAGGTGCACTTCGCGACCTTCGAGGGCAACATCGCGACAGGCATCCGCGTCCAGCCCAACTGGCCCCTCATTATCAACCTCAAAGCCGACCCGTACGAGATGATGTGGAAGCACGGTGAAATGGGGTATCTCCGCTGGTACGGCGACAACCTGTGGCTGTTTGTGCCCGCTCAGGGGGTCATACAGGGATTCTTTGCGGACTATGACCAGTACCCTCACCAGGAGGGGAGTAGCATGAGCGCGGCCGGGATCAACTACACGTCGATGAAAATGATGGAACTGATGAGGCGGCTTCAGTCGCTGTCCCCGCCGAACTAAGACTTTGCCCGCTCCGGCGGGGGGGGACATGCTGGCACCCTCGCCGGAGACCGCTCCTCACGTTGCCAGACATCATCTCGAGCGCAGCAGGCCGGAGGCCCGCCAACCATCATGGTTCGCCTTTTGGGAGAAGTCGGGGCCGATCTCCACCTTGCCGATCAATACGGGGACACGCCGTTACAGCGTGCGCGGCGAAGGTCCAGCACGAGGTCGCGACCCTGTTGAACGAGGTGGGAGTGCGGTAGCGGATTCACCCTCTCGCACGCGACGCCGTAGTTGAAGTACACTACCGATCCTACAAATTCCACTGGAGCGCTGTATGACCATACGACAAACTCTCGTCCTGTTCATCCTGATCGGGTCTGCACTGTCCGGCTGCACGACCATCGATGTGAAGACCGACTTTGATCCATCGGCGGACTTCACCCGCTTCCACTCCTTTGCGTTCGTAGGGCTCACGGATCTGAACCAGGGGGGCGTGCTTGACAATTCGCTGACCCGCAAGCGGCTCGAAACAATCCTTGGGCGGGAGCTCACGCAGAAAGGGCTTCAGCAGGTCGCATTGGATGAGCATCCCGATCTCCTGGTCCATTACTGGATGGGGATCAAGGACAAACAGCGGGTCGAAAGCACCGGCCCGACTGTCGGAGCCTATGGATGGCGCGGGGGATACGGTTGGGGAGCCGGCTACAGCGGCGTCACGACCTATGAATATCGAGAAGGCACGCTCATCACGGATCTGGTGGAGCCGAAAAAGAAAGAGTTGGTCTGGCGCGCCACGATGGTGGCCAACCTTGAAGATACGGCACAGGATAATGTTGCGCTCGTTGAGGAGGCCATCGCCAGAGCGTACAAGGATTTTCCTCCAAAGGCCGCAGCCAAGTGAGGAGACCGATCCATGTCGCTCACCGAGATCATCGGATTCGCGGCCGGATTCGGAACGACGTTTGCCGCACTGCCGGACCTGCTGGCCATGCTCAAGCGGCGGTCCTGCAAGGGGATGAATCCGACCATGGCGGCCATCATGGGCACGTTCCAGATCCTCTGGGTCTACTACGGATGGTTGATCGCCTCACGACCCGTGATGGTCTGGAACATAGTCGCCGTCGGCATCAATTTTCTCATGGTCGGCGCCTACCTCCACCTCGCCCGGCGTGAAATGGGGTAGGCCGACCGGCTCATCACGGCCAATTGACAGGACCGGCCGGTAGTTACTACCTTTGCGCAACGACATGACCTGCAGAGATTAGCCATCTCCTCGGCAAGAAGGACGGGCCCGATGAAATCCACTCCGCTTCCTCGCATGACGTCTGTATGGCTCTCCGTGCTCGCATTGATCCTGCTGGTTCCGGATCTCGGGCGGGCCGAAGGGGAAATCCAGCCGGAACTCCCGGATCGCTTCATGATCCGCGGCGGCTACGGGTTGGTCTTCAACGCGGATACGGTCTTTCAATTCAACGGATCATCCGGGATCGGCGCCAGCGTGGATTACGTCGATACGCTCGGCGGAGCGCGCGACGACCAATTTTGGCGGATCGACGCGCGATATCGATTCAATGACCGGCACAGCCTCGCGTTCAGCTACTATGACGTCAGCCGCGATGGAAATCAGACACTCAACCAAAACATTACGATCGGCGACACGACCTACGCGGCTGGCGGGGCCATCCGGAGCAGTATCGACATTCAACTCTATCGGCTCATCTACAATTATTCCTTCTATCACAACGACAAGGTCGAACTGGCTCTCTCGCCCGGCCTGTATGTCGCCAGAATCGACACATTCTATGCAGGAAGCCTGGTGTGCGCAGGTGGTCCCTCCTGCGCGGGAGGGACCACCGTGGCATCGAGCGTCGAGTCCGAGAAACTGACGGTGCCGCTCCCCAGCATCGGGGTCCTGCTGAACTACAACATTACGCCTCGCCTCCAGGCGCAGCTACGGTTCGATTGGTTCTATTTCGAAGTGAGTTCCGCGAAGGGTTCGATGAACGAATTTTATGCCGGCCTGGAGTACCGCCTGTTCAAGCATTTCGCGGTCGGAGGCGCGTTCAATCGCTTGAGCATCGATGTCGATTACAAGCCGAAGGATACGAGCGGGTGGGGCGTCCGAAACGACTGGGCCACGGCGTTTGTCTATGGGGCATTGTATTTCTGATCGGTGGCATTGTGTCCCTTAGGATCCGGTGGTCGTCCGTTCGCCCTGAGCATGTCGAGGAGCGCCCACTTTCAAGAAGTTCAAGTCATGATTCGACAGGCTCGCCACGAACGAACTTCTGGAACCCAACACAAGCAGGATGTTGACAACGTCCGCCTACACAACGCTCAGATTTCTCCACCTCCTGACCTGATCGACTCTGCGTGATTGATCCTCCAGTTGAGTGACAACGTGTCCCGGGTGTGCTAGGTGCCCATTCCCCCAGTCCTAGATGGAGGACCTTTCTGAGTCGAGGCCGATGACGTTCCCGGTTCCTGGACAAGGGGAGAAGCCGGGATCGTCCTCGAATCGGCCATCCCGAACGTGCCTCCGCAGCTGGGATCTGTGCCGGGAGACTGACCTCAAATATGCGGTGGACGCACGAACTGTCGAACGCAAGCTCCGGCGATTGTTGACCGGCGCATCCACGAGCTTTGTCGCTCCCTCTAGCCTCCGCCTTGGCCCTTGCCGACGGCACCGGTTTCTCCTGAGGGGCAGTCGCTTCAAACTGCCTGGAGATGCCCCGAGATCCTGGATCCTGCTCCCTCATGAGAACATGCCGTCGACGAAGTCCACCATGAATGCCCGGCGCGACCGTGATCAGCGGCTGCACGGTCTGACAGAGTCTACGCCCATCATGGGTCATCAGCCGGACGCGTTTTATCGCGACCCGCATCGCCAAGGACATGACGGAGCACAAGCAACACGAGGACCACTTGCGACGGCTCAGCGCCCGATTGATTTCGGCTCAAGAAGAAGAGCGGAGACGGATTGCACGTGAGTTGCACGACCATGTGAATCAAACCCTCGCGTTGCTGTCGGTTGAGTTGGGGCAGCTCGGTCGGGTCTCGCCTTCAACGTCCGCCGCGGAAACGCTGATTCAGGCGATGCAACAACGGGTGAAGGCGATCTCGTCGGACGTCCACGACTTGTCCCATCGGCTGCACCCCGCCAAATTGAAACATCTCGGATTGGTGCCGGCCCTGAGAGCGCTCTGCCGCGACATGGAGGAACATGGCCTGCACGTCTGCTGGTCGGCACCCGCATGATTTTCCTCACCGTCCATGACGACCCGGACTATCTCAGCGAAGCCATGGCTCTTGGTGCGATGGCCTACGTCGTCAAGAATCGGCTGGTATCCGACTTGCCTCAGGCCATTCATGACGTCTCGGCCGGACGCCGATTCGTGTCGGCATCGCCGAAATTGCAACGCTCCGGCTCGGAGGGGACGCCGTGAGCGCAGCGGTAAGAACCGGATCGGCGGAGGTCATGTCGATCGAAGCCGTCTCGCACAGGCCCGACATGCTCAAACAGCCGCCCTCGTGCGTCCTGGCCTCTCTAAGAGACCCCTCAAGGCCCAAGATCGTGCCGAAAGAGCAGGGGATTCCCCGCCGGTCCATCTCTCCCTGCTGGCGGCCGGCACGACCGAGACCTCGCGATCACTCGCCGTATCCGGCGCCGATCACACGGCGCGATTGCAGGTTCAGCTCCCGCCATGGTATAGACGTTCCCCCTCAAGCTGTCACCTTTGGCAGTTGGAACCTCCCCCTGTTTGGTGTTAAAGAATAGGGACCGCTCGTACGGTAGCGTACAGAGATCCATCAACCTTCAGAAAAAGGAGAGCTCGGTCATGAAATCCTTCTACGTCATCTGCCTGCTTGTCCTGGTAGGCTGGACCACTCCGGTTTTGGCACAGAGTGGTGCCAACGCCTCGAATATGGAAATCGTCAAGGAGAAGCTAATGGCGGACAAGAAGCTTCTGGTCGCCACCAATATGGATCTCACCGATGCCGAGGCCAAGGCCTTCTGGCCCCTCTACGACGACTATCAGTCGGAACTCGATAAGATCAACAACCGGCTCGGTCGGACGATCGGGGACTATGCCGAAGCCTTTAACAAGGGCGCGCTGCAGAACGACACCGCCAAGAGGCTGATGAGTGAAGTGTTGGCCGTAGAAGAATCCGAAACGCATCTGAAACGAGCCACTGCGGACAAACTCAGGAAAGTCCTGCCGGCATCCAAGGCGGCTCGGTACATTCAGATGGAAACCAAAATCCGTGCGATCATCAAAGCCGACCTCGCGCAACAAATTCCGCTCGTCTATTAGTAGTAGATCACGACCATCCGCGACATGACAGGACCAACAAGATGCGATAAAGGAGTGTGTCCATGCGAAGACTAGAACTGGGAATGCTGGTTGTCGGTTGTTTGTTCGTCCAAGCCTGCGCGTCGGAACCCTCCCGGAGCACCTCATCCGCCACGGCGGCCGCTCCGGCGACTCCCCGAGCCACCTCCACCGCAGCCGTCCAAAAGAGTCCGTCCGCAACCAATGTCGAGATCCTGATGAACAAGATCAAGGCGGATAAGAAACTGTTGGTGGCCAGCAATATGGAGCTGACGGACGCAGAAGCCCAGCAATTTTGGCCGTTGTATGACGGGTATCAGAAGAAACTGACGGATCTCAACAACCAGCTCGGCGGGACGATCATGGAGTATGCCGAGGCCTACAAGAAGGGTCCGTTGCCGGACAGCACGGCCTCGAAGTTGCTCGACGAAATGCTGAATCTCGAAGATGCCGAAGTCATGTTGAAGAAAGACTTCGCTCAGCAATTCAGCCGCGTGCTGCCGGATGCCAAAGTCGCGCGGTACCTTCAGATCGAAACCAAGATCCGGTCATTGCTGAAGTTTGAATTGGCTCGGGAGATTCCGCTGGTGTACTGAGCCATCGAGAGGGTCCGACAGAGCGATGGACAGAGGAGACAGTCAGTGAGACACATCGGATGGGAGATCGCGGTCGTAGGGTTGCTGTTCGTACAGGCCTGTGCGTCGGAGCCGTCCCGGAGCACATCCTCGAGCACGGCAACCACCTCGGCCGCGTCTCCTACCGCCGGTACGACGAGTTCCATCGCCACCGATTTCAAGGTGCTGCTGAACAAGATCAAGGCGGACAAGAGATCGTTGGTGTCAAACAACATGGAGCTGACGGACGAGGAGGCCGGAAAATTCTGGCCCCTGTATGACTCCTATCAGCAGAATCTGGACCTGATTGACCGGCGGCTCGGTCGGACCATCACGGACTATGCCGAAGCCTTTAAAAAAGGCCCCGTGCCGGACGGCACAGCGTCGAACCTGCTCGATGAGGTACTGGCCGTGGAGGCGGCCGAGGTGGCGATCAAGCAATCCTATGCGCAGCAATTCGGCCACGTGTTGCCGGACGCCAAGGTCGTCCGGTACATCCAAATCGAGAACAAGATCCGATCGCTCTTGAAATATGAGCTCGCGCGGGAAATCCCCCTGATCGACTGAGGAATCGATAGGGCGGACCGAGCCGTTTGAGATGAACCGTACCTCGCCGAACTGATTCCCGGACTCGGTCATCACCGAGCGTGAGGTCCGTGCAACACAACCGCGCCATTTCCCAGATGCAAGGGAATCCCCCCACTCTCCCGGAGCTTCGCCCTGTCTCGGCCGGCATCATCCCCCGATGACGCCACAGCGGATCAGTCTCCCGCACACCTGATGATCATCGCCGGGCCTCACCGAGCACCGTTTCTGACTTGCCTGATAGTCGCGGCTCTGTTCGTCGTCGCGCCAGACCAGAGCAGCGCCCTTGACCTGGCGGACGTGCAAGAGCTCGTCGATGAATCGCGTTTGACGTTCGCTCGATTCGAGGAACACCCCGACATGGAATGGTTTCGCCGATATGCGAAGGAGGCGCAAGCGATCGTTATTGTTCCTGACATGGTTCGCCTCGGCTACCTTCTCGGCGCTGCGTACGGAAAGGCGATCGTGCTGGTGAGAGATGAGCAAACAGGACAGTGGAGTGATCCGGCCTTCCTCACCCTGGTGAGCGCCGGGGTCGGACTTCAGATCGGGATTGCGCAAGCGGAGGTGGTCGCGTTGGCGATGACGAAGCGGAGCGCCGAATCATTTGTCCACAGCCGGCTCTTTCTCGGAACGGGGATCACGTTGGCGGCGGGGCCGGTTGGGAGAGCCGTGAGCGGGTCAACCACTCCCACGCTGAGTGCGGACGTCATTTCATTTGCAAGGGTGAAAGGCGCTTTTGCCGGGGTGAAGCTGAGTGGGACCTTGGTGTTCTCGAATGACCAAGCGCACGCGCTCTATTATGGAGGCCCATTTCGCTCACAGGACATCCTGGAACACCCGGGTCGCGTCCGACACTGGTATTCGGACCGCCTGCAAGCCATGCTGAACAGAGTCTCGAAGGATGAACCGTGACAATTCGCCGGCTCTGGATCGCGTTGGTCGCCTGGGGACTGCTGTCTTGCGCAGGACCGGCGCAGCAATCGGAGGTCGTGCCGCTTCTCGAAGGGGGCTCCGCCGCTCCCGACGCCTTTCGCGTCGTGACGTACAACGCGCTGCATGGTCTGCTGACCGGAAAGTTCGGCGTGGCGGCCGGCGAATCGATCGAGGAAAACGAACGCCGCTTTCAATTGCTGATCCTGCAGCTCACCCGCGTCGCGCCGGACCTCGTCTTCCTTCAGGAAGTGAACCCGCTTCCTGCGCGGGCGGAACGCTATGTGCAGGCCTTGAAGGAAGCCGGGCTCGACTACGCCGAGATTCATCAAGTCGATGCCTGTGGGATGCGCATGAGCGAGAATCGGGCATTGTTCACGGATCTGAACAACGGCTTGGTGATACTGGCAAAGACGCCGCTGCGCCTTCAAAAACTTGCCGGGTTGAAATTAAGCGGAGATTTCGGCCGATGCCGCACGAGTTCCGGCTTTCAACTGGAGGAGTTGCGATATGGACTGATCGGCGAAATTTCCATTCCGGGAACGACGGGGAAGTATCTGGTGGCCTCGACGCATCTCCACTCGGGATTCGAAGCCGGCGCTCCATTTCTGACCTGGTTGTCCGATCACAGGGAGACATTCAGCCGGTACGCCGACCTGCGATGGGAGATCGAGCAGTCCAGATTGCGCCGCATCGGCGAACTCAATCGGCTGATCCGGACCTTGAACAAGCTCAAGCGGGAGGGGTCCTATACGGGGATCATTTTCGGGGGCGATCTGAATTTTGAGGAGAGTCATCCCGAATACGAGGAAGTCAGACTCCTGCGCTATCTCGATACCTCGCGGATCGCGAACCACAACGACCGACGCTATACGGCAGATCCACTGCACAATCGGCTGATTCCCGATCCGGAGACCTCGCCATTTCCCTCCATCCTGGTCGATCTGACTGCAAAGGAAGAGCCGGCGGTGCAAGCATCCATCACGGAAGCCTATCGGACCGAAATGCGACGACCGAGGCAGATCGACTATCTGATCGAGCACTCCTTCTTGCCGGGCTACTGTCTGACACAAACGCTCTTTGGGCAGGAGACCGACAGTCTGGGCCTCCCGGCCTCCGACCATTACGGCCTGTTGAATGTCTATCGTCGGGAGCCCGTTCCATGCCACGAGCGGGATGCGGTGAAGTGGGATTAGGACGACAGGTGAGCTAGCCCGCATTATTCATGACGGTTCGTCACGAATAATGCGGGCTAGGAGGCCTTACGAGTGACGAACACGTCGCACGTTGTCGAGGCTTTATCACTATTGACAGTTCCGGCCCGCTTAGCGACATGGTACACGACCTCATCTCAGTGGAGTTCTCTATGCGCCATGGCGATGGGTTTCTCAAATGATCCAGGCACAGAGCACCACAAGGAGGGACGAGTGACGCGGAGGTGCTGGAAGCAAAGCAGGCTGGTCTGCTGGTTGCTGCTGATCGTAGCGGCGCTGTGGATTCCTATTGAGGCCGAGGCTGAGAAGAATGAACCGTCCGCCCAATTGGAGCGGCCCAGCGCATCGGTCACGATCGACGGAAACATACTCTTCCGGGTGCGCGGCACCTCCGCCTATCCCGCCGAGCGCCGGGCGCAGGTCATCGCCGACCGCATCATCGCACTCGCCGCCGATGAGACGGTCTCAGTGGAGTCGCTTCGTGCCGCGGAGATCGAGGGGCGTTCCGAGATTTATGCCGACAACCAATTGGTTATGAACGTCTTCGATGCGGACGCGGCACTCGAACATGTGTCACGCCAGTCGCTCGCCCTCCTTAACCGAACTCGCATTGCGGAAGCCATCATCAGTTATCGGCACGATCGGACCTTGCGGGTGCTGCTGATCGGCGCCGGTCATGCAGCCACCGCCACATTGTTCGTTGCTGGTCTAGTGTGGGGAATTCGATGGACGTTTCAACGGCTAAGACGATTCAGCCAGCGCCGGGTCAAGGCTCACCTTCAGGGTTTGCGATTTCAATCGCTACAGATCGTTCAGGCGGACCGGCTGTGGGCCGGGTTTCAATTGGTCGAACACGCCGTCTATGTCCTCCTCCTGTCGATCGTCGGCATGTCGTACGTTCAATACGTTCTTGCGCTCTTTCCCTGGACCAAGCCCATTTCGGTCCGGCTCTTTGCCATTCTGTTCAATCCCATCAGTCAGATGGCCACGGCGATCCTGGCCGCGGTGCCGAATCTGGTTTTTCTCGCGATTCTCATCATTGTGGTGCGGTACGCCCTCCAGATGCTGCATCACTTCTTCGCCGGGATTGCGCGGGGCACGGTCTCGATATCCGGGTTCGATCGGGAATGGGCCCTGCCGACCTTTCGCCTCTTGCGTTTGGGTACCATTGCCTTCACCGTGGTCGTGGCCTATCCCTACGTCCCGGGTTCCGAATCCGAGGGGTTCAAGGGCGTCTCGATATTCCTCGGCATCATTCTCTCGCTCGGATCTTCCTCGGCGATCTCCAATATCATTGCGGGCTACACCATGATCTATCGCCGCGCGTTCAAAGTCGGGGACCTGGTGAAGATCGACGAATTGGTCGGAAACGTGACTGAAATGCGCCTGCTGGTCACGCATCTCCGATCCCTGAAGAACGAGGAGATCGTGGTGCCCAACTCCATGATTCTGAACACGCACGTGATCAACTACAGCTCCCTGGCCGAGAAGGAGGGCTTGATCCTGCATACGACGGTCGGGATCGGTTACGAGACGCCCTGGCGTCAGGTCGAGGCCATCTTGCTGCAGGCGGCCGATCGGACGCCCGGCTTACTGAAGCGCCCGTCGCCGTACGTGCTCCAGAAAGAGCTCGGTGATTTTGCCGTGACGTACGAGGTGAATGCCTACACGGCCGACACTCAACAAACGTGCCACACGCTGACCGAGTTACACCGGAATATTCTTGATCTGTTCAACGAACACGGTGTGCAGATCATGACGCCCGCCTATGAAGGTGATCCTCCGGAGCCCAAAATTGTGCCGAGAGAGAAGTGGTTTACGGCCCCGGCCGTCGCCTCCACGCTGGCGGACGGCCGGCGAGAAGGCGCGCGAACACCGTCCGAAACATCGGGCGGCGATCATGCCTCTTAGCCGACAGTGTTCATGAACGGTTTTCCTGCCATCACCGCTGCGCCGCTGCAACAGGCCTCCAGGCGGAGGCTGAGGTATGGAGGTGAACCTCGCACCCAAGCTCGTCACAGCCGGGGTACCGATTGCGACGGAGTACCTCTTGCTCTTCTGTATGCAAGGAGTCGAGCCAACGGGTCGCTCGGTGATGGCAGTAGAAGTCATCGTGAAGAGTGCGAGCCAGGGTGAACTGACGTCACGACCGCCGGTGTCGCTTGCGGCCTATCGGATTCTCCCAACGTAGCCGCTTGAACCGCGCAAAGTCATTGTCACATGAGACGAGGACGGCATCGTAACTGATCGCGAGCGCGGCAAGATGGGCATCGGTCACCAAATTGGCTGCCGTACCGGTCTCGCTCAATAAGGAACGGAGAATTTCCCAGTGCTCCTCTTTTTCCGGCACGAGGCTCGTGGTATCAAGCGCCAGCCAGGCGTGAACCTTGTCGATTGCTGTATCAGAACTCAGCGGTCGTGGGAATATGTCGTGGTTGGTGGAGATGCGAAGAAACCCAAGCAGGACGATCCAGGGCAGCCCCAGAGGCTCGTCGCCATTGAGCGCCTGTTCCCACCAAGCCTGGATGGGACTGTGGTGAGGAGAGTCTTCGTTGACGGCATAGAGGAGGATGTTGAGATCGATCAGCTTCACTTGCGGCCGAGCACTTTCCTGACGATCTCTTCATCCTCCAGTGCCGCTGCCAATGCCAAAGCTTTGTCGAGTTTGATCCTGGGCGAACCCATCGCGTGGGTCCGTTCCCGGTGGCGTCGTGTCGGCGAGGATGGTTTGGGCGACGCCCGCATGCCCGCGCGTAGCGTCCGGTTAAGTAGGCGGGTCAGAGGGGTATCTTCCTTGCGCGCCTGTTCCCTGAGCTTTCGGAGGAGGTCGTCATCGATACGGATTGTGGTGCGCATGGAGGCATCATAGCATCATCGGGTGTGATGTCAAGGCATCACCAACGCGCGAGCTTGCTCTCCTGCTTCTTGCATTGTATAGGCGAACGAGGACATCTCGGCCAAGGACGGCACCAGAGACCGTAACAGTAGGTTCGTCGGCAGGATGCACAAGGCCAACATCGAGTTAACAGAGTGGAGGAAGCAATGGAACGAGCATCTGATCCCCTCGTCACCTGGACAAACGTCGTGTACGCGCTGCATGCGTTCAGCCTGCTCACCGGCGTCATCGGGGCCGCAACCATTGTCGGCGCCTTCCTCACCGGCTGGCCGTCGATCATCGCGGTGATCCTGAACTACGTGAAGCGGAGCGAGGCGCGCGGCACCTGGCTCGAATCGCACTTCCGGTGGCAGATCCGGACGTTCTGGTACGGACTGCTGTGGATTTCGCTCTGCGTCCTCTTCATCATCGCGACCTTGGGCATCGGAATCCTCTTCGCCTGGCTGCCGATGGGGCTGGTCGGGCTCTGGTTCATCTACCGGATCGTTCGCGGCTGGGCCGCCCTTACCGACCGACGGCCGATGTACGTGTGAACTGCGCTCTGATTGAACAAGGTCTGGCAGCCGGCGAATCGAGTGATACCGAAAAGGCCGCAAGGACCTGTCACTTTTAACAGCTCCCGCCGGCTCCGAGATATGGTACCCACACTTCGAGTCTCCACCGACGATGATGAAAGGAACACAACATGCGCGCTTCAAGAAGAATGGCACTCGGTAAACCGGCATTGATCATTGTCCTGCTCGGCGTGCTCGGGGCCTGTGCGGGCGGTCTGGTGGGGAGCAAAGAGAAAAAGTTGGCCTACTTCGATAAGCTCGAACAGGACACCCTGGCGCGCCTGGTCAAAGAACAGCCGAAAGCCGAGCAGGAGTTACAGGAATCCGTCGGGTACCTGGTGGCGGAACAAGACACCATCAAGGTTCCGATGGTCGGATGGGCGAGCGGCGCCGGCGTCGCGGTCGAGAAAGCGAGCGGAAAGCGGACGTACCTGAGGATTCCCGAGCTGCAATTCGGGATGGGGTGGGGTGGCCGGGCAGAAAAGATCGTGCTGGTCTTCCAAGATCTCGGTAAACTTCGCAACCTCGCCGATGGGAAGTGGCATGCCGGCGTCGAAGCGGAAGCCGCAGCCAAGGCCGGCGACGTGGGCCTGGCCGGCAGCGGAGGCACGACCGATCTGCTCAAAAAGGGGTTCTCCACCTACGTGCTGACCGATGCGGGGATTTCCGGCACGGCGACCGTGTCCGTGTTACGCGCGCAGCCCTATTCGATCGACTAAACCAGACTCCGGCGTTATTTTGGAATCAGCGGGTTCGTTCATTTGAGACCGGGGAATCGCGAGAAATCGCGATCGGTGGTGTGGAGGATTGCCCCGTGCTCGAGGGCGATGGACGCCGAGGACAGCATCCATGATGAGTGGCCCGACCGCTTGCCCTTTTCGCATCAACCCTTGCAGAATGTCCCACTGTCGGTCACCTGGCTCCAGAATTCCCACCTGTGGTTGGGAGAGCCAAGCCGCCACCGCCGCTTCTGCCTCGGAGGTGGTGAGTGGACGTTCGAAGGCGCGAGGATTCGTTGAGATTCTGAGGAAGGCCCAGAGCGTCAGCCAGGCGAATCGGACAAGCTCGACATCTGAAAGGATGTCTTCCTGCCATACGCGGCAGGCTTCGTGTTGATCCGACCGTGGGTGCTAGGCTATAGAGGAACGGGTTGGCATCAATCGATGATGCGTTGAGCACCGTGGGCTAGCCCGAACATGCATGTCTTCTCTTTCCAACGGAGGTTCAATGGGGAACAGAAATTTCCGGCACGGCGGCAACGGGCCCAAGGCCTGCAAGATGATTCGTGTGCCGTTGCCACACGGTGTACTCTGTGCGGCTCTGGTGCTCGTGTCCGTTGCCGTACAAGCTTTTTGACCCCTTGATCCAGGCGCCGCAGCCGGAGAAGGGGCCCGACAATGCCACATAATCGCATGGCCGACATCCGGCATAGACCATATCGGAACGCGGCGCAAATTTACCGTTCGATTTCATAGGCGAAACCGATGATCAGCGTCGTATCCAGCTCCTTTCGACCGGGGGCCGGCTTCGTATTGTATCGGATGTCATACTCCAGATTGAGCGAGAAATCTCCGAAGACCTTGACCCGAATCCCTTGGGAGGCATTCAGGCGAAACCCATCCCTGGTCCCGTAGTCTTGAAACCCCTGATGCTTATGGAAGATCCTCACGTCCCCGCCGCGGAACTCTTGATACCAGCGCACGAACCACATGGCCGATGGGGTCGCCGTGGCCGGCTCGGTGGTAAAGTCTTCGTAGACGAACGTCGGCCCCCCGCCGAACGAGAATGAGCGGGTCTTCCGATCGAAGACGTCGTAGCCCAGACCCACCGCCGTCGTGCTGCGAAGCTCCAGATTCTGGAACAGGTCGTATTCTAGAAGCTGATCGCCGAACAGGAAGGTCTGCCTGGAAAGGAAGTAATCGTACCGGGAGGAGCCGCGTGCGTTCTGGGCGGTCAATTCCCCTTCGGCCTCCCCTCGGATGAACCTCGCGTCGATCTGCAGACGGTCACGGTGGCGCCGCAATGTAAACGAACCTGTCAGGTTGAGCGCTTGCGTCCTGGAATTCCCGGTGGTCTGATTGCCGCCGGCGCTGGCGTACCCTCTGTAATAGAGTTCCGTCGCGTTGATGGCCTTGATGTCCCGCAGACGAATCGGCCCGCCGGCCTGCAACTGCGTCACGATGAGCCGGTCGCCGTCCCGAAGGCCGATGCCCTCTGGAATGTCGGACGTGGCATGGAAAATCAGCGAGAGGGGCCGATCCGACGTCAACCCTTGGACCTTCGCCCAGTCGATTCTGATCTTGCCGGCAAAGTCCGTTTCGACCTCGAGACTCTCGTCCTCCATCGCCAGGATCTTGCCTCGAACCGATTCGCCGTTCGTAAGCAAGACCACGTCGGCATGTGAGACGGCGGGGACGAGTAGGAGCACGGAGAGAACGGCCAGTAGAATCAGCCGGCCGCCACGTCGTCGAACCTCTCCTATCTGACCCCTCCTGGAAGCGGGCATCAGAAAGCTGTCACCTGGTGGATTCGGGGAGGAGCACCCGAGGTCCCTCCTAATTCGGGAAACCTGCCGGCGAGATCGTTCGCCAGCCACGGGAAATGCGACGAACCGAAGGACAGCCTGGCCGCCGCTTCCCACAGGCCATCCACCGGCTCACCCCTCTTCAGTTTGTCATTCACGGAATTGCGGGCACAGCCCGCAACAACCGTTGCCGACCGTGCCGGCGCCACGAGGAAGCGTCGGGTCATAGACAATCCTTCTCAAGCAGAAGCATTTCGTTCTGGCTTCCGGCTTGGTTTACCATAAAAACGCCTCGCGATGGAGACTTCCTCTGGCTAGTATCTCTCGGCAGAGAGTGGTATAGGGAGTCCGCCCATCCGCCGATTTGTGGTCAACACCGGCGAGACGGCCCGATCTTGCGTGTGCTGGCCGACGGATATCGAATGAGAGAAGTCTGGAAAGTCGGTGCGTCGGGCCGGTTGCGCCGATGACGGGCGGCGCCGAGGTTGAATCGATACCACCAACATCAAAGATCGGATCGCCGGATTTCTGTTCGGCCGAAAAGATTTCCTGTGCGACCTGAAGCCGGAGGGGTCCAATTTCATCAAGCTCGACAAGAGGTCGGCGTGTCTGAAGTCTCCGAGCGTTGATTGTTGCCGTCCTCGTAGCCCGATCGGAGCGTCTCTCCACGGCAACACCGATTGCGGGCCTGCGGCACATTTCGACACCAGTCAAGGAGGTTTGACCATGAACAGACAGGCGGCACGTTTCCGAATTGCGACGATTCTTCTCTCGCTCGCGATGATGTGTGGGGTGTCTTGGACAACGCCGTCGATCGCCGGAACCGAGCCGACGCAACCGACCTTACGCGAGTTGGTTCAGAAGCGACCACAAGCGGATCGGCCGGCGGACCAAATTGAAGTGGAAACCCTGCGAGGCGACATTCCCGACGATCCACTGGATCGAGGCCTGCCGCGATCGAGTGTCCGCGGCTTCCTCACGGCAGCGGGCAATCGAAACTATGCCAAGGCGGCCGAGTACCTCGATCTGCGCAATCTCCCGGCGGAAACGATTCAGAGCCAAGGACCAGAACTGGCCCGCCGGTTGAAGATTATACTGGACCGAACCCTCTGGATCGACCTCGACGCCCTGAGCGCCACCCCCGACGGCGATCGGAACGACGATCTTCATCCCGCCCGCGATCGTGTCGGCAGGATCTCGGGGCGAGATCAAACCTTCGACATCTTCTTGCAGCGGATTCCTCGAGAAGACGGCTTGTACATCTGGAAGTTCGCCGGCGTCACCGTCGCCGACATTCCCAAGCTGTACGAGGAGTTCGGCTATGGATCGCTCGAACAAGTCCTGCCACCCTGGATGTTCGATGTCTCGCTGCTGGGCATCAACCTCTGGTTGTGGATGCTGGTCATCGTCCTCGGGGCTGCGCTGTATCCGGTCGCCGTCCTCATCACGCGGTTCGCCATCTACATCCTGAGGCGCTTCAACACCGAGTTGGCGGACAACGTGGCCCGCTTCTTCTCGACCCCGCTGCACCTGGTCATCTGGGCGGTCTTGGGCAGATACGTCATGGAATTGGTAGGGCCGTCAGTTGCGCTTCGAGCGGTCGGAGACGCACGGACGGTCCTCGTGTTTGCGCTGGCCTGGTTGCTCCTCCGGGCCGTGGACTTCGTGGCTCACCGCACGAGTGCGAACCTTGATCGCAGAGGCCTGGGAGGCACCCTGGTGCTCTTGAAGCCCCTGGCCAGGCTTCTCAAGGCCGTGGCCATCACCGCCGCCCTGCTCCTCTGGCTCGACAACATTGGATTCAAGGTGACCACATTGCTGGCCGGACTCAGCATCAGCGGGGTGGCCGTCGCCCTCGCCTCGCAGAAATCGCTCGAAAACATCTTCGGCGCCGTCACGCTTTTTACCGGGCAACCGGTCCGAGTAGGGGACTTCTGCCGGTTCGGGGACAAGATGGGGACCGTGGAAGAGATCGGCCTCCGCGCCACTCGTATACGGACCCTGGAGCGTAGCGTCATCACGATCGCGAACGCCGAATTCTCCAACATGCACCTCGACAATCTGTCGAGGCGCGATCGTTTTTGGTACCACCCCCGGTTAAGTCTCCGGTACGAGACCACGCCCGATCAAATCCGTTACATCCTGGTGGAGACCCGGAGGATGCTCTATGCCCATCCGAAAGTCCTGTCCGAGCCGCTGCACGTCCGTTTCTCCGGCTTCGGCGAATACTCACTCGACCTGGACGTCTTTGCCTATATCGATGTGACCGACCATACGGAATCCCTCGAGATCGCCGAAGACCTGAACCTGAGGGTCATGGAGATCATCGCCGCCGCCGGGTCGGACTTTGCATTCCCCGCTCAAATCCAGTATGAGTTGCCAGGGAAGCCGTTCGACGACCAGCGAGCGCAGGCGGTGGCTGCGCAAGTCAGAGATTGGAAATCGAATCAGGCCCTGTACCTTCCGAATTTTCCGAAGGAGAAGATCGCCGAGGTCAAGGGTTCGCTGGATTATCCGCCGGAGGGCTCACCGCTCTATGCCCAGGCACGAGGGTAGGACAGCCATGGCATTGATGATGGAGGAGAGACGATGAGTCGAACCTCTTGGATATCCGCGCTGGCGGTCTCGGCTATCCTCCTGATTTGCGGGGTCCCGACATGGTTCGGCCTGAGGAGGAGCCGGCAAAATCGGAGTTTCGCGACCGGCTCATGATCCGCGGCGGGTGGGCCTATGTGTTCGGAGTCAATGCGGACGTCACGGTTCGCGGCGACAGAACCGGTATCGGGTCGAGCGTGGACTTTGTGAAGACCTTAGGCGGGGACAACAGCACGAATGAGCTCAGAATCGACAGCCTCTATCGATTCAACGAGCGGCATGCCATGGGATTCTCGTAGTATCGGATCGGCCTGGGCGGAGAAAACACGATTCTCGACCAGCAAATTCAGATCGGCGACACCATCATCGCTGCCAACGCGAGCGTCCGCTCCGACCTGAGCCTGAATCTCTATCGCCTGCTCTACAATTACTCCTTTTATCACAGCGACAAGGCGGAAATTGGGATATCGCCCGGAGTATATATGGCGACAACGAAATTCGATTTCACAGCGCAAGGGAACATTACCCTTCCCAACAATCAGCCTTCCACCAAAACCAGCGTGAACGAAAATGTGACGGTTCCGCTTCCGTCGTTTGGACTCTTTGTGAACTATGCCATCACGCCGCGCTTCCAGTTTCAGACTCGTGCCGACTTTTTCTATTTGAAGGTAGGCAATTACGAGGGCGCGATGTTCGAGTACTACTTGGGGATTGAGTATCGGCTGTTCAAACATTTCGCGATGGACGTCGCCTACGACCGACTGGCTGCGGATTTGCAGGATACTTCCAGGGGCGGGTTCGAGTTCGATCTCTCGTATAATTTGGTGTATTTTTACGGGACTGTGTACTTATTCTAGCAGGCTGGCGAAAAGCCAGTTTGGCCTCCTGACAAGCCGCCACCGCACACGAGCGCTGAAGGAATCGGAAGAACCCGCAGGAGGGTGAGGAAGGTCTCCTTCCTCACCCTCTCAACCCCGGCATGAGTCTTACCCGCGCAACATCGCAGCGAGCAGGAGAACGGATATTCGTCCCTCGTCATTCGTCGATCGCTAGGCAGCCTACGGAATAACCTTCCGTTCATCCTTCGAGAGCCTCAGGACGAACGGATCGCTCGTTGAAGACACTGCGGTTTTTCGATCCTGCGGAGCCTGTCCAAACACACAAATCGAGGTATTCCGCAGGCTGTTAGAGCGGGAGGTCGTCGTATTCCACCTTCTTGATCGTTGGTCGATTGACGGTTTACGGTTGACGCATGACGAATAGACCAAGAGGCGATCACCCCGTGCCTGCCACGTGCATTGGATACCAGGTTGGCAGGCTTGTTCAACAACCTTCCGGCAGTCGTTGAGGTGATGGCATGTTGAAGAGAAGGGCCATGATCCGAACCTGCGGATCGCTGCTCTGCACAGGGATGTCGATTGCCCTGATCGCTTCAAGCGGTTGCGGAGGGGCCAAATACAAGGCCATGGCGGAGGCGGCACAGAGCGAATTGAGTCCACGAACGATCGCTCAGGATGATCGGCACAAGCTCCACCTACACGAAGCGCTGGTCGTGCAGCAGGGGTTTTCCGGTCTCATTTCCGTCTATGTGTTCATGGAGCGCGCCTATCTGGTCGGTCACGTGGATCGCCGTGAACAGGCCGAGGCGTTGTTGCGGACAGCCAGGACTGTTGCGGGCCTTCGATCCGTGGAGGGCTACCTTCCGGTCAAGCGGTCTTCGGCTGATGGAGGCTCCACCAATCGCACCGCCTCCGATCTGACGCTGAAGGCAGAGATCGCCTCTTCCCTGGCTCTGGCGCCCGGTGTCGTCAAAAGCCGGGTCCATGTCGAAGTACTGGACGGACAGGTCGTGCTATTGGGAGTGGTGTCGGGCGAAGATGAGCGTGTACATGCCGAGGCGGCGGCAGCCGGCGTGAACGGCGTGATCGGGATCTCGAACTGGCTGTTGCTGCCGGAACCGCAATACATGTCTCTCAGGCGGCAGATTCGCTGATCGGACCTACGATTGCCTAAAATAAACGAGCCGGCGCCCGTGGCGATGGCGATGAACGGCGCGAAGATGGCTGACGGTCAACTGCCCAAGACCATATCGCTCCGGATCTCACCCGGGGAAGGCATGGATATCGACGAGGACGTCGGTTCGACCGTAGACTTCACCTACAAGCTGCCGTTCAGCTTCACCGGCAAGATCGAGAAGGCCGCCATCGAGTGACCGTGACCGATGGTTTCCGGAGGAGCACCCATGTCAATGGATGGACATTCCGAGGTGGTCGGAGTTGACTTGCTGGCCTCACTCCAGCGGGTACCGGACCCAACGTCGGAGAGGAAAAAGCACGACATGCACGGTTCAAGAGGAACGGCACTCGGTAACCTGCTCCTGATTCTTGCTTTGATTTGATGGGAATTCTTGGCGCCGGTTGGGCGGACGAGTGGAAAAGATCGTGCTGGTCTTTCAATGCCTCGACAAGCTTCGCGACCTGGCCGATGGCAAGTGGTATGCCGGTGTAGAAGCTGAGGCCGCAGCAAAAGCCGGCGATCAGCTACGGCGACCGTGTCCGTGCTCCGGGCGCAACCCTATTCGATCGAGTAGCAGGTAGTCACCTGATGTGGAGAGATAGCAGTGGGCTGCTAATGGATACCGGAGCGGGGAATAGTCGGCGACTTAGGCGACCAGGGGATTTCGAGACTTGAGCCTGGGAAACCGACCGAAATCCCGATCCGCTGTCCATAACTCGTCTATCCCGTGCTGGTGACAAAGGCTCGCCACTCTTGCATCATGGACTTGTGGACCGGATACTCGCGCAGCCTGGATGATGGCGCGAAGTTGCCCCCAATAGCTCTCCGATTCGGAGAGGAGGACAAGACTCGGCGATTCCATCCAGGCCTCCACTTGATCCACCGCCGTTTCCAGCGGTGTCGGGGGAGCGTAAATGCGGGGGTGGGTTACCATGGCGAGAAACTCGTGAATGCATGGCCATGGGATGGCCCAGGGTGCTTGTCCCTCGGCCAGTTGAAGGATCCGAGCATAGGCGACCTCGTGCCAGGGAGCGTCCTCGCGGTGGGCATACACCAGCAGGTTGCTATCGACGGCGATCATCCGCCGCGCCCTTCGTAGCTCAACTCGCGAAGCTGTTCCCAGGAGGCTCCGGCCAGATGAGGATGTAGACCTTGTCCCTTGAAGGTGACCTTACGGAGGCGAAATCCGCTGCGGCGTTTCCGTTCTGAGACGATTCGGCGAAGTCCCTGTTCCACCAAGGCTTTCAGCGTTGTCCGCTCTCGATGGGCCAACTTGCGTGCCTCCTCGAATAGGCTGTCTGGTATGTGTATGGTTGTTTTCATATGGCTAACCGTATCACTGGATATACCAAGCCGCCAACCGCACGTGACATGAATGGATGACGCGACGATCTGCCCTTCGCGATAGCATGGATCATTAAGGAGGGAGAGAGGACTCATGCGGACATCAAGAATCTTGCCGGCACGATGTCTTATTGTGATTGGGCTGCTCGCCGCACTACCCGGCATAGCCCTGGCCCTCGACGATCCGCTCCCATCTTGGCACGACGGTCCGGTCAAGAAGACCATCACGGACTTTGTCGCCCGTGTGACGGTGGAGGGCGGCACCGATTTCGTTCCGCCGGCCGAACGCATCGCCGTGTTCGACAACGACGGCACGCTCTGGGCCGAGCAGCCGATGTATTTCCAATTCCTCTTCGCCTTCGACCGCGTGAAGGCTTTGGCGCCGCAGCACCCTGAATGGAAGACCAAGGAGCCGTTCGCCTCGCTACTCAAGGGCGATCTCAAAGCGGCGTTGGCCGGCGGGGAGAAGTCGATCGTGCAGATGGTCACGGCTACGCACTCCGGCATGAGCACGACGGAGTTCGAACAGATCGTGAAACACTGGTTGGCTACGGCCAATCATCCCAAGTTCAAGCGGCCATACACGGATGTCGTCTATCAGCCGATGCTCGAACTGCTCGCCTATTTGCGCATCAACGGCTTCAAACCGTTCATCGTCTCCGGCGGGGGCGTGGAGTTCATGCGTGCCTTTGCCGAAAAGGTGTATGGCATTCCACCCGAACAAGTCGTCGGCAGCGTGGGCAAGCAGAAATTTGAACTGCGTGACGGCAAGCCCGTCCTTCTGAAGTTGCCTGCCGTGGATTTCGTGGACGACAAAGAAGGGAAGCCGATCGGCATCCAGAGATTCATCGGCCGGCGGCCGATCCTGGCCTTCGGCAATTCGGATGGGGATCGCCAAATGCTGCAATGGACGGCGGCCGGCGCGGGGGCGCGTTTCATGGGCCTCGTCCATCATACGGATGCCGAACGCGAGTGGGCCTACGACCGCACCTCGCCCATCGGCAAACTGGACGAGGCGCTGGACGAGGCGAATCAGAAGGGCTGGACGGTCGTGGATATGAAGCACGACTGGAAGCGGGTCTTTGGGTTTGACCCGTAGAGGCGTCCGGGCGGATGGCCAAGTCACCTGAAATGGGGTCACAAGAAATGGGGTCAGGTCACAAGAAATGGGGTCATGGGTCACAAGAAATGGGGTCAGGCCTGAGTATTGATTTATTGCGGCATCTCCGAGTATCCTTGCCCGCATGGCGCGCAAACCACGCATTGACTTCCCTGGCGGAATTTACCATGTCATCGCCCGCGGCAACCGGCGCGCGCCGATTTTCCATGAGCGGGCTGATTACACTGCATACCTCGAACGGTTGGAACGCTATCGGCGGCGTGATGGGGTACAGGTGCATGCCTATGTGCTCATGCCCAATCACGTTCATCTGTTGATCGAGACAGGAGAGCGCCCCCTGTCCCGCACCATGCAGACCCTCCAGTTCACCTATAGCCAATACTACAATCGCCGCTACGACAAGAGCGGGCACGTCTTTCAAGGCCGCTACCAGGCCATTTTATGCGATCGCGACGCCTACTTGCTGGAGTTGGTGCGGTATCTCCATCTGAATCCCGCCCGCATGCGGGCCCCTCTGAGCCCCTGGACCTATCCCTGGAGTAGCCATGCCGCCTATCTTGGACAGCCTAGTCCCGTGGAGGTGAGCACCGCAGCGGTGTTGGAAGCCTTTCATCGACAGATGGGGCCAGCTCGACGGGCCTATCGGCAATTCATGCGGGAAGGGGTGGGGCTAGGTCACGAGGATCGGTTCTATGACACGGTGGACCACCAGATGCTGGGTGATACGCGCTTCATTGCCAAGGTCCAGCGCCGGACGGCCACGACCCAAATAAGGACCGTCCAGGCACCACATGCGACGTTTGGGACGCTCCTGACCGCCGTGGCCGAGGTCTGTGCCGTGAATCCGAAGACGCTCGTCGCCCCGGGT
>JANRMO010000017.1:0-85049 GCA_040981105.1 Nitrospiraceae bacterium
CTGTTTGGGATGCTGTGCTACGGTGGCGCACGCTTTTTCGTCGGCTCTAGCCCGTATTATTCAGGATCGTCTCTGCTGCGCGGGTCCATTGCTCTTCTCCATGGCCATGGGTCCAACGCTTGGCGACTTCCGGGTATCCGTCGCGTGTTCGCTCCGATGGGTGGAGCGCGGCGAACCGTCATGAATAATGCGGGCTAGCCGCATCGTGCTCGTCGATTTCAAGAGTGCAACTCACCCCATCATGAAGAGAGGACACAAGATGAACATTCCCCGCAACAAGCTGCCACTTGCCGCCTTGGGCGTGATCATGATCGGGATCGGCGCTTGTAGTAGCGGGGGAGATTCGGGAGCACCGGCTCCAAGCGGCGGTGGGGGTACGGTCACGCCGCCCCCGTCGCCTGGCGGCGCCAACGTGGTGTTCGGTCGCACGAGTGGCGGAAACCACGATCTCTTCCTGATCAGAAACGACGGCAACGGACTGGTCCCGCTTGCGACCGCGCCTGAGAACGAGGTCTTTGCGAGAATCGCGGGCGCTCGTGTGCTGTATCACAAGCGTGCGAGTCCGTCATCGCAGCGAGATGTTTGGAGTGTCGCGACGGATGGAACAGGAGGAGCCGCGCTGCTGAACAGTCCGGCAGACGAATATGTCGTCGGGGTAGACGGTAGCCGCGTGATCGCGGAGACGGCCGCGGCATTGGGATCTCCGCGGGATCTCCTCAGTATCGGCCTGGACGGAACCGGTCAAGTGCCGTTGGCGAACAGCCCCGACGACGAATATTTCCGAGGGGTTATCGGCAACCGGGTTGTGTATGAACGGAACGTCGGAGGCAAGCCGGATGTGTACAGCGTCAATCTCGATGGGTCCGATCCCAAGCCGCTTGCGGCAGACCCGGGATTCGAGGAATTTGTCGTCGGCAATGTCGGTGCGCAGGTAATCGTTATGACTCGAGCGGACAGCACATCTCCGGCGAACCTCGTGGCTATAAACGCCAATGGCACCGGCGCGCCGATCCTGTTGGGAGGCAGCCCCAACAACGAAGTGCTGGGGGCGGTGGTCGGCAACCGGGTGGTCTTCATGCGCTCGGTGGCCTCGCAATTCGATATCCACAGCGTCAACATCGATGGCTCGGATGAGAGGCCTCTCAGCGTGAATTCCGATAATGAAATGGTCGAAGAGATCGCGGGAACGCGGGTGATCTACTCACGAAACGTCGGCGGCCAGACCGATTTGTACAGCGTCAATGTCGACGGGACGGGCGAGGCTGCGTTGGCGACGTCTCAGACGAGTGAGGAGCATGCCGCCGGCGTAGTCGGCACCCGCGTCATTTTCCGGCGCACGATCGGAGTTCAGGATGATCTCTTCAGCATCAATGCGGACGGGACCGGTGGCGAAGTCGTTCTGGCCACGGCTCCGCAGGATGAGGATTTTGCCGGTCAAGTCGGAAATCGCGTCTTCTTCCATCGTAACTTCGGAGGCGGGCCATTCGGACCGGCCGATCTCTACAGCGTCAATGCCGACGGCACGGGGCTCGTGGCCCTGACAACCAGCAACGACCACGAGGAGTTTGCCGGGGCGGCCGGTGACCGCGCTGTCTATGAACGAAAGGCCGGCAATGCATTGAGCGGCGGCCTCCGAGACCTGTTCAGCGTCGTTCCTGACGGCAGTGCACCGGCGGTTCCCCTGGGGCAGACGGCGAACGACGAGTATTTTTCCTATAGCTTCTGATCCTGCGACGACGCAGAGGGGGTGCCAGGTCTTCTTCGCTCAGATTCGGGCGGCAGGGTCATGGAGGAGACCGGGAGGCCTTCCATTGCCATGATCCGCAGCGCATTGGTGGTGGGACAGGGGCCCGGCCGGAGCACATAGTCGAACGACAAGGCGCCGTCCTCGATCGTTTCCTGGAAATGGACGTTGCGGAGGGTGGAGATCACCGTCTCCAACTCGGCGAGTTCGAGGTCGTGCGTGGTGACCAGACCGAAGCCGTTGTGTGACGCGAGCGCTTGAATATAGGCTCGGCTACCGATCAGCCGCTCGCGATTGTTGGTGCCCCGGAAGATTTCGTCGATCAGGAACAGAATCGGAGCAGCGGATCGATCGCGGGCTGCCTCAAGGATCAGCTTCAGCCGTTTGACCTCCGCATAGAAATGTGACAGGCCTTGCTCGATCGAGTCCTCTACCCTGATACAAGAGTACAGCCGCACCCAGCTCCATTCGAACCGCTCGGCACAGACGGGCGCGCCGGCCTGTGCCAGACACACGTTGATTCCGATCGTTCTCAAGAAGGTGCTCTTGCCAGACATGTTCGATCCGGTGACGAGCCACAATTCGCCTCGGCCCTGCAGCGTCGCATCATTGCTCACTCGCTGGGTCGCGGGAATAAGCGGATGGCCCAATCCGGTGGCTTCCAATGTCGGTCCTGTTTCATGTGCACCGGCAGCGAGGGTCGGCCAGGTATAGCTGGGATGTAGGTAGGCAAAGCTGGCGCAGGCGCTGGTGGCTTCGATCTCGGCCAGGATGTCCAACCATTGCGGAAGATGATCTGCAATGCGTGTCTGCAACCGTTGCAACCGCCAGATGAAGTACAAGTCCCAGGGGCCGGGAAGATTCACAAAAATATGGGCCAGGGGGTTGGATCGCACACTGAGCCCCGAGACGATGCGAGCCGCCTGGCGAACATGCCGAGAGGGGCTCCGGTCGGCCCGTATCAGGGAGGCGCAGAGTTCCCCTAGGGCCGAGGACTTGCCGCGCGCGCGGCGTTCGAGATACGCCAAGACGGCGCCGAGTTTGTCGAGTTCCACCTGGAGGGAGAGGGCATGTTCAAACGCCTGTTGGCTCCGTTCGATCGAGAGGAAGAGAAACGCATAGAGGCCGAAGGTCAGCAGCCAATAGCCGGGCAGCCAACCGGCTAAGGAAGCTGCCAATAGCCCGATCGTGCCGACAGAGAGCATCGCCTGGATTGTTAGGAGCACCGGCAGGGTCGGCCAGCCCGCCGGGGTTAGCAATATGGCCTGGAGACGTCGTCCGTCGATCTCCTGTTCCCCGACCAGCAACCCTTCCAACACCAACCGATCACGGTAGAGCGTCAGGCGGCTCAGTTCCCTGGCCAGGCGTTGCCGGTTGGCCCATCGAGACCGGTCCTGAGACGGAGCTAGCAACCAGGACGTCAGACGTTCGCGTCCGTTGGATGACACGGTCGTGTCGAGGAGGTGCAGCAGGGAATGCGCGCCCAGGAGGTCGAGGTCCTTGGCGTAGGGGTGATCGGCGGGGGGCTCATGCTCCTTCCTCGGGATCGCCGACCAATCCAAATGCAGGCGGGCGAGGTGAGTCCGTTTGATCGCGCGCCAGAGGCGCCACCGGTGCATCCGCTGTTCGAGCCTGTTATGATAGGCAGCCACGGCGATGAATCCCAGCACGAACAGAGCGAGCGCCGTGTTCCCGGCCAGGTACCAGCCGAGCTTGAACAGCGTCACGCAGAGCGCGATTCCGGCCAAGAAAAGGATGAGCCGAGCGGTCGTGAGCTTTCGGCTCAGTTCTTGACGGCCTGTAATTTGCCGGTCCGCCGCAGCAATCAACCGCCGGAGGGTCCGCTCGCGTCCGGACGGAGAGTGGCTGGCGACGGGTTGGATGGACTGGTTCTCTCGCATGTGGTGGGCAGACCTTACTGAGTTCCATCCGAGGGCGTCAATGGGAACGACGAGACAAACCGGTTGGATCGATGTTCAGGTTCGAACCAACCTCGATGCAGGGGAACTCATCGGCGCCTTGCACGATCCGTCCGTTTCCGGCGCCTGGCAGGATCACGACGGGACGGCCCATATCTACTGGCCGGCGGGCGACTGGAACGATCAGCAACTGACCCGGCTGCGGACGGTACTGCTTCAGCTCGGTGATGGCCCGGCGGTTGATTCACTGGCGATCCGGGAAGAACCGGCGCAGGACTGGAACCGGTTCTGGGCGCAATCGGTGACGCCGTTGCGGATCGGTCGGCGGGTGCTCATCCGGCCGAGCTGGGAGCCTCCTGCCGGTGAGCCGGGAACCATCGAACTCGTCATCGATCCAAAATTGGCCTTCGGGACCGGGCACCATCCGACGACCAGCATGCTGATCGAATGGATTGAAGAGCTGACGGAACAGGACATGTCGGTGTTGGATGTCGGGACTGGCACCGGGATCTTGGCCATGGTGACGCTGCGTTGCGGGGCCAAGCGGGCGGTCGGCCTCGATTGCGATCCCCAGGCGGTCGACTATGCCAAGGGCTATGCCGTGGAGAACGGTTTCGACGAGGCGGCATTGAGTTTCGTCGTGGGCACGATCAGCGAGGAGTTCATCGATGCCGGGCACCCTTGGCATCTGGTCTTGGCGAACCTGGATGGTCGCACGCTCCTTGAAAACAGAGAGCCTCTGGCCAGGCTGGTGCATCAGGGAGCGACCCTTCTCCTCTCCGGCATTTTGATCGACCAGAAGGAGGAGATCGGCCGCGCCTATGCCGAAACAGGAGTCTATGTGTCGGACGTGAAACAACGGGAAGGCTGGGTTGCTTTACGGATGAATGCTTCCGAGTCTTGTGATGTACCATCATGAAGTCTTCCATCGGATACAGAATGTGCAAGGAGGAATATGGCAGCGAAGAACAAATGGGCCAGTCCAAACAGGTCTCCGAAGGACGGCTGTGGCAAATCAACATTTCCAATGGAGGCGTGCCGAAACGGCCCGTGTCTGAGGCGGTGATCACCCTGGACGGAGTGACCGGCGACCGGCAACGTAACCGTTCGATTCACGGAGGCCGAGACCGTGCGGTGTGCCTGTTTGCGCTCGAACGGATCGAATCGCTGCGACAGGAGGGCCATGACATCTACCCGGGTGCCTCAGGTGAAAATCTCACGCTGGCCGGATTGGATTGGGATGCGGTCGGGCCGGGAGACCGCCTCCGAATCGGCGAAGAGGTCGAATTGGAACTGACGAGCTTCACGACGCCCTGCCGGCACAACGCATGCTGGTTCCGGGGAAATGACTACCGGCGTATTTCCCACCAAAGCCATCCCGGTTGGAGCCGGGTCTATGCGAGGGTCTGCCGAGAGGGGCCCGTCCGTCAGGGGGATCGCGTGGTCTGGATGCGAGGGTGCCGACCTGGCCAGGAGACGATCGCATGATGGAGCGCACACTCGAAGCGGAGCTCATGGACGATCCCGAGCAGGCGGCGGCCTATGCGCGTGCTAACTTCGAGTCGGAAAATCAGGGATTCGTCGATCGGTTCCGCGAATATTTTCCGGACTTCGAAGGAGGACAGGTATTCGATCTTGGGTGCGGGCCAGGCGACATCTCCATTCGCTTTGTGCGCGCCTATCCGAGCTGCCGGGTGATTGGGGTGGATGCGTCGCGGCCCATGCTGGACCTGGCGGAACGGGCGGTGGCCGCTGCCGGTTTGTCCGAACGGGTCCAACTCCACCACGAACGGGTTCAGTCATTTCGCCCGGCAGAGCAGGCCGATGCGATTATCTCGAACAGTTTGCTGCACCATCTGCCCCATCCGCTCCAGTTTTGGCACACTCTCCGGCGGCTGGTGAAGCCGGGCGGCGCCGTCCTGGTGATGGACTTAATCCGGCCCGATTCGCCCGAAGCGGCACAGGCGATCGTCGAGACCTACGCCGCCAACGAAGCGCCGATTCTGAAGCGGGATTTCTACCAGTCCCTATTGGCCGCTCTCACCGAAGACGAAGTGGCGGCCCAGCTCACCCAGATGAACCTGACGCGGCTGCTGATCGATGTGGTCGATGATCGGCATTGGATTGTCGGCGGGCGTGTCTACTAGTCCGCAATATTCATGAACGCTTCTCCTGCAATCGCGGATTCGCTGCTGCGACATGCCGGCATCTGAAGTCGAAGGCCAAGTACCTCTCCGCGCGAGGTGATCGAACGCGGCGGTTCAAGCGTAGCTTGGTATGGCGGGCGGTCTCGCGGCGCGACTTCGCAATTTCGCGACAAATCGTCATGTACAATGCGGGCTTCCAGGGGGAATAAGCGGGAGAGTCTATCATCTTGAAAGGTAGAGCGGTGACGCGAAATCTAGGTCCGATATGGAGCACGGTCGTGGCGCTGGCGCTGCTGGTCGTTGTGATTATGGCCGCGTCGGCCGAGGCGCAGCTCGATCGGCTACGGAAGTTCCGGTCCGAGCCGGGACCGACGCAGCCTCTGGATCAGCCGATGGTCACGATCCAGGCCGGCGCCTTTTGGATGGGGCGAGACGGAACAGAAGCGTTGGAGGACGAGCGGCCTCGGCACGAAGTCTGGCTCGACGAGTTCTCGATCGACCTGCATGAGGTCACCACGGAAGGCTATGCACGGTTTCTTGCGGACACACAGCGGCAATCCCCGGCGTTTTGGGAGCAGGTGAATCTGGTCCAGCACGGCACGAGACCGGTTGTGGGCGTCTCCTGGGAGGATGCCGCCGCTTACTGTGCATGGCGAGGAGCGAGGTTGCCGACGGAGGCGGAGTGGGAAAAGGCTGCGAGAGGGACGGATGAACGCCGCTACCCATGGGGCAATCAGAAGCCGACTCCGGATCTGGCCAATTTTGCGCTCGGCGCCCGCTTCAGTTACGAGCAGGTCTTGCTCCCGGTCGGTCAGTTTCCGAAAGGGAAGAGTCCCTACGGTGTGCAGGACATGGCAGGAAACGTGTGGGAATGGGTCTCCGATTGGTATGTAGGGAACTATTATGAAGTGAGTCCCGCGAGGAATCCGCAAGGACCCGACCAGGGACAGTTCAAAGGGCTGCGCGGAGGGTCCTGGTCCGATCTGCCGAAGTATCTGCTGACGTATGGCCGATTCAAACTGTTGCCCACCACTCGCAACAGTTTCACCGGATTTCGTTGCGCGAAATCCGCCGGGCCGTAACCCGCATTATTCATGACGGTTCGTGACGAATCCGCTCGGACCCCAAGCGCTGAACCCATTGCATGTGCGACTCGTTGCATGACGCAGTCCGATACGAGTCGCACGGCGGTTGCTGTGGGAGCGTTCATGAGTAATGCGGGTTAGGCCGTTGAACATTGGATGTCGACCAGCCGCCGCCAGTTCTCAATAAAGCGTTTTGCTGACTTCAGAGGAGAGGCTGCTCTCGTTTCCTGAGAGGTCGTAAGCCGAGATGGCGAAAAAATAGGTCTGACCTTTCGGCAAGGTGTTCAAGATGTAGGCAGTGGAGTCGCCGGTCACGAATGGGGAACCGGCATAGCCATAGGAACCTGACGAGGTACCGACGTAGATCTTGTAGCCGGCGAGGTCCGGCTCTCGATTGGCCTGCCAGGTCAGGGTGACGGAGCCGACGGCAATCGACGGCGGTTCTGAGGGGAGAGACGGACTTGGTACGGGATTCGGTGCGGGACTTGGCGGAGCGACGGGCAGTGAGGGCGCGATGTCGGGAAAGCGTTTCATGAGACCGGTCACGCCGCGAGAGGAGCCCGGTGGGGTCGGCCCTGCCCCGCCTGTCCCCGTCGAATTGCCGGTCGATGCGCCGGCGGAGGGGGAGGCGAGAAGACCGGGGGTGGGCTTGAGCGGCTGGCTGTTCGACGATGCCGGGCCGGCAGTTGCACCGCCAGTTCCTGTTTCTCTCTGCTGCGGCCCGACCGCTTCGGTCGAAGCCCGTTCGTGTGTTGTTTCATCCGAGGCCGGTCTCTTGATGAGACTGTTCGCCCGGGGTTGAATCGATGTGGCCGGGGACTCGTGAGGTGGAGTCGTCGGCTCCTGCTGCTCCCGATGCGGACGAATGAGACTGGGCCGGGAGGGCATGCTGTCAACGGAAGGCGACACGTGCACCTGCGATTGATCCGCTGCAGAGGCCGTCTGCGGGCCAAGCCAGCAGCAGAGGGTCAGGACGCCGAATGCGATGACTCCGATACCGGACCGAGGTCTCGATTCCATGGACTGACTCCCAGGACAAGTTGCGTGGGTGAATGATCCGGCACAATCGGGAAGCGGTTGCGATGCGGCCTCCGACCATCCGGTAGCCAGACTGAGCCGCAGTCTAGCGAAGAACCTTCGGGTTGACCACTGATTGAGGAAATCGATGCGGGACGAGAAGAGCCGCACGGACCGCCCTCTGTTCATTTAGGCGAGGTGCGTGACCATCCATTCAGCGATCGCGTGCGTCATCTGGTTGAAGTGGTCTCCGACCGTGAACCCATGGTCGGCGCCCGACACCACCAGTAACTGCTTGATGCCTTGCAACGAATCGAGTAATCGTTCGCTCTGTGCAAGCGGCACCAATCGATCCTGGTCGCCGTGAACGATCAAGGAAGGTAAGGCAATGTTTGAAGCGGCCATGTAGCCGTCATACCCCAGGCACTCCTCATAGAAGCGATACTTAAGCCTGATGCGGCCGGGGTTTCCCGTTACGTCGGGGATCGTTTGGTTCCGCCGCCATTCGTCCATTCCGTCTTCACCAAACTCCAGCCGTAGCATGGCGGGCAAGTCCGACACCGGACACTTCAGGGCGAGACAACGCAAGGTGGATGTGCGCGAGACGCTTTGAGAAGCGGCAAGCAAGGCGATCAGCCCGCCAAAACTGGACCCCACCAGGCCGAGATCACGAAAGCCATGGGCCGAGGCCCAAGCCAGGGCGGACTGAGCCTGATCGAGCGCCAGGCCCACGGTGATGTTTTCGAACGGCCCCTCGCTCTCGCCCTGGCCGAAGAAGTCGAACCGGAGCGTCGCGATTTCTCGTTCCGCCAACAGCCGTGTCAGAGCCTTGTTCGTCGAACTGTTCTTGTTGGACAGAAACCCGTGGCAGAGCAGCACCAATCGTTCCGTCGGCGAGGAGGGCGCGGCCAGGGTCGCGGCAATCTTGTGGCCTGCCTTGTCCGTGAGTGAGTGCGATGTCTCGTTCATGTCGTTTGGTGCGAGATGAAGATGGGAGTGGCTGATGACGATGAAAGGGCTTCCTTATTCAGAGGGTCGGTGCCCCAGCAGTAGGACGACCTTGGCGGTCACGATCGTCAGGCCGATCAACAGCAGGCCGAGCGTGATCCACATGGCCTGTTGGACCAGCGCATCCGACAGCGGCGCGCGCCAGGTCAGGGATGCGACGAGCGCGAGGCCGAGCGTGCCCAGACACAGGGCGGCGACCTGCAGGCTGTGCCATCGCCCCGTCACGGGACCGAAGCTTGCGACATAGGCTCCTCGTTTCTTGGCGCTGGAGAGGCGCCGGAGGGCCAACATGTTCGGCAAGAGGTACATTAGGCCGGCGAACAGGGTTTGTGCGAAAAAGCCGATGAAGACCAGATGTGTGTAGGCAACCACGTGTAGTGTGCCGAAAGGGAACAGAGGTTGCTCCCCCAGCGAATTAGTGGATGCCAAGATCCCACCGAGGATCGCCAGCGACAGGAAGCACGATCCCAGCGCGAGTTGGTCGGACACCACTCTGTGTGGCCCGGTATCGCTCTTCCATAGTCCGACCATCGACCAGACAGAGATCAGCGAGCCGACCAGCAGGACTCCTCCTCCGGCGAGCTGGAGCGGCACCATGGCCACTCCGAATCCAGTGAGCAGCAGGGCCGTCCCGACGACAAACAACGCCGGACAGAGGCGCGAGGCTTGACCGTGGGCACCAGGCTTCACCGGTACCGGGATCAGGTGCAGCGTCAGGCCGATCAAGGTCAGGACGGCAAACAGCGACAGGGTGAGTTGAACATGGGCGAACCGTACCTGTGCGACAAATGCGGTCGGGATCAAGCCAAAGCAGATTGCTGCTCCCGCGCCGATCCCGAAGAGCAGGCCGGCCAGGGAAGCCCCATAGTAAAGCGACGGGGCGAGCGACCACCCCTGTTGATCCTTGGCCAGACGCAGGGCGTCGCTTAGGAGCGCCAGCACCGGGATCACGGTGACCACCCCTGCGATGCCGACGGTTGTCCGGTGGGAGAGCCAAAAACCGATGAGCATCCCGAGCGTGCCGACATTCAGCAGGACATAGAGCCCCGGGCGAGAGGCTGGACGCTGGCGGCCGGACGGCAAGGTCGGGGGCAGCCAGTATAGCAGCGCGCCGATCAACATTTGGAGCAGGCCGCCGATCATCCCGGCATGGACATGAATCGAACGAAGCGAGGCCGGCAAGGAGGTGCTGCGGACGAGCCCGATATAGAGTGCGAACCCCAGCAACGCGGAGAATACCAGCCAGCCAAGACCGGTGAGAAGGAAGGCCAGCGGTCCCAAGGCACCTCTCATTGGGCGCCGTTCCCCTGAAGAAAATAGAAATGATTAGTCGGCCCCTTGCCGTGACCGATGGTCAGACTCCGTCTGATGGCTTCCGTCACATAGGTCTTTGCAGCTTGGACTGCATCCGGGACGGATTTCCCCCGTGCGAGTTGCGCGGCAATCGCCGAAGCAAAGGTGCAGCCGGTGCCGTGCGTGTGGGGCGTGTCGATGAACTCGCCGTTGTAGATCTGAAAGAACCGGCCGTCGAACAAAAGGTCCGTGCCCCGCTCCGCGATGAGATGACCGCCCTTGATGAGAACGTTCCGGCATCCGAATTGCGCGATGACCTTTGCCGCCCGCCTGGCATCGGCGAGAGTCTTGATCTCGATGTCGGACAACTGTTGCGCCTCGTGTATGTTGGGCGTGACGAGCAGGGCCAATGGAAAGAGGTCTTTCGTCAGGGCCTCCACCGCCTCGGGCTTCAAGAGGGCACGGCCGCTCTTCGAGATCATAACCGGGTCCACGACGAGTTGGCCGACTTGTTGCGGTTTGAGCAGGCTCACCACCGTGGAAATGATGGCGGCCGACGATAACATGCCGGTCTTCACGGCTGAGATCTCGAAGTCATCAAACACCGCGTCCAGTTGTGCGGCGATGATTGAGATGGGCAACTCGAACACATCCGTGACTTCCTCGGTATTTTGGGCCGTGATGGCCGTGATGACCGAGAGAGCAAACACGCCGTTGGCGGACATCGCCTTGATATCGCCTTGGATGCCGGCGCCGCCGCCCGAATCGGACCCGGCGATGGTCAAGACCTGTTTCAACACGCTCATGGCCCCTCATCCTTAGAGACTGTTGTACGGTCGGACGCTCTAACAGGTTGCGGAAGAACTCGATTTGTGTGCTTCGACAGGATCAGCACGATCGGAAATCACCAGTATAGTCAATGATCGCTCCGTTGGTCCTGAGGCATTCGAAGGATGAACGGAGGGTTTTGCCGCAGCCTGCTAATGCAGGAGGTACGTCGCTCTGCCTGCCACCTACACAGAATTTGAAGTTCGTCAGCCTGTGTGGGGGACATTACACTCACCGGCGCGGCTCTGTCCAGCAAAGGGATTTCGACCAACCTGCCCCGTGTTCCGATGAGAACAGCTCCGGCTGAGAACGGCAAGTGTGCCTCGACTGGTCCTCCGTACTTCATCGAGCGTGAGGGGCGGATCATCGCGCGATTTCGAGCTTCAGGATCGTGTTGTCGAGATAGTGCAGGCGCACCATCAAGCCTTCGCGGATGACGCCTCCTTGGCTGGCCGGCTGGTGGTAGCCGCCGGACGGCACGAAGTCGGAGTAGTGAAATCCCGCGCCGTTGACGAAGAAGGATTCGAACCCATGGCCATCATGCATCCGGAATTCGTAGTTGGAGACGAGCCCCTCCGCGACCTGTGCCTGTTGCGAGGCCAAGGCCCGCGTCATGCGATGATGGTCTAACACCTGCTTAAGGCACCAGACCAGGCCCATGATCATCAGCGCGATACCCACGATTCTCCAGGAGCGAGAGCCACGTTTGATGCGAAGCGCCAGCACGACGGCACCTAGCACGAAGCCAGTGACCCCCACGATCAAGACCGGCCAGGGAAACGTTTGCCACGAAATCTCGAAGACGGTTTCGTACTGCATGGGGGGCGGAAGCGTCAACTGTCGATCGTCACTGGTCACTCGTCGGATGTGGTGACAAACCGTTCAAGGAGATCAGCCAGCCTCCGGTGGGTCTCGTGGTCCGTACGCTTCGGCCAGAAAAGCGCCGGCACCTGCTCGCGAATCGACGACAGACTAGACTCCGTCGCCGACTCAGCGGAAGAAGGCAGGGATGCTAGGGAAAAGGTCATCCTGTCTTACGGGAAAGAACTCGACTCGGCTGCGTTTCTCTCATGGTCGATCCGGGCGATCAGAGGTTACCATACTCGACGGTGGACAGAAAAAGGGAGGCTGATTGAGAGTGCAAGGCTAAGAGGTGAGCAGGAAAATCGTCCTGACACCGTTGTTTTGACGCCGGTCCAGGAGTTGTTGAGGCCTCGCGACGAAAAAACGGCGATGCTCTACCTCATGTGTTGAACCGCGGACCGGCAGGAGTTCGTAGTCCGCTCGACGGGATGTAAACCTGTCGAGGAAAGAGTGTTATACCGACCCGCATAACACCCCCCGAATTCGAGGTCGAGAGAGGGGAACCCATTGAACACCCATCGATTCTGGCTTATTCTCTGCGCGTATCCACGGCCTGGTACACGGACAGCGAGTGGCAGATCCGGCTCTTATGCGGATCGACCTAAACATTGTTAGGGCTCATCATGTCGCGCTTCGAGCAGCCGATGCATGTCACACCTCGCGAGTACGAGTTGGCGGTGAAGCGCATCATCGACGCATCGGCGGAGTCGTTGGTGTCGTACGAGTCGAAGCACCTCCAAACACTGGCTGGCGCCGATGGTGAGTACACGATCGATGTCGTTGCCAAGTTCACGGCGCTTGGTGCAGCGTTCACCGTCCTTGTCGAGTGCAAGCACCAAGGTCGCAGAGTTGAGAGACAGGATGTTCAGGTTCTTTGGGCCAAGCTTCAGTCACTCGGCGCACAGAAAGCCATGCTCTTCTCTGTGTCGGGTTTTCAGGAAGGAGCGCTTGAGTTCGCAGCGACGCACGGAGTTGCCCTTGTGCAGTTTGCTAGCGGGAACACGTCATGGTTCACCAAGAGTGCTGGCCCGCCATCACCGCCACCCCGGTGGGCGAACATCCCACAGTTTGTCGGCTGGTGGCATGAAGGCAATCGCATCTGCCTTCTATCGGAGAGTGATGGCAGGTACATATAGATCAAATATAGCAAACAAATATAGGGTCAGGTCTTGATTGTGACAATTGTGGTTGGCCAAAACTGATGACATTGGGGGTTTGCGATTGGTCTCGACCGGCCGCAAGCCGAGCCCCGCAGTCGGCGATACTCCTGAGCACTGCACTGCAAGCGCTGTACGACCCACCGCGGTGAAGGCACAACGGGTGGAACGTCACGAACCGTCATGAATAGTGAGGGTTGCAGATTGTTGTGTGTTGAACGGATCGAAGGGTCACGGTGAGCCAATGGCGAGGCGAAGGCCTGCTAGCGTTGAGAAGACGGAAAAGTCGCGGTCGCGGGTGATGAGGGTGGCTTGGTGATCGAGGCAACTTTGCGCGATCAGCGTATCGGCCAGATTGGCTCGGCGCCCGGTTCTCAAGACTTTGGCCCGAAGGAGGCCGGCTCGTTCCCAAAAGCCTGCCGTCACGGGAAGGGTCGGGATCTCAAGTATGGTCTGTCGCAACGCCGTCGTGAGACGCGGGTCGCTGAGGATCTCCGTGACTGTGACCGGTGACAGCACTCCTACTTGGTCCGCGAGGGCCTGATCCACGAATTCCACATCTGCTCCCTCGTTGCCCTGCAAGTAGGCGATAAGAGAGCTTGTGTCGAGACAGAGCATCAGTCCTGTCGCAGCTCCGAGAGCTTGATCCCGAACTTCACTTTGCCTCGAAACCGCCGGAGTCGACCGTAAGCACCACCAGCAGCGACCAACTCTAATCCTCGTCTCACCGTGGGGGTCACCCCTTCTCCGCTCGCGGTCGTGGCCCGTTCCAGCAGATCAGCAGGAACTTCCACCGTCAGTTTCCTGAGATTTGTACCCATGATGTCATTCCTTTTTTGCGGGGTGAGGCGTAGTGAAACGTATACCATATAAGATCCCGTATGTACATACGGGACATCTGCGCCGCACCTCTCTTGCCCTGATCCAGGTCACATACGGAGAGGAGTTCACAGAATTCATTGAGGGGCAGAACGGTCAGCGGCGCAGCTCCGGCGATTCACCAACACCAGCCCGGGATCGTCTCGGACTGCGCGCATCGAGTCTATGCCTTCCGAGTCGGGTTGATCTTTCATCATGATCACAAAGGGCCATGCTGGCGGAGCGACTTTAGCCGGGGGAGCGGGGCACCCGCCGAGGCCCTGTCGGGAAGGAAAGCGGAAACTGACCGAGTCCGCGAGGGAATTTCTGAAGCCTTCCGCCCGGGAGGGGCCGGATAGGTCGCTCCGAGAGGCGAGGAAGCGACCGCAGCATGGCCCGACATTCACACCGACCATTCCTCCTCGTCATTCTCTCTCTGATTCTTCCCACCACGTTCCCCCATGGCCGGTGCCGCCGATCCACAGCCGGGCGCGAAGGCTCTCGACGCGTGATCGGAGCGTGGTTGGGTCACCGTTCTGGCCGAGCCCGAGTGGCCCGTCCCGTTATGCCGTCCTTCATCTCTGGTCGGTGTGTAATCGAGGCCCGTCGGTGAGGGGCTGAGCATGATCGAAGGGCCGGCGTAAGTTGGCTCGATGGCGAGATGATCCGTCCTGCGACGCAGGTGGCGGCTGCTCTCCGACGCGACGTTCGTGCCTCGCACGGGACGTGGCTAGTTCAGCCGCCAAGGAGTATCCCGCCGAGAGCGCGCCGGCGCTTCGTGAGTTCTGCGCAAGTGCCTCACCGATAGGCCTTGTTCTCCTAGACCGGCCACTTTTCCTCCGTCCATGCCATCTCCCAAAACATCCACTCATAGCGCGAGCTGATCACGAAGGCCTCTTCCATGCGGCGCCGTTCCTGGTGACCGGCTGTGCTGGCCCAAAGGTCCACCTTCGTCCGCATCCAGCGTTGCACCTCGGCAAATTCGGGCGAGGCATAAAGCATCAGCCAGTTGCGGTAGGGATGACTTTGCTTCGGGGGACCCTGTTTGAGCAGGTGCTGGCCCACCACGCAATAGATCCAGGCGCAGGGGAGTGCCACGACCGCGATCTCACAGGCGGAACCGGCGGCCGCCACGGCGAGCATGTGCCGGGTATAGGCGTAATTGGTCGGAGCCATCGGTACGGAGGTCATTTGCGCCGCCGTCAGCTTCCATTGCGTGCCGTAACTTTCGTGGAGGCTCCGCTCCACGACGATCGTTTCCTCCGACAACTTGGTGAAGCGCAGGGCCGATTCCGAATCGGGCGCCCGCTGCGCACCGGCTGCGAACACGCGGGCGAGGTCGCCGAGGAACCGCGCGTCCTGGAGGATATAGTAACGGAATTTTCGCTTGGGCAGCGTGCCCTTCCCGAGTGCTACGACGAACGGGTGGCGAAGTTGTGCCTTCCAGATGGGCTCGGCCAGTTTTCGCAAATGGGCTGAAAACGACATCAACGACCCCTGATTTGGATGAAAGGATGTTTCGATGACTGACGAACAGCGTTCGAGCAACGACCAACGACTCGCAACCCTTGACGCCGGACGACGCTTACACTCGATGGGCCCAGGGTCGCGGCAGCCGGTTCATTCCGTCGAGCGCGGCTACACGGTAACATTCGGCCAAGGTCGGGTAGTTGAAGACGGTATCGATAAAGTACTCGATCGTGCCCTTGAGCGCCATCACCGCTTGGCCGATATGGATCAATTCGGTGGCCCCTTCGCCGATGACATGGACGCCGAGCAGTTCGTGGGTGTTGGGCTGGAAAAGGAGTTTGAGCATGCCGGTCTCATCCCCGATCAACTGGCCCCGCGCGATCTCGCGATAGCGGGCGATCCCCACGGCATAGGGGATCCCCGCCTCGGTGAGCTGGTCCTCATTTCGTCCCACCATGGAAATTTCCGGGATTGAATAGATGCCGTAGGGCAGCAGCCTGGTTTCGAGCTGGCTGGGAAGTCCGAACGCATGGCAGGAGGCCAGCCGTCCCTGTTGCATGGAGGTGGATGCCAAGGCCGGGAATCCGATGACATCGCCGACAGCGTAGACATGCGGCAGCTCGGTCTGGAAGCACGCGTTGACCTTGATCCGCCCCCGTTCGTCGGGTGTAATGCCCACGGCGGGAAGATTCAGACCGTCGGTCGCGCCCATGCGACCGACGGCATACAACACGGTCGAGGCAGGAATCTCCTTCCCGCTGTGTAGCCGGACGATCACCTCGTCTTCTCCCCGCTTCTCGATGGCGACGACGGCTTCGTTCAACCGCGGCCAGACCCCGATGCTGCGCATGTGGTACTGCAAGGCTTCGATAATCTCGGCGTCCACGAATTCCAACAGCCGAGGGCGTCGTTCGATGAGGACGACATGAATCCCGATGGCGGCCAGGATCGAGGCGTATTCGGTGCCGATGACGCCGCCCCCGATAATCGTGAGCGATTTCGGCAGGCGTTTGAGAGCGAGCAGGTCATCGGTATCGATCACGGTTTGCCCGTCGAAGGGAATGTGGGACGGCCGTGCCGGTCTTGTTCCGACCGCGATGACGATGAAGTCGGCGTGGTGTTCGATCAGCTCGCCCGAGTCCGGCGACTCCGGTGTGGCGCCGGTGCGATGAATGTGCAGCCGGTGGTCGTCGTGAAACCGTGCAGTCCCGAAGATCATGTCCACACGATTGCGTTCCATTTGGTTCTGGATGACTTCGACCTCGCGCTGAATCACATGGTGAGCTCGGAGGGTCAGGTCCTCCATCGTGACGTCGTGCTTGACGCGATAGCTCTCCCCGTAGAGGCCGCGCTGGTGGAACCCGGAGAGAAACAGCACCGCTTCGCGAAGAGATTTGCTCGGGATCGTGCCGGTGTTGAGACACACGCCCCCCACCACCTCGCGACGATCGATGAGACCGACCTTCTTGCCGAGCTTGGAGGCTTGGATTGCGGCCTTTTGGCCGGCGGGTCCGCTGCCGATGACCAGCATGTCGTAATGCGCCATAAACCTCTCGGGTTAGAGTGGGGAGGCAATCGCCCGTCTGTGCGGACGCTGTCCGGCCGCCGCTCCCTCAGCTCGCGTTGATCAGCGAGCGCGCGTATCGGAACGCGTTGTCCATGTCTGGGAGCTGACCCAGATCCGGCGTCAATTGGAGATGGCGGATGGTATTGTCCTTGTCCACGACCAGGATCGCCCGAGTCAGAATGTGGGGATCCTTGAGGAAAAGGCCGTGGGCTTTGCCGAACGCAGCCTCACGATAATCGGAGAGAAAGGTGACGTTGGTGATCTTCGCCTCCTCCGCGAAACGCTTCTGGGCAAAGGGGGTATCGATGCTGATCGTGATAAGTTCGATCATCCGGTCCAAGCCGTTGTTTTTCTCGCTGAGGTAATGAGTCTGCTGTTCACACACTTTGGTGTCGAGCGACGGCACCACGCTGATGATCCGCACCTTCCCCTTGCCCTCGGTGCCCGCGATATGGACCAACGAGAGATCGGATTTGGTCACGAGGGCGTCGCGCAGCTTGTCTCCCTCCTTGATCTCCGGGCCGGACAGGGGGGTCGCTTTGCCGAACAGGGTCACGCTGTGTCCCTCTCCAGCCATGGCGGAGGCTTGAGAGACCGGCAGATTCTTATACATGAATCCCGATTCTACGGACTTGCCCATGCCAGCACAGCCGGTACAGGCAAGCAGGAGCCCGGCTGCGATCAGTGATGAAGGCCGAGCATGCGCGCGTGCGATCGAGATCCGTGTCATAGGTCTACCTCCTTTGCTTCAGGATGGTGAGCTGTCGGTTCCATAGTGTGGCGGGCTTCCGCATCATGTCAAGGTTCCAGAAACGCACGGATCGCTTGATTGACCGGCTCCGGCTGTTCCCACTGCGGGATGTGGCCCGCTCGGGGAACGAGCATGAGCCTCGATGCGGCGATCGTCTCGGACAACGATTGCCCCACCGCAGGAGGGAAGATCCGGTCTTCTTCGCCCCAGATAATCAGTGCGGGCTGACGGATTTCGCGCAGGCGAGGGGCGTAGCGTGACTCCCAATCCGGCAATGTTTTCCCGATGGCCAGAATCGGCCCGATGAGCCCCGGCTGTTGCCGGTTGCGAGCGGATCGATCGAGCACGGCCGGCGTGATCAACGACTGGTCATAGATGATCTCGTGCAAGACCTTTTCGCCGACGGAGGAGCCGAAGAGCGTGGCGCCCAGCTCGGCGAGCCAGAGCGGAAGCGAGGAATCCAGCGCCTTCCGGACTAGCGGACTGGCCAATTGTCCCGTGATATCGGCCGGCAACCCGCTGATGAGGATCAATCGCTCTACCCGTTCCGGCGCGGTCAGCGCCGCGGCAAGCGCCACCCCGGCCCCCATGGAATTGCCGATCAAGGTGGCCTTGGGAATGGCCAATTGGTCCATGAATCCCAAGAAAAACCCGAGTACCTCCTGTGGGCGATATTCCAATGCCGGCTTATCGGAAAAGCCGGAGCCCAAGAGATCGAGCGTAATGACGCGGTAGCCGTAATGCGACAAGGACTGCTGGTATTCCCATTGCCATAGCGACCCGCCGAACCCATGGATCAGGATCAGAATCGGGCCGGTTCCCTGATCGAGGTAGGCCAGCCGGTACCCGTTGACCGTAACGGTCCGCACGGGCATGCGGGAGAGGGCGTCGAACCACGGCGGAATCTGCGGACTGGAGCAGGAAGCGAACAAACAGAGGGCGAGCAGCGGCCAGAGCGGCAGGATGAGCGTAGGGGTATTCACTCGATGAGATCGAGCCCGGACCGTGGTGCGCCTGCGTCGCTATTCCAACTGGACGAGCGTTTCGTCCGTCTTGACGTTATCGCCCTCGGCGGCATAGACGGCCGAGACACGACCGTCGATCGGAGCCGGGACTCGGCTTTCCATCTTCATGGCCTCGATGATCAACAAGGGATCGCCTGCCTTGACGGCATCGCCCACCGACACGAGCACCTTCACAACTCGGCCCGGCATGGGAGGGGCCACATCCCCCGGCTTGAGCGGCTTGGGGCGCTTCGGCGTTTTCGAAGGTTGGGTATCGGCCTCGGGCACGCCGGCCAGCACTTCCTGGAGCGGCTCCAGCGTCACCTCTTCCAGCTTTTCATTGACGCGGATGTAGTAGGGACGCTTCCCATCCACCTTGCGACCGGAGCCGGAGACGTGGATGTGGTAGGTCTCGCCGTGGACGGAGACCAGGAATTCTGCCGGCGCCAGATGCAACTCCGCTGCGGCGCTTGGCCCTTTCTCGGAGCGAGGAGTCAATTCTTCCGGTTTGAGTTCGCCCCGCGCCCGCTCCTCAAAGAATTCCCGTGCGATGGCCGGGAAAAGGGCGAATGACAACTGATCCTCCAGCGTGGCGGCCGTCGCCGGCATCTCTTCGGCGAGCGTCTCCAATTCCGGCTCGAGTCGATCGGCTGGGCGGCCGCGAATCGGCTCCTCGTCGCCGATGGCTTTAGCCTGGATTTCCCGGTCGACGGCACCGGGCGCTTTGCCATAGAGACCGAGGAAATAATTCTTGGTCTCGGTCGTAATAACTTGATACCGTTCGCCGGTGAGGACGTTCAGCGTGGCCTGGGTGCCGACGATCTGGCTCGTGGGTGTCACCAGCGGCGGATAGCCCATCTCCTTCCGCACACGCGGCACCTCGTCGAGCACTTCCTTCATGCGGTCGAGCGCATTCTGTTCGGTGAGCTGAGCGGCCAAGTTGGACAACATGCCTCCGGGAATTTGGGACGTGAGGATCTCGGCATCCACGCCTGTGAAGTCGCTCTCGAATTGCTGGTATTTCCGCCTCACCGTCCGGAAATGATCGGCAATCGGTTCCAGGCGGCGCAGGTCGAGCCCCGTGTCGTACGGCGTCCCGCGAAGGGCGGCTACCAACGTTTCGGTCGGCGGATGAGACGTGCCGCCGGCCAACGGAGAGATGGCCGTGTCCAGCATGTCCAACCCGGCCAGGATCGCCATGAAGGACGCCATGGAGGCCATGCCGGAGGTGTAATGAGTATGGAGATGGATCGGAACGCTGATGGAGGATTTGAGACGTTTAATGAGGTGATAGGCTTCCAGTGGGGCCAGCAAGCCCGCCATGTCCTTGACACAGAGGGTGTCCGTTCCCATGTCCTCGAACCGCTTGGCCAGATCCACGAAGCGGTCGAGGCTGTGGACCGGGCTCACGGTGTAGCAAATTGCGGCTTCCGCGTGTTTGCCGTTGGCCTTGACCTCGCGAATCGCGCGGTCCACGTTCCGCACGTCGTTGAGCGCGTCGAACACCCGGAACACGTCGATCCCGTTGGTCGCGGACCGCTCGATGAATTTCTCCAGCACGTCATCGGCATAATGCCGGTAGCCGACGATGTTCTGGCCTCGCAGCAACATCTGTAGTCTGGTATTGGGCATGGCTGCCCGTAGGGCGCGGAGCCGTGCCCAGGGATCTTCCTTGAGAAAGCGGAGGCAGGTGTCGAATGTCGCCCCACCCCAGACCTCCAGCGACCAGTAGCCGACGGCGTCGAGCTTCTGGGCGATGGAGAGCATGTCCTCCGTCCGCATCCGGGTGGCGAGCAACGATTGGTGGCCGTCGCGCAGCGCCACATCGGTGATGTGCAAGGTCTTGCTCGAGGCGGCCTGGAGACGGAGCGGAGCCGCCGCTTGCAGCGGAGTCCTGTCCTTCCGTGCGGCCCGTCGAACCGTGGTCGGACGAGATGGTCTCTTTTTCGATGCGCGTGCCATAGCGGGAATGGGGCGAGGTTCGATTACAGTCCTTCGTGGGCGGCGATAGCGGCAGAGATGGCGAGCACCAGATCCTCCGGCTCGATCGTTTCCTCGTAATCGAGCAACTGGGGATGGGTCTCGATGTAGGAGGTATCGAATCGTCCTTCCCGGAAATCCTGGTCCTGCATGATCGCCTTCATGTAGGGGATCGTCGTCTTCACGCCGCGGAGCACGTACTCCTCCAGCGACCGGTGCATGCGGCTGACGGTTTCCTCCCAGGTTCGTCCCCGGACGGTCAACTTGGCCAGCAGCGGATCGTAATAGGGAGAAATGGTGTAGTCCTTATAGACCGCGCCGTCGATCCGCACGCCGATGCCGCCTGGGGAGAGATAGGCGGTCACGGTCCCGGTGCAGGGCCGGAAGTTGTTTTTCGGGTCCTCTGCATTGATGCGGCATTGAATGGCGTAGGCGATGAAATGCACGTCCGATTGGGTCACGTCCAGCGGCTCGCCGGCGGCGATCGTGATTTGCGCCCGCACGATGTCGATGGCGGTGATCTGCTCGGTTACGGTGTGCTCCACCTGCACCCGCGGATTCATTTCAATAAAGTAATAGCGGCCGTCTTGATCGAGGAGGAACTCCACCGTCCCGGCATTGTCGTATTCCACCGCCTTGGCCAGTCTGGCCGCCGCGGTCCCCATTTCCTCTCGAAGCGCCGGCGTGAGGACCAAGGATGGCGCGATTTCGATCAGCTTCTGGTGGCGGCGCTGGATCGAACAGTCTCGTTCGCCCAAGTGAATGATGTTGCCGTGACGATCGCCCAAGATCTGAAACTCGATGTGGTGCGGGCGCTCGATGTATTTTTCGATAAAGACGCTCCCGTCTCCGAACGACGCCAAAGCTTCGCGCGAACACGTGTCCATCTGATCGCGGAGTTCGTCGTCGGAACGCACCACCCGCAATCCGCGCCCTCCCCCTCCGGCGCTGGCCTTGATGATCACGGGATAGCCGACCTTTTGCGCGAAGATCAGCCCCTCACGAACGTCTGAGATCCCTTCCTCGGTCCCCGGCACGATCGGCACACCTACGCTCTCGGCCAACTTGCGGGCTTCGACCTTGTTCCCCATCAAATGAATCGTTTGGGGCGACGGCCCCACAAAGGTGATGCCCGATGCTTGGCACAGGGTGGCAAACTCGGCATTCTCCGCCAGGAACCCGTATCCGGGGTGAATGGCGTCCGCACCGACCCGTTTGGCCAAGGCCACGATCTGGGGTCCGTCCAAGAAACCTTTGACCGGCCCCGGTCCGACTTGGTAGGCCTCGTCGGCTTTCTTGACATAGATGCCGGTAGAATCGGCTTCGGAATAGATGGCCACGGTCGGGATGTTCAATTCTCGACACGCGCGGATGATACGCATGGCGATCTCGCCTCGATTGGCCACCAGGATCTTCTTAAACATATTGAAGCGATAGGAAATATCTGGTCGGCGTACCGGTGCGCCGATACCGCCCGGTCCGGGAAAAAACCGGCGTAAGGTAGCATACCGGGGTAGGGAAGTCGAGAAGTTGGAGGGCGAAAGGACGGATGCGTGAGCGGCGGACGTTGGTGCCGCCTGGACGCGTTGGAACGGGGAGGGCCGAATGCCGAACCCTCCCGCCATTCGTACGTTGTTATTTGGTGAGGATGAGCACGCCCTTGGACTGAGCGCTGCCGCCGCCGGCGACGACGACCACGAAGGTCATGCCGTTCTTCATCTCCGGCACCGTCGCCTCGATGGTCGATTCGTTCACCAAGGTGTATTTGACGTCGGTTTTCGAGGCTGCGCTGAAAGAAACGCCGTGGAAGCATTCTTTCGTGCCGAAGTTCTCTCCCTTGATCGTCACCATGTCGCCGGGTTTGACCTCGTCCGGCTCGACTTTCATGATGCGGGGTCGTTTCGATCGATCGCACACCGGGTCTTTCTGGATCTTGGTCTCGTCGAACCCCTTGATCGATTCGACGTCGAAGAGGGTGAAGCCCGCACCCTCCGTCATTTGTCCCTCCTTTTCCTGCTCGGCACCCAACAGGAATGAGGGAGCGATGAGGAGTCCTCCAAGCACCGGTCCGGCCAATGTCAGGAGCATGCGCCGCATACGAGTTCCTCCTTGCGTTATGATTTCGATTCAGCCCCGAGCGGGGTATAAAGTTCGTCGATGATTTTCTGGCCGGCCGCAGAAAGGCAGAACTCTTCGAAGGCCTGCACGAGCGGTGGAGTCTCTTTAGCTGACAACAAGAGCACGGGCCGTCGCAGCCTGTACCGGCCGTCTTTGACGGTCGGCTCTTCCGGTTCAATCTTGTCGATGGCCAGAAGCCGAATGGCGACACCGGAACGCACCGCGGCTAGCGCCTGTTCCAGGGACACGTACGAGACGGCCGAGCTCGGTGGAAGGGTGCCGACCACCTTTTTGATCACCTTGTCGTCACGGCTGATGGTCGTGGCCGAGCTGGGAATCTTACCCGCGATGCCCAACTGCTCCTCGAAAGCATCACGGACGTTTTCGTATTTCGGCCGGTCGATCAGCAGAATTTTTGTATCCGGCCCCCCCAGTTCCGACCAGAAAGAATACTTCCCGCTGAAGAGTTCGCCGATCTGTCGCCAGGTCATGTCCTTGGTCGTATTGGAGAGATGCACGACGATGCCGATCCCGTCCCAGGCGATCTGGGTGGAACGCAGCTCCGGATCAGCCGTTCCCGTCACGGCGATCTGGGCCTCACCGCTCCTCACGATTTCGGCGGGCTTGGAATTCTTATCCCAGATCAAGTCGAGATAGACGCCGGGAGCGTGTCGCTCAAATGCCCGTGCCAACGATTCGAACAGCGGCTGCTCCGGACCGTTGCCGGCGATGGTCAGATTGCCTCGTAGGTCCGCACCGCGAATCGGGTTGATCGGTATGACGACGAAGGATGCCAGGCAAACAGCGGCCGCGATCAAGCGAATGATGAGACGGTTGGGAAACGAGGATCGGGATACACGGTGGCGATTCTGCCGGAACCAGGCAGAGGAAGTCGAGTCGTGCTGCATGTCGTGCGGCGTCATCCTCCGGTCGGTGTGGAACTTGGTGCGCTGCCGGAGTCGGAGTCCGACCCAAAGGTTAGGTTGGGGGCTGGCATGTCGCGCATTCCGGATACGGGAGGCAGCTTTGCGAATTTCGCCATACGCTCGTTGAGCATGTCATAGGCCTTCATTTCTTGGAAGCCGGGCTTATGCGAGCCGACGACCTTGGAGGCGAATGAGGACATCAAGCGTGTGGCGCGTTTTACTTTACACTTCGGACAGGCTGTATCTTCCACGCGCGCCCACGTCGGTTGCACAGCCTCGAATCGTTCTTGGCAGTTCTCACAATGATATTCGTAGAGCGGCATGGGCAGCCTCGTGTTGTGTGATCGCGCGATGAACAGGGTGGTCGCTCAAGCGAATCGTAGTAGCGCTGTACCGGCTGAACCAGCTTGACCCTGCCTCAAGAATTGCACTATTGTAGCACACTTTATGCACGGGGGGAGCCCCTTGTTTTATGGGCGCTGAGCGAAGGAGGAGTGTGAACATGCCAGTCTTGATCCGGCGGTATAAGGCATCCGGTGGGTTCATGCAAGAGGAACGAATTGATGACGAGGATCGTATCGAGCGGTACATGAGACTGTTCGAAAAGGACGACGTGAAAAAGCTGGAAACCGGCGTCAAGGTGTTCATCGAGAAGGACGAATGGCAGTTACTCCCATAAACGACTCTCCCGAAGGTGTTGTTGCGGAGGGTTCGTCATGATGTATTGGGTCCACATTGCCCGCTCGATTGACCGAGCGACCCTCCATCGTGATCGATGCGCCGAAGTGCCTTCCACCCCGACCAAGTCGGATGTTTGGGAAGGAGGATGGTTCGACTATCCGGACAAGGAGCGAGCGCTCCTCGCGATGGAACAGGCCGGCACCACCTTCACCAGGCGCTGCACATTGTGCAAGCCGTAATCGACGTGTCGGGCTTGCCGGCCATACGCCGGATCTGTCGGGGTCATGCCGCAGTTAGCTCTGTTGGCCACGACGATTGTGTGGGGTGCGACCTTTCCTGCGACCAAGGCGGCTCTCGCGCAACTGCCGCCGCTCTCCTTTCTCTTCATACGGTTTCTGCTTGGCGCACTTCTGGCGGTGGCGGCCGCTTGGGCGATGGGCTATCGCCTCGAGCGGAATTCCGCGGTGCTCCGGATGGCCGCGATCGCCACCGTCTGGCTCAGTCTCGGCTATCTCTGTCAAACGGTCGGGTTACACTACACGACCGCCTCCAACTCGGCCTTTATTACCGTGCTCTATGTGGTGTTCGTGCCGATCTTTCTCCGTCGGTTCACTCTGGTTACCTGGATAGCCGTGGGATTGGCTCTGACGGGACTTTTTTGCCTGGTGAAGCCGACTCTCTCCATCAATCTCGGCGACCTGCTCAATCTCGCCTGCGCCGCAGCGTTCGCGGCGCATATCGCCTGCCTCGAGCAGTTTACGAGAACCGGACAGTCCGTGTCGTTATTTCTCTGGCAGATGATTCTCATGAGCTTCGTGATGGCGCTGGGATCGGTGAGCGAGTCGCCGGGAGTGGAGGCCTTCAGACCTTCGCCGGTGTTGCTGACCGGCCTCACCGTCACCGGTGTGCTTGCAACCGGCGCCTTTGCCGTGCAGATGTGGGCGCAGCGCGTTGTGCCGGCACACCAGGTGGCCCTGATTTTTGCCTTGGAACCGGCGTGTGCCGCATGGCTGTCCTCGCTGTTTCTTGGAGAGGAGTTCGATCGACTGGGGTGGGTCGGGAGCGGGTGTATTCTGATTGCGACTTTGTTAGGGACGCTCCGGGGTCGTGAATCCGACTCGATGAAGGAGTCGGCTGCCGGCTTGCCGACGAAATAGAGAGACACCGATGGCGCAGAAATTCGGAAATGGACGGTGGGTGCGGGAAGGATTCCTCGACAATCGTATCCCCGGACTCGTCGTCGGCCGGCTCTATCTAGCGGGAATCGAGTGGGTCGATCTTTGCCTGACCGGGGACTTCAAAGGCGACATCGTCGGCCACGCCATTTTGCTCAGGAACAGCCGGTATGAGGATGATGCCATGGCCGAACAGGTCCTAGCCGATTTTGAGATGCCGCAAATCGGGACGGTGAGCCTGATCTCATTCGATCCTCATCCGCTCCTCCAGCCGCATCCTTACATCGAATGGTTCTCCGATCGAATGAATCACTACCGGATCGAACTGGAGGCAGGCGATGCCTGGGTTGTGACGTCTGATCAAGCCAGCGACCTCGACGGCGATAGCCGGCGGATACGAGAAACTTTGCCCCGCTCCCGCCCCGTAGGCGCCGGAGAGGACGATTCTGAGTGGGTGTAGAGCCGTTGGCAGACGGCGGAAACCGAGTTGGGCGTGAGACGAGACCGTTAGACCGCGACCGCCTCTTCCTGTGGCCGTGAATCCCGGACATGGGCCGGCACGGGTCGCAGATCCCAGATCAATCCGCACCACGACATCGCCTTCAAAATGTAATAGGAGATGTCGATCTCCCACCAATAGAAGCCTTGTCGGGCCGAGGCTGGATAATAATGATGGTTGTTGTGCCAGCCCTCTCCGAAGGTGATGAGGGCGAGAAAGAAATTGTTCCGGCTGAAATCTCCGGTCTCATACCGCCTCGAACCCCAGCGGTGAGCGAGCGAATTGATCGTGTAGGTGCAGTGGCTAACGAGGACGGTCGAAAGAAAGAATCCGACGATCAACATCTGCATGCCCGATGTACCGAGTTCCGGCCACAGTGCGTTCAGACCGACCCCTAAGAAGTAGGTGAGCGTACCGAGCCCGATCGGGACGAGAAGGTCGAAGCGATCGAGCCAGCAAAGTTCGGGGTATTTGGCCAGATCGTTAACGGCCTTCACGTCGGTCGGCCCGTTGATCGGAGCCAAGAACCAACCGGTGTGGCTCCAGAGAAAACTGTTCGTAATCGGCGAATGGACGTCCGATTGTTGATCCGACACGCGATGATGCTTGCGATGGTGCGCCGCCCACCACAGCGGGCCGCGCTGTACGGCTGAAGCCCCAGCCAGCCCGAACAGGAATTGGCAGACGCGAGACGTTTTGAAGGTCCGATGAGAAAAGTACCGATGGTAGAAGCCGGTGATGGCGAACATGCGAAGGCCATACAGGAACGTGGCCACCAGCACCGCCGGCCAGCTCAGGCCGACCCAAAATATGCCGAGACACATGACGTGCATGAGGATAAATGGAACGGCTTGTATCCAATCGACCCGATAGGGATCCTGCTTCGGATTCGGATGCTTGGGTTGCCAGGAGTCAAACAAATACACCGGAATGCGTAGGATCGACCAGATGCCTTGCGTGAGGTGTGTGATCATTCGTTGTCTCCCATGCTCTCTCATTCAGACAGAGGCACAACCCGACTCGCACTCTGTTACACAGGGGCGCCAGATCTGTGGCGATGGACCCAATCAATCAAGGGGGGCCACGTAACGGGCAGCGGTCACCTGGATGTGGTGAACGGCGGTCGTCGACACAATTGGGGCATTTATACAGGACGGCAGGCTGAAGTCAATCCCCTTTCCTCAGTTTCGACGAAAAAAGTCCTCATGGCCCCTTGTGTTATGGGTCTCTGGGATGAAGGAGCAAGTCAAAACCGGTCTCCCGTTCGTCATCATACCATGACTCGAGTGGGATGTGAGTGGGGCTATCCCGGCTTCTCATGCGAGCATAGGATGGGGAGACAAGTTGATCCAGCAATATGTGAGAACCGGGCACGGGAGCGCGGTCTGCTCCTGGTGCGAAGCCGGTTCTGCCGGTTTGGACGTGACACGTTGACATGTTGACATGTTGAATTGACTGACCAACGGCTCACTCACTAGAATGCGCCCGGGAGCTCGCAGGCCATACCAGTGATGAATGATCGATTCTTGAAAGCCTGTCGCCGAGAGGCGGTGGATTGCACTCCGGTCTGGTTTATGCGCCAGGCAGGCCGGTACATGCCCGAGTATCAAAAAATTCGAACGCGGCACTCCATCCTGGAAGTCTGCAAGACTCCGGAGTTGGCCGCTGAGGTGACCCTCCAACCGATCGAGCGGTTTCCGCTCGATGCCGCCATCATCTTTGCCGATATTTTGCTCCCGCTGGAGGCGATGGGCCTGTCGCTCGAATTTGCCGAGGGAGAGGGGCCGATCATCCATAATCCCATCCGTGATCGAACCGGGGTGGATCGGCTTCGGGTGACCGACGGAGCGGGTCTGGCCTATGTGGCGGATGCCGTACGGGAAGCGCGCCGGGCTCTCCATAATCGCGTTCCGTTGATCGGATTCGCCGGCGCGCCGTTCACCCTGGCCAGTTACGCTATCGAGGGAGGCGGGTCTCGTAACTACATTCTGACCAAACAGTTCATGTATCGCGAACCGGAGGCCTGGCATCGGCTCTTGGACAAGTTGGCGAGGGAGGTCACCGGATACCTTCGACAACAGATTCGTGAAGGCGCCCAGGCTATTCAATTGTTCGATAGTTGGGTCGGTTGCCTTTCTCCAAACGACTATGCCGAGTATGTGCTCCCTCACGTTCAAATGATCTTCGAAGGATTGAAACGGGAGGACGTGCCGCTCATCCATTTTGGAACTGGAACCAGCACGTTGCTCCGATTGATGCGGGACGCGGGGGGGACGGTGATTGGATTGGACTGGCGCGTGCCGTTGGACGAAGGATGGGCGATGCTCGGGCCCGAGGTGGCCGTGCAAGGAAACCTTGACCCGGTGGCGCTCTTCGCGCCATTTGGCGAGATCGAGCGCAGGGTGGAAGATATTCTCCGGCGGGCAGGCGGTCGTCCCGGCCATATCTTCAATCTTGGTCATGGAATCCTCCCCGGTACGCCGATGGAGCATGTTGCTGCGGCGATCGACATGGTGCATAAGCTTAGTCAGCGGTAATGAGCGTCATGTGTCAACCGTCACTCGATAAAAAAGGCTGGATTGTGGTTCGCCATCGAGGGACGAGTGACGACTGACGACTGATGAATGACGGGACGTTCGCCATGCCTGGACCACAACAACCGATCGCGGTTCTCCTCATGGCCATGGGAGGCCCGGATTGTCTGGAGAATGTGGAGCCCTACCTCAAAGAGGTGCGGGGAGGCCGTTCAACTGCCCCGGAGTTGGTCGAGGAGATCAGGGAACGGTACCGCCTGACGGGTGGGCACTCGCCGGTCCTGGCAGTCACCCGACAGGTGGCGGAAGGGCTTGAGATCCGGCTGAACCGGTTGGGTGGATCACCTTACCGGGTATATGTCGGGCTCCGCCATTGGCATCCCTTCATCAAGGACACCTTCGCGGAATTGCTGTCCGAACGACCGGAGCAGGTCATTGCCATCTGCATGGCGCCGCAGTATTCCAGCCTGAGCATCGACGCTTACATACAACGGGTCGAGGAGGCTCGGGCATCGCTGGGAGGCGAGTGTCCGGTCAGTTATGTGAAGAGCTGGCATCGACATCCCGGCCTGGTTGCTGCGATTGCCGAGAATGTGAAGTCCGGCCTCCGAAACTTTCCTATCGAGCGTCGCAGCACGGTGCCGATCCTGTTCACGGCCCACAGCCTGCCGGAACGGATTTTGGAAATGAAGGATCCTTATCCGGACGAGGTTCGGGGCACGATGGAGGCGGTCTGTGAGTTGGTGAACCAACCGGTTGTCCGACTGGCCTACCAGAGCCAGGGGCGGACCGATGAAAAATGGCTGGGACCGTCGGTCGAGGTCGTCGTCGACGAACTGTATGCCGAGGGTCATCGCGATCTGTTGGTGGCTCCGATCGGTTTCTTGTGCGACCATGTCGAAGTGCTATTCGATCTCGACATCGAGCTGAAGCATGCGGCCGCTGCCAAGGGGATCCGCCTGGAGCGTATGCCCATGCTGAACGCCTCTCCAGCCTTGGTCGACACGCTGGTCTCCGTCGTGCAGGCACATCAAGCGGTAGCGGCAGCGTAATCCCCCCGTGGCACCGGGTCCTCACACAGTCGTGGTCGTGGGCGGAGGCATTGCAGGCCTTTCCGCAGCCTTGGAACTCACCAAAGAGGCGAAGCGCCGCAATCTGGCTCTCGCCTGTCGGGTGCTGGAGTCCGCCCCGACCTGGGGCGGGAAGATCGTGACGCATCGGGCCGGAGGCTTGCTCATTGAGGCGGGACCCGATTCGTTCCTTTCCCAGAAGCCCTGGGCTCTGGACTTGTGCCGGGAGCTTGGGCTCGGCGACCAACTCATCAACACCAACGACGAGCATCGCAAGACCTATGTGTATTCTCAGAGACGACTCCGTGAACTGCCCGAGGGGTTGGTCGTCATCGTGCCGAGTAAATTGAGGCCGTTTCTGCAGAGCGGTCTCCTCTCCTGGGGCGGATTGGCCCGCATGGGATTGGAATGCGTCGTGCCACGCAGACAGGCCGGCGCCGATGAGTCGCTCAGCGGGTTTTTTCGACGCCGGTTCGGTCGGGAGGCGACAGATCGCTTGATCGAACCGCTGATGGCCGGGATCTACGCCGGTGATGCGACGCAAATGAGCATCCAGGCGACCTTTCCCAGGTTTCCCGAGTTGGAACGACAATGCGGCAGTCTGATCCGGGGTCTCTTGGCCAAGCGTTCGTCCGGACCGGCACCGGCCAATGGGAAGCCGAAACACTCGCTGTTCGTAACGCTCCGGCATGGGTTAAGCGGTTTAGTCGAGGCGCTCGTCGAGCGGCTCAGCTCTGCAGGCGTCGGATTGCAGACGGGCGTGGCGGTCGAGGCGCTGCGAGTGCGGTCGCGTGAGATGGGGCGATGGGTTTACGATCTGATGTTGTCAGACGGGACCAGGGTAGCCGCAGATGCCGTGATTCTGGCCGTTCCCGCCTTCGCGTCCGCCGATCTGGTCCGGGCGCTAAGCCCATCCTCAGGAGCCTTGTTGGATCTGATCCCCTATGCCTCGACGGCGACGATTTCATTGGCGTACGCTGAGCCGGAGCTACGGCCGGTAATTCAGGGATTCGGATTTGTCGTACCTCGCGTTGAGGAGCGCTCCTTGCTGGCCGCCACCTGGACCTCGCTCAAGTGGGCAGATCGGGCGCCAGCCGGACAGGCGTTGGTTCGATGCTATCTCGGTGGGATCGGCAGGGAGGCGGGGTTGGCCGGGAGCGACGATGATCTCGTCAGGCTGTCTCGGGAGGATTTGGCCGACCTCGCCGGAATCCGGGCTCAGCCGACCTATGTCGAAGTCAACCGCTGGCATCGCGGCATGCCTCAGTACACAGTGGGGCATCTGGACCGACTGAACCAAATCGAGGTCGGTTTGAGCCGCTATCCCGGTCTTGTGCTGACGGGAGCGGCCTATCGCGGCATCGGAATTCCTGATTGCATTCGCGAGGGACAGGTCAGTGCGGGACGGATTGCAGACTATCTGGGCGGCAAGCGGAACTGATCGATGTCTCGTTTGCCGGATGCACCCGCAGTCGGCGGTCGAGAGTTCAAGAGGATGGAGTGAAACATGGCCGAACCGTTCACCATACTGAATGTCAGCGGACCCTTTCGAGAACCGAGGGAGCCCGCCTTTTCCTACGACTATTCGATTCAACGGCCGACTTGGCCGACGCCCCATGCCGTTCGCGTCAAGATCGGCATTCCGAATGAATTGGACCCGATCAAGCAACGTCTCTTGGGCGCGGTCCAGGGCACGGCGGGGCAACATGTCGTTCTGAATACCACGCTCACTCGCCGGATCGCCGACTTTAAGCTCCGGCTTGCCAACGAAGAGGGGCTCTTGGGGGGGCGCCAGGATGCGTTGGTGGGGCAATTCAGCGGGCCGTTGGCCCATCTCTACGCACAGTTGGAGGCCTGGGCGACGGAACAACAGGAAGCGTTGAGACAGGAAATTCGAGATCGGACGAAGCTCAACCTCTAACGATCGCGAATCAGAATTGAGGCGGGATCATGCGGTGGGTCAGAAAATCGGCTTGTAGTTTCTCGAGTGGATACCGGACTCATCGGCGAATCCCAAGGAGGCCCGGTCTGGGTGGTCGGTGTTGTTCAAGTTGATCTGATACCGGCCTCGAACCCGCTCCATCGCTTCCTCGAACGGGACAGCCGACGGATAGAGGCCGCCGGGGGCATGGGCGCCGAGGGCCAGAGTCCCAACCACATCCGGCCTCGCGTAGGTCGGGTCGCTGAACAGGTAGATGTCAGCGATCGCATGGTCCCCAAGCGTATTGCCGGGCGTGGTCGCCGGAAGCAGGCTGGTGAGGCTGTTGTCCATCCGCTTGGAGTGAAATTCGCGTAGGAGGCTGATGATCTGACTGCTGGTCGCCTCCGGCGGGATGATCAAGCTGATGGCCTTGTATTCGGGAACCGTGGCATGGACGCGGAAGATCACTGCGCTCGCCCCGTCGTCCAGATGACTACTGCCGATTTCCTGTTTGCCCAGTGAGGCATCCGGCCGGTCCCTCTTGTTCCCAGGCGCGAAGACGAAAAATATCAGTACCCATAACCCGAAGATGACGGAAAATACCACGACGAGCGGGTGGGCCCCCGCCCGCTTGCCTTCCTCGTAGTGGTAGTGGCCCAGAGGAGGCGGGGAATCCTGTGCATCGGTTGGATCGCGCTGATTCTGCTGCTCTGTCATGACGTGGTGCCTGAAGAGCGCGGTGTTGGGGGAAGAGCGTTATCGAAAACGCCCTCCGCAGCCTGCGTGGAATGCTTCGCTTCAGCCCAAAGGCGATCCATTTCTTCGAGAGTCATGCCGTCCAGCGTCCGGCCGGCATGTCCGGCCTTTTCTTCGATGTAGTGAAATCGATCGATAAACCGCCCCGTAGCCAGACGGAGCGCATCCTCCGGATTCACGGCGAGCTTGCGCGCCAGATTGACCATCGAAAACAGCACATCGCCGAATTCCGCCGTGATCGGGTCTTGCGGCCCGCCCGGTCTTCCCCCTGCGGCATTTCGGCCTGCGGGGGCGGCTGCCCGTAATTCCCGGCATTCTTCCTCGACCTTTGCGAGCACCTGCGCCATCCCCTCGCGCGAGTCCGGCCAGTCAAACCCCACGCGCGAGGCGCGAGCCTGCACTTGGTAGGCGCGTAGGAGTGCCGGGAGGGTTTTCGGCACGCCATCGAGCACCGACTGCGTCCGGCCTGCCGCTTCCCGCTCTTGCTTCTTGATCTGTTCCCACCGGCCGTAGACCTCTTCCGGGCTCAGGGTATCCTGTTCGGCAGCGGACTTCTCGAACACATGCGGATGCCGACGAATCAGCTTGTCCGCAAGCAGGGCCATGACATCCTCGACGGTGAATCGGCCCTCTTCAGTTGCAATCTGGGCATGGAAGAGAATCTGGAGCAGCAGGTCGCCCAATTCCTCCCGGAGCTTGATCATGTCCTGGTGATCGATCGTCTCCAGCACTTCGTAGGTCTCCTCAAGCAGATAGGGCTTGAGCGACTCGTGCGTCTGCTTACGATCCCACGGGCAGCCATCAGGCGCGCGCAGGGCGGCCATGATCCGCACAAGGCGGTCGAACCCCGGGTTGGAGGAGGCATGATGATGAGAGGGATGGCTCATAGTCGAGTGGCATGAGCTTATACCGGGCGCGGGGGGCGCTGCAATCGGTCGCGGCGCCCCGTGGTCGTCTTGCGACTCCCCGTAGCCTATGCTACCGTATTTTCCGCCGAAGCGAGCAGCGTGACATTCTCGCCAATAGAATCAAGCCGAGGGAGTGTGCATGAGCGCCGAAGAAGAACGGGGTTTTGTCATTCGGGATCGTCGGGGGGAGAAGCCGGTCGAATCTTCCGGGCCGAATCCGGACAGACCGAGCGCTACATCCAAGGTCCAAGCTGAAGCTCCCCCAAGCGCGGCAACTCGCGGATCGGGAACTTCCGAAGGTCGCGCCGGTCAGACCCCTGTGACGTTTTCGACCTTCGTCTTTTCGCTCGGCACATCGGCCCTCATGCTGATGGGGGAGCGGTTGGACCCTGGCCAACAGGAGCTGCCTGTCAACCTACCTCAAGCCAAAGAAATCATCGACATTCTCTCGCTGCTTGAGACGAAGACCCAGGGGAACCTGACAGCGGACGAACAGTCGGTCCTGACCGATATGCTCTATGCGCTGCGGATGAAATTCGTGGACCTGAGCGCGGCCGGATCGGGTCCCTCTCTGCATTAAGCGACGGTTGATTTCGGTCCTCGTGTCGGCCGCCTTTCCGACCTTTGGGCGCCAAATCGTTTGATTCCCTTCACTGTTCCGGCTACCCTGAAGAGCGAAATCCTTTTCCGACGGAACCCCGAAACGGGAGAGGCACCTTGAGCGAGTGTATCGTCCAAGGGCCATTTCCATGCCTGAATCAAATAGCCTGCCTACAGCCGGCACGTCGATCCGACCGATGACCGGAACGGGTCCCTCTACCGAAGGACGGCCGCGCCACCTGCGGCCCGTCTGGTTCGTGCTCCTTCTGCTGATTCCCTGCCTGGCGCTGACCTTGTACTACTACCAATACGGGGTCTTGACCGAGAGCAGCGAAGGGTCGCTGGTGCCCAGCACCAGCTATGCGTTCGTCCTGCTGTTGATTAATCTGGATCTGATCGGACTGGTGGTCCTGACCCTCTTGCTCTCGCGCAATCTGATCAAGGCGTATTTCGAACGTCGTCATCGATTGGTGGGGTCGGGCTTTCGCGCGAAACTTGTCGCTGCATTCATCGGCTTCTCGTTGATCCCAACCGTGCTGTTGGCGTTCGTGGCCAGCCGCGTGGTGGACAAGGCCGTGGACGTCTGGTTCAGTGATCAGATCGATCACGTCATGCGCGACTCGTTCGAGGTCGCCAAGATGCATCACGCGGGCCACATGACGGTGGCGGTGAACAGCGCCCGCGCGATCAGCCAGGAAATTTTCCGCGAAGACCTGATGGCGCCGACGCAACGCGACCTCCTGATCGCCGCCATGGCGCGCGAACGCGCCGACCACAATGTGGCCGGTGTGGAGATCTATTCGTCCAAGATGGAGACTTTGACCAAGGCCCTGGCGCCGGATGTGCCCGGCCAGGTTATTGATCTGCCTATCGGGCAATTGGTTCTGCAGGTCATCAACACCAAACAGGAAATGACCTCCGTGCAGGAAGCCTCGAACGGGCGATTGATACGGGCTGGCGTCCCGATCCTCTCGAGCGCCAACCGGTCGGAGGTCGATGGAGTTGTGGTCGTCGATTCGTATCTGCCTGAATCGCTGCTGGCCAAAATGGAAGGCATCGGCCAACGGTATGCCGAGTACAAGCAGATGCGGACGATGAAGAATCCCATCAAGGCCGGAGCCTATCTCTTTGTCGCGGTCGTCACGGTGATGATCTTGTTCGGTGCCACCTGGTTCGGCTTCTACGTGGCCCGCAGCATCACGGTGCCGATACAACGATTGGCGCAAGCCACGGAGGCCATCGCCCAGGGCGATCTGGATGTGCACATCGAGGCGAAGGCGACGGACGAAATCGGGACGCTCGTGGAATCCTTCAATCGCATGACCACGGACCTTCGGGCCGGCAAGGCTGAGATCGAATCAGCCAACGAATCCCTCCGTCGATCGAACGTTGAAATCGAACGGCGGCGCGCCTATACCCAGACCGTGGTCGACACGATCGCGGCGGGTCTGCTCTCCATCGATCGGCAGGGGAGGATCACGACCTTCAATCCTTCGGCGGAACGGATTCTCGGTATCTGGGGGGATCGCGTGGGGAACCGCCCGGCCAATGAGATGTTCAAGGAGTTCAAACTCGACCTTTTCCAAACCGCCTACGACCGGATGCTGGCCGATCAGCGGGACACCCTATCGTTGGAAGGGCAGGTGGAAGCGCAAGGCAAGGTGCTGACCATCGGCCTCAGTTGCTCGCGCATGAAAGACGAGGCCGGTCGCGATCTCGGGTTTGTGTTGATCTTCGAGGATCTGACGGATCTGATCAAGGCGCAGAAGGCGGCGGCCTGGCAGGAAGTCGCACAGCGCATCGCGCACGAGATCAAGAACCCGTTGACCCCCATCCAGTTGTCGGCCCAACGCCTCCGCAAGAAGTATTTTGAGCAGGCGGCGGACTTCGACAAGATTTTCGACGAAGGGACCCAGGTCATTGTCAACGAAGTGGGCAGCCTCAAGAACATGGTCGATGAGTTTTCCAAGTTCGCCCGCATGCCGGCTCCCCAAATGACCGAGGGCTCAATTCACGATGTGTTGCGCGAAGTCATCGCCCTGTACCAGGGTGCCCACAAGGATGTGGAGTTTCTCGCGGATTTCGACGAGGTGCTGCCGACGCTCCGATTCGACCGCGAGCAGATCAAGCGCGTGCTGGTCAATCTGTTCAATAACGGGATTCAGGCCATGAATCAAAAAGGCCGCCTGTGGGTGACGACCCGCTATGACGGCAAACGGAGGCGAGCCGTTGTCAGTGTGGCCGACGAGGGGTCGGGCATCAGCCCCGAGGATCACGAGAAGCTGTTCATGCCGTACTTCTCACGGAAACGAACGGGAACTGGCCTGGGCCTTGCTATCAGCCGACGCATCATCACGGACCACGAGGGGCAGATATCCGCGGCGAACAATCAGCCGAAGGGCACGGTCTTTACGTTCGAGCTGCCGGTGTAGCGGGGCAGGCAAAGGTCATTCGTCAATCGCTTGGAAATCCATCTTGGTCCCTCCACGTTTGACGGTTGAGGCTTGTCGATTGACGGGGGTTCAATGGCGGAATCAATACTGATTGTGGACGACGAGACGGCGATCCTCAATTCTCTCGGTCAGATCTTGGAGGATGAGGGGTATGAGGTTCAGGTTGCCAAGAGCGGAATTGATGCGTTGAAGCTCATCGCAGGCGACCAGCCGGATCTGACGATTCTGGATATTTGGATGCCTGAGATGGACGGCCTCGAAACGTTGCGCCGGATCCGTGAACAGTTTCCGAAGGCGCAGGTGATGATGATGTCGGGCCACGGCTCGATCGAGACGGCCGTCAAGGCGATTAAGCTCGGCGCATACGACTACATTGAGAAGCCGTTGTCGCTTGAAAACGTGACCCTTCGGGTCCGGCACGCGCTCGATCAGCACCGGCTCGAAATGGAGAACCAGTCGCTCCGGACGAAAGTGGAGCGCAAGTTCGACCTGATCGGGCAGGCGCCGGCCATGCAGCGGCTGCGCGAATTGATTGCGACGGCGGGACCCACCAACAGCCGCGTGCTGATCGCCGGTGAGAACGGAACCGGGAAGGAACTGGTCGCGCGCGCCATCCATCAGCACAGTCCCAGAGCCGACCGGACGTTCGTTGCTGTGAATTGCGCCGCGATTCCTGAAACGCTGATCGAGAGCGAATTGTTCGGGCACGAGAAGGGCGCATTCAGCGGCGCGACTTCTCAGAAGCGTGGCCAGTTCGAACAGGCGGACGGTGGCACCCTCTTTTTGGATGAGATCGGAGACATGAGCCTGGCCACTCAGGCCAAAGTCTTGCGAGCCCTGCAAGAACAGCAATTCAACCGTGTAGGCGGGACGAAGACGATCAAGGTGGATGTGCGCGTGCTGGCTGCGTCAAACAAAGATTTGGCCAAGGAGATCGAGGCGGGGCATTTCCGCGAGGACCTGTACTACCGGCTCAACGTCCTACCCGTGACGGTGCCGCCCCTTCGAGGCCGGCGCGACGATATTCCGCTGTTGGTCCAGCACTTCATGCAGATCCATTCCGAAGAGCAGGGCCTGAAGGTCAAGCAGCTCACCCCCTCGGCCATGGCGCAATTGCAGCAGTACGACTGGCCGGGCAATATCCGAGAGCTGCGCAACCTCACGGAGCGGCTCATGATCATGGTCCCCGGTCCTCAGATCGACGAGACCCATGTGGCGGCGGCCCTCCAGGTGAGACCGGCCGTGCCGAATGCGGCGCAGACTCCCGCCCCGCCGGCGCTGGTACTGAAGGAGTATGATTCCTTGCGTGAGGCGAGGAATGCTTTCGAGAAGGACTACATCACGCGGAAGCTGAAGGAAAATCGGTGGAACGTTTCGCGCACTGCCGACGAATTGCGGATTGAACGGAGCCACCTGCATCGGAAAATCAAGCTGCTGAGTATCGATCTCAGGCCGGAGAGTTGAGCGGCTGCTGAAAAAGGTCCCCAACGTCGTTCTCGGTCGTGCGTCCCCCTCAACGTATTAGCCCATACGCCTCGGCGTCCCCACTCCCTGCGGCCTTGTTGGAAACCTTTTTGAGCAGCCTATAGGGGTCTCTAGTTAAAGCCCAGTTAACGTTTGAGGTTCCAAGCTACTGGTAGATTTGGCAGCTCCCATGCAGTTGGCTTATCGTCATCCCGAGAATGAAATCCATATGACGTGAGGTAACAGCAATAAAATCCTTTGCTGCGTTATACCTGAAGAACACTGTGGTGAACGTAAAGTTTCCAATCGGAGTTTCTTCCAGAAAAGTAATACCTCTCTTGCTAGTCAACACAACAACGTCGTCCGCAGCCTGATTTCCGATCATACGAGCCTTTTGAGCTTTCAGGTCAATTGAGTCGAAATTTAATGTGAGGTCATCACGACCGGTTTCAACAGACAACTTCCCCTCTTTCCAGCGGCCCGTAGCCGCAACATCGAACACACACTTAAGGGACCTTGCGTTCACAAGTGTGTCAAAGGCTTCATCCGCAGAATAGACTGATTCGGAGAGCGTTACCGATAGGGCCAAAAGGACTCCAAGCATCCCAACAGTTTTTTGATGGCTTCTACGCATGGCGAGTCTCCCTCTTCCCTCTCATGTCTGAGGTCGGATTGGCTCTCCGTATCCTGTGGATCTATGATACTGTGGCATTCGATTATAGACCGGTCTAGGTTTAGAAGGGGATGAGTAATACCCAGTGAAACCACCCACCATCGTCCCCATCGAGAAACTTGTGCAGGGTGGCTACGGCCTTGCGCAGCAGGACGGGCGAAGGATCTTTGTCCAAGACACCGTCCCCGATGAGACGGTCAAGATCTTCGCGGGGAAGAGCCACAAGCAGTTTCCGATTCAAGACCCTGCAAGGCTCGCCTCCGGGCAGCGTGCCGTTTTCGAGCATGCCTTCAGACTTAGATTGGCCGGTGTTACACTAAGAGCGTGTTGAAGAACCATTCGAGTACTCATCAGAGCTGGCGGGTATTTTCAATGCCCTGCTACGCGCAGGGTGGAAGATTCGGGTAGCCGACCGCCGATGCATCAGAACGCCGCAGTCATCGAGCTGGCCCGCTTCGAGGTGTCAGCGGAGCGCGGATACCTCCCCGCGCGCGATCCTCTTTCCAGCTTTCCAGGCTTGCAGGATTCCCCGCTCGAAGTGATGGTTCGGGAGTTGCCGAAACTGTTGGCCGCGCGCCGGCTGCGGGACTATGTGGACGGCCACCTCGTGAGCGGGCCGGACGAGCAAGGCCGGTGGACTGAGGATGAATACCGTGCGGCGGCGCGCATCTTGTCGTTCACCGGTCAGGCCTACGTGTGGGAGAAGCCGCAGCATCCGGCAACGAGGCTGCCCTCGCATCTCGCGAAGCCGTGGCATCGGGTGCTGGCGCAATTGGGAAGACCGCCGGTTCTCTCCTATGCGTCCTATTGTCTCGATAATTGGCGGCGGTTGGACCAGGCGCGTCCGATCGAGCTGGGTAACCTCGCGCTACTTCAAAATTTCCTCGGAGGATTGGACGAGGAGTGGTTCGTTCTGGTGCATGTAGAGATTGAAGCGAGGGCTGGCGCCGCCCTTGCGGGGCTCGCGCGGGCGCTCGATGCGGTGCAACTGAATCAGGCCGACGAGGTACTTCAGGGATTGGAGAGCGCGGCGACCGCCATGGAGGGGATGTGCCGGACTCTCGACCGGATGCCGGAGCAATGTGATCCGTATATCTATTTCAATCGCGTGCGGCCTTACATCCATGGATGGAAGGATCACCCCGCTTTGCCGGAGGGACTTTTCTACGAAGGCGTTGAAGCCTATCATGGTCGGCCACAGCAGTTTCGCGGGGAGACCGGCGCACAGAGCTCCATCGTGCCGACGCTGGATGCGGCGCTCGGGGTCGTGCATGCAGATGACCCGTTGCGACAATATCTGATCGAGATGCGAACCTATATGCCGCCCCGTCATCGCGCCTTTATCGAAGCGTGGGAACAGTTGCGTGATAGTCAGGGGCGCTCCCTGTTGTGCCGGTACGTGCAGGAGAAACGATCGAGCGAGCCTCAGCTCTGGGACAGGTTTCGCGCCTGCGTGCAAGGGCTCTGCCGGTTCAGGCAGACGCATCTGGACTATGCCGACCGGTACATCCAACGGCAGAGTCAGCGGACATCGAGCAACCCCACCGCAGTTGGCACCGGTGGAACCCCTTTCATGGCCTACCTCAAGAAGCACCTGGACGAGACCATCGCGCTTATTGCAGAGTAACATCCCGCATCATTTCCTTGTCTGTATCGCGAGTCTCGCGCATGGCTCAACGAAGTTGCGCGGGACGGAGGTCTATCCGGATGGGTGAGGCGGTCGTCGTCGATATTGAAAAACTGGTGCAGGGTGGCTATGGGTTGGCCCGTCACGAAGGACGCACGCTCTTTGTCCGGGGGGCGATTGCGGGAGAACAGGTCGCCGTTCGGCTTGGTCCCGCGCAAGGGCAGTATCAAGTGGCCGAGGTTCAACGGATCGTGAGGGCTTCGCTGGATCGCGTGACTCCTCCTTGCGACATCTACGGCCATTGCGGAGGTTGCCAATTCCAGCATCTGAGCTACGGGAGCGAGCGACATTGGAAACGAGAAATCTTGCTGGAGACGTTGAAGCGGGTCGGAAAGATCGATGAGCCGCCGTTGCCGGACGTCGTCCCTGCTCCCTCGGAATACGGCGGTCGAGGCGTCGTGCGGTTCGGTCTGTTGCGTCGGGGCGACGGCTTTGCGCTGGGATTTCATGAGGAAGGGGCGGCCCGACTGGTTGCGGCAACGGATTGCCTCCTGCTTACGACCGTCCTGCGTGAGCAGGTGCGATTGCTCCAAACGCGACTGGGTACCATGCCCTCGCTGGGATGCCTGGTGCATTCTATCGAACTGCGGACCTCCTCGACATTCGACCAGACCTTGATGATCGTCCGGACCGATGCTTCCCATCAACGGGCCGTCGCCCGCCTGTCGAAATTCGCCCAGGGGCTGCCGGGTCTGGTGGGATTGGTGATCGTCGGGGAGCGAAGTGGACGGGAAGCGCGGTGGGTGGAGGGACAGGACTGGATCTCGGAACGATCCGACGATCTCCTATTTCGGATCGGCGATCGCTCATTCATGCAGGCGAATTGGGCCGTGACCCAAGCCTTGATGCAGGCGGTCGTCGAATGGACGGAGCCGGCGGCCGGACTGCGGGTACTGGAGTTGTATGCGGGCATTGGGGTACTGGGATTGCCGTTGGCCAAGCGGGGTGCGTTGGTCACGATGGTGGAGAGCAATCCTTGGGCGTCAGCCGATGCCAGAAGGGCTGCGAAGGGCAATCACATCGGGCGCTGCCGGTTTCGTGTGGCCTCGGTCGAAAAATTCTTGGCGACGCAAGGGCTCATGGAGTACGACGTGATTCTGCTCGATCCGCCCCGCACCGGCTTGAGTCGGGACTGCGTGCAGGGGCTGCTTCGCGCCAACGTTGCTCGGGTGCTCTATGTGTCCTGCGATCCGCCGACCCTCGCGCGGGACCTGCGCCGATTACTCGATGGCGGATACCGCATTGAACGGCTACAAGCCTTCGACATGTTCCCTCGCACGGCCCATCTGGAAACATTAACCGAATTGCACCGCTGATCAGGACGATCGACGCCGACCCCCGGTTCTGCGTGTAATCCCAAAATGATAATGTCCGCTTTCACCAAGATAGAAATGTCCTCTTCATTGATAGACTCCCGGCCCTCAGAAGGAGGGCGGGATGGTCGGAGAGGACAGGGTGACGATGAGCGGCAAAGAGTTGCGACGGGTGCATGTGATCCGTCAGGTGATGGACAAGCAGCTCACGCAGGTGAAGGCCGGGGCGTTGTTGGGACTGACGACGCGGCAGGTGCGGCGCCTGCTCAAGCGAGTGCAGGCCGAAGGCACTGCAGGGCTGGTGCATCGGGGGCGCGGACGGCCGTCCAATCGACGGATTCCGGAGAAGGTCAAAGTGAAGGGGCTGCGGCTGTACCGGACACAGTATGGAGACTTTGGGCCGACCTTGGCGGCGGAGAAGCTGGCCGAGCGCCATGGGATCACGCTGAGTGATGAGACGCTGCGGGGCTGGCTGCGGGCGCATGGGATTGAGCATTTCACGCGACGCCAGCGCCCGCATCGAGCCTGGCGGGCGCGACGCGCACACCGGGGGGAATTGATCCAACTGGATGGTTCCCATCATGATTGGTTCGAGGGGCGCGGCCCACGGTGTGTCCTGATGGCATACATCGACGATGCGAGTAGTCGCGTCTTTGCCCGATTCTATGAGTACGAGGGCACGATCCCGGCGATGGACAGCTTCCATCGGTACATTCGGCAACAGGGGATCCCGCTGGCCATCTATGCGGACAAGCATACGACCTACCAGTCGCCGGCTGAGCCCACGGTGGCGGAGCAGTTGGCTGGGGAGGACCCTCAGAGTCAGTTCGGACGGGCACTGCGCGAGCTCGGGGTCGAGCTGATTCCGGCGCATTCGCCGCAGGCCAAGGGGCGGGTGGAGCGGCTGTTTAAGACGTTTCAGGATCGACTGGTCAAGGAGTTGCGCCTCGCACGGATTGCGAGCCTCGAGGCGGCGAACCGATTCCTGGAGGGCTATCTGCCGGTCTACAACCGCCGCTTCGCGGTGCGGCCGGCGCAGGTCGCCGATCTGCATCGGCCGCCTCCACACGGCCGAGAGCTGGCGGCCATCCTCTGCCTCAAGACGACCCGCTGCCTGCGCAACGACTTCACGATCGCCCACCAGGGACAGCTCTATCAGATTCACGACACCGTCCGAGCTACCTACGTGCAGGTCGAAGAGCGGTTGGATGGGACGCTGCAGCTAACCCATCAGGGCCGGCGACTCGCCTATCACGTGATTGCGGCGCGGCCCCGGAAGCAGAGGGGAGAGGGTACACCAGTTCCCTCGCCCCGGCGCCCGATGAGGCCGCGGCTGGATCATCCATGGCGCAGACGACTGTTACCGGAACGAGGACAACGCGCGGCAACGGCCACTCCATAAACCGGACATTTCTACTTTGGGAGAAAGCGGACATTTCTATTTTGGATTGACAGCTTGCCGCCCGGTAGGAGCTTTTTGAGCCTAGTATCCCGGTCGAGGCCTATTGGAAAGTCGTTTCGAGATCACGGTCCAGGGTGAAGACGATGACCCGTTCTCCCACGAAGGTGTCGATATCCGTGAAGAGCGCCACCGTCTTGGTGCCAGTGATCTCGCCGACTTGCTCACACAAACGGTCCCTCCCCTGGGCGATGAGGTTTTGTCTCATCTGTTTCACCATCTTGATCCCGTCGGACGTCTTCGCGAGCTGGCGCTCCGCCGGCGTGAGCACCCCCTTCAGTCGGACCAGGAGGATATCTCGAACGATGAAGGCCCGAACATCGTCCGGCCCCCGTCCCATGAATTCCTGTTCAAACCTGATAATGGCATTCCTGACGGCCGCCTCCATCTCGCCTTTCGTCCCTCTTCCCTTCTGATGATTCGACATGGCCGATCCCCTTCCAATCTATAGGCAATCGAGATCTCGCACATTATGCAGAGGCGTCCCGGAGAGCACAATGGTGCGTCCCGGCGATCGCCCGCCCTGCACGTGGCTGCCCCGTCACGTCGAAGCACAGGGGGGCGGGCTCTCTTGACCATGAAAGTGATGGAAGAATATAACGGTCCCTGTTTCCGATTGATGAGGTCGGCGGTGCCATCCGTCTCCTGCCTTGCGGAATAGGGTGCGAGACGGAAGGAGCCGTGCAACGTGCCGATCGCCATGAGGTTGTAGGGCAGCCGGCTCTCCTGATCGCTGAAGAGGCCGGTCGCAGTACAAGCCAGCTCAAGCCCTTCCGTTTCGCCGGGGGAGGGAAGCTGGCTTTTTGTGTTTTTACGGGACGCGCATTGGGGAGCCCGCATGACTCATGAACGCTTCAATTGCCTTCGCGGTTTCGCCGCTGTGCCGAGCCACCATGCGGCTTCGACGGTATGGTGGCAGGCGGACTCGCCGCTCGGTGTGTCAACAGCCTGTATCAAGTCTGTCTCCATTCCTCGCGGTTCCGCGCATGGGTACCCATTGCTCTTTCCCTCGCAATCGATCCAACGAATGGCGACTGTGCACTTTCGCGTCAAACCGTTGTGCAGCATGCGGGCTGGCAGGGTGTCGAACATGTCCATCAGCTTCGTTGAGGTACCCATTACCGTCCTTTCGTGGTGCAATGGGACTGACGCGAAGAGACTCAACCCTGAGGCGGGCTTTCCAGCGGCATCAATTGAATATGGAGGAGCCTCGCCCGATGAGCCGCTGGTTCACACGAGTTGCTTGGAACCGATGACGCGCCGTAGCGCAATCCTGTCGCACGATCGGAGCGGGAGCTTGGACCATCGATGTCGTGGTTGATTGTCGTCCCGCTCCTGCCTCTGGTGTCCGCGATCTTGATCGTTGTCAGCGATCGCGGGCAGGAAGAGCAGCACGTCAGGCTCGGGGCCCTGCCGATCGTATCGGCATGCCTGGGATCGGTCACGGCGTTGGCGCTGGTGTCCTCGCAGGGGCCTGTGAGTGTCCGATTGTACGATCCGGTTGCCCTCGATGGAATTGCGCTCCCGCTGGGCTTCTTCATCGACCGTCTCAGCGCCGTCATGATGACGTTGATCAGTTTGGTCTCGACGATCATCTATCTCTATTCGAGCCGCTACATGTATCAGGATCGTCACTATCGTCGATACATGAGTTTGATCGCTTTCGCGACCTTCGTGCTGCTCTGCATGGTTTCCAGCGCCAATCTCCTCATGCTGTTCGTCTTTTGGCAGATTCTGTCGTGGCTGCTCTTTCTGTTGGCGCACAATCATGCACATGTCGCCACGCTCGACGGCGCCTGCAAGACCTTTTGGTTTCTCCGCGTGGGCGACGTGGCGTTCTTGGCAGGGATTGTGCTGGCCTACTCTCTGTACGAGACGGTTGAGTTCCAAGAGCTGTTCGCCCGCGCCGCCTCCACTCCGATAACTCTCTCGTTCTGGCCCGGTGTGGAAGTCGGCGGCGCCACCGCCGTGACTTTGCTCATCCTCATCGGCGGAATGAGCAAGTCGGCGCAGTTTCCGATCCACGTGTGGCTGCCCAGCTCCCTCTATGCGCCCACCCCGGTCCACGCGCTCCTCCATGCGGGCATCATCAATGCGGGCGGCTTTCTCATGAATCGGCTGGCGCCGCTGTACGGGCTGAGTCCGACGTCGCTGCACGTGGCTTTCGCCATCGGTACCCTCACCGCTATCCTGGGCGCCACCATGATGCTGACGCAGAATGACATCAAGAAGACGCTGGGATTTTCCACGATCGGACAGATGGGCTACATGATCATGGAGTGCGGCCTTGGCGCGTTTTCGTTGGCCGTGTTCCATCTCATCGCCCATGGGATTTTCAAGGCGACGGTGTTTCTCAACTGCGGCAACGTGATTCACAAGGCTCGGCAAGAACCCTCGTTCCCTCACCCCGCCCAGGAAGAAGAGAACCGGCCGTTCTCGACCTTGACCTGGTCCACCGGGTTCTTCACGACATTGTTCCTCCCCCTGGTGATCCTCCTGGGCACCCACGGAATCTTGCGCATTCCCCTCCTCGAATCTCAAGGCACCGTCATTTTTCTGTTTTTCATCTGGGTGACCTCGTCGCAGGCTATCCTTTCGCTGACCCGCATTCATGAGGTCGCGTCTTGGAAGGTGTCGCTGGCCATGCTGATGACCCTGGTACTGGTCATCTTTACCTATCTATTCGCGGCGGAAAGCTTCACCCACTTCCTCTATCCGAACCCGGACGAGGTCGCCGGCTATTTTAAGGCGGCGGCGCTGCCGGGCCGCCTCTTCGATCTCATGGTGGTCGCCATGATCTTGCTGACGATTTCCGGCTGGGGCTATCTCTATGCGCGGGCGCACGGCCGCACGATCCGAATGCCGACCTGGGTGGAAAGTCTCCTCGCGACGCTCTACGTGATATTCATGAACCGACTGTATGTAGATCTGGTCTATATGAAACTGGGACAGGCCATCATGCGCGCAGCGTCCCGCTTTGAGCGGCTCGCGGCCGGACGGCGAGGCTGGAATTGAGATTGCCATGGTTGCTTGGATGACACCCTGGCTGCTGCTCGCCGTTCCCTCGGCCGGAGCCCTCTTGAGCACGCTGGCATGGTCGAAGCCCCGAGGGTTCAAGACCGGGCTTCTCCTCACGATAGCCGCCAGCCTGCTGACCGTCATTGGAGCGGCAGTGGCGAGGAGCTCACCGCCTTCGAACATGCCGCTCCTCTGCCTGCTGCCGGTGGCGGCGTTCGCCTCGCTGCTGGGGCAGCCGCTCCATCGGGATAACCGTCCGGCTTGGCTGATGACGCTCGTGCTGATGGGGATCGGGCTGGCGACCGCGAATGCCTCCAACCCAGTAAAGTCGTTTCTGCTGGGCCTGCTGCTGACGCTCATCGTGGCGCTGCTTGCCAGGATCCGAACCGACTCGGCCCCCTCTCCCACCTGGGGCATGGCGACCTATGGAGCCGGTGCCGTTGCCGCTATGGTGAGCGCGATCGCGCCGGAGTCGATTTCGCTGCCGGCCGCTTTGTTCGTCTCCCTGGTCCTCATTCCATTGTTTCCGTTACAAGCGGGCTACGTGGCCTGCCTGACCAGATTGCCGGGTAATTTGCCCGCCTACCTTTCGTTGGCACTGCCCGTTGCCGGATTACCGGAACTGCTCGCCGTGCTTCCCTCTCTCTCGGAGCCGGCCCGTGACGGCATCGGTTGGTTGGCGATGGCGGGCATGCTCTACGGCACGGTGCGGTCGCTGACACAGTCTCGACCGGTGCGCCTCCTCGCCCATGCCAGCCTGGCGTTCTTTTCGATTTTTTGGTGGTACGTGACCATCGAGGGCTCCCTCCCGTCTCAAGCGGCGCTCTTCGTTTCAGCCGTGGGTCTGACTACCGGCGGGCTCCATCTAGGGTGGCATGTGATTAGGGTCCGGTACGGTGATCTCGATCTCCGCGCCCTAGGAGGATTGGTTCAACCGATGCCGCGCTTCGCAGGTCTGTTTTCCCTGTTGGCCCTGGCTGCATTGGGGTTTCCGCCCTTCGGGGTGTTCTCCGGCTTCATGGGCATGATGCTGCATCCGGATCTGGCACTTCCGGGTTCGTTTGTCGTCGTCGCACTCGTCTGGCTGGCCGCTTCGTGGTACTTCCTCGACCTCATGCAGCGCCTCATCTTCGGCCGGCCTCGCCCCGATCTTCATTACGAGGACGTCCGGGGTCCAGAAGCGGCGGCCCTGGCCCTGGTGCTTGTCCTGTTGGCCGTCTTAGGCGTGATGCCGTCCAGGTGGTTCGACACGGGTACCGCTCCGGATCGGTTCTCCCCTTCGTTGGAGTCATCGGCATGGAACCACTGAGTACGGCTCCGGATCGTGAGGTCCGTCGCATGGAATTGCGCGGGACCATTCGCCTGGCCAGCGAAGTCATCGGGCAATATTGGCCGATGCGGACATTCGTCCACCACAACCCGCTGCACGGTCTTGAATATTTGCCCTTCGACGAAACGGTCCAACGAGGCCGGCAGTATCTGGGCGGCACGGGCTATCTTCCCGGGGAGCAATATCGAGACTATCTCCGTTCGGGGCGAATCCAGCTCCACCACTTAGATAAGGCTCTGGCCCCCCTGGCATTGCGCCAGACCCTCACCCTGGGCCCTTGCCGCATCTCGCACCACGAGGTACTGCGCGCCTGTCTCACCCATGGACTGTCGGCGTCGACCAATGAGCCGCTCGATGCCCTGCTCGATCAGGGGCCGGGCGAAGCACAGGTCGAGGCCATCGCCGACCATCTGGCCCTCTGGACCGCCCCGACCTTTCAGGATCGCATGACGGGAGACATTCAGAAAGACCTCGCGGTCTTGGGGCGCTATCGGACGTTGTCAGGTTGGTGCGATCAGACGTTCGGCACGCAGCTCGGGGCGCAGATCAACGCGGAGCTGATCAAGTGGTGCGAAGCCTTCCTTGATGAAGGCCATGCCACCTGGGCGATGCCGGGACGGGGGGCGGGCTTTTACGCGGCATGGAAGGCGCTCGCGGCCAGGGAATGGTCGCCCTGCGGAATCGTGGACAGCCGGAAAAAAATTTCGGCACTGCCCGATCATCCGGAAGACGCCGTGCTCGACAGTTTGGAAGCACTCGGGATTCCCGAATCCCTTCGGCTCGACTATCTCTCCCTGCAGCTCGCGGCTCTTCCAGGCTGGACCGGCTTCATCAAATGGCGAGCTGAAACTACCGGCTATGTCTGGCAGGAAGCCTACGAGGTCGGGCTGGTCAAGTTCCTCGCCGTCCGTCTCTGGTACGTGCGGGAACTCGTCCAACAAACCTGCCGGGACCACCTCGGAGTCGTCGGCAACTACGATGCGATATCCGACTATATGCGGCGACGGCCCTATGAATATTACTTGCGGAAAGAACGGGTCGGCGGCCGGCTTCTCCCATTCTATGCAGCGCAGGTGGATCGCCTGATCGAGATCGGCGAAACCGAACAGGCGTGGCATGAATTGGCCAACCGCTATCAGGCCGAGGTCGGGCCTCTCCATGACCGAGCCGCAAGGCGATCGATGGCGAGACGGTTGCTCACGCTTGCACAGGCCCTGGAGATGGTCCCGACCGTCCTCCTGGAAGCGGCGCCGGCGGAACTCCGTCACCTCGTGGACTGGATGGAGGCCTTTCCCGAATCTCTCCATGGACCGGTCTGGCTCAGATCATTTGAAGCCTCCTACCAGGACCAGTTGCTCGGTATGCTGCTCCGTGCGGCGGCTAATCACGACCGGGCGGTCCACGATTCGGGCCCGTCCGTACGGCCGCACTCTCAATCCGTGTATTGCCTCGATGTGCGATCGGAGCCGTTCCGCCGACATTTGGAATCGACCGGGGCGAATGAAACCTACGGCTTCGCCGGGTTCTTCGCGGTGTTCATGAAATATCGAGCATGGGGGAAAGAGCACGAGACCGAGCAATTCCCGGTCATCATGCGGGCGAAGAATGAAGTGCGGGAAATTCCTCGTAGTTATTTCGAACATTTCGTCTCCAAGCACGAATCGCGGGCCAAACTAGTCCATGCCGGTCACACGCTCTTGCACGATCTCAAAGAAAACGTCGTGACCCCCTATGTCATGGTCGAATCACTCGGCTGGTTCTACAGCTTTCCGCTCATCGGCAAGACACTGCTCCCGGCCTTGTACAGGCGCCTCACTGGATGGTTACGGCATTTCTTGGTCCCGCCGATTGCCACGAGCGTCACCGTGGACAAATTGCCTCCGTCCGAAACCGAAGAAATGATCGTGGCGGAGCAGCGGGCGCTTATCTGGAAGGCGCTGCGCGAACGGTTCGGCCTCCACGGGTCGCGGGTGGAGCAGGAGTTCGTCGAAGCCCTGCGCAAGCGAGCCCTGGATCAGGAGGCGGCGGCCGAGCCCTACCTGAGCGAAGCCGCCCGGGCGGTGGATCTCTCCGCGGAGCAGTTGGCCGGGTTTATCGACGAGCTTCGCCGGGATTATCGTATCAACCCTCGAGCCGCCTCCCGGCAAAAGGAGCGTATTACCCGCACCGGGTTCACGCTCGACGAGCAAGTGGTGACCGTGGAAACGACGCTTCGGATGCTGGGGTTGACCGGAAATTTCGCCCGGCTGGTCGTCTTCTGCGCGCACGGCAGCACGTCCGACAACAATCCCTTTGAGTCCGCGTTGGATTGCGGGGCCTGTGGCGGAAACCAAGGAAACCCCAACGCCCGCGTCTTGGCCGCGATGGCGAACAAGGCGCCGGTCCGTGAACGATTGGTCAAGCGCGGCGTCGAAATTCCACCGGACACGCATTTTTTGGCCGGTCAGATCGATACGACCACGGATGAGGTGACCTTGTTCGATCTCGAAGACGTGCCGCCGACCCATCGCAAGGACATCGCGCGGCTGGTCGCCGACTTCCGCGAAGCGGCGCGCTTGACCAGCCAAGAACGCTCCGCGCGCTTCCCGGATGGAACCCCCATGCTCCCGGCCGAACAAGCGGCATCACATGTGCGCGAGCGAAGCGCCGATTGGAGCCAGGTTCGTCCGGAATGGGGTCTGTCGGGGAACACGGCCTTCATCATTGGCCGGCGTGCGCTGACCAAAGGGCTCAACCTTGGCGGTCGCGTGTTCCTGCATTCCTACGACTATCGGGAAGATCCGACGGACCGCCTGCTCGAAGTGCTGTTGACCGGGCCGCAATTGGTGGCTCAATGGATCAACATGGAGCATTATTTCTCGACCGTAGACAACGAGGTGTATGGCGCGGGGAGCAAGATCTATCATAATGTGGTCGGCCGGCTCGGGATCATGTCCGGCCCCTGGTCCGACCTTCGGCTGGGGTTGGCCTGGCAAACCGTGATGAACGGGACGGTCCCCTATCATGAGCCGATGCGCCTCCTCTCGGTCGTCGAGGCGCCGCGGGCCAAGCTGGACAAGTTGATCGCGCGGCATGAACTGCTCCAGCATTTTTATCATAACGAGTGGGTCCACTTGGTGGCGCTCGAGCCGGCCGACGGGCTGTGCTACCGCTATCTGCCCTCGAAGGAATGGCGGAAAGTCGAGCGTGCCCAATCGGAACATCTATCTGCCGGAATCGAAAGGAGTTGAGACATGAGCGCACTGACCCTGCACCCGATGAAGGAGATACGCGTGATTGTCTCGGGTGACAATCGGCCGTTTGTGACCGAGTTGCTCGACAAGGTTCAGGCCTCGGGGTACACGATCATCGGCAATGTTTCCGGTAAGGGACACCATGGGGTCCGCGAAGCCCACTTCATGTTCAGCGAGCAGGAAAGCCTGGTCATGATCATGACAGTCGTACCGGCAGAAAAAGTTGAGCCCATCCTGGCTGGGCTCCGACCTCTTTTTGAACGGCATTCGGGCGTGATGTTCGTGACAGACGTGTCCGTGAGCCGGCGGGAGTATTTCGGGAAGAAATCAGAACATTCCTGACCCAGGTAGGAAGCCCCCTGCCTCGCCTTTCCCACCTTGTCTTCCGGATCGCGTTTGACTACAATCGCCTCTCCTCGTGAATCGGAGGGAGGTCGGGTGAAGGGGCTACGGTTCGAACGAATCAGAAAGGACCAGCACTACAACGTGGTGTTCCACATCGGGAGCACCTACGTGCCGGTCAGCGACGAGACGATCGACGAGTTGAAGGCTCAGAGCCTGCTGCCGCCTGAACGATTCCTTCACGTTCTTCTGGACAAGGTCGGCTACTCCTCTTATCTCCGCGACCAGATCCAAGGCGAGCTCAAGACCGCCGGCGATCCGATCACGCAGCTCACGGTGCTGCAAGGCGCCTTGCGCGAGCTGTAGTCGGCTGTTGAAGAAGGCCGCCAGCTTTGTTCTCGCGGCGCGCTGAGGCTCACCGTACGGAAAAAAGTACGCCTCGCCTCCCCGCTTGCTGCGGCCTCGCTGAACGACCTTCTTGAACAGCCTCCGGAGCCTCGACCAGGATTCCTCTAGCTGCGTTCTCTATCGTCTGCTCACCTCAACGTACGACTCGATAGTACGCCTCGGTGTCCAGACTCCCTGCGGTCTTATTGAAAAAAATCTTGATCGGGTCCGCAAATCTGCTGACACCCAAGTACGCGCCAGAAAAGCCATGAACCTCTTCCTCATCAAGACGAAGCGGGATTATGAGCGCGCGTTGCTTCGCATTGAACGCTTGATGGACGCGGAGCCAGGCACCAAGGCCGGAGATGAACTGGATATCCTCACGACGCTGGTCGAAGCCTATGAAGCCAAGCACCATGCCATGAGCCCCTCCGATCCCGTGGATGCAATCACATTTCGGATAGAACAGCTCGGCATGACGCAAAAGGATCTCGAAGCGCTGCTCGGCGGGAGCGGCCTGGTCTACGAAGTCTTATAGAGGAGGTGCAGATTATATCTTGAAATGATCCGCCGAATTGATCGGAGTTGGACATTCCCCTCGAAATCCTAGCGCGTGAGACTCGCGTCCTTCGCCAAAGATCTGGAAAGAGGCTATTGTTCCATCCGACCTTCCTGTTAGTCAGTACCTCATTTTCCCGCAGACCCATGTATACCTCACATTGAACCAGGCTCCCCCCATTTCCGGCGATAGAGAAGTAACGGCACGCCCCATAGCCCCAGGCATGATCGAAAAATAGTCATCCCGCGATCCCACTGCACGGCGGGACGGGCAGACGGCTGAAGCGGGCCCTGGAGTGGGTGTCTGTCTTTGAGAGGCATATCGGATGCCGCCTGTGCCGGCATCGCGGCCAACGGCCGCGGCCTCAGAGGCAGAGGCGGCTAAAAAGTACACTGACAAAGGCTGCGGACCATCAGTGCATTCCAGGGCGTCTGAAGCCGACGCCCGTCCATCGCCGCGATTTTCCGATCAGGGCCGCGCGACGCTTTCTGACGGTCGAGAGAGAGCAACCCTGCTCCGGCGCGCCCCTATGTGTCCCACGTGGTGCCTTCCATGTAGAGTTCGTTCAAGATCCGGTTCTTGGCATCGGGGTCCTTCTCGAGTCTAAGCGCCTTGGAATAGTTCTCCACAGCCACTTCCGTCTTCCCGTGGGCGGCGTAGATTTTGCCGATTCCGAGATAAGCCTTGCCTTGATCCGGGTCGGCCCGCAGAGCCCGATTGAAGGATTCCATGGCGTCGTTCATCTTCCGCTTGTTGAGCAAGAGCCAACCGATCGCGACATGGCCGGGCGCGAAATCAGGGTCCTCTTGGACCGCAGCCCGATACTCCTGCATGGCCAGTTCGTTTCGGCCTCGATCCTCGTAGAACTTGCCCAGTCCGCAGTGCAATTCGGCGTTGGTCGGGTCCAACCGCACGGCTTCCTTGTACTCCGTGAGCGCCGGCTCGAATTTACCCTGCGCCGCCAGTGCACAAGCCAATGCGGCCCTGGCCACCGCGTCCGTCGGGCGCTGTTTCACCACTTCGCGGAACTGCGGGAGCGCCTGCTCCAGCTGCCCCTGCTGTTGATAGAGCACGCCCAAACCTGTGCGCGCGGCCGTAAACTCAGGCCCGAGCCGCACCGCCTCACGATACGCTTTGATGGCCATGTCCGACCGGCCGGCCCGTTCCATGATCTGCCCGTAGAAAAAATGTGGGAGGGGTGACGTCGGCAGGAGCGTCATGGCCTGTTTGAAACTGGCGACCGATTCCTCCGATTGTCCCGATTGGGAGAGGAACAGGCCTGTCACCAGATGGAGCGAGCCATTGTCTCCCCGGCGGGCCCGTACCTCGTCTAGCCACTTCCGTACCCGTTCAATATCCTCCGGCTCGGCCAACGACGCAGCATGGAGCGCCCAGGCCTGCGCCATCTCGCCACGCAGCAGGTGGACAACGTTCAGCGCGAAGACGGGCCTCGGATCACCGGCTGGTTCGCCCGAGGTCTGTCGCCACGCGGTCGCCGCACGCTCGACCGCGGACCAGTCTCCCGCAACCAGGGCCTCTTCGATCTCTGCCGCAAAATCCTCGATGGTCACGGGCAGCTCAGCGGGTGAGACGGTCCTCGACAGTGGGAGGTGTTGCATGAATGTGGCCGGCAAGGAACGGATAGCGCTGGGCCATGGCCTGCTGCATTTGCCAGGCGACGGTCCGGTACGACCAATGACCCTTGACGCCGGACCGTAAGCGGGAGATGTATTCCGCTTCCGCATAATCCATCTTGAACAGGCAACGGACCTTGAAGCCGAACGGAATGGCGTAGAGGGCCGCTTCCTGGCTGTTCTTCCGGATGGTCTCGATGTCCCGTTTGACGGCATCCATTGCATCCCGGTAATCGTGATCGAGTCCGGCTTCGGTTAACAGCGGCGGTACGTTATAGCCGTGGGCGGTCGTAAAGTTCTGTTGGATCTGCTGGCAGCGGCGATGGCGATGCAGGTCTCGCCAGGCGCCGATATCCATCAGGATGTCGAAGATAAAGCTGTAACCGCTCCGAAACTCCTTGGGCAATTCATCGTGCGGGCCTCGCTTGGCCAGCGCGAGATCGACGACTTCCTGTTTCTCCTTGTCGGTCCACCCTCGAACTAGATCCAGGATCTTGCGATAGGGAGCCTGCCCTCCCCGGTACAACCAGGTGGCGGCCAGTTCATCCAGCGGATCATGTGGCTCGATCAGATCCAGGGAAGAGGGCTCGTCCGAATCGCCCCAGGAAGAACGCTCCTCCAGCCCGGCACGCTTGAGGATTTCCCGCACGTACCGACCCATCTCTTGATAAACCTGGCTCTGATAGGGGCTAGCCTTGGCGTGCCTTGCCAATGTTGGGGCCAGCGGCTCGCCGAGGCCGGCCGTCTGACCGCACAGTTCCCCCCAGGCATTCACCGGCGGTCGGAGGCAGGCGTCTCTGAGGTCGTCCCCGATCATCTGGAGCTCCGGCAAGGCAGCAGAGAGAAACCGAGTGATCTGCTTCTCCAATGTCCGCACGCTGACAACCTGCCCCACATTGGTCTTGGCCGCGAGCGGTAACAGGTACCGGGTGACATCGAACGCGCGTGCCGCCATCGTCCGATCATAATCCGCTTCTTTCATTTCGGCCGGGCGCGGAGTTCGCTCGGAGAGAAACCGCTTGACCGGGTCATGAAGGAGGCGATAGGCGTTGGCCAAACTGCCCAGAATACCCTGATAGAGTCCCTCGACTTCTGACTCCCGAATAGCGTTGGGGGTATAGCAGCCGCCGGGACCGAAATTTTGATAGCGGCTCGATTTCGCTTGGCCGTCCCAGAGCGGCTCGTCCTCGATCCGGATGGCGGCGAGCTCGGAGATGTGCTCGAAGCAGACGATGGCATGACCCAGGTCGGCGATGGAGGCGTGCCCGTAGGCGAAGTAATACTGATCCCAGAATTTCTCCGACGAATGACCGTGCACCCAGCGGATGCTGTCCTCGATCGAATCCGGAGAGCGGCTGTACCGCGCGAGCGCGTAAGCCGCCTTCTCGGGGGGCATCGGTGCCACGGCGACCACGCGCCTACCGGGACCATCGGTCATCATGAAGCCCTCCAGCCGTCATGCCGCTCCGGCCCGAAGGCCAGGTTTGCCCTGTGCCTTGACCACCGTGCGATCGATCTCGTTGCAGTTGGGTTGCGATTCATGCGCAGAGAGCCGAGTTGTGCGATCTGCCGCGCAGCATGCAGAACCGCCGTCACGCTTGTCAATACGACGACCCTCGTTCGCTAACCATGGTCGCCGGCGATAGAGTCGCCTCGGTTGCGTTGACTTGTCCCTCCCTCGTCGCGCTATGATGCCGCGGGCCGAGGATCGACCACGAGAGACACGGGTTTAACGAGCAAACGCGCACCATGATCAAGGGTATTAAAGGCGTCAAGGATCTCCTTCCGGATCAGATAGACCGATGGCTTCTCATCGAGAACAGCGCTCGCCGGTATGCGAGGCTCTACGGATTTCGCGAGATCCGGCTGCCGATCTTCGAGGTGACCGAACTCTTCGCCCGCTCGATTGGCGCCACGACGGACATTGTGGAAAAGGAGATGTACACGTTCACGGACCGCGACGGGTCCTCCCTGACCTTACGGCCCGAGGGGACCGCCGGCGCCGTGCGATCCTATATCGAGCATAACTTGGGTGCTTCGCCCCTGCCGCAAAAGCTGTTTTATCTCGGCCCAATGTTTCGCCATGAACGGCCTCAAGCGGGACGCCTGCGGCAGTTTCATCAATTCGGGGTCGAACTGTTAGGGGTGGCGGAACCTGAAGCGGATGTGGAGGTGGTGTCCCTTCTGTGGCGATACTTCAACGCATTGCGGCTGCCGGGCCTTACGTTGGAACTCAACACTCTTGGGGAAACAGAAGACAGGCCGCGGTATAAAAAGGTCCTTCGCGAATTTCTGGAAACCAAACAGGCCGCCCTTTGCGCGAACTGCCAGCGTCGTCTGGACACGAATCCGCTCCGGGTCCTCGATTGCAAGGTGCCAGGCTGTCGTGAGGCGACTTCCGGAGCCCCCTCGATCGTCGATCATATCTCGTCGCGAGCACGGGATCATTTTGAGGCGGTGCAGGCCGGACTGTCGGCGATCGCCGTCCCGGTTACGCTCAACCCTCGACTTGTACGTGGGCTTGACTATTATACGTTGACCACGTTCGAAGTGACGTGCACGCACCTAGGAGCGCAGAACGCGGTCGGCGCAGGCGGCCGTTACGACGGGTTGGTTGAGGTGCTTGGGGGCGCGCCAACGCCTGCGATCGGGTTTGCCGTCGGTCTTGAACGCATCGCCCTCTTACTGCAGGATGACCTCGTCCCTCCCCCGTCGCCATTTTTGTACGTTGCAGGGTTCGGCCGAGATGGAATCGCAACCGCTCACCCGCTGCTTGACTCGATCCGCCAGGCCGGCATTGAGGCCACCTGTGACTACAGATCTACCACCCTCAAGGCGCATCTTCGCCAGTCCGACCGTCTCCATTGCTCCCACACCCTGATCATTGGCGATGACGAGGTCGCGAAAGGAGTGGCGATCCTCCGAAACATGGTCTCGAAAGCTCAGGAAGAGATCCCTCTTTCTTCCGTGGTTCACGATCTGTCCGTTCGTCTATTGAAAGACTGATTGCTAGAAAAGTCCTTATTGACTTTGTATCCGAAAGAGCATAGTCTTGCGCAAGTATGAACAATGTAACTTATTGATAAGTCTATACTAATCAGCATTAATCTTTGTGGAAAAGCGCAAGCTTGGTATCTTGTTATCCACACCCCCTGGCCACCCCCATGTAGAGACGGCTATTGCTCTTTCAGAAGCCGCAACACGGAAGGGTGTTGATGTCTATCTGTACCTGATCGACGAGGGCGTCAAGAACCTCGGAGACGCTCGCATTCTCGGGTTATCCAGCCTTGGGATGAAGTACTTTGTCTGCGCATACGGATGCCAGCACCATGGTGTTTCAACAGAGTCTCTCGACCCACGTATCACTCTCTGTGGATTGGTCATTCTGTCCAATATGGTCGACGCATGTGATCAGTTCGTATCCTTCAATTAAGCCGCGCACTTCCCTTAATTTTCTCCATGTCCGACACGACGACCGTGGTCATTCGAGTAAATCCTCTCACGTCCGGACGCGCCGTTGAGGCATTGCGTATCGCCTTGGGCCTTGGAGCGGGCGACCGCCCACTCAAGGTCGTTCTCTTGGACAATGCTCCGAAACTTCTTTCCGATGACCGTGACGATGTGGTCGATCTCGACATCCTTGAAAAGTATCTCCCATCGTTCCGACACTTGGAAACGGAATTCCTCGTCGTGCCGGGAGCGATCACAAGCTTTTCGATCGAACCAGGCTTCCGTGTCAAGGAAGCACCACCGGTGGAACTTCATCGGCATGTAACGACCTCTCGACGCGTGTTGGTCTTTTGAAGCCATGCACAAGGTCCTGTATCTCGTCACGAGAAACACAAACCTCTCCCAGGATCCTCTCTTTTCACCACAGGTGGAGTCGGATCTCCAGCAAGAGATCGTTCTTCTGGAGGAGGCGGTTCGTATCTCTCTCGACGGTCAGTTGAACTCAATACCGGTGTCGGCTCTCAAGGAAGATCTCCATCAGCGTAAGGTCGCCTTTACAGGAAGGACGATCGGGTACGAGGATCTCGTCGAAAAAATTTTTGCCTCGGATTCGGTTATCACGCTATGACGGTTAGGTATGGTGAAAGAAGAAGAATAGTCGCCGTAGTAGGAGTAAAGATAAGTCCTGTGGATCATGTGAAAAGAGAAACGCTCACAAGAAAACAGTCTCTTAAGATTCCGGTCATCTGTGGGTGAGGATCTGGATCGGAATGGGGCTACTCGTGGACGATGACGGGACAACTTGGGGATGCTCAGTGAGATGCTGTTGTTGGAAGTTTCCGCTTTCATCCCTGTGAACAGATCGACGATGATTATCTACAGGATATATACAAGTTCGATGAACCGGGGTAGATATCCACAGGTGTGAATAATTCTGTGTATAGTACGGAAAGCCCGATACCTATGACCCTTACAACGTTATGGGATGACACATTAGCCTACGTGCGCGACCGCGTACCGAGGCAGGTGTTTGAAACCTGGTTTGCACCGATCCGCCTCGAAGCCTTGGAGGATAGCGGGGCACGGATTGTCGTTCCGAACAAGTTCTTCGGCGATTGGCTGGGCGAGCACTATGGAGACCTTCTCGGTGAGGCGATCGGTACGGTGAGAGGCGGGCCGAGGGTTGATGTCAGTTTTATTATCCAGAAGTCCACTACGGACGAACGTGATCACAGTAGCGAAGGCATGGGAATGGCCCCAAAGGGAACGAGCGGGCCGAGAAGTCGGAAACATGCCCACTTGAATCCAAAGTATACGTTTGGAACCTTTGTGGTGGGAGGCAGCAATCAATTCGCTCATGCAGCCTGTATGGCGGTGGCCGAACAGCCGGCGCGAGCATACAACCCCCTCTTCATTTACGGAGGAGTCGGGCTTGGGAAAACCCACCTGCTGAACGCCATCGGAAACCATGTCGCGGAGCGGACAGATCTCCGGATCGCCTATGTCACGACCGAGCAGTTTACGAACGAGGTAATCAACTCTATTCGCTATGACAAGATGATCGACCTCCGCCGGCGATACCGGAATGTGGACATGCTGCTGATCGACGACATTCAATTTCTCGCCGGAAAGGAGCGGACACAGGAGGAGTTCTTTCACACCTTCAACGCCCTCTACGAAGCCCACAAGCAGATCGTCGTGACCAGCGACCGTTTTCCGAAGGAGATGCCGGACATCGAAGAACGGCTGCGGTCGAGATTCGAATGGGGCTTAATTGCCGATCTTCAGGCGCCCGATGTGGAGACACGGATCGCGATCCTACGGAAGAAGTCGGAGGACGAAGGGGTGATGCTGCCCGAAGAAGTCGTGCAGTTCCTGGCCAACAACATGAAGAGCAACATCCGCGAGTTGGAAGGATCGTTGGTTCGTTTGGGAGCGTACTCCTCGTTAACCTCCCAGCCGATCACGTTGGAGATGGCCAAGACCGTGCTGCGCGACGTGATCGGCGATAAGAAGAAGATCATCGCGCTCGACGACATCCAGGAGGCCGTAAGTGGACGATTCCATCTAAAGATCGCCGATCTCAAATCACGCCGGCGGAGCAAGACACTCGTACAGCCCAGGCAGATCGCCATGTATCTCTGCCGGGAACTAACCGATGCGTCGTTTCCGGAGATCGGACGCCACTTCGGCGGCAAGGACCATACGACAATTATGCATGCCTGCAAACAGGTCGCGAAAGCGCTGGAGACCGACACGACCCTGCGGGCGACGCTGGAAACTCTAAAGGAGCAAATTGCACGCGGGTAGCCGCGTGCGGAGAGTGAGAGATGAGATTCAAGATTTCACGAGACGAATTGCTGGTCGCCCTGCAACGTGTCCAGGGTGTGGTGGAAAAGCGAAACACCATGCCGATTCTTTCCAACATTCTCCTGGAGGCTAAGCAAGACGGCATCGAAGTCAGCGCAACCGATCTGGAAATCGGCATGCGGGCGGTTTACAAGGCCACGATCTCCGAAGTCGGGACGGTGACGGTGTCGGCGCGCAAGCTGTTTGAGATTATCAAGGAATTGAGGGACGGCGAAATCGAGTTGGCCACTGCGGAGAACAACTGGCTGACGATCCAAGCGGGCAAAAGCCAGTTCAAGATCGTGAGTCTCCCGGCGGGCGATTACCCAGCCCTCCCGGCCATCGACAAGGAGGGACTGACGCCGTTCACCAGCTCGAATCTCCTAGAACTCATCCGGAAGACTCTCTTCGCCGCGGGCGATAACGATGCCCGCTATATCCTCAATGGCCTCCTGGTCACCTTAGTGACCGGCGATAAAAAGACCACATTGCGGCTTGTCGGCACCGACGGCCATCGGTTGGCTGTGGCAGAGCAGGAAGTTGCCGCTGGATCACGAGAGGCACCGCGGGAAATCAAAGTGATCATTCCCAAGAAGGCCGCGCACGAAATCCGCCGGCTGTTGGAGGAAGACGGCGACGGCGAGCCGCTGATCGGCTTCACGAAGAAGCTGATGATCTTTCGGAAGAGCGGCCTCTTGCTCACATCAAGCCTGATGGAGGGCAATTATCCGAATTATCAGCAGGTTATTCCTAAGGAGAGCGACAAGCGAATTCTTGTCGACCGGGTTGAGCTCGAAGGGGCCTGCCGTCGGGTGGCGGTGCTGGCGCGCGACAAAGCCAACGCCGTGAAGGTGACGTTTGCGCGCGGTACGCTCACGCTCTTCGCCAACAATCCCGACTACGGAGAGGCCACCGAGGAATTGCCGGCCGAGTACAAGGGCGAGACCTTGTCCACCGGGTTCAACGCCCGGTATCTGCTTGATGCGTTCGGGGTCATGGACGGACAGCAGATCTCACTTCAGATGGATAATCCGCTGAGCCCCTGCCTCATTCAGGAACGCGAGAGCCCAGGGTTCAAGTGCGTGGTGATGCCGATCAAGATATGACGCCAACCGTCACTCGTCAGCGGTCAATCGGAAAAGCGGGCAATCTACGATTTCATACACTTCCGCGATTGACGGTCGGCGAATGACGCCTGACTGCTAGGAGACGAATGGCCGATACCAACCACCAAGATCAAAGCCGGACCGGCGGCGAAACCTACGGGGCCGAATCCATCAAGGTCCTCGAAGGGCTCGATGCGGTCCGGAAGCGTCCGGCCATGTACATCGGGAGCACCGGTCCCGACGGCCTCCACCACCTGGTCTACGAGGTGGTGGACAACAGCGTGGACGAGCACATGGCGGGGTTCGGCGAGTCGATCGAGGTGACGATTCATATCGACGGCAGCGTGACCGTCGTGGACAACGGCCGCGGCATCCCGACCGAGATGCATCCGACGCAGAAAAAGTCAGCGGCCGAGGTGGCGCTTACGGTTCTCCATGCGGGCGGCAAGTTCGAGCAGGGCGCCTACACGGTCTCTGGAGGTCTTCATGGCGTGGGTATCTCCGTCGTGAACGCGTTGTCCGAATGGCTGGAGCTGGAGATCTGGCGCGACGAACAAGTCTTCGAGCAGCGCTATGAGCGAGGGAAGGCGCTGGCACCCCTCAAGGTGACCGGAAAAACCAAAAAGCGCGGTACCAAAGTCACATTCAAGCCGGACGGCCAGATTTTCGAAACATTGGATTTGAGCTTCGACGTGCTGGCGGAGCGGCTGCGGGAGCTGGCCTTTCTCAACAAAGGATTGGCCATCTCTCTTGAAGACGAACGAAGGGAAAAGGAACAGACGTTCCACTATAAGGGCGGGATCGTGTCGTTTGTCGAGCACCTGAATGAAGCCAAGACGCCGCTGCACAAGCCCATCTACATCTCCGTCCAGAAACCCGACCACCTGCTGGACGTGGCGGTGCAGTACAACGACGGGTATTCGGAAAACCTCTACTCCTTCGCCAACAACATCAATACGCGCGAGGGCGGCACGCATCTGGTCGGTTTCAAGGCGGCCCTCACCCGAACGATTAACAATTACGCCAATGCCAACGACTTGTTGAAGAAGGAAGTCGATTCGCTTACCGGGGACGACGTCCGCGAGGGGCTCACGGCGGTGGTCAGCGTGAAGCTACGGAATCCCCAATACGAAGGCCAGACGAAGTCCAAGCTCGGCAACAGCGAAATGAAGGGGATCGTCGAGGCGACGGTCAACGAGGCGCTCGGAAACTACTTCGAGGAAAATCCGCCGATCGCCCGCAAGATCATCAATAAGGCGGTGGACGCAGCAAGGGCGCGCGAAGCGGCGCGGAAGGCCAAGGATCTCATCAGGCGTAAGAGCGCGCTCGACGGAGGTTCCCTCCCAGGCAAGCTGGCCGACTGCTCCGAAAAGGACCCCGCGCATAGTGAACTGTTCATTGTCGAGGGCGATTCGGCCGGCGGGTCCGCCAAACAGGGTCGAGACCGGAAGTTCCAGGCGATACTACCTCTCAAGGGCAAGATCCTGAACGTCGAGAAGGCTCGGTTCGACAAGATGCTGGCGAGCGAAGAGATTCGGACGCTGATTATGGCGCTCGGTACCGGGATCGGGCAGAAGAAGGAAGACACGGAAAAGGCAAAAGATGACAAGGAAGCCTTCGACATCGCAAGGGCCCGCTATCACAAGATCATTCTCATGACCGATGCGGACGTGGACGGGAGCCACATCCGGACCTTGTTACTGACCTTTTTCTTCCGGCAGATGCCCGAACTCATCGAACGGGGCTTCATTTATATCGCACAGCCGCCGCTGTTCAAGGTGAAAAAGAGCAAGGCGGAGCGTTATCTGAAGGATGAACCGGCGTTGAACGACTACCTCTCCGATTTGGCGGTGGAGGGCGTGGAAGTCTATGTCGAAAGTGGACAGGATTTTGTCTCGGGTCGGCGACTGCTGCCGATCCTGAAGAAGCTCATCGCCTTCGAGGGTCTGATCGCTCGGTATAACCGCAAGCAGCAGGATACCTCGCTGGTCCGGGCCTTCGTGGACGAACCGGGGCTCGATCGTGAGCTCCTGAAGGACCGCGCGGCGCTCGAGAACCTGGTAAGGAACGTCACGCAGACTCTCGCGATCTTCTACCCGAAGGCCATACCGGCCTTCGATATCGTGCCGGACGATGAGCACCAGTCCTATAGGGTCCTCTGCCGCGTCCAGACCAGCGGCGTAATGCGGTCGCTGGAACTCACGCACGACCTGGTCGGCTCGGCGGATTTTCGGGAGTTGCAAAAGCTGGCACCCTCGGCGATCGGCCTGGGGCGGCCACCGTACAAGGTCAAGGCCGAAGGGGTTCAGGTCGAATATCCCGGCACCGCAGACCTGCTGCACGCCATTCTCGAGCAGGGCAAGAAGGGCCTCAACATCCAGCGGTATAAAGGATTGGGCGAAATGAATCCCGGCCAACTCTGGGAGACCACGATGAATCCCGAAACGCGCACGTTGCTCCAGGTGAAGCTTGAGGATGTGACGGGCGTGGACGAGATTTTCACGATCCTCATGGGCGATGAGGTCGAGCCGCGGCGGGAGTTCATCCAGCAGCACGCGCTCGAAGTGCGCAACCTGGACGTGTAGGAAGACGTCTGTCGTCATCGGTCATTCGTCAGACGGGCACGGAATCGGAAAGATTTCACGGTTGACGAATGACGATTGACGAGTAACGAGGAGTCGGAATGCCGATTGATGAGCGCCTAGGCCAGATCAACATCGAAGACGAGATGCGCTCGTCCTATCTCGATTACGCCATGAGCGTAATCGTCGGCCGCGCCCTACCCGATGTCCGGGACGGCCTCAAGCCGGTGCACCGCCGCATCTTGTTCGGCATGAACGAGATGGGGCTCGCGCACAATCGGCCCTATCGGAAATCGGCCAAGATCGTCGGCGAGATCATGGGGAACTATCACCCGCACGGAGACGCGGCGATTTACGACACGCTCGTCCGGATGGCGCAGGATTTCAACATGCGCTACACGCTGGTGGACGGCCAAGGCAACTACGGCTCGGTGGACGGCGATCCGCCGGCCGCCATGCGGTACACAGAGGCGCGCCTCACGAAGCTGGCCGAGGAGATGCTGGTCGATATCGACAAGGAGACGGTCGATTTCAGTCCCAATTACGATGAATCGCGCGTGGAGCCGAAGGTCCTGCCGGCAAGGATGCCGAACCTACTCATCAACGGCGCCGGCGGCATCGCGGTCGGCTATGCGACGAACATCCCGACGCACAATCTGAGCGAGGTCATCGACGGTCTGCTGGTGCTGTTGGAGGACCCGACGGTCACCATCGATCAATTGATGAAAAGAATTCCCGGGCCGGACTTCCCCACCGCCGGCTTCATCTACGGCAAGCAGGGAATCAAGGACGCCTACCACACGGGCCGCGGCCTGCTGACCCTGCGCGCCAAGGCCGTCATCGAGACGGACGAACGGACCGAACGCGAGCGGATCGTCGTCACGGAAATTCCCTTTCAGGTCAACAAGGCGAAGCTCATCGAGAAGATCGCGGAGCTGATCCAGGAGAAGCGCATCGAGGGTATTTCGGACCTGCGCGACGAATCGGACCGCGATGGTTACCGAATCGTCGTCGAACTGAAGCGCAACGAGATTCCGCTGGTCGTGCTGAACAACCTCTATAAGCACACGCAGATGCAAACGACCTTCGGCGTGATCATGTTGGCGCTGGTGCGGAACCGCCCTGAGGTGCTGAACCTCAAGCAGATACTCGAACACTTCGTCGAACATCGGCGCGAAGTCGTCGTGCGGCGCACGACCTACGAGCTGCGTAAAGCCGAGGAACGGGCGCACATTCTGGAAGGACTCAAGATCGCGTTGGATCATCTGGACGCGGTCATCACCTTGATACGCCGGGCGGCCTCGCCGGACGAGGCCCGCGGGGGATTGATGCGGAGCTTCAATCTCTCCGAGATCCAAGCCACGGCGATCCTGGAGATGCGCCTGCAGCGGCTCACGCAGTTGGAGCGGGACAAGCTCATCGAGGAATACACCGAGACGCTCAAGCGAATCGAGTACTTGAAATCCGTGCTGGCCAGCGAGGCGCTCGTCCGGAAGATCATTAAGGACGAATTGACCGAGCTCAAGGAGGAATATCAAGACCAGAGACGGACGCAGATCGTGGCGGAGGCCGCCGAAATCAACGTCGAGGACTTGATCGCGGAAGAAGAAGTGGCCGTGACGATCACGCATGCCGGCTACATCAAACGCAATGCCGTGTCGCTCTATCGAGCGCAACGTCGCGGCGGCAAGGGCAAGATCGGGATGGGCGTGAAGGAAGAGGATTTCGTCGAAACATTGTTTACCGCCTCGACCCACGAATACCTCCTGTTCTTCACCGACGCGGGCAAGGTCTATTGGCTCAAGGTGCACGAGGTTCCCGAGGCTGGTCGTGCCTCCAAGGGCAAGGCTCTGGTGAATCTGCTGGCCCTTGCGACCAACGAGAAGGTGACGGCGACGGTGGCCGTGAAGGAATTCCGGAACGACCGGTTCGTCGTGATGGCCACGGGGCAAGGCGTCGTCAAAAAAACGGAGCTGTCGGCCTTCAGCAATCCACGTCAGGGCGGTATTATCGCGCTGGGATTGGAAAAGGGCGACCGGCTGATCGCGGTGGACATCACCGACGGCCAGCGCGAGATCCTGATCGGCACGCGCCGGGGCATCACCATCCGGTTCAAGGAGGAGGATGTCCGCCCGATGGGCCGCACGGCCTACGGGGTCAAGGGCATCACGCTGGAGGAAGGCGACGAAGTGATCGGGATGGAGACCATCACGCCGGATTCCACCACCGCGATCATGACCGTCACGGAAGGCGGGTATGGGAAACGGACGCCGGTGACGGAGTATCGTATCCAAGGCCGCGGTGGCAAGGGCATCATCAGTATCAAAACGACCGAGCGCAACGGCCTAGCCGTCGGCTTTCTCCAGGTGCGAGACGGCGACGAGGTGATGGTGATGACGGCGCATGGAAAGGTCCTGCGCTGCAAGGTGGACGACATTCGAGAAATCGGGCGCAACACGCAGGGCGTGCGCCTCTTGGATTTGGAAGGGAGCGATGACCGCGTCGCCAGCGTCGCGCGGCTGGCCGAGGTCGTCGATCGCGAGGAAGAGAGCGATGATGCCGACGGCAACGCCTGATTCGCTCCGTTGAGACAGATTGCCCCACCAGTCTCGGTCCATCCCAATGACCCAGCCGGCTTCCCCTCGTCACGTTCCTTCCTCGACTTGGCCGTTCGGGTGGTGGTCCCGACTCGACACGGTCGTGAAGCTGGGCCTGAGCGTCTTCGTCGGGTCCTTCCTCTTGATCTGGGGCGGTATGTACCTGAGCCGGCCCGACCGAAGCATCCCGCCGTACAGCATCGGGTCGCAGGAAGGGGCGGCGGTGGCTGTGCACGTACCGCCCTGGACGAGCGATCCGGAAATCGAAACTTTGATCCGGCGGTTTCGCAAGGTGGCACACGAAACGAGGAATTTCGGCGCCATGAAGATCCAGCCGACGACACCGAATGATCCCAAGGGCCGTTATCAGGCCATCACGCTGTACATCTTTCCACATGATGCCTGGGCGGAGCCGCAGATGCTCCACCGCTATTTGGCCGCGGCGGATTCCACGGAGCCGGCGGAACTGGACTTTCGCAAATCGTTTGAGAATGCGATGCGGGGATACTACTCGCTGCGGGGAGATCAGGAAGAGGGCCGCATCGGCCCGCTGGTGAAGGACGGCGGTAGTCCGGCGACAGCGGCCTACTCGCGTGAGCTGTTCAAGGGGGCTGTCACCGATCCCCTTCCCGCGTCGGCTGAGCCGTCACGAGCGCCTTCGCTATCACCGCTGTAAATCTGGCACGTAGCTCGGGGTCCATGATCCGGCCGGTGCGGCTGGCGACTTCCTGCACGATCTGCGCGGAGGGTTCGGGAGCCGGGTCGATGTGGAATACCGTCGAAGCGGGTTCCAGCAATGGAATGCGCGACAGGTCGCCGATGCGAAAGAGCAGGTCCTGCACGAGGTCCTCTCCAACCGACACCCGGATCTGCCGCAAGAGGTCCGGCTTCAAGAACGCGAGCTGCTGCATCCAGACCGAATGGTCCACCAGGACGGACAGCTTGCGGTAACGGATCTGCTCAGGCCTCGTATGGGCCGCCACCTGCTCTCCGACAATCTCCACCCAATCGCGACGGAGCCGCTGTTCGAGAAGCTTCGCCCTGATGCCGAGGCGTTCCGCCACGGCGTCGAGGATTGCGCTGAAGGAATCAAACCCCTTCGGAGGTGCCATCGTGGGGGCATCTTAATCAGCCTCCATAGGCGGGTCAACTTCAACTTTCGGCCCCGGATCGGGCATGGTAGAGTGCGGCTCCTATGACCAAGAGCGACAAAGAGAAGGACAGCGAGCGGTACAAAATCGCCGCGACCAACCGGAAGGCCTATCACGATTACGCCGTCGAAGAGACTTTCGAGGCCGGCATCGTGCTGCGCGGCACGGAGGTGAAATCGATCCGGGAAGGGCGGGTGAATCTTCAAGACAGTTTCGCCGCGATCAAGGACGGCGAAGTCTTCCTGCACAACTGCCACATCAGCCCCTACAGCCACGGCAACATCATGAACCACGACCCGACGCGGTCACGCAAGTTGTTGCTCCATCGGAAGGAAATCAACAAGCTCATGGGCCGCACCCAGCAGAAAGGCCTCACCATCGTGCCGCTCAAGATCTATTTCAGCAAGCGCGGCCAGGCGAAGGTGGAGATCGCCCTCGCCAAAGGGAAGAAACATTACGACCGGCGGGAGTCGATCAAGTCGCGCGAGGCCGGGCGCGAAGTGGCACGGGCGATGAAGGAGAGGCGGTGAGCAGCCTGGCCATGCTTCTTGCTCGCAGAGTCCGCACGATTGGAAGTCGTGGAAGGGCAACTCGTACCGATCCCTTGCTCCCAGAGCCCGCGCGCTAAGAAGCACGCTCGCTCGATGGCCGCAGTGGGACCAGCACGAGTGCCCTTCCGGAAGAAGAGGCAACGAGCAAGCATTGAGTGTTATTTGGTGGTTGCTTGATGCGCGCAGTGAAGAACAGTGAAGCTGCTCATCGTAGGCCGTAAATTATTCATGAATCTATCGCAATCCGGGGCAAGGTAATTCTGGAAGCTCAATACTGACATGAAAGACCAACGCATCCGAGACCCAATCCACAACCTGATCAAATTTTCGAATGGGCGACAGGATGATCGTGTTCTATGGAAATTGGTACAAACCCGTGAGCTTCAGCGTCTCAGGAGGATAAAACAGCTTGGGTTTTCAGACCTTGTCTATCCGGGAGCTACACACACGCGGTTTTCCCACGCCTTGGGCGCTATGCAAATGGCAAGGCGGATGCTGGCAGTTCTCAAAAGAAATCAGTTCGTCAAGGAGGGTTCTCCTGATTCCGTAGATGAGCAGGCAACTTTGTGTGCGGCACTGCTCCACGACGTGGGGCATGGACCTTTATCCCACGTATTTGAGGAGGTTTCCGAGCAATGTGGGATTAGATTTCATCATGAGGAATGGACCAGGAAGATAATCGAGGAAGGGGAAATCGGAAATGTTCTGAAAGAAACTTGCGACGAATTGCATAAGCGAACACTCTTATTCTTCGAGACTGATCCCGCCTATGATGTCTTCTCAAGCATCGTCTCGAGCCAGCTTGATGCCGATAGATTGGACTTCATGTTGAGGGATAGATACTTTACTGGTGTTCAGTTCGGAACACTGGACCCTGAATGGCTGTTTGATTGCCTAACGATACAACAAATCGACATAGACCCACGTTCTCAGGAAGTAAAAACCGAAGGATTCGTTGTTTCTTCAAAGGGATTCTCAACGATTGAAAACTATCTATACGCATATTCGGAGCTGTACTCGAAAGTTTATTTTCACAAGACCACTAGGGCTGCACAGGCTATGGTGAAGCAGATTCTCACAGACCTTGTTGCTGACCTCTCTTTGGTGCCCGCGACCAATCCATTCCGCATTTACTTTGAATCAAAACCAGAACCGAGTCTCGAAACATACATTAATCTGGACGACAACGGTATTTGGGCGATAGTCCAATTCTTGGCTGACAGTCGACGAGGAAAGATATCAGAGATATCCCGACGACTGCTGGATAGGGATTTGTATAAATGCTTTGAGTTGCCCAAAAGACCAAAAGAGGAAATCCCGCTGAGTAAAGCTAATGCCTTTGAACGCAAACTTAGAGAAAATCAGATCTGGCACGAGCGAGATCGATTGAGACGGAAGGGGTACAAGGAATTTGGAGACGAAGGGATCGGCTATCTAAAAAACATTCTGGTGTATAGCGAAGGTGATAGAGCACCTGTCCCCATGCATGTATTGAGCCGATGGGTTCAAGAGATGCCGGTAGGGGCTCCTCATCGTTATTATTTTCAGAACGATCGTGACCGCCAGCATGCTTTGGAAGTCTGGAAGGGCCTCTGACAGATTGGAGCTTGATTTCATTTGTCCGTTTCCTTATAGTTTGCTACCTTTTTCTTGTCCCGAAAAATCCAATGAAACTGTCATCCTTAGTACCTGCAATCATCAATGCGCTTCCTTCAGGGAGGGTTGAGGGACGCAAGAGATTGCAGAAACTAGTTCACTTGCTTCAATTATCTGGTGCTGATGTTAGTGCGGAGTTTGAGATCCTGCACTATGGTCCTTTTAGTACCGAACTCGCTTCTACAGTTGACGATTTGACGTATGAGGGAAAAATAAAAGAAGACGTTGAGCCAGTGGGCGTTTACGGTACATACCAATATGTCTACAGATTAGGCGATCCAAGTACATTCATCCCGGAATTACAAGATATTGATAGGGCCCTAGTCCGGAGATTGGACGAAGCTTCAACGGTTGTGCTGGAGATCGCTTCAACAATTGGATTTTTTGAGTCATCTGGTTCTGATAGGAAGGATGCACTTCTGCAGACAAAGGAAATCAAACCCAAGAAGGCTATAGACTCCGTCCTACAGGAGGCTTCAAAAGTTCTAGAGATGATAGAAGAAACGAATAACATTCGTCAGGTAAAAGCCTCTGCCTAACACAATCCTCCTGCGAAATCCCTCAGAGCTCTAGTCCAAACCTATACGTGTCGTAGTTGCTGAAATACTGTGGGTGCTATACAACCATGTCACTCTTTACACTGACAACCGGAAAGTTCCTTCGTGCGGATGTAGGTCAGGTTGTTCGTGTAGCGGGTGAAGCCCTTCTGCCTGCCATAGAGTCGCAAGAGGCACACCTCATCTTTTTTCTCCACGAAGAATGAATAGTCGGTCCCCGACTGGGAACTGACCGAAAACGGGCGAGGTCCATAGTCGAAGACCGAGCCGATCATCTCGGGATGATCGACGATTTTCTGAGCCCGCTCCGGCTCCTCTCCCTCCTCGACCAGGATGTTGGACAAGGCCGCAGCGAAATTCTGCCGGCAAGGCTGGTCGCGCACGTTCGTCACGGTTGCCATCGTGGTGCAGCCGATCGTTCCGCTGAGCAGCAACCACACCCACGTTCTCCGCAACGTCACGTGGCAATCCTTCGAGTCAGAATCAAGAGTCTCGTGGGCGCTTCCGGGGTGGCATCGTAGGTGAGACTTGCCGCCTGCGCAAGCGCGCGATCGGCCGACGGGACGACTGAGGGGAGGAATAGCCACTTCAGAGCAATTGGTCGAATTGGCGCAGCGGCCCGAGACAGTCCGGCATGTGCGACCCGACGATCTTTCCGCTTCATCAATATCCTCGACACTCGGGCAGACCCACTTGACTCTGTTCTAACTAGAACTATTATACTGGGGTCGCGAGAACATTTTCGGATCGCCTCTTGATTGCGAGAGCGATCTCCGTCAGTCTGAACGCCATAGGCCGACTCGTTGGTTGCGCTATCGGAAAGGAGGCAGCACTAAGTCAACTCTTCAAACGGCCGGTAACGGCCTAGCTTGCGCCGTTGAGTAAGGTGTGCCGACGTTCAAGTCCTTCGGGTTCTCGGACGAAGCCGCAGCGCTCTTTGAGGAACTGTATCGAGGGTTCGTAAACGGATCGATCGGACATGAATACCCCGAGTCGGTCGTGCGCGGAGTCGTCACGCTCTCGCAGGCACTTTCGAAGATGGCGGCGTAATCGGCCCCCGTCGATCGTCAGAATCGGGAGCATGGTGAGGCTCGCTGAAGCAGGAGGATGAACGAGCGGATGGAGGAGGTGCCCATGCAGACGAACCAGGGAAAAGGGATGGAGACATCAGCAACGACAGCCGTCACCGGTGCGACGTTTGAGCAGGAGGTTCGCCGCTCGCCCGTGCCCGTGTTGGTGGATTTTTGGGCCGTCTGGTGCGGACCCTGCCGGATGGTGGCGCCGATTCTGGACGAACTGGCTCGTGAATGGAACGGCGCCGTCCGGGTGGTAAAGGTGAACGTGGACGAGAATCCTGAGCTGGCGCAGCAGTTCGGCGTTCAATCGATTCCGACCCTGATCCTGTTCGATCAGGGGCAGACCAAGGACCGGTTTGTGGGCGCCCTACCGAAGGCAAGGATGAAGGAGCGGATCGAGCGAACCGTAGACCTCAGTCGAACGGCGCAGGCGTCGATTTCGGAGGTGCCATCATGACGATCAAGACGGCGGAGAAGAACATTCTGGGAGTCTATCAACCGGGGTCCCGACATATGGTCGGGGACGGTTTCCCGGTGCGCAACATGATTCCGGGCGCCGGCGTGGAGGAGCAACTGTCCCCATTTTTGCTGTTGGACTATATGGGGCCGCATCATTTTCCGCCGACTGACCGGCAGCTCGGCGTGGGCGAACATCCGCACCGGGGTTTCGAGACGGTCACGATCATGTATCACGGGAAGGTCGCGCACCGTGACTCGACCGGAAGCGGGGGTGTGATCGGACCGGGCGACGTGCAGTGGATGACCGCCGCCTCCGGCATCGTGCATGAGGAATTGCACGACGAGGAGTTTGCCACGCGCGGCGGACTGCTGGAGGGTATCCAGCTCTGGGTGAACCTGCCGAAGGCGTTCAAGATGTCGAAGCCGGGGTATCAGACGCTGATGAGCGACGACATTCCTTCGGTGGACCTCGGCGGAGAAGCCGGACAGTTGCGCGTGATCGCCGGGGAATTCCGCGGCATTACGGGACCGGCCAAGACGTTCAGCCCGGTCCACCTGTACGATCTGCGGCTTGCGGCAGGGCATCAGGTCGAGCTGCCGCTGCCCGAAGGGTTCAACTCGGCGGTTTTCGTGCTGCACGGAGAAGTGCGGGTGAACGGGTCGCAATCCGTGCGAGAAGTCGAGATTGTCCTGTTCGGCCAGGATGGAGAGCGGGTGACGCTCGAGGCGAAATCGGACGCGACCATCTTGGTGCTGAGCGGAGAGCCGATCGATGAGCCGATCGCGCGCTATGGGCCGTTCGTCATGAATACACAGGCGGAGCTGGTCCAGGCCATGAACGATTATCGAGCGGGCAAGATGGGACACTTGTCCTGATCCCGAGTGTTGCCGCATCTGAAAGGGATTCTCACGTGGAGCAGCAGACGGACACGCCTCTTATCGAGATCTACTCGGACGTCATCTGCCCTTGGTGCTATGTCGGAAAGCGGCGCCTGGAGGCTGCGCTGGAACAAGCCGGCCATCGCGGCACCGTCGAAGTGCGGTGGCGTCCCTTCGAGCTTAATCCGACGATGCCGAGCCGGGGGATGGATCGGAAGACTTATATGGAGACCAAGTTCGGAAGCCATCAGGCGGTGGAGTCCATGCTGGAGCATGTGCGGGAGGCGGGACGGCAATCCGGTATCGCCTTCGCATTCGACCGCATTCCGCGCACCCCCAACACCTTCGATGCGCACCGCTTGGTCTGGGCTGCCGGAGGACAGGGTCTGCAGGATGCAGTCATGGAATCTCTGTTCAAGGGCTATTTCGAAGAAGGAACGGACCTGAGCGAGCGGGCGGCGCTGGTGGATCTGGTCGTGCGGGCCGGCCTCGATCGCGAGCAGTGCGAACGTTGCCTGGAGAGCGAGGAGAGCGGCGCGGCGGTGCGAGAGGAGGAGCAGCGTGGCCTGCGACTGGGAATTCGCGCCGTGCCCTACTTTCTCATCGGCGGCGGACCGGGACTGTCCGGCGCCCACCCGCCACCGAAATTGGCCGCCTGGATGAGCGAGGTCCTCGCCACGCGCGCCGCGTCATAGGTGCGTCCAGGAAGGAGAAACCGGCTATGGCAGTTGAGGTCTACGGATGCAACCACGTCGTGATCGAAGTCACGGATGCCAAGAAGGCGGTGAAGTTCTATTCCGATGTGTTCGGCCTGAAGATGCTCCAGGGCGGCGAGGGCGCGGCGTGGTGCAAATTGGGGGAGCATCAGTTCCTCGCCATCTTCGAAGTTGAGAAGCTACAGCCGGATCGCGTTAAGCACTTCGGGCTCATGGTGCGGGACGAACACCAGATCAAAGAGGTTCGCCGGAGGCTCGTCAAGAAGTATCGAATCAAGCTGCACCCTGGCTTTCGTTGCGACTTCCGGGATCCTTGGGGCAACCGCATCCAGGTCGGCGATCTGAGCGACGAGTCCCTGGTCTGGCTCCTCCCCTATCGAGAGGTGCAGGACCTGGGCATTAGGTTCATGTCAAACCACACAGCACGAAAGGAGAAGAAGCGATGAGCACGACCCATCTTCAGCAACGACTCCAGGATTTGCTCGACCACATCCGCAACGGCAAGATCATTGAGGCGATGAACGAGTTCTACGACAAGGATACGGTGATGCAGGACAATGCCAATCCTCCGACGAAGGGACTGGCGGCCAACATCGAGCGGGAGAAACAGTTTCTGAGCGGAGTCAAGGAATGGAAGGGGTTTTCCGTCAAGGCCAGCGCGGCAGGTGACAACGTCACGTTCTACGAAAGCACGATGGACTTTATCGCCACGAACGGCCAGCCGGTCCACATGGAACAGGTGGCCGTGGCGAACTGGAACAACGGCAAGATCGTGCACGAGCGGTTCTACTACGATACTGGGAAAAAGGGTTGAGGGGTTCTGACTCTCGCGTACCTTGGAGGAGCCGGATGAGCGTGGAAGGGAAAGTCGTGTTGATTGCCGGAGGGTCCGGGGCGTTGGGTCAGAGCGTGGTGCCGGCGTTCCTGGCGGCTGGAGCCCGCGTCGTCACCGGCGACCGGAGCCCGTCTACCAAACATGCGGACGGACGTCTGGCTCTGAGCGTCAATGTCACGGATGAGGCCGATGTCCGCCGCCTTGTGGACGAGGTCATCCGGAAGGTCGGTCGCATCGACGTACTGGTCAACCTTGTGGGTGGATTTGCGCCGGGACGTGCGGACGACACGGAGGTCGCCCTCTGGCAGCGAATGATGGCGACGAACCTGACAGCGGCCTTTCTGCTCTCGAAGGCCGTCATCCCGCAAATGGTCGAGCGGGGGACCGGACGGATCCTCCACATGGCCGCGCGAGCGGCCGTGGAACCTTTCCCCGGTGCGGCAGCCTATATCGTATCAAAGACGGGGCTGGCCGCCCTGATCCGGACCCTGGCCTTGGAGCAGGCCGGCTCAGGCGTCACCGTCAATGGAGTCCTGCCGAGCACGATCGACACGCCGGCCAATCGAACCGCCATGCCGGAGGCCGACCCGGCCCAGTGGGTGAAGCCGGAATCAATCGCTCGACTGCTCCTCTTCTTGTCCTCTGAAGAAGCAGGCCAGATCAATGGGGCGTTGATTCCGGTCGGGTAGTCGTGCAGGGTGTCGGAAGGAGCAACAGCATGAAAGCTCGTTACCTCGGTCATGTGGTCTTCTATGTCAAGGATCTCCAGAGGTCGCTGTCGTTCTATCGAGATCTGCTCGGCTTCAAGGAAGTGGGAAATATTTTTCACGGGCAGGCCGCCGCGCTCACTTCAGGACGGACGCACCATGAACTGTTGTTGATTCAGGTCGGCGACGCCCCGGGGCCGCCATCCGGCCGGCGCCGAGGCCTCTACCATATCGGCATCAAGGTCGGCGACAGTTTGGATGAGCTGCGTTCGGCCAAGCGCGAGTTGGAGGCAGCCGGTATTTCCATCGACGGCATGAGCGACCATACCGTCAGTCAGAGCCTCTACCTGCGCGACCCGGACGGCAACGAAGTGGAGCTCTATGTCGATGCAGACGAAGCGATCTGGAAAAATAATCCAGAGGCCGTCGTCTCGCCGATCAAGCCCTTGCGTCTGTAGCACGATCTTGACCGAGCTGGCGAGCACGAGAAGAAGTTCGCCATCGACCCATTGGAGCTTCGTTCTATACCGTAAGAACCGCAGTCCTGTACGAGAGGTCAAAGGCCTATCCGCTCGTCGTGCCGGCTTTTCGTCAGCGTGCCGCTATATCGGCACCTCCAATCGTCACTGATCGGACGCCGTCGGAAGGACGGTTGGATTCACGGGCACCTTCGCGATTTTTCAGTGCCGATCAACTGGAACGATTCATGCGATGCGTCAAACGTAAGAGTGTCGGAGAGTTCACCAACAAGTCTGGTTCATACTGTTCCAGGCTGTCACCAAGGGAGGTCATCATGCGAGGAGTTTTGCTGGCGGGTCTTGCTCTGTTCACCCTGTTCGTGGGCATCTCAACCGGGCCCGCCTTTGCCGATGAAGATGACGGATCAAAGATTCGGATCACGTCGCCAAAGGATGGGGCGAAGGTTGGTGACACGTTTGAGCTGAAATATGAACTCGCCAAAGGCTCCAAGTCGGAGCATGCGCACGTCTATCTCGACGGTCAACCGCAAAAGAAATTCCCCGGCACCTTCAAGGGACTGAGCAAGGGCAAGCACGAAATCAAAGTGCAGGCCGCGACTCATGACCACGATCATCTCGCCGCGAGCGATACGATCACGGTTGAAGTTCAGTGACGGCGACAACGGCGGGAAGGCCGAGGCCTTCCCGCCGCCATTCTGAAAAACGGAGTAAGGAAGCACCGACATGCCCGTTACCCTCATCAACGTGTTCTCGGTTCCGAAGGACAAGGAAGATGAGTTTGTGAAGTGGTGGGAAGATGTCAAAGAGAATATCACCAGGCAGCCGGGGTTTATCAGCGGAAAGTTTCACAGCAGCATCAAGCCCGACAGCAGGTTCAACTATATCAACGTCGCAATCTGGGAAAATGAGGAGGTCTACTGGAAAGCGTACGAAAAGAGCGTGACACCCATGAAGGCGAAGTTAGGGCAGTTGGGCGTTGAAATGACTCCGGCTCTCTATCGCGTCGCGTTTGAATACTGATTCAGGATTGCCCCTTGAGGATCGTCCTGCTTCAGGTGGTGATCCTCAATCACGGGCCGTCGAGAACAAGGGGTGATCTCAACCCGCGTCACCCTCCTAGCACACCCCACTGACACTCGGAGGTGAGACATGCCGACATTCATGCGATCATTTCAGCCGCAGGCCTACGCGTTGCTGCGCATCATGGCCGGCCTGATGTTCCTCTGGCACGGTACCCAGAAGCTGTTCGGCTTTCCCGGCGTGGCGCCCAACGTGCCCTCGTTCGTCATCGCCATTGCCGGGCCGATTGAGTTGGTGGGCGGGTTGCTGGTCATGGTGGGATTCTTCGCCGGATGGGCCGCATTTCTGTGCAGCGGGCTCATGGCCTTCGCCTACTGGATGGTCCATGGTACGCACAGCCTGTTTCCGATTGAAAATGGAGGCGAACTCGCGGCACTCTACTGCTTTGTCTTTCTCTACATCTCGGCGCAAGGCTCCGGGATCTGGAGTGTGGATGCCGCCCGCCAAAAGGTGTAAGGTCGCTGCATGAAGCGTCCTTCTCCGGGGGCAGCGGATGCACCCCGGTTTTCGCGAGATCCGCAGATTGGCCTGGAGCGGACAAGGACGTGTGACGGCGGTCGAGCCGGGTGTGGATGGCGGCCGAACGTGACAGAACGCAAGGCTTCAGGAGTCGGTCCTGCAGACATGTCACGCCAGATTTCGGTTCCGCCGGCGCTGGGAGGGACAGGAGATCCTTCTCCGGGGCCGATGTCATGACGAGACCGAGTCTGTCCAGCCGTCGTGGGAGGACCTCATCCATGGACGTGACACCCGTTCGATCTATCACAACAAGGCCGTTCACAAGTGGAAAGTCGAACGGCATGGCAAGGTCCCGAACGCTCACGTGTAGGCGTCTGGCGTCGGGTCTCCTCCTGGTCGTCGCAGCCTTCGGGAACATCCTGCCGAGCTTGTCCGCCGAAGAGCCGAGAGGAGCCTTTGGGTTTGGGCAATCGGCGTCGGAAAGAGAGATCCAAGCCCGAGACATCGATGTCGATCCAACCGGCGGAGGTTTACCACCGGGACAGGGCACGGTGAAGCAGGGGGCGTTGGTCTACGCGGCCAAGTGCGCCGCCTGCCATGGTGCGACCGGCAAGGAAGGTCCGCAGGATCGGTTGGTCGGAGGGCGCGAGACGCTCGCTTCCGCTAATCCGGTCAAGACCGTCGGGAGCTACTGGCCCTACGCGACGACCCTGTACGATTACATCAGACGGGCCATGCCGTTTAACGCGCCCCAGTCTCTCTCTGCGGACGAGGTGTACTCGGTGGTCGCCTGGCTTCTCCATCAGAACGGCATCATTGCCGAGGAGATGGTGATCGACGCGCGCACGCTCCCGCAGATCCGCATGCCGAACCGGAACGGCTTCATTCCGGACCCACGTCCCGATGTAAGGTGAGTCACCGACGCGCACGAGGAGGGCGCGTTTCGTCCGTCGGCCGGCTTGCGAGACAACAGTATCACTGATGGAACGAGAAGCAGGCCATGGAAAAGGAGAGGTGGGGCGAGTGGCTGTGAAAGTCACGGTCGGTCCACCCGTCACGACCATCAACCATGGACACACCTTTCTCGTGTCCGAATTTGACGGCTCCATCACGGACAAGTCCGACCAGGGCCTCTATGCTCGGGACACGCGATTCCTCAGCCGCTACCAGCTCTTTATCGAGAGCGAGCCCTGGACCCTGTTGAATTCGGGGGCCGTTGCCTATTACGCCTCGCGCACTTATCTCGTAAACCCACGGGTCTTGACGGAACATGGGGCCATTGCGGCCGGAACCTTGGGACTCGTGCTGAGCCGCACAATCGGAGAGGCGCTGCATGAGGATATCGACATCCGAAACTATAGTGCCAAACGAGCCCGCTTCAATCTAGCACTCTTGATTCGTAACGACTTCGCCGACATTTTTGAAGTTAGAGCCAAAGCGCTGACGCGCAGAGGCCGGATCGAAACCGAGTGGGAGGGCGACGCCCAACGACTGATCAGCCGGTATGTTCACGAGGACTTTCGGAGGGCGCTGGTGGTGTCGTTGGAGCAGTGCGAATCAACCGCACTGTATGGCAACGGCCGAATCAACCTGTCGATCGATCTTGAGCCGGGCGCGACCTGGCATTTGTGCTGTAAGTACGACATTCAGGAAGGCGATCTCCTCCGGCGGGCCCCCGGTGAATGTGTCCAGGCCCATGAAGACTCCAGCGCCGCCCAGATCCTGACGGGCTGGAAGCAGGTCACTACGCAGGTCACCACCTCGAACGAAGAATTTTATCGGCTCTACCGGCAATCGGTTGAAGACATGGCGGCCCTCCGTCTTCCCGCCAACGAGGAGCACCCGGGTGAGCTGCTGGCGGCCGCCGGGGTCCCCTGGTTTGTCAGTGTCTTCGGGCGCGACAGCCTGATCGTCAGCTTGCAGAACATGACGGTCTATCCGGATTTTGCGCGCGGGACGCTCAAGCGATTGGCCGAGCTTCAAGCGACCGAGCTGGATGCCGACCGGGATGCGGAACCGGGCAAGATACCCCACGAGCTGCGGGTCGGCGAGTTGGCGCATTTCAAACGCATTCCCCATACTCCATACTATGGAACGGCCGATGCGACCATCCTCTATATCATCGCCTGGCACGAGGCCTGGAAATGGCTGGGCGACGAGGCGCTCTTCTCTTGTTACAAGCCGGTCGTCAAACGATGCCTAGGGTGGATCGACCAATACGGCGATCGTGACGGAGATGGCTTTCAGGAGTACCAGACTCGCTCCGAGAGGGGCTACGAGAATATGGGATGGAAGGACGCGGGCGAGGCGGTCGTCTACCCGGATGGCTCGCTCGTGAAGGGGCCGAAGGCGCTCTGCGAATTGCAAGGGTACGTCTTCGACGCGAAGCGCCGGGCTGCGGAAGTGGCGGAGCATTTCGGCGATCGCGCGTGGGCGGCGCGACTCCGGCAAGAAGCGGCGGACCTACAGCAGCGCTTCGAAGAACGGTTCTGGTGCGAGGATCTCGGCTACTATGCCTATGCCTTGGATGGGGACAAGCAGCCGGTCAAGACGATCGCCTCCAATGCCGGCCATCTCCTGTGGAGCCGCATCATCAGTCCGAACCGCGCCGAACGGGTCGTGCGGCGATTGCGGGAACCGGACATGTGGAGCGGTTGGGGCATCAGGACGTTGTCCGAGAGAAACCCCGCTTACAATCCGTTTTCCTACCAGAACGGGTCTGTCTGGCCGCACGACAACGGCATCATCGCAATGGGATGCAAGCGCTATGGGTTTGCGGACGTCGCAGCCCTGATCGCCCGCGATATCAGCGAGGCCGGACGGTACTTTCTGTTCAACCGCCTGCCCGAGCTCTATGCCGGAATCGAGCGGGGGCCGGGGACGTTCCCGGTGCAATATCTGGGAGCCAATGTGCCGCAGGCCTGGGCGGCGGGAAGTGTGTTTCATTTTCTGCGCGCTATTTTGGGATTAGATGCCGAGGCGCATAAGCACACACTGTACGTCGATCCTCTGTTGCCGCCCTGGCTGCCGGATCTCACGGTCCGCCAGCTCCGGGTCGGGCAAGCGACGATCGATCTTCGCTTTTGGCGGGAAGGGACCGCCACCCGCTATGAGGTGCTCGCCTTGAAGGGGGAGTTGCAGGTGGAAACGAGACAGACTGGATAGTGCGGCGAACATCATCGGTCGATCGCGGAGCCTGCCCGCTCCGCCGGTTCAATCGTCGAGGATGGAGGCAGATGGCATGAGACAAGGCAGCGGCCGTTCACCTGACCGCCTCAAGGTGCTCGTGATCGATGTAGGCGGCACCAACGTCAAGATCCTCGCAACCGGTAAGCGAGAGCCGCGGAAGATCCCGTCCGGTCGAGCCATGACCCCCAAGGTCATGGTGGCGACGGTCAAGCGCCTCGCCGCCGACTGGCCTTATGATGTTGTCTCGCTCGGCTATCCCGGGGCTGTTACGAACGGGAGGCCGGCCGTAGACCCCAAGAACCTTGCCGCGGGATGGGTGGGATTTGATTTCCAAAAGGCGTTCGGTCGTCCGGTCAAGGTGATCAATGACGCGGCGATGCAGGCGCTCGGGAGCTACGAAGGCGGACGCATGCTGTTCTTAGGTTTGGGCACCGGCCTCGGGTCTGCGCTGATCACCCACGGCGTGCTGGTGCCGATGGAGCTGGCGCATCTCCGGTATCGGAAGGGCCGCACCTATGAGGACTACGTCGGCCTGCGCGGACTCAAGCGGTACGGGAAGAAGAAATGGCGCCGCTATGTCGACGATGTGGTGACGGCGCTTCACGAGGCCCTTCAAGCCGACTATGTGGTGCTCGGCGGCGGCAACGCGAAACGGCTCACGAAGTTGCCCGAATGGGCGCGATTGGGCGACAACGCACATGCCTTCACCGGCGGGTTTCGCCTGTGGGAAGAAGCTTGGGGAGACGAGCGCCCTTCCTGCGTGGTACAGCGAACCGGGATGGGGGTGGAGCGGAGAGGGTGAACGCGCATCCATCAGATCGAGATCGGATCGGGCGTTCGGAGCGAGAATGGACGAAGGTATCATTGGAGGCCGCAATGCAACAGGACAAGCCAGTCACGACCCAGTCGCAGCCCGCACAGTCCCTGGATATGGTCTGCATCAATACCATCCGCACCCTTTCGATGGATGCCGTGCAGGCCGCCAACTCCGGCCACCCCGGCACGCCGATGGCGCTGGCGCCGGTGGCCTACTGTCTGTGGCAAATGTTTTTGCGGTTCGACCCAGGCGATCCGATCTGGCCCAACCGCGACCGGTTCGTGCTCTCTAACGGCCATGCTTCGATGTTGCTCTACTCATTGTTGCATCTCTGCGGCGTCAAAGCGGTGAACCCCCAGTACGAAACGCTCGGGCGGCTCTCGGTCACGCTCGACGACATCAAACAATTTCGCCAGCTCGACAGCAAGTGCGCCGGCCATCCGGAGTACCGCTGGACCTCCGGCGTGGAGACCACGACGGGGCCGTTGGGCCAAGGTGTCGCGACCAGCGTCGGGATGGCGATTGCGAGCCGGTGGATGGCGGAGTATTTCAACCGTCCGGACTTCCCGATGTTCGGGTACGACGTGTACGCCCTCTGCGGCGACGGCTGCTTGATGGAAGGCGTGTCGGGAGAAGCCGCTTCGTTGGCCGGCCATCTGAAGCTTGCCAACCTCTGCTGGATCTACGACAACAATAAGATCACGATCGAAGGCCACACCGACTGGGCCTTCAGCGAGGATGTCGCCACGCGCTTCATTGGGTATGGGTGGAACGTCACGCGGGTCGGCGACGCGAACGATCTGGAGATGCTGGAACGTGCGTTCCACACGTTCCAGAGCACCGGCGATCGGCCGACGCTGATCATCGTAGACAGCCACATTGCCTACGGCTCGCCCAATAAGCAGGACACGCATGCGGCGCACGGCGAGCCGTTGGGAGAAGAAGAGATCAAGCTGACCAAGCGCAACTATGGCTGGCCGGAGGACGCCAAGTTTCTGGTGCCGGAAGGAGTCCGCGAGCATTTTCAGGCGGTGATGGGACGGCGCGGGCATGAGGCGCGCGAAGCCTGGATGGCGCTGTTCGTCGGCTACAAGCGCACGTATCCGGATCTTGCCGATCAGCTCGATCGGATGCAGCATCGTCGTCTGCCGGACGGATGGGATAAGGCCTTGCCGGTGTTTCCCGCGGATGCGAAGGGCATGGCCTCGCGCGATTCCTCAGGCAAGGTGCTGAACGCCATCGGCAAGCATGTGCCCTGGTTGATCGGCGGTTCGGCGGATCTGGCTCCCTCGACCAAAACCAGGCTGACACTCGACGGGGCCGGGGATTTCAAGGCGGAGTCCTACCAAGGCCGGAATTTCCATTTCGGCATTCGCGAGCATGCCATGAGCGCTGTGCTCAACGGACTCTCGCTGTCCAAGGTGCGACCGTACGGATCCAGCTTCCTGATCTTCAGCGATTACGCCAGGCCTGCGATCCGCCTCTCCGCCCTCATGGAGATTCCGGTCATTTACATCTTTACCCATGATTCGATCGGGCTCGGCGAAGACGGTCCGACCCATCAACCGGTCGAACAGCTCGCGTCGCTTCGGGCCGTGCCCAACCTCATCGTGCTCCGACCGGCGGATGCGAACGAAGTGGTGGAAGCCTGGCGGCTCATCATGCAATTGCGACATGAGCCGGCGCTGTTGGTCCTGTCGCGACAGGCCTTGCCGACGTTGGATCGCGCGAAATACGCCCCAGCCTCGGGCCTGGCCAAGGGGGCCTATGTGCTTGCCGATGCTGGGGGAACTCCGGATGTGTTGCTGTTGGCCAGCGGAAGCGAGGTCTCGCTGTGTCTCGCGGCCGCCGACCGATTAAACACCGACGGGGTCAAGGCCCGCGTGGTGAGCATGCCGTCCTGGGAGCTGTTCGAGCGACAAAGCCAAGAGTACCGCGATAGTGTGCTCCCGCCGAATGTCACGGCGCGTGTCGCCGTGGAACAGGCCTCGACGTTCGGCTGGACGCAGTATACGGGACGCGAGGGCGCCGTCATCGGCATGAGAACCTTCGGCGCCTCGGCGCCGTTGAAGGAATTGCAGCGCAAATTCGGATTTACGCCCGAAGAGATCATGGCTGCCGCCAAGGCTCAGGTTGCCCGTGCGGGGGCGCATGCCCGCGGGAGTTGAACGCCTGACGACATGGACCCCACGAGAATCGTCATCATCGGCGGGGGCTTCGCCGGCGTGAAATGCGCGAGAACCCTGCGTCAGCGATTGCCTCAGCAGTCTTGCGAGATCGTGCTGTTCAGCCAAGAGAACAACATGGTCTTTTACCCGTTGCTGGCGGAAGTGGCGGGGGCGGCGATCAACCCCGGGGCGGTCACGGTCCCGTTGCGCCAGATGTTGCCTCGCGTCCAGTGCCGGACGGAAGAAGTCAGACAGATCGACCTGGCTGCCTCCGAGGTGGAATACGAGGGGTACGATGGACGCCAGAATCGTATGGCGTTCGACCATGCGGTGCTGGCCTGCGGAACCGCGGTCAATCTCAGCCTCGTGCCGGGCATGGCCGACCACGCGTTTCCGTTGAAGTCGGTCGGCGATGCCATGGCGCTGCGATTTCACGTGATGGAGCAACTGGAAAGGGCGGAGGTCTGCGATGATCCGGACCGGCGCCGTTGGTATCTGTCATTCGTGGTAGTCGGCGGCGGCTTTACCGGAGTGGAGGCGGCTGGCGAGATCAATGATCTGGTGCGGGCCAGCCTGCGGTTCTACGGTAATTTCACGGCCCGCGAAGTCAGCGTCACGCTGGTGCATGCCAAGGATCAGATTCTTCCGGAAGTGAGCTCGACGTTGCGCGACTTTGCACGAACGAAGATGGAGCAGGCCGGAATCCGGATGGTGTTGCGCGCGCGCGCCCGGTTGGCCACGGCCGAGGGAGTCGAGCTTCAGGACGGCCGGATGATCCGGGGCGCCACAGTCGTCTGCACGATCGGGACCACCATGCCGCTCCTGGTGCAACGGCTTGAGGCACCTAAGGAAGGCGGCCGGTTGCTGACGGATCCGGACATGCGCGTGCAGGGGACGCGGAACCTATGGGCGATCGGCGACTGCGCCGGCATTATCAATGCCTACGACAAACAGGTCTCTCCAACAACCGGTCAGTTTGCCGAACGACAAGGGCGTCAAGCGGCGGAGAACATCGTCCGGGTGCTCCGGCGTGAACCCACCAGGCCGTTTTTCTTCAAGCCGTTGGGCCAACTCTGCGGCATCGGCGAGCGGAACGCGGTGGCCGAGATTCTGGGCGTCCGCCTCTCGGGGTTTCCGGCCTGGTGGCTGTGGCGGACCGTCTATCTGTTGAAATCCCCTTCCTGGTCACGCCGAATCAAGATCGCGTTCGATTGGACTTGGGAACTGCTGTTTCCTCGCGATCTGGCTCACCCTAGGACCAATCAGACCGAACGGATCGCGCGGGCGCACTATCGCCCCGGCGACATCATCTTTGTCGAGGGCGAGCCGGCGATAAATTTTTATGTGATCGAACAGGGCGAGGTCGAAGCCATACGGCGTGACTCGACGGGACAGCCGAAGATCATCGGTCGGTTGGGCCCGGGAGAATTTTTCGGCGAGATGGCGCTTCTCGACGGAACGGTGCGCAGCGCGAGCGTCCGGGCGCGCACGGCGGTCGAGGTGCTCGTCATGGGCAAAGAAGTCTTCTCGCAAATTTCCGGCACGCTCGCTCCCTTTCGCAATCTGATGGCCCAAACGCTCCGATGGCGGCGTCCTCGCCTGAATCCTCGGCTCACCCAAGCCTGGGCCGTTCTCGAACGCCAGCCTCTGTCCGCCTTCATGGACATGGCCCCCGAGCACCGCCTCTCGCCCGACGACACGTTTGAGGATGCCGTCCGCCTGTTTGATGAGCACGGGCTCGAATTCCTCTGCGTGCTGGATCAGGACGGACGCTTGCAGGGGGTCATCACGAGGAACGAGTTGTTCGAAGCCTTTGCCCAGGGGAAGACCGCGGCGGCGAACGTTCGAGATTTCATGAAGGTCGATCCCGTCATGGTCACGCCGGAGGACACGAGCCTGATGGGCGGCGATGTGATGAACAAGCACGATCTCGACTGGCTGCCGGTGGTCGCGGACAGGGACTCGCGGCGTTTGATCGGCGTCATCCGTTCGGAGCGGATGCTCCGCCACCTGATCTCGCACCTGTCCGGCGAGTCTGCGTTGAAGTAAGCTCAAAGTCCGAGGTGGCGGGTGCGATCCGCTCAGGCGAAGGGATGCAATGGGCGTCAAGACGGAAAAGGCGAAGATGCTGTCGGGTGAACTCTATCGCTCCGCTGATCCCGACCTGGTCGCGGACATTCGGCGGGCACAACGTCTGTTGACACGGTACAACGCGACCTCGGATGAAGCGCCGGGCGAACGGACGGCGCTCCTGCGCGAACTCTTGGGCGCTTGCGGCGACGGCGCCGTAATCAAACCGGTCATTGCCTGCGACTACGGCTATAACATCCGGATCGGGCGCAATGTGTTCATCAACTACCACTGTGTCTTCCTCGACTGCGCGCCGATCGAGATCGGCGACGATGTGCAGATGGGACCGGCCGTGCAACTGTACACCGCCGAGCATCCGCTTGACGCGGACATCCGGCGAGCCGGGTTGGAATATGCTCGTCCGATCAGCGTCGGCAAGGATGTCTGGATCGGAGGCGGCGCGATCATCCTTTCAGGGGTGACCATTGGAGACGGGAGCGTGGTCGGCGCGGGCAGCGTCGTGGTTCGGGATGTGCCGCCGGCCTGCGTCGTGGTCGGCAATCCGGCTCGCGTGGTTCGCACTCGTGGCGGCGGCAAGGATCGTGACGTGTAGAACCGCCGGAGGCCGGGCGAGTCACGATCCCGTTCGATTCGATCAGATGAGGCATCCAGGAGGGTCTACGA
>JANRMO010000018.1:0-84780 GCA_040981105.1 Nitrospiraceae bacterium
TCGTGATGTCCGGAAAGCTGTGCAAGCCCTGTTTCCGCTCGCCCGTGTCGTGGCACGACCGATCGGAGGACCGCTCGGGGCCTTTCGGTGGCTGGATCAGATTCGGGAGACCTGCAAGGCGGCTCCTGGGCAAACCCTGTTTGAAGCGCTCATGAGCGTGGAGCAATTGGTGACGGGGATCGGAAAGGTGGGGGATCTCTTCAACGGCAACGGCTTCACCAGAACAGTTCCGGTCCGGAGCACGGCAGCAGCCTGGAGCGAGTTGATGAAGACGCTGTCCACCACCCCGAGAGGGTTGATCGTCGCCGGGCTGTTCGACGACGTGGAGTGGGGAGGCGCCGCCTCGTTCGCCTTCAACTGGGTCCAGGCGTTGGGGAGACTCGATACCGCCCTGTTGGAATTTCAAGCCAAGCTCAAGCCGGGTGATCTGGTGTGCATGACCGCCGACTATGCGCGGGATGTGCTGGGAACCGGAGAAGCGAGCAGTGATCCGAGGCCAGTGCTGATGTTCGGCCCCCGCATTGCCAAGGGCGTGAATCTGGGTACGCTTCGAACCTTCGCGGATTTGGGACAAACGATCGCAGAAGCCTTCGGTGCATCGCGCCTACCGACGGGTGAGAGCTATTTGGCCGCATTGAGGGGCGGTTGAGAGTGCAGGGGCCGTTGAACAGCCGCGAGAAGCGGGAGGAATAGAGCGATGTCTTGGGAGCAACGTCTCAAAGAGTTAGGCATGGAACTCCCCGCCGCACCCATACCGGTGGCCAATTACGTGCCAGCGGTCAGGACTGGCCGACTGTTGTTCTTGAGCGGGGTGTTACCGATGCGCAATGGCCGTTTGTCCTCGACGGGCAAGCTGGGACGCGACGTGACGATTGAGCAAGGGGTAGACGCGGCTCGCCTGGCGATGCTCAATGCCTTGGCGATTATTCAAGGCGAGCTCGGTAATTTGGACCGTATCGCTCAGGTCGTGCGCCTGACCGGTCATGTCGCCTCTGCCGAGGGATTCGTCCAACAGCCGGCTGTCATTAACGGGGCCTCAGATCTGCTCGTAGCCCTGCTAGGAGATCGGGGGCGTCACGCACGGGTGGCGGTCGGTGCGGCCGAATTACCCTTGAATGCTCCGGTTGAACTCGATCTGATCGTCGAAACCGTGCCAGATACGTAGACAACTCGTCTCCTTCCGGCTGCCTTGACACTCAAAAAAATGCCTTGTTATAGTCCGATATCATCCATCGCCTCGCGATAACTCCAGCTCGAACAGCGATCTCTGTTGCGTGGGGAGTTGGCGGTATGCGCAGGACTCCAACATCTTCCACGCAGCAGAAGCTCACACCATGTCGAACCATCGTTGTCCAAGCCTTCCAGCGACCTCTCGCGGGATCTTGACGATCAGCGCGGTGATTGGGTCGATTCTCGTCCTTACAGGCGTGGCCGGTCTCGGTGGAGAAGCGTTCGCCGCAACGTCGAAAAGAGCCCCCAAGCAGCAAAAGGCGACCGTGCAGCTTCAGCCGTCCAGCGCCGCTCCCGGCGCGACGGTGTCCATCGTTGGAGGCGGGTTCGGCACTTTTCAATCGACGGGAGTGAACCGCGTGCTCTTCGGCGGCATACCGGCTCTGGTTCAACGGTGGGAACCCAGCCTGATTGAAGTCAGAGTGCCGTACGAAGCGAAGGACGGACCGGTTGAGATTCGGAAGGGCAAACACAAGATTGCGGCCGGGTCCTTTACCGTCCAGCGCCCGATCATCCGAGAGGTTGTTCCTGCGAAGGCAGAACCAGGTGAAGTCGTGCAGTTACTGGGGGAACATTTCGGCCCCACGGCGGGACCGCGCGACCCCAATTCCATGTTCGGCGTCAATGATGTGGTGATCGGAGGCGTAGTCGTCCGGTCGCGGCGTTGGCGGGACGACAAGATCGAAGTTCAGGTTCCCGCGAATGCGGCCAGTGGAGACATTCATATCCGGCTGGCTTCATCGGATCCGCTCCCTGACGGGTCCTGTTGCGCCACCGTACAGCATGTGCTCAGCAACAGCGTTCGCATCTCGTTGATGCCGGCGGTTCGCGTCGATCCCTTGACCGGTCCGATTGGGACGAAGGTGGTGTTGTTCGGGTTGGGGTTCGGCAACGGCAAGGGCGCAGGCGACGCCGTGTTGTTCAACGAGCATCCCGCGGTTGTAGCCCAATGGAAGGACTCGGTCATCGTGGCCCACGTGCCGCTCGGCGCGGAATCGGGCCCGGTGGTCCTCAAGACGGGCGGGACTGCCCGCACATTGGGACATTTCACCGTGACCGTGCCGAAGGTGACCAAGATCAAACCTGAGAGGGGACCCATCGGCACGCTGCTTCGGATCACCGGCGAGAATTTCGGCTATTACTCGGAAAGCGGGGAGACTCCCTATGCGTTTGCCGATTTTGAACCGGGAGACAATGCGGTTGAGATCGGCGGGGTGCCGGCCGTCGTCTATCGATGGCATCAGGATAGAATAGATGTCTGGGTGCCGTTCAGCGCGAAAGACGGGCCCGTCGTAGTGAAGCGTGGAGCGGTCAAACCCAACCCCGACGGCAGTTGCTGCGCCGAGCGAACCGTGCTCACGACCGAGGCCGGGCACTTCACTGTCGTGACCCCTCAGGTGACGTCCTATGAACCTCATTCAGCCGGACTCGATGAGGTTGTGACGATCAAGGGGACCGGCTTCGGAGATTTTCTCATCATGCGGGAGGCCATCCAGCTTGGTCTAAGCAGTCAAGCCTACGTGGGGGATCGGTTTCAGGTCGGCGAAGATATCTCCCGGACGGAAGTGCTGCTGAACGGGGTGGCCCTGCACATCCTGTCATGGTCCGACAACGAAATCAAAATTGTGGTCCCGCGGCGGCATGTATTCGGTGTCGGAAAGCCGGGAGAGTTCAATCCCGACCTCTCAAAGGGCACATTGATGGTGCGTCGCGGGTCATGGGACGTCTTACCGGACGGATCTTGCTGCCAACCGAAGCAGTACGTCACCGTTCCCGTCGGAGAGTTCACCGTCGAACACCGTGGGCTTCCGGAACAGGGCATGTTCAAGGAACATGGGATGGCTCCTCTCGGAATCAAGGAGTGACGGTGTTCGTCTCCCGTATGACAGCCGATCCGCGATACCGTGTGCCGAGCATCAGTCCTGATCGAGCGTCATGCCTGTAATGGGGTGGGTCTGGGTCGTCCTCTTCCTCTGTTCGCTGGTTTCATTCCCACTTTCAGCTGAAAGCGCCGAGCGGGTGCGCGTAACTCCGCAGAAGAGCGGGACCACGAACACTCTGATGGGGGTGCAGGCTCGATCCCCTCAACTGGGCTGGGCCGTCGGAGCCGGTGGGACCATTCTGAAGACGACCGACGGTGGAAAAAAATGGAGAACGCTCACCAGCGGAGTGCGGACGCTATTGGCCGGAATCTTCTTTGCGGACGATCGTCGCGGATGGGTGACGGGGGCCAACGGGACGATCCTAGCCACAACCGATGGAGGAGAGACCTGGATTCCTCAGACGACCGGCACCCAAGCGACTCTCTATGCCGCGACGTTTCTCGACGGCCAGCGGGGGTGGGTCGTGGGTGATCGTGGCGTTATCCTCCACACTGAAGATGGTGGACGACATTGGGTCGAGCAATCCACCGAATCGACCGCCAATCTCTATGCGGTTACCTTCCTGAACAAACAGCATGGGCTGGCGGTCGGAGCCCTCGGGACGATTCTCGTCAGCGATGACGGCGGCGCGACTTGGGAGTTGCAATCCAGTCATAGTGCGGGAACGTTTTTTGATGTGGCGTTCCTGGATGAGGCCAACGGCTGGGTGGTGGGAAACGCGGGGATCATGTTGCAAACGAGTGACGGTGGGCGGCAGTGGGTCGATCGCTCGATTTCCTGTGTCGGAGGATGCAAGCGCGTGACGGATTTTCTGAAAATCCGCTTTACCGATTCGAAAACAGGATGGACGGTGGGAGAGGGGGGAGCGTTTTACTCGACCGTCGATGCAGGGATCACCTGGCTGCCTCACCAGCCGATTGCCAAGCATTCGCTATTTGGGTTGTCTTTTGCCGGGGGGTCGCCGCGAGGCTGGGCGGTCGGGGAGAATGGGACAATCTTATCTCTGATCCCCTAACGACGATGCCGGCGTGAAGCGGCACGCCTGCGCTAGCGAAGCTGTCCCAATCGACCTTGAAGAAGCGTCAGACCTGCCAAGGCCGCCGTTTCAGCCCGAAGGATTCGCTCACCCAAAGTCACCAATCGAAATCCCTTCTGGTCGGCGGCAGTCGCCTCCTCCTCCGTCCAGCCTCCTTCCGGCCCTATCGCCAAGACGAACGGGTGGTCGGCTGAGTCGGAGAGAGAGATATCCGACAAAGCGATCGATCCGCGGCGTTCGTGCAGCATCAATCGCGAGGCGGCGAGGGGAACGGCGGCGATCCACTCGTGCCAGTTTTGAGGGTCCGTGACCTCCGGACTGTCCCATCGCTCCGCCTGCTGAGCGGCTTCGAAGGCAATGCGGTTCCAACGATCGCGTTGTGTCCGGATACGCATGTCGTTCGGCCGGACCACGCCTCGGCTCGTGACGAGTGGCACGATGACGGCAACACCCAGCTCCGTCGCCTTTTGAATGACCCAGTCCATCTGATCATGCTTGAGCAGAGCTTGCCCAAGGATCACCGGGGGTGCCAGGTCAGCAGGCCGCAGGGCGGTCTCGATCACGGTGGCGATCAGTTGTTCCACTGTGACTGAGGTGACCTGAACGCGGAGGCGTCGGGTATGATCCTCGGTGAGTTTCAGTTCCTCGCCCGGTCGGACCCGCAGGCTGGCACGAAGATGGCGCAACAGCTCGCCGCGGATGATGACGGTTGTCCCGACCACCTGTTCATTGGTGACGAAGAAGGACGGCATGCGGAAACGATGGTGGAGGGCAAACCAAGGGCCGAGGGACGAGCCCGTTACTCGAAGAGCGTCTTGACCTTATCGAAAAATCCATCCCCTTCCGTCGAGGCCGTGAGCCCGCTTTCCTTGGCGAACTCGGCCAAGAGATCCTTCTGGCGCTGGGAAAGTTTCGTGGGGATGTGGATCTTGACAATACAGACTTGATCGCCGGGCTGCCCCCCCTTGAGACTGGGCACGCCGGCGCCTTTGATGCGAAACTGTTTTTCGTGCTGAGTGCCGGGCGTGATCTTGATCGTGGCCGTACCATGCAGGGTCGGTACCTCGACCTGTCCGCCCAAGGCGGCCGTGACGAAATTGATCGGCGCGTCGCAGTAGATCTCCTGTCCCTTTCGAGAAAAGACCGAATGGGGCTTGACGGAGACGGCGACGAAGAGGTCACCGGGAGGTCCGCCGTTGACCCCGTGTTCTCCCTCATTGGCCAGCCGCAGCCTCATCCCACCTTCGATGCCGGGAGGAATATGGACGGCCAGCAGTCGCTCCTTGTAGACGCGTTGGCGTCCCTCGCAGCTCTTGCAAGGGTCGGTAATGACATGGCCGGTCCCGCCGCAATGATGGCAGGTCCGGCTCACGCTGAAGAACCCCTGTTGGAGACGAATTTGGCCGGCGCCTTGACAGCTCGGACAGGCCTTGATGGAGGCCGCTGATTTGGCTCCGGTGCCGTTGCACTCGTGGCAGACCTCCCAGCGTGGAATTTTCAGCTTGGTTTCCTTGCCGAAGATGGCCTCTTCAAACGTTACTTCAAGATTGTATTGAAGGTCGGACCCTCGCTCGCCCCGCTGGCGTCCGCCGCGCGTTCCGCCGAAGAAGTCTTCGAAGATGTCGTTGAAGATGTCTCCGAAACCGCCGCCTTGTCCGAAATCGAATCCTTCGAAGCCGGCTCCGCCCTGAGCGCCGCTATGGCCGAACATGTCATAGCGTTTGCGCTTCTCCGGATCGCTCAGGATCTCGTACGCTTCGTTGGCTTCCTTAAACTTCTCTTCTGCCTGTTTCTTGTCCTTGTCCGCTGCATGGAGGTCGGGGTGATGCTGGCGGGCCAACTTCCGGAACGCCTTTTTGATCTCGTCGTCGGAGGCGGTGCGATCGACCCCGAGAACGTCGTAGTAGTCGCGTTTGCTCACAGATGCCACGGCCGGTTGGAAAGTCGGTCAACAGGAGGGGCCGACCTCCGGTTCAGAGATCGGCCCCGGTCCATGTGATTCTAAACTACTTTTTATCCTTGTCTACTTCTTCAAATTCCGCGTCCACAACCTTTTCATCGGTTTTGCCGGTTGCGCCACCGTTGCCCTCCGGTCCTCCGGCGCCGCCTGGAGACGCGGCGGCACTGGCCTTCTTGTACATCTCTTCGGCCAGTTTGTGGGAGGCGGAAGTGAGGGTTTGTGTGGCCGATTGGACGGCGTCGAGGTCGTTGCCCTCCATCGCCTTGCGCAGGGCGGCCACGGCATCCTTGATCTTGGTCTTCTCGTCTTCCGAGATCTTGTCGCCGTGCTCGTTGAGATTCTTTTCCGTACCGTAGATCAGCGTGTCGGCCTGGTTGCGGGCTTCGGCCAATTGCCGACGCTTCTTATCGTCGTCCGAATGGCTTTGCGCGTCGCGAACGAGCTTCTCGATCTCCTCTTTGCTGAGACCGCTCGATGCGGTGATCTTAATCGACTGCTCTTTGCCAGTACCGAGGTCCTTGGCCGAAACGTGCACGATGCCGTTGGCATCGATGTCGAACGTCACCTCGACCTGCGGCATGCCGCGGGGAGCCGGCGGAATGCCCACGAGATCGAATTGACCCAGGAGCTTGTTGTCGTTGGCCATCTCGCGTTCCCCTTGGAATACTCGGATGGTGACCGCCGTCTGATTGTCGGCGGCGGTGGAGAACACCTGACTCTTCTTGGTAGGAATCGTCGTGTTGCGCTCGATCAGGTGCGTAAAGATCCCGCCGAGTGTTTCGATCCCAAGGGTTAGGGGCGTCACATCAAGCAGGAGGACATCCTTGACCTCGCCTTTCAGCACGCCACCTTGAATGCCGGCTCCCACGGCAACCACTTCATCGGGGTTGACGCCGCGATGAGGCTCTTTGCCGAAGAAGTCTTTGACGGTCTGAATCACCTTCGGCATGCGGGTCATACCGCCGACCAACACCACCTCATGAATGTCCCGTGCGCCGACTCCGGCGTCGGCCAAAGCCTTCCGGCATGGTTCGATCGTGCGCTGAACCAGATCGTCGACCAGTTGTTCGAGCTTCGCCCTCGTCAGTTTGGTGACGAGGTGCTTCGGCCCGCTGGCATCGGCCGTAATGAACGGCAAATTGATTTCGCTTTCCTGCGACGAGGACAGTTCGATCTTGGCCCGCTCGGCGGCCTCCTTCAACCGCTGGAGCGCCATGCGGTCCTTTCTGAGATCAATGCCTTGATCCTTCTTGAACTCCTCGACGAGCCAATCCATGATCCGGAGGTCGAAGTCGTCGCCGCCAAGGTAGGTGTCGCCGTTGGTGGACTTGACCTCGAAGACGCCTTCTCCGATTTCAAGGATCGAAATGTCGAAGGTGCCGCCCCCGAGATCGTAGACGGCGATGCGCTCGTCTTTCTTTTTGTCGAGGCCGTAGGCCAGCGAAGCGGCGGTTGGTTCATTGATGATGCGTAGCACGTTCAAACCGGCAATTTGTCCCGCGTCTTTGGTAGCCTGGCGCTGGCTGTCGTCGAAGTAAGCCGGGACGGTAATGACCGCCTCGGTCACTTTCTCTCCCAAATAGTCTTCGGCCGTCTGCTTCATTTTTTGCAGAATCATGGCCGAGACCTCGGCGGGGCTGTATCGTTTTCCGCGAATCTCCACGTGCGCGTCGCCATTGTCGGCTTCCAGCACCTTGTAGGGCAGACGCTTCATGGCATCCTGCACCTCGCGGTTGCGGAACTTGCGCCCCATGAGGCGTTTTACAGAATAGATGGTGTTCTCGGGATTGGTGATGGCCTGACGTTTGGCGATTTGTCCGACGAGGCGCTCGCCCTTATCGGTGATCGCGACCACCGAGGGAGTGGTGCGGCTCCCCTCCGCATTGGCGATGACGGCGGGATCGCCGCCGCTCATGATGGCCACACAGGAATTCGTGGTTCCCAAGTCGATGCCGATAACTTTCCCCATGGGTCTCTCCTTCCCTCACGAAGCGATGGAGTCGCCCGCCGACCGGATCACCGGACAAGCGGACCGCTTCGTTTCCGTTGCGTCAAGAATCTTGGCCGGACTCCGAGTCTGAGGCGGACGCGGCTGCCGCCACGCTCACCATCGCGGCCCGTAAGACACGGTCGTGCAAGACATAGCCCTTTTGAAACTCATCGACCACACACCCCGGCGCAACGCGTTCGCTGGCGACCTGAGTCACTGCCTGCTGGCAGGTCGGATCGAATGGTTGACCGATACAGGAGATCGGCTTCACCCCGAATCGGCCGATCGCCTCCTGCAATTGTTTGAGGGTTAACTCCACTCCTTGGATCAAGGCGTCGGGGCCGGCGCTGGACTTGGCGGCTTGGATCGCCCGCTCCAGATTGTCGATCGCCGGAAGGAGTTCCTTCAGGATGGATTCGTTGCCGTAGCGGATGCTCTCCCTCTGCTCTCGTTGGGAGATCCGCTTATAATTTTCCAGTTCTGCTACGGCTCTGAGGTAGCGATCTTGGTTGGTCTTAGCCTCGTCGCTCTTGGTCGCAAGGCTGTCACGAAGTTGTTGTAGCTCACTGACCTGTTGGCCATCGTTCGGAACGGATTCGGCCATGTCCTGGTCAGGTAAGTCATTGAGACTGTTGCCGTTTTCCATATTGTCATCCATCGGGTATACCTATGGTCGTTGGTAGATAGCCACCGGGTGGGTAAAGTCAACAGGAAGTGGGCAGAAATTCTAGCCGAATCAACGATGCGAGCGGAACCTTGGAGAGGAAGGAAGGAGAGAGGAAGATTTAGCCTGCCGATGAGGTCTGGTCTTCGCGATCGACGAAGTCGCCTCGATTGCGACGATGGAGGAGTTCGAGCCCTTCGAGGGTCAGAAATGGTTTCACCGCCTGGATGCGTCTCGATTCCGGCGCGATCACGGACGCAAGGCCCCCCGTTGCGATCACCATCGGGATCGTGCACAGTTCCCGTTGCATCCGATCCACAATTTCATCCACGAGCCCCGCGTAGCCGAAGATGAGGCCCGATTGGATGCTGCTGGCGGTGTCGCGTCCGATGACGGACTTGGGGCTTACCAACGCGACCTTGGGCAGTTTGGCTGTTCGTGACCAGAGCGCCTCCGCGGAGATCCCCAGGCCGGGCGCGATGACTCCGCCCAGATATTCCCCCTGTCGCGTGACTGCACAGAACGTGGTTGCGGTCCCGAAATCGATGATGATCAGGTCCGTCCGGTACTGGGCATAGGCTGCCGCGGCGTTGACGATACGATCGCTTCCGATCTCTTTCGGATTGGCGTATCGGAGCCGCAAGCCAGAATCGGTGTCGGACGAGACCAGATAGGGGATGCGGTGGAAATACCCCTCGCTCATCGTCTCGATGGTGGAGGTCAGCGAGGGGACGACGCTGGAAATGATCACCCCATGGATCTGTTCGACTGTGAAGCCGGCCAATTGCAACAGCCCGCGTAGTTCAAGTCCGTATTCATCGGCCGTCTTCTGATGGTTGGTGGCGAGCCGCCATTGGCCGTTGAGCCGAGTCTCCTCGAAGAGTCCGCAGACAAGGTTGGTGTTACCGATATCAATCGCGAGCAGCATGGATAGAGCCCTGTCGTTCCTCTCTCACCGTAAGTGGACCACATCTCCAACCCGAACTGCAACAATCCCCATCCTCCGAGGGGCGGACCCGGGGGCGCGAGGCTGAACGAGGAGGGCCCCATCGGGCGCCACTGCCTTGGCCGATCCGATCAAGGGAGGCGTGGCCGTGAACTCGATGCTGACCTCTCGACCGATCGTTGAGCTCAACTCTGTATAGGCCGAAATGGCCTGCGTGATCTCGCCGTCCAGCACCGGTTCGAGCTGTTCCTCCAACCGCTCAAGAATATTGGAAAGAAGCTGCGCGCGGTCAGCCGGCCTGCCGGTAGCCGAGATCAACGACGTGGCTGTGCCCAGCAATTCCTCCGGCATGTCATCCTTCGGCAGAGTCACGTTGAGTCCGATGCCGACGATGAATAACGGCGGGGACTGAGTCGTCAACACGCTCTCCGAAAGGATACCTCCCAGTTTGCGGTCGCCAAGGAGCAAATCGTTTGGCCACTTGAGTGTCGGGGTAACACCGATAGTGTCGGCGATACCATATGCCACCGCCGTGCCGCTGGCCAGAGGGATCCATGCAGGCCAGTGGGCATCCTCGGATAAGAGCCGGCGGCCGCGGAGCAGCACCGAAAAGCAGAGACTGTGGCCCGGACGAGAAACCCATGTCCGGCCGCGACGGCCGCGACCGAATGTCTGGTGTTCAGCGCAGACGACTGTCCCGTGCGGGGCGCCGTCTTGAGCCATCTTGAGCAGGGTGGAATTGGTCGAATCGGTCTGTTGCAAGACCTGTAACCGGCGTCCGAAGGCGCAGGTTCGAAGCAGGGAGGCGACAGCTTCTTGGGTCAGATCATTTGACAAGGGAGGCGGTGCAAGCAATGACACAGCGTGACCGGGCCAGATCCTCCGATCTACACCGGGCTGAGGTCGAGGCTGATGTCCACCGCGGGCGCCGAGTGAGTCAATGCCCCGATCGAGATGAAATCGGCCCCGGCCGCGGCATAGTCCCGTACCGTCGCCAAGCCGACGCCGCCGGAGACCTCGACCAGCGCTCGGCCCTTGATCAGATCAACAGCCTTACGCACGTCGGTTGGGACCATATTGTCCAGAAGGATCACGTCGGCGCCTCCGTCGAGCGCCATGGGGATTTGTTCCAACCTATCGACCTCGACGATCATCCGTAGTTGATGAGGGGCCCGCTCTCTGGCACGGCGGCAGCCATCCGCCAGGGACAGGCCCGCCTGCGCGAGCAAAGCAATATGATTGTCCTTGATCATGAGGCCGTCGCTCAATGAAAACCGATGGTTGGTCCCTCCGCCCAGATCGACCGCCCATTTTTCCAACGCCCGGAGGCCGGGCGTGGTCTTGCGCGTATCGAGGATCTTGGCCGGATAACCGCGGATCGCGTCGCAATAGGCGCGGGTGAGCGTCGCGACTCCAGAGAGGTGCTGTAAGAAATTCAATGCCACCCGTTCCGCCCTGAGGATAGACCTGGCGTCTCCCGCGACGGTGAGGATGGCAGCTCCCGCTTGCGCCATCGAGCCGTCGGAGAGATGCTCGGTGACAGTCACGCTCGCACCAACTTGTTGAAACGTGTGGATCGCGACCGCGAGGCCCGCCACCGTCAGGCGTTGGTTGGCAAGGATAACGGCTGAGGCCGATACAGGTTGGGGAAATAGAGCCGTCGTCGTGACGTCGCCGAAGGGCGCGTCTTCCTCCAGGGCTCTCGTCACGATCTCGCGAATCTGTTCAGGCGAAACCGGCTGCATCCGTTTATCGTGTCAACATGCTCGTGAGTTGGCTGATGCTGCTGTCGAGGATGCTTTGATTCTCATGAATCAGCGCTAACCGTTGGTGATGGTCGGCCACCACGTCGGCGGGCGCCTTATCGACAAAGTCCTTGTTCTTCAATTTTCCTTCCAGCCGCCGGGCTTCCTGAGTCTCCTCATCGCGCTGTTTGGCGATGCGTGCGAGGGCTTTCTGCAGGTCCACATCTCCCATCACGGTGAGGCCGATGGTCGTGCCCTGTCTGGTCAGACGCAGCACCTTGTCGGTCGGCCAAGAGTTGGACCCGGCGACCTCTGCGGACCCCTTAGCCAAGATCGAGAGATAGGCCGTCAATCGGGACAGCGCGGCGGTATTCCCGGCCTGCTGGCATTCGACGAAAAAGGCGACCTGGGCGGCGGGACTATAGTTCAGCAACGACCGTGCGGTACGGACCAGGCCGACTGCCTGTTGAAGGAGCGCGATGGCCTCCTGGGCTTCCTTGTCCTCCCAGGCCGCATCGGTGCGTGGGTAGCTCTGAATCATCACACTGTCGCCTTCGTGGGGAAGCGTCTGCCAGATCTCCTCCGTCAAGAAAGGCATGAAGGGGTGTAACAGTCTCATGAGTGCTTCGCTCGATTCCGCCAGGGTCTGCCTGGTGGAACCGGCCTCGGGCGACTCCCGTTGTTGCAAGGATACCTTCGCGAGTTCGAGGTACCAATCGCAGTACTCGTGCCAGATAAACTGATAGAGAGTCGAGCAAGCTTGATCGAAGCGATAGTGTTCCAAGGACTGCGATACGGAACCGATCGTTTCGGCTAAGCGCGCAAGAATCCATCGATCCGGCAGAGAGCGCTCTTTGGCCGGTACCGATGTTCCTGGCTCTTCCAGATTCATCAGAATGAACCGCGCGGCGTTCCAAATCTTGTTGGCGAAGTTGCGGTAGCCCTCGATCCGCTCCTCGGCGAGCTTGATGTCCCGCCCCGGCGTGGACATGGAGGCGAGGGTGAAGCGCAGGGCATCGGTGCCGTACTGTTCCATCACGTGGAGCGGGTCGATGACATTGCCCTTCGACTTGCTCATCTTTTGCCCTTCGGCGTCGCGGACCAGCGCATGAATGTAGACCTCGCGGAAGGGCACCTCGCCCATGAACTTGAGCCCCATCATAATCATACGCGCCACCCAGAAAAACAGAATGTCGAGGCCGGTGACCAACGTGGCGGTTGGGTAATACTTCTTCAGGTCGGCAGTCTGTTCGGGCCACCCGAGCGTGGAGAAAGGCCAGAGGGCGGACGAAAACCAGGTATCGAGCACATCGGGGTCCTGCACGAAGTTTTCGCTGTGCCCTTTAGGACAGGAGGACGGCTTCGATAAGCCCACGATCGGTGTGGCGTCGGATGGAATAACCGGAACTCCGTCCGAGGATCGACGAATGAACGCCCTTCCATAACAGGTTTCGCAGTACCAAGCGGGAATCTGATGCCCCCACCAGATTTGTCTGGATATGCACCAGTCCTTAATGTCTCGCATCCAGCCGAGATAGTTGTTCTTCCAGGCTTCCGGAACAATCGTGATGCGACCGTCCACGACGGCCTGGATGGCCGGTTCTGCCAGCGGCTTGATCTTCACGAACCACTGGTCTGACAAGAATGGTTCGACGACCGTCTTGCAGCGGTAGCATTTGCCGAGCGCCATCTTGTGCGGATCGACCTTGTCGAGAAGACCTCGTTCGGCGAGCAACTGCTCAATCTTTGGACGGGCCTTCGAAACCGGAAGGTCGCCGACGGCTTGAATCACGTTCTGGTCGGCCAGCGCACCTTCTGCGAGGCGACCGGCCTGGAGTTGGGCATGGATGTCCAGGATCTTGATTCTGGAGAGCCCATGCCGCTCGCCTGCTTCAAAGTCGTTAAAGTCGTGGGCCGGGGTAATCTTGACCGCGCCGGTCCCGAACTCGCGATCCACGAGGAGGGGGTCTCCGACGATGGGAATGGTCCGGCTCGTGAGGGGCAGCGACACCCGCCGGCCGATGAGAGCTTTGTAGCGATCGTCCTCCGGATGGACGGCGACCGCCGTATCGCCGAGCATCGTTTCCGGACGGGTCGTCGCAACCAACAGAAATCGTGACGGATCGTCGGTCAGCGGATACCGAATCGTATAGAGCTTCCCCGTGATCTCCTCGTGCTCGACTTCAATGTCCGAAAGCGCGGTCAGACAGCGGGGGCACCAGTTGATCAATCGTTCGCCCCGATAGAGGAGCCCGTCTTCATGAAGCCGGACAAAGACTTCGCGAACGGCCTTGGAGAGTCCCTCATCCATCGTGAAGCGGGTGCGTTCCCAATCGCAGGAAGCGCCCAGCCGTCTGAGCTGTCGCAGGATTGTCCCGCCGGACTGTTCTTTCCAGGCCCAGACCCGTTCGATGAACTTCTCTCGTCCAAGCGCTTCGCGGGAAAGGCCCTCTTCCGCAAGCCTCCGCTCTACCACGTTTTGCGTGGCGATCCCGGCGTGATCCATTCCTGGGACCCAAAGCGTGTTGCGCCCCTGCATCCGTCGCCAGCGGATGAGGATGTCTTGCAAGGAGTTGTTCAGCGCATGGCCGACGTGGAGTGAGCCGGTCACATTAGGCGGAGGAATGACGATAGAATAGGATTGCGCCGGGTCCTCAGCGCGGGCATGAAAATAGCCTCGCTTGGTCCAAAACTCGTACCACCGTTGCTCGACCTCATGCGGGTCGTAAATCTTGGGAAGATCGCGATGGCTCATGGAGGTTTGTGGCAGATTGAAGGAAGGCATCTTAGCATGCGTGTGATAGAGCGACAAGGCGCGCATCTCGGCCCAGTGGTGCTTGTACGCCCGAAACTCCTGTGCTATAGATCGGTCGCCGTCCGGCCGGTGGAGACGGCGGCGTGGCACTTAACCCGGAGATGAATGACGATGCCCAGAGGACGAGAGAAGGATCGGAAGGTTAGACGGAAACATCGGAAGAATGTGCAGCGGATGAAAGGCTTGGCTCGCGCGCGGCGGGTGGCGGCAAAAAAGACGAAGAAGTCCTGAGGGCTCGGATTCCTGCGTGCAGGCGGCTATTCGAGCGCACTTAAGCGTTTGATCTCTTCACTCACCTGAGTTTCCGCCACGGCGGGGACGATCTCTTGCACGGCCTGTTCGATCCGTGTCTGGGCGATGTCACGTGCTACCCGTTCCAGTACGTCTCGCATCAGGCTCCCGACCATCTCCTGGATCGTGCTCGTGACCACGTGATCGAGGTTGCCGAGCTGTCGGTGCACGGCATCAGGCAGAACCTTTTGGACAGCCGGTTCAATCGCATTGACGGTGGCTTGCTCTACGGCGACTTGGACGGCTGATTCTATGGCGGGTCTGGTAGTCTCCTCCATCCGATGAAGGACGGTCGGCTCCAGGGAGACCAGGTGGCTCGAAATCTGCTGGCTGACCAGACCGGGCAGCTCACGCCGCACAATTGGCTCGATGGAACCGGTTAGAGCGTCCGGAGCCAGGGCCTCAGTGAGATGCGCGCGCACCGCGTCCTGGACTTTTTCATTGACCTGACGCTCCACTTCGCGGGACACGAGGCTTTGAACAGATGCCGTGAGGGACTCGGTCACCTGTCTGGCAACGCCCGAGGCCATGGCATCGAAGAAGGTCTTGCTGGCTATCTCCAAGTGCGGCGGTGCAACGGGAGGTCTCGACGACGATGGGGGTTCGGAGGAACGGGCGTCGGCCGGTTGAGTATGGGTGAGGGGACGAGGTTGACGCGGAGGCTCCTGCTCGGCCTGAGGCCTCGGGGTTGACGGAACATCCGACGGAGTCGGGAGAGACTCTCCACTGGATTTGACCGGCTCGAACGAGAAATTCAATTCATCTCCGGCCTCGATGGGACTCTCACTCTCCTCCAGATCGGTGGCTTGGGAGGTAGGAGGCCAGGTCCGTTTCGCTTTTCCCTTTTTGACAGCCGGTTGTCCGGCTGTGTCCAACGATCGGAGGGTTTCTAAGAGGTTGCCCGGTTGGATCGGCTTGGTGAGGAAGACCGCCACGCCGAGCGAGCGATACAATCCTTCGTCTGGATGATCGGCTGAATCGATCAGCGAGATGATCGGGGTGTCGGTGAGACTGTCGAGCTTGTTGAGCTCCTTACAGAAACTGGAAAAGGTGATTTTGTTCAAATGGTAATCTGCGATGACGGCCTTCGGAGGCATCTTTCTCGCGGCCTCTAGGGCGGAGGGCCCGTCTAGGAAGCTATGGACCTCGTATCCCTGGTCGGATGAGAGTTGTTCGATCATGCGGCGGACGGCCGGGCTGCTGTCGATGACAAAGAGTGTGGACGCCATGAGAGACCCCTTGTTGTCAATGGAATCGACGCTAGCAGAGGGGGGAAACCTTGTCAAAAGAATTGCCCGATTTCACGTGGTTATCGTTATGTTTCTCGACGTGATGCCCGAGGTTCGTTTGATCGAAGCGGAGCTCTGTCGGTGATGGTATCGCCGGGCTCCTTGATCAACGTCGTGTTCTTCGATGCTGCCGGGACGCTGTTCCGGGTGAAGCGTTCCGTTGCAGACATCTACCTCGAGTTGGCGGTTCCATACGGCTTCCGCCGAGGGTCGGACTCGCGCGAGGCGATCACGGGAGCGTTCAAGCGTGCGATGCAGGATGCGCCGCCGCCTGTCTTCCAGGTCAGCGATCCGGCCGAGATCAAACGGTGCGAGCGGCTCTGGTGGTTCGACGTGGTGCACAATGTTTTTTATCGTGTGGGCCTGTTCGAGCGATTCGACGACTTTTTTGAAGAGGTGTTCCGGCGATTCGACGGCCCGGAGTTCTGGGAACTGTACCCGGAAACGATCGACGCACTGAAAGGCCTGCGGGATCGTGGGGTGGAGTTGGGCATTATTTCGAACTTTGACAGCCGTCTATTCAATGTTCTCAAGGGGCTTGGAATCGCCGACTATTTCGATACCGTCACCATCTCTTCGTTAGCTCGATCGGCGAAACCGGCGCCCGGGATTTTTCGATTGGCCCTGGAAAAGCATGCGCTCGATCCGGAGGAAGCCCTGCACATTGGGGACAGTCTCCGGGATGACGTGATGGGCGCACAAAAGGCCGGCCTCGCCGCAGTGCTGATCCGACGTCAGGGCGATCAGCCGGACCTCGCGCCGCCGCAGGGGATTAATCCCTATCGAACGATCAGGAGCTTGTCCGAACTGACAGGACTGGTGGGATCTCGGTAGGTTGGAGGGATGCTGCGCAGAGTTCTGTCAGGAGATCAGCAGTGGGACCAGATCCTTGGCTCGTCCCTGCAATGAAATATCCACCAGATTGCTGCTGGGGGTCGAGTCGAGATTGACCTCGACCACGAACGCGCCGGCAGATTTGGCGATCGGAGCGAAAGAGGCGGCCGGATAGACGAGCCCCGACGTGCCGACGATCAGCAACACCTCGCAACCTTCCAGCGCGGCATAGCTTCGATTGATGTCTTCCGGTGCCAGGGATTCTCCGAACCAAACGATGTGCGGTCTGAGCAGCGATCCGCAGCCTGAACAAGAAGGGAGCAGGCGCATCGGCACATCGCGATTGTCCTCAATCGTGCCGCAGCCGGTGCAGCGAACCTTCCAGATATTGCCGTGAATCTCCGAGAGCTTGGTCGAACCTGCTGCCCGGTGCAGACCGTCTACGTTCTGGGTAATCAGCCAGAAGTCTTTGACCTGCCCCTCCAAGATCGTCAGCGCCTCGTGGGCCTGGTTCGGCTGCTTGGTCGCAATCAACTCCCGCCGCCAGTTGTACCACTCCCACACCAATCTCGGATCGCGCTTGAACGCCTCCGGCGTGGCCAGATCTTCCGCGCGGAAGTTTCGCCAGAGCCCGTCTGTCCCACGAAATGTGGGCACACCGCTGTCGGCAGAAATGCCGGCCCCCGTGAGCACGGTGACTCGTCTCGCTTGTGTCAGTCGCTCTCTGACTTCGGAGATCCTGTTGCTCATGGATGAACCGCATTATACCTCCGTGCCGAGGTTTTCTGCTCCGTGCTATAGTACCGCCCTTATCCTGTCTCGTCGGGGGGATCGATCATGCGCAATATCCTGGTAGTAGGGGCTGGATCTGTCGGCGGCTTTTTCGGCGCCCATTTGGCTAAGGCCAATCCGAACGTCTCGTTCCTGTTGCGGCCCAGGACGTTGGAGGCTGTGATGGCGCGCGGTTTGACCGTTCGCAGCGCCGGTGGAACGTTCACCGTTCATCCGCCCGCAGCGTCCGATCCCAGGGAATTGCCCGCGCCCGACCTCATCATCCTCTCGATCAAGGCCTACGACCTCGACGAAGTGATGGCGCAACTGGAACCGGTTATCACCGAGAGGACCGTCCTGCTGACCTTGCAGAACGGTGTGGATACAGAAGACCGGCTGATCGCGCGGCTTAAGCGGGATTGCGTCGTCGGCGGGGTGGCGTTCATCTATTCCAAGATCGCCGAGCCTGGGGTGATCGAGCACTATAAGAAGGGTGCGGTGGCCATCGGCGACCTGATGGGCCACGAGAGCGAGCGGCTCTTGAAGATCCGCGACCTCTTCACAGCAGCCGGGATTCCCTGTCAGCTTTCCAAGGACGTACGGCGAAGCAAGTGGGAGAAGATGTGTTGGAATTGCGTGTTCAATCCGTTGACGGTCCTGGTCAACGACCGGGTGGCCAAGGCGTTGGATCACCCGGAGATGTTGCGGGTCATCCAACAGATCGTCCAGGAGGTGATGGCGGTGTCTGCCGCGCTGAAGGTGCCGCTCGCGCCGGACATGGCCGATCGGGTTGTGACCTGGACGCAGGAGCTTCGGGATATCCACACCTCCATGTATGACGACTGGAAGGCCGGTCGCCCGACAGAGATCGACTACTTGAACGGCTACATCGTGCAGAAGGGGCGAGCACTGGGCATTCCGACGCCGGTGAACGAGGCTTTGACGGCCATGATCAAGGTGATCACGACCACCGATCGGACGGGGCCCGGCGTACTCCGTATCGATGGAGCCGTGGTCCAACCGGTGACTCTTGATCGACAGGCGGTCGGTCAATTACCGAAGGATCTTCAGGTGGCTGAGGTCGGATCTGTCGTGTCCGGGATGAAGGGGCGGGCCATTAAAGTAAGCGGGCTCCTCGATGTGCCGGCGTTGGCGATCGAGGCCGATCATGTCACGTTTCATTCTCTGGACGGCAAGTATGCCGCTACCTTGACGTTACAGCAGGCGCGCGAGCATGGGCTTCTGATTTACGAACTGGACGGCGAATCGCTGCCTGACGCGAAGGGCGGGCCATTCCGGCTTGTCACGCCGGGCCTGGGAGACCTCTGCGCCAATGTGAAGGGCGTCGGGAGGATTGAAGTTCGTGTCGGGACCGGCAAGGATACGAGACCGTCCTTGGCTGAGCGGACACATTGCTAAGGAGACGTGGCGTTCGCATGAAAAAATCTTCCTCACTTGCTGCCCATCCGTACAGTCGTGCCGTATGATGAAATAACAACCTCGATATCTTTGTGAAGTCCCTCTTACGCGTCCTCTACTATCTTCGTCCTTACCGATGGCTGGCGATCGCCACCGTGCTCTGTGCCGCCTCGGCCACTGCCATGGAGTTGGTACCGCCCTGGTTCATCAAGATCGTCATTGACGATGTGATCCAGGCCAACCAACCGTCGTGGCTGCCATGGATTTTGGCCGGGTTGGTCGTCGCCTACGGACTGAAAAATCTCTTTGCGTCCTTGCGTATCAGGCTGAACAACCGGCTGGAGCAGCAAGTCGTTCACGACCTGCGCCAGGAAGTCTTCGCCGCGCTCCAGCGGTTGTCGATCAGCTACTTCGAGAACCGTTCCACCGGCGAGATCATGTCCCGCGTCTCCAACGATACGGAGCATGTAGAGCGGATTTTTATCGACGGATTGGAGGGAGTCCTGACGGCCTGTCTGACGCTAGTAGGCATTATGATCATGCTGGTGAGTTTGAATTGGAAGCTGGCCATGCTGGCCTTGGTGCCGATTCCGATTCTTGTGTTCTCCGCGAGCCGCTTCACGACGACGGTGCATGGCTACTATCACCAGGTCAGGAAGGGCTTGGCCGAGATGAATAGCTATTTGCAGGATGCGATCTCCGGAATCCGCGAGTCGATGGGATTCAACCGGCAGTCCTATGAGCAGAACCGCTTCAATCGGCTCAGCCAGGAATACAGCCGGAGCAACCTCAAAGCCATGTACCTCTGGTCTGTTTATTCGCCCAGCATGATCTTTGTGGGAAGCCTGGGGACGGTGTTGATCCTCTGGTACGGCTCGGCCGAAGTTCTGGCAGGACGCTTGACGCTCGGCGAGCTGGTCCTGTTTCTATCCTATCTGGCGCTCTTCTATGTCCCGATCAACCAGATCCATTCCGTCAACCACATGCTGCAACATGCCCTGGCGGCGAGCGACCGCGTCTTCGAAGTGCTCGATACGACGCCGGAGGTGACGGATAAACCCGGGGCGGTCGCTCCGGCGGATCGTCTTGAGGGCGCCGTCCGATTTGCCCAGGTCCACTTTCATTACCGGCCGGATGTGCCGGTCTTGCGGGAGGTGACGCTTTCGGTCAGGGCGGGGGAACGGGTGGCGCTGGTCGGGCCGAGCGGCGCCGGCAAGAGCACCTTGTTGAAGTTGCTGATGCGGTTCTACGACGCGAAGGGTGGTTCAATTTCGATCGACAGGTATGGTATCCGCGACCTACCGCTGGCCTTTCTTCGTAGCCAAATCGGGCTCGTGCAACAGGAGCCGTTCCTCTTCAACGGCACGGTGCGCGAGAACATTGCCTACGGCGACCTCTCGGCCGATCAGGTCCGAATCGAGGCGGTGGCGGAAGTGGCGCGGGCGCATGACTTTATTCGGGAGTTGCCCGAGGGGTATGACACATGGATCGGCGAGCGTGGCGTCAAACTCTCCGTGGGGCAGAAGCAGCGGGTGTCGATCGCTCGCGTGCTGCTCAAGAATCCACCGATCGTCATCTTCGACGAAGCCACCTCGAATATCGACACGGAAACCGAAGTGAAGATTCGCGAGGCGTTGAACGAACTCACCAAAGGACGCACCACCTTCATCATCGCCCACCGGCTTTCGACTTTGCATAACGTGGATCGGATCGTCGTGCTCGACCACGGCCGGATCGTCGAAGAGGGCACCCACGAACGGTTGATGGAGCATGGCGGTGTCTACGCCGGCCTCTACGATGCCCAGTTTCAGGTCTAATCTCCCGATCGGCCCGAAGCTGCCCCAGCGCCTTTTTCTACCAGACAGTCCTCACCGCATATTGGGTAATCAATGGATCGGGCGTGAGCAGCGTCAGCTCATGCTGGATCGTCTGGCAGATCAACATGCGGTCGAAGGGGTCTCGATGAAGCGTAGGGAGGCGATGGAGGTAGAGCGCAGCCTGCTCCTCCAGCGCGAGTGGCGCAATGGCATGTCGTTCGCGTTGGTCCGGGATAAACCGTTCCGGCGATTCAGGCAGCGGCAGTTTCCCGAGACTGAACTTGACGGCTATTTCCCAGACTGAAACAGCACTGAGATAGGCTTCGTTGGCCGGATCGGTGAAGAGGTCCCTTGCTCGGTCCGACAAGGCTTGATCGTCTGAAATGATCCAGAGAAACGTACAGGTGTCGAGGAGGAGCCTCATGTCGCCTTCCCAAAGAAGCTGTCTAAAAGGTCGGCTGGCAACTCATCGAAGAACTCCTTGGGGATGGTCATGAGCCCCTTGGCCAGTCCAATAGGACGCTTGCGAGTGGGAAGCGCCGGCAAGGGACGAATTTCCGCGATCGGCTGATTACGATTACAGATCACAATTGTTTCCCCTTTCCCTTTCAATTTTGCCAGGTAATAGGAAAGATGGGTCTTCGCCTCGTGTATGTTGATCTTAATCATGACCATATATTGGATCATGATAGTGACTAAGTCAAGCCTACAGAATGCTCGTCTGACCTTGCGCAACCGATCACGTTGACGTCGAGTTACGACACGCTACCGAATCACCTTGATTTGCTGCCAGCGTTCGGACCGGTAGCGCCAGATGAGGAGTCCCATGCGGACGGTCCAGTCGATGACCATGCTCCACCAGACGGCGATGACCGTGCCGGGCAACAGGTGCGACATCGCGTAGGCGACCGGAATCCGCACGCCCCACATCCCGACGAACGTGGCGCCCATAATGAAGCGGGTGTCGCCGGCTCCACGCAGCGAACCGGACAGCACCATCGTCAGCGCCAGCGGGATCTGAATTAAGGCGACGATCTGAAGAAACGACGTGCCCAGCTCGATCACCCCTGCCTCGTCGGTAAAGAGACGGAGTAGGGCATAGGGAAAAAAGAAGAACACGATGCCCATGCCCGCCATCATGATCGCTGCCTGGCGGTTGGCCTCCCAATTTTCCATCTTGGCGCGCTGATATTTGCCCGCGCCGATGCTTTGCCCCACCATCGAAGCGGCTGCGACCGCAAAGCCGTAGCCGGGTAAGAACGACAGGGCTTCGATCGACAGGCCCACTTGATGCGCGGCATAGGCGACCGTCCCGTATGCAATCACGAGCTTGGTATAGAGCAGGACGCCGGCCTGTTGGACGACTCGTTCGCCGGAAGCAGGGGCGCCGACCTGCCAGGCGGAGCGGAGCAGGTCCCACCGGATATCGCTCGGCCAGTTCAAGAGATGGCGGCTGCGGCGGAGGAGAAAGAGCGCGCCGCCGAGCTCGGCGACGGCGGCGCCGATCGCCGCGCCCTGCACGCCCAGTTCCGGAAGGCCCGCCTTTCCATAGATCAAGGCGTAGGCGAGAGAGGCATAGACGGCGTTCACCATGATTAGTGCAACGGCCGGCGTGCGGGTGTTGCCCGTGCCCTGTAGGACTGATGAGCAAATCTGAATGGTCACGGTGATCGGCAGGATCGCGAAGATCACGGTCACATAGGGGCGTGCCAAGGCGACGACCGATGGCGCTGCCCCCAACAGGCGCATCAACGCGGGGCTGAGCAACGCCCCAAGCACGGCGAGCAGGCCGGAGACTGCCAGACCGATCAGCAGCAGATGTGTGGCGGCGGCCCCGGCATCGCCGGTTCTGCGGGCGCCCCAGAGTTGTGCCACCAGTACGTTGCCGCTGACGGAAAATCCGGCGAGCAAGGTCGCAGCGATGAAGATCAAGAGCTGGCTCAGTCCCACTGCGGCAATCGGCTCGGCTCCCAATCCTCCGACCAGGAACACCCCGAGAATCCCTTCGGCCCGTTGCAACAGGCTGCTGACGGTGACTGGAAGCGCCAGGCTCAAGACCGACCAGCGGATTTGATTCACGCGACCGTTCACGAGATCACCATTTTACGAACCTGATTGTGCACACTGAGGCTGGACAGCGCCGGCGCTCTTTATTCATGATGGCTCGTGCGGAGCTGCGAGGGGGCGTGCTCGACCGATTGCGGTGGTGTCCGCCCTCTTCCGTGTCCGTCCGAGTCTCTTCTATGACACGTTTATCCAAGTCTCGCTACCTCGCCGGCCTTCAATGTCACAAACGACTCTACCTGATGATTCATGAGCCACAACTTGCCGCGCCACCGAATGCATCCAGACAGGCCATCTTGGACATGGGATCAACGGTCGGCGAAACCGCCCGAGGGTATTTCCCCGGCGGCAAGCTGATCGAAGCCGGTTACCGACAGAGCCAGGATGCGCTCGACGAAACGGCGGCGCTGATGGCGGACCCATCCGTGCCGGCCATCTTCGAGGCAGCGTTGCTCTCCGAGCACACGTTGGTGCGGGTGGATGTGTTGCTGCGCGAGGCACCGGAGGAGCAGGGATCACGCTGGCGCCTGATCGAGGTCAAATCCTCCGGCCGGCCCAAGGCTCTTCACCTCGATGACCTCGCCATCCAGGCCCATGTCGCCATCGGGGCCGGGCTCCCCTTCTCAGGGGCATCGCTGATGCACCTCAACACCGAGTATCGCTATCCGGGCGGAGCCATGGATCTCGCACGGTTGTTCACTCTGTGCGACGTGACCCCACTCGTCATGGAAAGGCTCAAGGAACTGCCGGCCCGCTTGTCCGAGATGCGGACGATGATCGAGGCACCAGCTCCTCCGTTGATCCAGCCTGACGCCCATTGTCATATGCCCTACGAATGTCCCTACTGGGACCACTGCATCAAAGGAAAACCCACCCGGTGGGTGTACCATCTGCCGGGCCGGAAGACAACGGCGCAGGAGCTGATCGATCAAGGAATAGAGACGATCGACGAGGTTCCCGATTCGGTATCGTTGACGGTGATCCAGCGCCGGGTCAAGGACAACCGAGAATGGATCGGCCCGGCTCTGGCCGATGTCCTGGCTTCGGTCCAGTATCCCGTCCACCATCTCGATTTTGAAACGTTCATGCCGGCGATCCCCTGTTATCCCGGCACGCACCCGTTTCAACTGATCCCCGTCCAGTGGTCGAATCATGTTGAGGCGGAAGCCGGCCAGCTTCTCCACCAGGACTATCTCTCGAAAACGCCGGATGATCCTCGGGAGGAGTTTACGCGGCGCCTCTTGGAGTCGCTCGGCGACCGCGGAACGATCTGTGTCTATTCCCAGTATGAGCGGTCGGTGCTCGAACAGTTGGCCGAATTATTTCCACATCACCGATCCGCATTGCAGGCTGTCGTCAAACGGTTGTGGGACCTCTTGGCGGTCGTGCAGGACCACTACTACCATCCGGCCTTCAACGGCTCCTACTCAATCAAGTCAGTCCTACCTGCGGTGGTGCCGGAACTGGCTTATGACGATCTTGAGATCGGCGAAGGAGCGGTCGCGGCCCGCGAGTACGCGCGAATGGTCTTCGAGATCACCGACTGGGTGGAGCGGCAGCGCATCGCGGATGCGTTGCGCGCCTATTGCGCCAGAGACACGATGGGGATGGTGGAGCTTCGGCGGGCTTTATGGGAGAAGTGCCGGGGAGGGAGACAGGCATAGGGAGCAGAATCAAGCAACACCGAAGATGTGTATTTGGCGACGGCCATGAGGAGGACCTACGTCGGCTTCTGCAGTGCTGAGACGAGAACGAGGGGACACCTTATTTGCCGCCCAAGCCACTCCGCGCGATTAGACGCGCTTTTCGTGCGGCGCCTGCTGCGGTTTGCTGACGGGAGCAAGCTCAAGCCATTCGTAAGCCTCTTCGAGGGTTTCACAAACCATGATCTTCATCCCTCGATTGAGAGCAACGATTTCCCCAAACCTTCTCGGGTCACGAAGAGGCTCACGAAGAAGATACGCGAACCGCGGAGAAATTTTGGTTTCGTTGTAAAGCCTCTGAGTTTCTTGAGCTGCGAACTCGCCGTAGTAGAAGCGCTCAAAGTCTTTGGGATTGCCCTTCACGTTCCGACCATCGATGAGTACTTTCTTTGCCCCGTATTGAGCAACAGCTCCAAGCACTTCCAGGAATGCCCGTGTCGCCTCTTCTAGCGAGAACAGCCCTGTGGCCTCTACGCGGAGAAGCCCGGATTCAAAATGAATGTCCTGCCGCATACTCATTGTGTCAGCGATCTTTCAGCCAAGACCGACATCATCCGCTCTCCCTACTGGTATAGGCTCGCGATCGGAGTTTTCCATCCAACAGAGCCTGATTGTGAGCACGAAGACATTTTTGGGTGAGGTCTGAGATCGGGAGGCGAGATCATTCGATCTGGAACGACGGTGAAGATACGCCTAACTGTAACGAGAATCAACCTGGTTCCAAGGGATCGATGTGCGAGGCTTGTCCCGATCCTTTTTTGCCTGTGGCGAAACCGTAGCGCACAATCCTTTCCGGTCTATCTTTGTCTGTCGCCCTCGCGCTTCCGTTTCGGCGATACGTAATAATGACGGGATGATACGAGTGGGGCGCCGACCATAGACTCTGGGGTTAAGGGAGCAAAGGTACTTGCGGCGCAGCTCCGGTGGGTCAATAACGAGAACGTGCAGAATAGCCACCGGCTCAAGCGAAAGAATAGAGGGTGGCAGAAACACTGGTGGTGTTTCTCCGCGGGCGGCAATGAAGAGAAGCTTCGCTTGAAGAGCCCGCCGTTCACACGAAGTGCGGTATGGCGGGCGTGCTCGCCGCTTAGTCCCTCGATGTACTGTGTCAAGTACGCTCGGTCCCTCGCGGCTGTGCTTGCCCGTCTCGCTTGGCTACTTCACGATTGCGCGACGAACCGTCATGAATAATGCAGGCTAGTGGCACCTGGCGGTTGGAACCTACGCGGCGGTGGGCCGTGCAGAGTGGCGATTCCCTTTGCGATCGAGTCGGACGGCTCCATTTGCAGGGGAGCACATCCAGAGGCCCCGAGAAGAATCAGAAGGACGAAGGCTGGCCTTTCCAAGGTGTTCTCTGCTCAACTCTCTCCGAATCGGCTACGCATCAGAGTTAGCGATAACCCTTGTGATTGTCACAGCAAGGTCTGAAGTTTGCTGAGTGTATCCGCGATCACGCCGACCGGCGCAGTCCCTTTTTTCACCGCTTTACGGGCTTTCCAATCCAGACTCTTAACCTGGTCCGCGAGTACGACACTTTCATGATCCGGTTCGCCTGGAACTGCCACCTCGAAGGGATAGCCCTTCCGCTGGCCAGTCATCGGGCAACATAGCATGAGCCCGCTGCGGCGATTGTAGCTGGCTGGAGAAAGCACAAGGGCTGGTCGATGTCCGGCCTGTTCATGACCCGCTTGGGGACTAAACCGCAGCCAGACGATGTCACCACGGTCCGGCACATAAGGCCGCCGGCTCTTCACAACGCCTCTCGGCCCACTGGCCCTCCGAAGTCAATCTCCTCGTGGATGTTACGCGGGGTAATGCGTTTGACCAGCTCCTCCAGACGATAGACACGACGCAGGTGCGGCCTTAGGATAAGCGCGCCTTTTCGCACTTCGATCTCCAGATCATCTTTCACCTTGAGACCCGCCTGCTGGGCGATGCTCTTCGGTACTCGGATGGCCAAGCTGTTGCCCCATTTCTGGGCGGTGGTTTTCATCTCTGCCGTCCTCCATGCCTTAGCCCGCATTATTCATGATCGCTTCTACTGCAACCGCCGATACGCCGTTGCGACAGGCTTGGATGCCAGTTTCCCGCATCCAAGCGGGCAGGCTCGCCGCTCGGTCGGTCGACATACTGTTTCAAGTATGCCTTCCTTCCTCGCGGCTCCGCATGCCCGTCTCACGTGGCGTCTTAGCGGTTTCGTCACGAACCGTCATGAATAATGCGGGTTAGAGTAGATACGGTGTAGATACTACCTGAGATCATCAAGCGGTTCAATCCAGGCTCATCGACCAGAGGATTCCCATTCACCGCTTGAACAGGAAGAAACCCGAGCTGGCCCGAGTTTGACCGACACTTCAAAAGGGAACACGATAGGTTCTACGAGGGTGCCACATGGGCCAACGACGACGGTTCACGCCATAGTTCAAACGACGGGCAATCGGGTTGCGGAATTCAATCGTGGTATAAGATTGGGAAGGATCCTAATGGTGTTTCACGGCGGGCGACAATGAAGAGAAGCTTTGCTTGAAGAGCCCGCCGTTCACACGAAGCAAGGGTCTTGAGAAGGAAAGTGCACTGGTGGTGTTTCTCCGGCGGCGCAAGGAAGAGCGGCTTCGCCGGATGAGCCGCCGGTTCAAGCGTAGCTTGGTATGGCGGAGAGGGAGGGATTTGAACCCTCGGTCCAGTTACCCAGACACCGGTTTTCGAGACCGGCACGTTCGGCCACTCCGTCACCTCTCCGTTCCGGCCGTGGGAAGTGGTGAAGATAACCTGGCGCGACGACAATTTTCAAATGGTCGACGCGGACGACCGGTAAAACCGTGACGGCCATAACAACCGAACAAAAACGGAAACCCGCTAAGCCGGTTGAGAGACCGGCGCTGGATGCCCGCTCAGTGCACCTGTGGACGGCGGATGTCAGGACGTTCCGTCCTGTTCTTCGACGGTTCACGGCGCTCTTATCGCTGCAGGAACGGAAGCGGGCGGCGCGCCTGGCTGATGCGACTCATCGGATTCACTTTGTCCTGGCGCACGGTTTCTTGCGTCTGATCCTCAGCCGGTACCTCGCTATACAACCCGAACGACTCCGGTTTCGGTCACACGCTATTGGCAAGCCTCGGCTGGTGAAGGCGGCCGACTCATCACGTCTGGAATTCAACATGGCCCATTCAGCTCACATGACGATGGTCGCCGTGACAAACGGTCGTCCGGTCGGCGTGGATATCGAGGCGCTGACTCGTCCGGTTCGGGCGCAAGCGATCGTGGAGCGGTACTTTTCTCCGGCCGAACGAACACACTTTGCCTCGTTGCCCCGTTCTCGCCAAAAGAAGGAGTTCATCCGGAATTGGACCGCGAAGGAGGCGGTGCTCAAAGCCACCGGGGTGGGGCTGGCCGGAGGACTGTCACGTTGCGAGGTAATTGGTCATCCGGGGGGCCGTTCGGCGACGGTGTGGCTTCATGGGGAGAACAAAGGTCGGTCTTGGGTGGTTCGCTTTGTTCCACTCTCGACGACTTTCCTCGGTACCGTGGCGACCGAAGGGACGAATTGGGGGGTACGACACTCTCAACCGAACCTTCGTGTGGTCCGCCGTTGGCTGGACGAACGGAGGTGAGAAAGCCTGCGTGATATCATACTTCTGATTCAAGACCGATCCGCTGCGCATTCCTCTCGCGCACAATTCGAAAAAAACTCTGAAGCAGTTCCTGACTTTCTCGTTCAAGCACCCCGCTTACGACCTCGACCCGGTGATTCAAGCGCCGGTCCTGCGTGATGTTGAACAGCGAGCCGCAGGCGCCCGCCTTGGGGTCCGGCGCGGCGAACACCAGCCGGGAAACTCGCGCCAGGACAATCGCGCCCGCGCACATTGGACAAGGTTCGAGCGTCACATAGAGGGTCGTGTCGGTGAGCCGCCAACTTCCGAGCCTCGTGGCTGCCTCGCGGATCGCGACCATTTCCGCATGGGCCGTCGGGTCCTGCCAGAGTTCTCTGAAATTGTGAGCTTGCGCGACGATCCGGTCCCCTGCGACCAGGATTGCGGCGATCGGGACCTCTCCGCGTGCGGCGGCGAGTCTGGCGTGATCCAGGGCCAGACGCATGTAATGAGGATCTTTGTCGCTCAGGCTGTTCATCGATGAAGTTTCCGAGGCGGGACGCATCATAACATGCGACTGCAGATAGGCGGAACAGGCGGAACAAGCGGAGAGCGGAGTATCACCCTCGACGACAATCGGTCGCGGGAGAGTTCTATTTGAAGAGGGGGAACCGTGGGGAGAGGCGCGAAACGGATGAGCCAAGACGAGCCATCCGCCAGGTCGCAACAGACCAGGTGAGTTTCACCGATCGGCGTAGGTAGGCCCAGAGCAGCGCCGCCGAACCGGAGACGCCGTAGCGCCAGCGCATATACTCTGGCGAGGGCCAGAGGAGTGAGCCCGCGTAGCGCAGTTTGGTGAACAGATCCGGTAACGAGGCCCACTGCGCCCATTCTTCGGACGGACCACTTTCTGCGAGCGAAGCGCTCGGCAAACCGGACTGAGTTCCCCGATCGAGCAGCCATTCCGGTAACGGCGTCTCATAGAGGTCTCGCAGTTCCATCAGAGTCTTGCACACAGCCGGGCACTGTCCGCTGTCGCGAGCCAGTTCACGAACAAGATGCCAGTCGAGATTCCGGTTGCGGCGGATGAGCTGGTCCAGTTCGAAGAGCCACAGGAGCGGTCCTCGTCCGCCCTTATGCCGCCAATGGGCGCATAAATGGATCAGAAGGTCCGGCAGGCTGATCGCCCAACCGAGTTCGCCGTCAAACTTCCTCTGTTCGGCTCGTTCCCAGACGCCTTCCATGTCGATTCGGTCGTGATGGGGCGGGTAGGCCAAGGTCCAGTGCACATCCACACAGAGCGGAGCCGGCGTCAATGTGACGAACGATGTCGCATACGAAAATCGCTGTGCGAAGCCGGGGCGCTGTTCGATCTGGCGATACCCCAAATCTGCCAACAGGACGACCATAGTGCCAAGGAGTCGTTTGGGGATGAGCAGATCGATATCCTCCATCACCCTGGTGGACAGGGAGGGGGCAAGCATTGAAGTCAGCGCCGGCCCGCGGAGTGGCGCACAGGGGATGGCTGCCGCCTTGCATCGTTTGAGGATGGCGGTCAGGCCGTACGTCAGCGACAGTTGCCGAGCAGCGATCTCGGCGAGCCGGCTCCGTAATGCCTGGTGAGCGAAGTCAGGCAGGGTCGAGAACAATCCGGTTTGGAGCAGGTGGTCATGGAGTAGGGGAATCAGGCGTTGTCGCTCAGCTTGCTCGATCAACTCCGGCCAATCGGTGGTGACGAGAGGGATGGCTTGGGCGGTGCAGCGAACAATGCCGAGCGCGGCGGCGAGCCGCGGATGGAGGTGATCGATCCTCATGGGTCGTCAGGTCCCCCGCAAGTCCTGCCGAACGACCTCGCGAACTTCGTCTAGGCGGTCATAGCGATGAGGCACGATCAACCGTTTGACCGAGACCGCTTCCACTATGGGACTGAGCGACTCCAGTTCCCGAATCAAGCCGGCAGGGTCTGTCATGTTGATGCGGCGAAGGGAGCCAAGCAGGTGCACCAGGCCTTCGCGGGGGGGCAGTATTTCCACTGTCGCATGGGATGCGATGGGCGAGCGACGTTGTCCGTTTAGGCGGATCCGGTCAGCCGAAAGATGGTAGATCCGGCGCACCGGATAAGCGAAGCGAGTTCGTCCGGCTTGGGCCAAGACCGAATGTTTGATGGACGAGCCGAACCGGACCGGCTCAGCGGGTTGAGGCGGGACGAGATGTCGAAGCGAATCGGACCAGAGCCTTAGGCTCCGATAGGTGGGTGTTACCCAGACTGATCCGTTTCGTTCGGTGAGCATCACGCAGTCATCGCTGAGCAGCTCAGCCCCATCAGCCTGAAAACTTGCAGCGAGCGTCGATTTGCCGGAGCCGGAAGGGCCGGTGAACACACAACAACCATCCCGAGTGACAACCGCCGAAGCGTGGAGCACGGTCTTCTGTCTGAGGGAAAGAGCAAGAGGCAGCACATGGTCCAGCAAAAGATGGGCGACTCGCCGCTTCGTTGTCCGGCCATCCGATCTCGCTTGAATCCATCGACCCGAGGAATCGAGCAGGAAATCTGCGATACCGAGGAACCGAAGCAGGTAACCATTTTGGGTCAGACCCAAGCACATCCATGGCCGCCGCCTACCCCCGATTCGGACCAGCCAGCGGTCAGGCTGGGCAGCCAGCGGCGACCGATTTGAGAAGGTGACTTCGAGCGGAGCCTCCTGATCGGCTGGCTGGAAGGAGTTGGAGGACAACGGAGGGAGTTCGGGCAAAGCCGTATTGCTGGAGAGGATCAAGTCGGCGAACAAATAGCGATAGGGGAGGTCCTGATGACGCCCCACGGATCTCACCGGCTGTACCGGGTCACGACCTCGGCGACGAAGACGGAGGCCGCCGTGAGATTTGGAAAGAGATCCGGGTGACTCCGCAGGACTTCCTGTTCAATCATGGCGAGCGGCAGGTTGCCGTCGCAGTAGGAGAGCACGGTCTGCCGCGCCTCTCCCCAGGGAGTCAGGCGTGGCACAAAGTCCGGCCTTGTGCGGTGAAGGTCTTCCCGGCTCAATAACATGCCTTGCATGGTCGAATGGATGGACTCGGCCAGAAGGGTCCCGCGACCAGGCTGGGAGGGTGTTGTCGTCCGCCGAACCTGGACCTTCCAGGACACGACCGTCTGTGAAGGAAGAATCGTCATCGTGAGGTCGATCCGATCATCCTTCTCCACTGAAACCGGCTGAGCGACGGGGAAGAAGACGTTACGGCGATTGATCCGCTGCGCGAAAAGCGGCGAGTTGGACATCGTCACGCCGGGGGCAAGCTCTGCCACGAACCAGCCGCCGATGCCATGAAATACTCCGGCCCGTCCTACCGTCAGGTCCGTATGAAACCGCATGGGTTCCGGTGCCTCGCTTGGATCGAACGAGGCGGCCATAGCCGAAGGACCAAGGATGTGGTCGGGCTGGAGTTTCACCGGGTATCCGCTATTCAAGGCCGGCAGATGGACCGGACTCAAATCGAAATCGATGAGGCCCTGTCGCGGAGCCTGCCGCCAGAAATCCACCTGGTCCCGGAGCGCTTGGTGTTCGAGTGGAGCGACATGGAGGGCGATTCGGTTCGGGATCGTCTGTCCGGTCGGCTTCAAGAAGCGCGCCTTGGCATCTCGAAAGTATAAGCAGATGCCGGCCTCGAAGCCGAAGTGGCCGATCTGATCCGCGACGATCAGATCAACCTGCTCCGGCAACTCTACCTGGGTAGACAGTCCTTTGATGAACCTCATCCGGTCGGCGAAGCCGTTCGCTGAACAGAGGCCTCGCGCGACCTCGATTATACCGCCCTCATCCACGGCATAGACCCTCTTGGCGCCGGCGCGGCAGGCCAGCAATCCGAGAATCCCGGTGCCGCAACCCAAGTCAAGGACGACCGAGTCCGGCGTGACGAGTTGTTCCAGCGCCTGCCGGAACGCCGCCAGGCGTGGTCTATCGCTGAGATACTCGCGATGTTCATCGATAATCGTGGACAAGTCCGGCTCTCCGATGCTGGGACCTCGGGCTCATAAACACATCATCATGCCGCGGGTTCCCATCATGTTCCCCATCATTCCTCCGTCCGCTCCGCTGCCGAATGCGGTGTGGGTGAGCTTCGCGATATTACCGTACTCCACCAAGGTAGGCGGCATGTAAGTTCTCCTGACCGTCCCCTGCCTCTTCGGAGGATCGTCCTCTTCCCTCATGGAATTGCACTCCTTCCGGCTCGGTCAACGCACGGAGCCACAGTTCGATGCCATAGACCATCCAGAGCGGCCACGTTGAGCTGGCATACCGCTGATTGCCGATTCGGTAGTCGTTCTCCATGCGACGATACATGCGGCGGATCTCCTCGCCGTTGATCCAACCGAGTTGCTCCGTTTGCAATGACTCGAATAGGCGTGGGCCGCCCTGGCTTCTCAGCGCCTGAAGAAAGATGTGGGAGAAATCGGCCTTGGTGTTTCGGTTCCTCACCGATTCCGGCAAGAGCCCGTTCATGGCTTGGCGCAAGAGAAACTTAGGCTTGCCGTGACGCCACCGTTGCTCCTCCGGAATCGCAAAGGCGAACTCGATGATCCGACGGTCGTTGAAGGGCGACCGTTGTTCGATGCCGCAGCGCGCCAACGCTCGATCACCGGCCTCGTTCCCCTGCGCCTGCCAACCGCTCCACAGGGTACGATACAGATCCTCCTGGGCGAAGGAGCGGCCGCGGCGTGGACCGGGCTCAATGCCGAGCCGATCGAGCAGGTTGATTCGACGGGCGAAGGCCGGCAAAATCCATCGGGGGAGACCTCGCCTCCCGATCATGCGGCGGAGCGAGACCCGAAGCCAACGAGGCAGGTTCGGCCAGATGCCTAGACGAAGGATCGAACAAGGGGGAAAGGCGACGCTGAGAGCCCGCCGGTCGTCCCACAGGCGTCGCATAAGGCTGAACAGGCGGCCGGCACGCACAAGGTCGGCGTAATGGTAGTAGCTGCCTCCCAGCCATTCATCGCCGCCGGCCCCATTGAGAACGACGACGGCCCCTTTATCGCGAGCCTTGGCGAGGAGACCCATCGACATCATGCCGTTCGGATAGTCCGGCAGGTCCAGGTCTTCGCGGACCAGTGCGGGATAATCATGCGGGTCGGAGTCGGGCACCACTTCCAGCGTTCCGCGCAGACGCCACTGGTGCATCATGTCCAGAATATACGAGGTTTCGTCGCAGGCTTTGCTTGGAAAGGTCAGAGACAGGGTTTCGAATCCTTGGCTCGTGATGGAACCGTCTCGGATCAGCGAACAGGCGACCGCCACGATCGAGGAGGAATCGAGCCCGCCGCTGAGTTCGGCCCTGACGGGCCGGTGGCTTCTGAGCGAACAGCGCACCGCCTCTCTAAACAGATCCAGAAAGTGTGCGGCATAATCCCCGTCATTCCGATAGCAGATCCGGCGGCGAGGATCGGGAGCCCAGTATTGCCAGATGCGGATCGGTTCCTCGGGCCGGTCTGTCTGAACGGTGAGGCAATGGGCGGGGGGTAGACGCTTGATCTCCTGGAAGAGCGTATCCCGGTTGTTGGTGATCGCAACCGCGAGGTATTCGCCGATCATGCCTTCATCCGGCGCCGTCCTCACGTCAGGATCTTCGAGTAAGGCCCGTGGTTCCGACGCCCACAGCAAGCGGTGTCGGTGACGAGTATAGAAGAACGGCTTGGTTCCGAGGACGTCGCGCGCGAAGAACAACTGCCGTTCACGGCGGTCCCAGAGGGCGAAGGCGAAGTCGCCGATGATCCGTTCCGGACAGGCCGTTCCCCAGCGTTCGTAGGCCAGGAGGAGGAGTTGGGCGTCGGACAGAGGGGTATCGAGTTTGGACCGGTCGGCCAAGATCCTGCACAGTTCATTGCGGTTGTCGATCCGACCGTCGAGCGTCACAGAGAGAGTCTGAGATGGGTCGGTGAGCGGCTGTCTTTCGGCAAGCGATTCGGGCGTGCTGTGTAACATGAGATGGCCCATACCCAGCGGGCCGCTGACCCAGGTGTCCGATCCGTCCGGTCCCCGGTGAGCCAGCCGGTTCGCCATGCGGGCCAGCAACGATCGGTCCGCCGGTGCGCCATCAAGATTGAGAGTTCCGATGATTCCGCTCATGACAAAGAGGCAAGGTGTCCATCGTGACAGGAGGTCGGTCGTCGACCGCCGTCTGGATCAGGCAATCTCACGATTGACGAATGACGCGGGTGTGGCCTTCCGACGGCCAAGACCCAACGGATGTCACACTGTCTTCGTTATGGGCCGTCACGGCCCACATGGATCGGCTCGGCCGCCAGGAGGCCCTTGTGCACGAGCTGTTGGATAAACTGATCGATATCGCGACGGAGGCGCGGTTCCTCCACGTCATAGTCGGCGAGTAGGGAACTGGTCACCGCTTCGGCGGTGCCCTCGCGGGCGAGGACCGTCCAGATTTCGGTGCCGATCCCGTCGAGTCCGAAGTAGGTACCGGTTGCGAGGTTCAATAGAATTGCCTCTCCGCCGACTTCGCGGGAGACCACATCTTCAGGAATGCGATAGCGCATGATCGCGTCGACTGACGGGAGTGAAGAGGAATGCCGGCTCGGGGCACCTTATCGACCGGCCAAGGGCTTGTCAAGCGGAAGGATGAGCGATCGTTACGAGAGAAAGTCGGCCAGCAACGCTGCGGCTTGCGCCACGCCGGAAGGCGGCGGCGGATCGTTCGGATGGGGCGCCTGCCAGGCCGTGTCGAGCGCGGATTTCCACCGACCGGATGAAAAATCGTCAAGGCTGAGCTCGGCACCGCGACCGTACCGGTGGAGATATTCGACCAGGGAAGGCTCATCTCCGAAGTGGTACCGGCGGACATAGACCACCGGCTTGCGCTTATCGACCGCCTCGACGATGGTGCTGTAGCCGGGCTTGGTCATGACGAGGTCCACAGAGGCCAGCACCGTCATGAATGTCATGCCGAGGTCCAACGCCGAGTGTAGACGTTGAAACGATTGAGGAGGCCGGCCGTCGATGAGGAACCGATAGCCGATCATCCGCTCCATCTGTTCGTAGGGCAGGGACGTCAGGCTGATGCCACCGAACCCTACTAGAACGAGCCGTTCGTCCGGGTTGGACCCGATCGCGTCCCGGAGTCTGGCTGATTCCGGCGTGATCGTTTCGACGATCGGCCCGACATCGACAATCTGCTTGAACGCTGGCAGGTCCATCCCGGGCGTGGGTCGGATCAGGGTCGTGGCCGCTTCATAGCAGCGGCGGATGTGCGAGATGGTTGCCCGGCGTTCGGCTGCGGCAGGAGAGCCGGTGGACAGATACCCCTTGAGGATGGCATCCCAGGAGAGCGAGCAGAGTGCAATCGGGCGAAGGCCGGATCTGGCTGCGGCGTCGATGCTCAAGTGCGAAATGTCGGAGAGCACGAGATCCGGCTGGACTGAAGCCATTTCCCGCCGTTCCCGTTCGACCAAGTGCTCCCAGTCCTGGTGCAATTCCGCATGGGCCTTCCAGGTCGCGTCGATGTCGATCACCAGCGGACCATGCTGAACACAGCCGATGTCCTGACGAGCCGGGCTCAGGGTCCAGGGGATGGTCAAGCGGGCTTCGAAGAAAGAGGCCGGGACAGTTGTGCGAAGGATGACCCGCAAATTCGGGAGCCTGGCGCCCAGCTCATTCAGAACCGGGGTGACTTGGGCTGCGTGGCCGAACCCGTGACCGGAAATACTGCACCAGATGAGAGGCAACCGACGTGACCTGGATGGAGGTGAGGAGAATGGATTAGACGTTCGAGAAGCCGGATTCGTAGGGCGTAATGTTGTATTGCAGTTCGAGGTCGAATTCATCGATCAGCTGATTGGCCGCCTCGTGCCCCTGGTCCGACCGGATTTCGTTGATGACGAGCTCAATCGCCATGGCGGCGCGGGGGCCGAACTGGGCGATGGCGGCTTCAATCCGCTGTCTGGCTTGTTCGTCCGTCATGTCGAATCCCCGCTTTGAGTGATCGCAGGAATCATAACATGTCAGGCTCGTCCAAGCTACCGTCCGGTCTGCCGAATGATCGACAGTGTCGGTTTTGCCTTCAGGATCGGTGTGCCCGTGTGAACGAGCGGGGCGCCGGCGGATTCGGTCTGCCGCTTGGCCAGATAGGCGGCCTGCACGAACTCTCGGTCCTTGACCAGCTCCCGCTGCAGTTGAACGAGGCAGTGTTCGATGACCTCGTCTCGTAACTCCTCGATCGCCAATGGTGTGGCGCCGAAGAGGTGATAGTAGGCGGTCCCCTGGGCCTGGGCCTGATAGAGATGCGAGGTACCGTCGGGCCGTGCGAGTTCCAATGTCATCAGAGTCCCGTAGTCGTATTCCAGGGGAAGCAGGGGGGTTAGGAGAAACATTGAGGCCCCGATCACGATCCCCTTGAAGGCCGCTCCGCCCGCATGGGGATCGCTGTGTACATCCACGGTCAAGGTGGCCCGAACATGCTCGTGGGAGGGCGCGTCCTCGGCGTACGCGGGATACAGGAGTCGGCCGAACAATTCCGTCTTTGCCAGACGGTCCAGCACCCGGCGTTCCAGATCGGGCGTGGCGACCTGGCGCGTGCCGTTCTGAGTCACCACGATACCGGTGATGACGGCTGGAATCGACCCCGGCTCCCCGGCCGTGCGGGCTGCCGGAGGGAGGTCGGTCGGCGCGGCGCCGTTGATCTGCATCCAGCGGCTGCAACCGGTGGATGTGACGGCCAGAAGCATCAGCAAGGTCATGATCATGCGAGCGCGACGAGGAAGTACGGAGTGTGTCACGAGTGCGCTCCCAGGTGCGAGGTTCAGTAGTTAAACGAAAATCCCACGAAGGGCAGACTGGCGTTGAGACCCATGTTCGGCGTATTGGTTCCTGCGTTGGAGATGTGGTGGAATCGGTAGCCGACATTGAGAGCGGTTTGTTTCGTGATGAACCAGGCGAGGCCGAGTCCGGCCGTGACAATGAAATTGAACTCTGAATCCGACTCTTTAATGCGAACTTGATTCGTCAGATCCGTCCAAAACGGCCCGCCGGCAAATTCGAAGTAGGGCCGAAAGCGCTCGGAGAAGAGCCAGGTCCATTTGAGTTTTGGGGTGAAGCCGATTCCGTGCGAAACCGTCGGCTCACGAAATTCGATATACACCACCTCCGCTCCGATCGAGAACTGCCCTCGGTACCAACTTTTTCCGACCGGATCGGTGATCGTGATGGTCCATGAGGGCATCACGGCCGGTCCGGACTGTCTCGTTGTCCAGGCATCGGCCAGCCGTTCGGAGATCAGGTATCCGGCGGTCAGGCTGACCTCCTGCGTGCCCATCGGGAAACCCGGTCCTTCGATGGGATGTTCCGCGCCGGCCTGCAAGAGCGAATGGCCTCCGCTCCAAACAATCAACAAAACCGCGGCCACCAACCAGTGCATTGAATGAATGCCTGTCGAGGGGTTGAACAGTCAGGTGTGACGACTCTGCAACAACTGTAGCAAATGATTCGCACCTGTCCAGGAAAGCGCACGACGGACGTCCGTCAATTTCTTGACGATGCCGATGGGATGGGCAGAGGAAAGGAGATGTGCGGGATTTCGTCGGACTGCTCAGGCCGGACGCTGTGGCGTGGCGAGGAGCGAGGCAAGTTTTGTGCGGTCGCTGTCCAGTGTGGGGAGGCGATAGCGGCGGCCGATGAGCACAACCCGCTCAAGACAACGCCGGGCTCCGGTCGATTGTGCGGTTTGGAGATACAACTCCGCCAGCAACCTCAGTACTGCCGCCTCACCCGGCTCGTCACCGAGCTTGATGAAGTGTTCGGACGCGTTGTTCAAGCAACGCTCGGCGCGGCGGAACTCGCCCATGTCGAAAAAGGTCCTGCCGAGTTGGCTATAGGTGGTCGCCAGCCCGGCTTCGTCCCCGACCTTGCGGTGATACTCCAGCGCCCGGGTGAAGGATTCCACCGCTTTGGCCGATTGTTGCTCGGCCGCGTCCAGGAGTGCCAGATTGGCGTAGAGGAGTCCGAGCGACCGATCGTCTTCGATGCGGAGCAGGAGGTCCAAGGCCTCCATATAGTGGGCACGCGCCGGTCCGAGTCGTCCGGCGTCCTTCTGTAGGTTTCCTAGGTTGACCAGAGTTTGACCGATCGCGAGAGGGTCTCGACGCTCGCGCTGAATGGTCAACAATTCCCGGTAGCAGTCTTCAGCTTTTTCGGATTGTCCGCAGAGCGCGTACACGTTGCCGAGGTTGCCTAAACTGTCGGCCAGTGCGGCCTCGTCAGCTTCGGTTCGCGCGTCCTGGACGGCCTGTTCGTACCAGTGGCGGGCCTGATCGAGATCGCCTCGATGGAAATAGATGCGAGCCCTCTGGGCTGCGTCGGTGTGCATACCGTCCAGGATACTCAAGAGCTCGCGCGGAATCTACGGGGTCGAGCCCGAACGGGACCCGGGTCCCTCTACGAAGGCGGCCAGCGATCGGCGGGCCCATATTGTTTCACCCCGTCGGCGTGGTATTGTGTCCCTCATGGGGGATCCGGGGGCTTCTCGTCCAAGGTGGCGTCGTTTCCAGGGGAGGCCGATTCTGTTGTTCTCGATTCTCTGTGCCGTCGCCGGATGTGGCGGGAACGGTGACGGAGGCACTCCCGCTCCAAGTGTCAGCGGTGGAGGCGTGAGCACGTTCTTTGGACAAACTGAGATTCGCGACCTCGGCACTGCCACGCTTCCGGCCAATACGAGCGTGGCCTTCCAAGTCCCTGTGGATTCTTCCACGTTTATGTTGGTGGCCGATGGGGGGCGCGCTCCCGATATCGATATCGCGCCGATCATCAATCCGCTCGGCGCCACGTGGATCACCGCTTCGTATAGTGATCTCGACCCCATCGGACGGACGACGCTCCAGGCATCTGGACAATCGGTTGCAGCCGGCCTCTTTCCCCACAGCACGACCTATTCCGTCCCGCTCGGAACCTATCAGTTTTCGGTTCTCAACTTCAGCGCCTCGACACAGATCGCCAAGGTGTATGCCCTGTTGAACCGGCGCCAAAATTTTTCATCTGGCTCGATGACCGTCAACCTGCATTTTTGCGGCATAAGCGATCTCAACGCCGGCAACGCGATGACTAACCCTTCGTTCGGGGTTCTCCTCCAGGAGTTTTCGCGAATCCTGTCGCAAGCGGGAATCCAAGCTCAGGTGGCGGGAACCTATGATTGCCCGGCATCGGACCAGGCGAGGTTGGCCGTGATCGACGTTGTGGACGCCAACAACAATGGGGTGTCGGATGAATTGGAAGACCTATTTAGCCAAAGCGGGGTCGTCGCCGCTAAAGGTCTCAGCATCTTTTTTGTCCAGCAGATCGACGATGACGACGGCGATGCCACAACCTTCATCGCCGGGATCGCCGGCGGGATTCCAGGACCGGGCCCGATCGTCGGCACCGTACAGTCCGGAGTCGCGGTGACGATTGCGTCCAACCGCATCGGACTGTTGTCAAACGAAGCGCTGTTGAGACGTGGACGGACGATGGCGCATGAGGTCGGCCACTACCTCGGCTTGTTTCATACAACCGAACAGTGCGGGTCGGATGCTCCCACGTGCGGCGGATCTCCCATCCCGTTTGCCGCGCTGAACGTCGATCCCATTCCCGATACACCCGAGTGTCCCACTTCATTTGATCTGAATCGCGATGGTCAAGTGACGGCCGATGAGTGTCTTACGGCAGACGGGCTCAACGTGATGTTCTGGACCCAGCCGTCCCCTCCGCAGGTCAGGGATCAAATGACGGCGGGGCAGGTCTTTGTGCTCCAACGAAATCCGTTGGTTCAGTGACGAGAAGCGAACAGGAGTTTGCATCGATGGCGGACAGACTGAAACCGGAACAGGTGGACGTCCCCATGGGGTGGGTTAGGATCGGGCTGTTTCTGACGCTGCTCTGTATCGTGGCCGTCACCGGTTGTCGCGACATCGCTCAAGCCGAGCCTGATACGAGAGCAGCCCTGCGCGCGCTTCTCTCTGCCGAAGAGGTGACGGTGACGCCGAAGGCGCTCTCCGACATGGGGAGCGGCGTCCCGCCGCTGCTCATGGAGGTCGCGCAGAATGCCGAGGAGGATCCATTGCTGCGGAGTCGCGCACTCGCGCTGCTCAGATATTATCCTGATGATCCGCGCGTGGCTGGCTTCCTGGAAGGGATGGTTCGTCAAAAGAGCCTTAACCCGGTTCTGTTGCGATCGGCCCTGCATTCGCATGGAGCGGTATCCGGACAGAAGGCGGTGTCTGCCCTGGCTCCCTACCTGTCGTCCGATGACCCGCTGATTCGTGAGGCTGCCGGAAGAGCCTTGGCGGCCACGAAGGACCAAGGAGCCATGGCGATGGTGAAACAGGCAGCCGAGCGTGAGGACGATCCCTCGGTCAAGCAGACCTTCCAACGTCTTGCCGATCAGCCTGCAGGCGAGACGAAGAAGCCGAGTCTGGACAAGGGACGGCCTTCTCCGCTTGGGCGGTGATCTCTGGAAGCTACCGAGTTCCTTGCAGGCAGCTGGTCGCGTGCCGAATCACGAAAACCGGGTGATGGGTGATCAGTCTCCCCCTCTTGGTGTGTCCCGCTCATAGTCGTTGGCAAGTTCATCGTGGTCGGCCAGCCCAAGTCCCTCCCGAAACGAAAGACGCAGCGCTTCTACCTGTGAGCGCGTCTGGGCGTCCATGCCGTCACGATCCCGACTCAAAAATCGATCGCAGAGCATGGCGCCCCGTTCAAAGTGCTCTGCGAGGGTCTCCTCGGTGACCTGCTGCCACGTGATGTAGATCAGAAATTCTTGGAATGCCGACGCTCCCTGATGGCGCTCGCCCAAGCCCACGAGTCGGCGGTAGGCCTGAGAGGCTTCGGCGCCGGCTGACGCGGAAAATAACTCTTCCAGTTCCTCGGCCATGTCCCACTCCGCGCCGAGCTCTTGCGCCGCTTGGGCCCGACGAAACGCCAGTTGGGCTTCGATGGCAGGATCGAAATTCATGAACCGTCAACGGGGTGGAATGGGTGATGGCTCCGCGCAGTGTACGGATCGACAGGTCTCCCGGTCAATCGCCCGAGAGGGCTTCTGCTTCGCTCGATACGTTTACTTTGCCTCAAGGCTGAGGCTAGACTCCCAGTCATCGGAAGACCATGGAGAAGACCACTGCAAACCGGCTGCCGCGCCGATCGGAAGGGTTGACGCCTCGCGAGCAGGTGATCCGCTACCACGAGGAGACCAAGCATCAGTTCATGCGCTATGCCCGATCATTGGGCTATCTCGACTGGGCCAATCAACCGGACCCCTTTCGCCGCTACCAAGGGGCGCCCCTGTTCCAGCTTCCACTGCTGGATGCCCAAGAGCCGCCGCTTCGCTACGACGATCTCTATCGCCATCAGGCTGTGACGCCGGAACCGCTGACATCTGCCTCGCTCTCGCGCTTTCTTGAGTACGCGCTTTCGATCACGGCCTGGAAACAGGCGGGGGAGGTCCGGTGGGCGCTGCGGAGCAATCCGTCAAGCGGCAACCTGCATCCGACCGAAGGCTATGTGCTGATCGGACCGTTGGCCGGATTGGCGGACCATCCGGCGCTCTATCACTATGCGCCGATGGAGCATGGGTTGGAGCTACGGGCGGACGTGCCGGAGGACGTGTTCAGGAGGCTGCTCGCCCCGTTTCCCGTGCATTCCTTTCTCGTTGGCCTGGCATCGGTTTATTGGCGGGAGGCGTGGAAATACGGAGAACGCGCCTTTCGCTATTGTCATCACGATACGGGTCATGCCATCGGAAGCGCGAGGATCTCCGCCGCATCGCTCGGATGGCGGATGCGGCTGCTCGATGATCTCGCGACCGAGGAAGTCGCGGCCGTCTGCGGGGTCGCCCGCCGGAAAGATTTTGAAGGGGTCGAGGCGGAATATGCGGATGTGTTGGCCGTCGTTTGGCCGGCGGTGGATACCATCGCTCAAGCCGAGGAGCACCGGTCGATTCCTCTCGGCCTGGATGAGGAGTCGATCTTGGCTATGGACCGAGCGGTGTGGCACGGTCACGGCAATCGACTGAGTCCCGACGAGCCGGTGCGGTGGGATATCATCGACGAGATCTCCGAGGCGACGGGCAAACCTCGGACCCAGGGCCGGCCGCGTGAGGGCGGTCCGACAGCTTCCTTCCCACCATCTGTTTCTAACCGATCAGCGACCGCCCATCGGATGATTCATCAGCGTCGCAGCGCCGTGGCCTTCGACGGGAAGACCTCGATCACCGATCAGACCTTCTTTCACATGCTGGAGCGGGTGATGCCGGTGACGACCGAGGCCGCCTCAGGTCTCCCTGCGATTCCATGGGATGTGTTGACCTGGGAACCGAGGGTGCACCTGGGTCTGTTCGTTCATTTAGTGGGTGGGCTCGCGCCGGGACTCTATTGCCTGGTTCGCGATGAGACTAAACTCTCGGGCCTTCGACAGCAGATGAACCGGGATTTCCTGTGGGTCCAACCCTCGGGGTGCCCACCGTCCCTTCCGCTGTTCCGCTTGGCCGAAGGAGATGGTCGCCGGCTTGCGGCGCAGGTCAGTTGCCATCAAGAGATCGCCGGGGCCAGCGCCTTTTCCTTGGGCATGTTGGCGGAGTTCGCGGATCCATTGCAGTCGATCGGTCCATGGGTCTACCCGCGGTTATTTTGGGAATGTGGTGTGATCGGTCAGGTACTCTATCTCGAAGCGGAAGCCGCGGGCCTCCGGGCGACCGGGATCGGGTGTTTCTTCGATGATCCGGTCCACGAGGTGTTCGGACTGAAGGACCGGACGTTTCAATCCTTGTACCACTTCACCGTCGGCGGCGCGGTGGAAGATCAGCGGTTGACGACCCTGCCACCCTATCCCGAGCATCGTCGCCGAGTCGGCAAGCCGGCGTGAATGCTGTCCACAGGAGCCTCTATGTTCAAGATCAAGAAGAAGGCCGTTCAAGCCAAGGTCCCGGCTCTCTACAACATCATCGAGGACTATACGGAATTCGATGCGCCGGGCAATGTCACCGTCTGTGCCATGACGGAAGAGGAGGATCTTGCCGTCCATTCCAGGGTGTTGGCGGAAAGTTACGAGGTGCCGCTGGAGGAGATGACAAGAGTGTTGCGTGAGGGAGGCGTCTTCCACTTTGCGCAGGAGGGTTCCTTGATCACCAAGGGACTGTTCGTTTGCCGGATCGATCACGCGGGAGAGAAGCCGAAGCAGACCTGGGTGTTAGACCTCATGCAGATGTGTGAGGCGGAACAACTGGCCCGATCGGTCGGAGTCTCGCTGGCTGAGGCCGCGGCCCGGGTCTTCTATCGGACATTACCACCCGAGCTTCTGACCAAACTAGATCAGAAGAACCTGGGGCTGGACTATCGCAAGCTGGATCGGTCGGTCTCCCGCGGGGGAGACATCAAATACATCGATTTTCGGAAGGATTGGTCGCCGCACTTCAAGCGCCTCTGCATTATGCCCGACGGTCAGCTTGTCGAATCCGGGGGGCTTGCGGAGTTTGCGCAGCTCCACGGCATTAGCGTGGCGCAGGCCCGTACCTTGATCGAGCAGGGAGGTGTGCTCGAAGTGGAGGGCGACGTGTTGGCCTGCCAGATCGTCAACAATCAGCCGGCGGTGGCACGATTCAACCGCGCGCAATATGCGAAGGCCAAAGAACTGGCCAAGACCGGAAACCTGCACATCATGGATGCGCTGAGCGAAGTGGGGCTGAGCGACCCGCAGATGATGAAGGCGCTTCGTCGACGGGAGCTGCAGATCCCGTCATGATGGTCCGACTGATGATCGACCGGCGCGGGCGCGCGGGCGCGGCGACATCGCTGTTGGCCGTGGCGATCATCCTGTCGGCCGGCTGTTCTCGTTCGAAACCGATCCTCTATCCCAATGCGCATTTCCAGGATGTTGGTGAGACCGTTGCCGAACAGGATATCGAGTTCTGTCGAGAGGCTGCCGAGGCGGCTGGCGCCGAGCCGGGTTCGGGGAAGGCCGGAGAGACCGCCACCAGAACCGCCACAGGAGCGGCGATGGGATCGGCGTCCGGAGCGGCGGGCGGAGCGGTGGCCGGCGCGATCCGCGGCAATCCGGGACGAGGAGCGATGACCGGAGCCGCAGCCGGCGCGGCCGGCGGGGCGACGCACGGCTTGCTTCGTTCGATGTTCAGCCGTCGCCAGCCCAGTCAGGTTTACAAGCAGTACGTGAGCCGTTGTCTCCGAGAGCGCGGGTATGACGTCGTGGGCTGGAAGTAGGACTCCGCGATTCCCATCGGGCTGTCAAGGCGCCGATCCAGGCTCCGATACCATTGCACAAGACATCTGTCACCGACGGCGCGCGTCCGTGCGAATAAACCTGGAATAACTCTACGGAGAGAGACAGGATCACGCCGAGAACCACAGCTCCTGGGATACCGCTCCGTCCCAGGCGCGATTCCAGATGTAGTTGGGAGTACCCTAGCGGAACGAACAGGAGGATGTTGCCTGCGAGATCGGTCAGGTACTCGAAGGATAATCGGAAATCCTGAAAGGGTGTCCACTTGACGATGAACCAATGAGAGTGACCCACGAAGACGTTGCCGGGGACGGTGGTGACCCAAATGATGATGAGCAGAGCGGCGCACCAAAGAAATCGCCAACGGCCCACTATAATGTCGATCCAGTGCCACACAGAAACTCCACAGACGGGCAAGAAGGGGATGGCAGATCAACGACGCCGAGCAGCCGAGCGAACCGGTACCGGCCCGACTCAGTAGTAGTAAGCGGTGGTCGGAGACCCGACGATCAGGGCCGGAAGGTCCCGGTCGGTGCCGAAGCACACGTATCCTTTAAAGAGCGGCCACAACAACGTGTCGCCGAAGAACCAGCCCTTGACCGAGACGGACTGTAAGGTCATGCCGAGTTCGTGAGCCTTTTCAGTGAGGTGCTCGCGGCAGCCCGATTCCGTGTAGGCGCTCTCTTGAAGAATCATGGGCGAGCGCGTCCCGCTGTTGAGAGTTACCGACTGAGGGCCGCAACCGCCGACCGCGAACAAGAGGATGGCCCAGGCTACCATTACGGAATGACGAATCGGGCCACGAGGTGAATCTGTCACGTGTGGTCGAATCATGATTGCGCGGGCGCTCGTTCCCAATTCTGAAGAATGTCATTCCGATCAAATATCAGCACCCAGACATAGCAGGCTTGATAGACCGGACAATCCTGATAGATCCACTGAGACATGCCGTGTGACTCCGAGATCTTGTGTGTGGGGCTCCCGAGATCTTGCTCGATAGTTCCCTTGTTGGCCTTTCCCGTCTGATCGTTCAGATAGCTGCTTCGCCATCCCCCGCATCCGGCTAGGGAACCGATCAGCACCACCGCCAGGATGATCCAGGCGCGTCGCTTCATCATGATGAAGTCTAGACCTCGTTTGCGCGATGCGATCTGCCAAAAGCTTAGGTGCGGGCCGCGGGGATGTCAAGGGATTCGGCCCCATGGAGTAAGCGCCGGTAGAATGTCGAGTGGACAATGGAGCACCGGTCACGTCTCACCGGAAGGGACTTGAACCATATTGCCGGCCGTTCGGTCCTTTGTGACTCAGATGACGATGAAGCCCTCCCTCGCTCTCCGCCCTCTTGACAAGATAGTCCGTTAGGCCTAGCGCCACCTCGATGCGTTCTTGCCGATCCCGCTCGAATGTATGCCGGCCGTCCAGATGCTCGAATCGCGATCATCAATAGGGCGAGCGCCCGATCACCTTCACATTCCATCCGCAAAGGAGATTCTCCATGATCGTCCCGCTGCTCGTCCTATGCCTGGCCCTCACCATTCCGAGCCGCGTCGCCGCCGAATGGGCCTTCGACATCTACGGTGGCGCCACAACAGGGAACATCAATATGGACGTCCAGATCGGCAATGCGGTCGGGACGTTTGATGGTCTCAATACCGATACCCGATTCACCGGAGGGGCCAGAGCGGGCTACTGGTTCTCCTCATTTCCTTTTTTCGGTGTGGGCCTCGATGTGTTCTATATGGAACCGGACATCAAAGAGCAGCAAGTTTCAAGCGGGGCGCTCACTGGACAACTCTTCCAGATGGACATCCGGACCATCGGCATTGGCTTCGATGTGGTCAAGCTCCGTGTGCCCTTGGCGGTCAGCGACAAGTTTCCATATGGACGGATTCAGCCGTCATTGGCACTTGGGCCGGCCCTGTTCGTTTCAGAAATGAAAGACACCAGCAATTTCAATCCACCGAATCAATCCCAGAGCGATACCCGCGTCGGTTTCAAGGGCAATGCCGGCGCCACGCTGATGTTGACCAAGACCATCGGTCTTTTTGCCGAATACCGCTTTACCTATTATCAGGTTGATGCGCCGTTCTCGATCACCGGACCGCTGCCCGGCACCATCAATGTGGGCACGTCCAGTGATCTGATGATGCACGCGGCGATCGGCGGCATTACGTTTCGTTTGGAGTGACCTTGCCGAATCGTCGGATTGGAAGCGTGAGGAGGCCTCTCTGCGACTCAAAGAGCCGATATGGCGCGCCCGACAGGACTTGAACCTGTAACCCCCAGATCCGTAGTCTGGTGCTCTATCCATTGAGCTACGGGCGCAGCAGAGCCGTTTCTTATACAGTGCTGAGGGAGAGAGGGTCAAGCGTGGACACCGTATCCGCTCGCCTACTGGTATCGGTGCATCTGACAGCGAAGGCAGGACCGGCCCTCTATGTGTTCGAGTTGTCAAGCTCCGGTGTGAGCGGGGCGGAACCAGAATTTGTTCATGAGCAGATCACGCTGAAGGCACGGTCGTACAGGGCGCATGGATAGGCGTGAGCACTTGAACGGAGGGTGAGAACGGCTGTTCTCACCCTCCGACGGCACCGCATCAGCGGGAGGCCGAAACTTCGCTCGAAAAGCTGCTTTCATTGCCGGACGTATCCAACGCCGTAATCGCGAAATAGTAGGTGGCTCCGGTGGAGAGTCCGCTTACGGTGTAGGACGTCACCTTTCCCACGTCCGTGTTCGTGCTGTAGTTCCTCGAAGAGGTTCCATAGTAAACCCTGTACCCTTGCAGGTCGGATTCACCGTTGGCATTCCAGGTCAAGGTCACGCTGGCTGATCCGCCTCCTCCACCACCCCCCGAACCTCCTCCGATATTCATGGTGACCGGAATCGTTTTCGGCGAACCGGAGGCGCCGGAGGCGCTGATCGTGACGTTGGTCTTGTAGGTGCCTGGCACTCCCTCGAAATAGCCGGGATACACATCGATCTGCAGGCTCCCATTTCCGGTCCCGCCATCGACGCTCTTAATCAACCAATCGACCGGATCGCTCGCCGTCCAGGTGAGGGTCCCGCCGCCGGTATTCGAGATGTTGATGTATTGTGTGGCCGAGTCCCAGGACCATTCCGGCAGATTGAACGTCAGGCTTGAGGGACTGACGCTTAAGACCGGGCTGGAGCCACCGCCGCCTCCACCGCCTCCGCCGCCACCTCCGCCAGAGGACGATCCGATATTGAGCGTCACCGGGATGGTTTTGGGTGAACCGGAGGCGCCGGACGAGGTGACGGTCACAGACGTTGTATAGGTTCCGGGCGCGCCGCCGAAATAGTCCGGGAACACGTCGATCTTAAGCGCATAGTTGCCGCTCCCACTGCCGACATCCTTCCATAGCCAATCCACCGGATCAGAGACACTCCAATTCAACGTCCCGCCGCCTGTGTTCGAGATATTGATGTACTGAGTGACCTGGTCCAATGACCAGGCCGGCACATTGATGGTCAGGCTGGAGGGATTGACGCTCAAGACCGGGTTGGAGCCGCCTCCGCCTCCTCCTGGCTGAGCCACCGTGAGCGTCACGGGGATCTGCTGTGGGTTGTTCGAGGCATTTCCGGATATCGTAATGATTGACTGATACGTACCAGCCCCTAGGCCAGATATGTTCGCAGTCACCGTCACCGTATCGGTTTCCGTTCTGGTCGAATGTGTCGATCTGTTCAGCACGAGCCATCCATCGCTTGAGGCCCAGTTTGTTGATAGCGTGCCCCCTCCTGGATTGGTGAGGGAAACCGTCTTGGCCGCCGGATTGCTTCCCCCGGCCGTTCCAGCGAAGGATAGGGACGTGGGTGAGAGTGCAATGCTAGGGCCGGTTCCGCCGCCGCCGCCGCCGCCGCCTCCTCCTCCTCCTGTCGTCAGGTTCAGCGTCACGGTGACGGCGGGAGTATAGGTGTTGGAATCGTCTCCGCCCCAGATCCAGAATTGCACCGTCGCGGTGTAAATCCCAGCCGACATTCCTGAGGTGTTGGCAGATACAGAGATTTGAGCGGATCCTCCCGAGAACGTTCCGTAATTGGTAGAGAGCGTCAACCATGATGCGTTTGATTCACATAGATATTCGCCGGAACTCGAATTGGTCAGCGAGAGAGTCTGATTGGCCGGCGCACCGGCTCCCGCTGCGGCCGTAAATGTCATTTGTGAGGGATTCAACGACAAGGCGAAGCTCTCTGGCGTGACCAAGGTCTGAGTTCCGAATGCCACCGAGAAGAGTAGGAGCAACCGGAGCCAATCTTCATAGGGCCATTGAGTCTCAAGGCGCACGCTTCTCCGGTCAAATCGACTCCAGTTCATGATGGAACCTCTTGTGGAATGAAACTGGTTGCGAGAGCTATGTGGTGAGCACTGTTGTTTGGACAGCAATTCACATGCCAGTCACATCCAAGCGATGTTCGTTCCAAGCTTGAGTAGGACCACTGAATTATTGGAGTATTTCGATTCGTCCCCGATCGATACCTTTGTACATTGGCTGTAAAAGTGTAGTGATCACCCTTCAATGATTGTCGTCAGAATTGTGACAGTAGATCCATTGACTGGCGAGCAAGGATGAGTGAGGAACAAGGAGCGAAGGGAGGTGAGTCTGTCTGAAAAATGAGAGATGGTAGGGGAACTCCTCAGTGTGAGGTAGGATCGACCGGAGAACGCAAATGGTGAGACCCGTGATGCCAGTCGTTCGAGAAGACGGACCGAATGAGGGCAGGAGCGCCGAGGATGCCGGATCGGTTCCGATGCGAGGATCGGCAGGCAATCTGGCGCGGTTGACCTATGCGGGACTGGCGCTTCTGGCGCTGACGGCCGCAGGAACGTGGCTGGTCTGGTTTGCGCAGTATTTGGACCACGACAGGATGATGAAGGACATTCGAGCAGCGTGCGCACGCATCATGCCGGATAACATGGAACGTTGCGCCGATACCGTGATCATCCAACGTGGTGGAGTCAGATGAGGGCCTCCGGACGATTCGATTGAAGTCGATCGGCGCGCGACGGTGCGGCCATTCCTCCGCAGTTTCTTCCCATCGAGTGTGTGTCCGAAGTCCGTATGGTTCATGGCACTGCGCGACGTTTCACCCGCCGCATACTCCGAGCAACGAGGACCTCATGGCACCGATCGCCGGACCCGTTGCTCCGTTCTGCAACGGGTCGCGCGGCGGGTGCAGGCAGAGCATTCATGAATCATGCGGGTTAGGAAAAGTTGTCGCCTGACACCCATGGCGATGCGAAGGCTGCCGCACACAGTTGTCATGATCGTCTTCTTCATCGTGCTTCACGGGATTCAGGCACATGCTGCTCCTCCTCCGGGAAACGGAACACCAACTCGCCCGCTCCGGTTCGATGTCGGCTTGTCAGCCTGGATCTCGACCGGCAACACGACCTGGAGTCACAATGCCTCGGGCGTCAGTTCCGCGCTCGGCAATCCCTCGTCCACGCTCGACTATAAGGATGTCGCTGCGAACTTCGTGGAGCTGTCCGTCAAGGCCACGCTGCGAGAGCGGTGGTTCGCGAGAGCGGCGTTCGGATTCGCCGACATCGGCGGTGGGAGGCTGGTGGATGACGATTTCGTGAGCGCAGAAGGAGCGGCATCGTTCGGCACGTCCGTGTCCGGGGCGCACCGATTTTCACGCACATTCAGCAACGTGGAGGGGAGCCAGAGTTGGTACGCGCAGGGTGAGGTCGGTGGCCGCGCCTGGACGTTTCCCAGACGTCGTGGCCGGCTGGATCTGTTCGTCGGCTTTCAATATTGGACGCAACGGCACCAGGCGACCGGAGTCACGCAGGTTGAATGCACGGCGTTGGCGCCGTCTCCGATTCAATGTAATCAGGCCGGCACCGTATCGAATGCCGGCGAGACCGTGATCACGAATACACAGGTCTGGCGATCGATTGAACTCGGGCTCGACACGGAGATCCGGCTGCATCGGCGGGTGAACGTGACGGGGCGTGCAGCCTTCTTGCCCATCACCTGGCTGACCAACGAAGACGTGCATCAGTTGCGGACGGATCTTCAGCAGAACCCCAGCTTCCGCATGACCGGCTGGGGGATCGGTGCACGGCTCGAAGGCGGCGCCAGCGTACAACTCCTCTCACGGTTGTTCTTCGACATGGGGTATCGATTTTGGTGGAACCGAACTCTGGACGGTGAGTGGGAGAATTTCCCGGTCGGCGGTGGCGGCGTCACCGTTCCCTTGACGCAATTCCGGACCAGCCGTCAGGGCGTGACGTTCGGCCTGCGCTACCTATTCTAGCCGGCCGCTAAGAGAGCCGGGCAGCTTCGAATGGTGGTGATGCGCCATCCGCCGAAGGTTTGAGGAACTGAAGATGTGAGCAGTGCGGACGACCCATGCTCTGACGATTGACGCTCGTCGTTCGAGGAAGCGACGCTCAACCGCGATGTCCGATCGTCTCCTGTTCGTACTGTTGAAACAGGCGAAGGGTCTCGGGGTGCAGGTGATGGCCGTGTCCCGGAGGAATCCCCACGGTGCGAAACAACGGCGTCAATTTGCCGTTGGGGTGGAGATAGCCGGCGCGTAAGGGAACCGACCGGCGTGCGTGCTTCACCAGTCGACAAGGCGATGGGCGAATGTGGGTCAGCCAATCGGCGATGTCCTGAGGATTGCCGATCGAGGCCGAGAGCAACAGCAACCTGGCTTGTGCCGGACAGAAGATGATGGTTTCCTCCCACACGACGCCTCGCTCGGGGTCGGCCAGATACTGCGACTCGTCGAGGATCACCAGGCCCAGTTGGTCGAGACGAAGATCGATCTCCCCGCCGGCCGCGTCATAGAGCAGGTTCCGTAAGATTTCCGTCGTCATGATGAGCAGCGGAGCCTGCGCATTGTCCCGACGATCTCCTGTCAGGATGCCGACCTGGTCCGACCCAAAAATCCTGGAAAACTCCGTAAATTTCGTGTTCGAGAGCGCTTTCAGCGGCGAGGTGTAGATGACCGTGCGGTTGGCCTCCATCGCGCGACGCGCAGCTTCGACCGCCACATAAGTCTTGCCGCTGCCGGTGGGGACGCTGACGATGACGTCGGTTTGACCCAGTGCGTCCAACGCCTCCAGTTGCCAAGGATCCGGTACGAAGGGACCCGGCTCTGGAACCCCGATTCCGTCCAAAAATGCGGCAAGCGACACGCCGGGCTCGCGCGGCTCGGGATCGTGGGCTCGGGTTTTCGGTTCTGTCGCGCGCCCTGGGTGCGACGGCGCGGCCGGCCGTGCGCGGGGCGGGCCGGGATGTCGTTGCCGGTCCCGTTGGGCGCGGTCGCCGACAAGGGCCAGTAGGTCCGATTCGAACCCGCCCCGATTGTCCGCCGATTGTCTGAGGAGGGCTTCGATCAACCGCCGCTTGCCCATGCGGAAATGGCGGGGAACCCGTCCACGAGCCAGACGGTGCAACAAGCCCAATGGTTGCTGCGCCATGAGTTGTTCCAGTTCCTCGGTTGTCATGGTTGGAGGTGCTGAGTGCTGAGTGTTGAGGACCGAGAGAGGACTCCACTCAGTCCCGAGTCCGCAATCCTACGAGGGCTCACGGCAATTCCTCCAGCACTCCTCGTCGCAGGTTAGCGATGGCGCGGGCTGCCGTATCAGCCAGGCTTGGGTGAGATGACCGCAGGCTCTCGATCTGAGACAGATATTCCAACGTGCGTGCAAACAGACGATACATGTCTCCTTCTGCCATGGTGGTCGTGCGGCAGAGGCCGATCCATGTGAGGGCCGAGTCGCCCACCCACCGTTCCGTCAGTGCCGCGATATCGCCTCGGAGCAGCGGCGGTTCGTCGAAGGCGGCCAGTTCATGCGCCAATCGCCGAACCTGATTCAGCACGGTGCTGAGTCCCGCCGTGGCGCGAGGAAAGCCGCCGGGTCGGTCGTCATCGTGGGCGATGCTGGCCATGACCGCCGCGAGCAAAGCCGGCTCGATGGCGGAGAAGGCCTCGGCTCGGATCAGCTCGGTGATCAGGAGGGAGTGATCGATCCTGATCAATCGCGCCCATTCGCCGTCGGCGGTCAACTGCGCCGTCGCCGATAGATATCCCAACTGTTGGAGCACCTCCACCTTTTCCTGGAATCGGTGCCAGAGGCTCGTGCGGAGCGCTTGAATGGCCTTGGTCGTCCTGCCGATCTCTTGCCGCAGCTTGAGCGCCGCCGGTTGATCCTTCTGGCAGGCTTGGCGGGATGGACAGGTTGGGCAGGGGAAATCATCCAACGTTTGTGCGATCAATTCGTCGGGAATCTGATCTCTCTGCTCGGTGACGAGGATCGGCAGCGCCGGCACGCGGGCAGGCAACTCCGTGAGTTCCTCGACCAGTCGGTGCAGGGACTCGGGAGTGGTCCAGGGAAAGGCGCGTGTCTCCTTGACCTCGAAGGTTCGATCGAGCACCTCGGTGACAAAGGTGACCGGAATCTCGGTAATGGCGCCTTCGTTCCGCAACACGGTGAGCATGGGGCTGCGTTGTCCTCGGCTGCGGTACTCGCGCAGCACGATCCCGCGGGTTTTCCCGAGACCAATCAGCCGGCCGGGCGTGAGAAACGAGAGGCGCGCCGCGACCTCGGGCGGATCTTGCCGGGAGACGGAGGGCCTATGGGGCTTCCGGCGTCGGGCTAGGTCGAAGTGGTTCCATTGGGTGATCCAGTCGGTGCACTCTCGTGGTCCGTAGGGGGTCATCTGCGTTTCCAACGTGTCGAGTTTTTCCTGGAGCCGCTCGGCCCGTTGATCGAGTTGAAACTGCGCAAAACTTTTGGCGAGGATCGCCTGAATATGATCGAGCGGATGGGCCTTCAGGAGGTTGAGGACCATCGGATAGGTGATCACGAATTGGCTGTCGATCGGTTCCGGATGGCCCGTCAGACCCTTGGCGATATGGCGAAGGTCGATGTAGGGAGAAGGGGTCACGACGGCAAACCCGACCAGATCCTTCCCCCGTCGGCCCGCGCGTCCGGACAATTGTTGGATCTCGCTCGCGGTCAGGTCGGTAAAATCGCGAGCCTTCCGGACGCTTGACTGCGTGATGACGACGGTGCGGGCGGGGAAATCGACGCCGGCCGCCAGGGTGGTGGTCGCGAACACCGCGTCGAGGCAACCTCGGCGCATCAACTCTTCTACCGCGATCTTCCAGGACGGCAGATGGCCGGCATGGTGCGCGGCGACGCCGGTTCGTTGGACTGTGTCGCGCAGCGGGTGCTCGGCGATACTGGGAAATTCGGCCGTCACACCGTCAAGGACTCGCGCGATGGCGTCCTGTCGTTCGGGTGGAACGGGCGAGGGCATCTGCGCCAAAGCCTGCATGGCGTCGTCGCACGCGCGTCGCGAGGTTAGAAAGACGATGGCAGGCGTCAGATGCTTGTGCCGGAGGGTTGAGAGCAGGTCAGCCGGATGAATCGACGGGGCCATGCACCTTCATTCCTTTGGAGATGACTACCAACCCCGATTCCGTGATCGTGAATCGTTGCCGATCGGTCTCACGATCATAACCGATTTCCGTATGAGGGGGGATGGTCACATCCTTGTCGATGATCGCGCGCCGGATTCTGGCATGTTGCCCGATCACCACGTTTTCCATCACCACCGATTCGCGGAGATCCGCATGGTCTTGCACACGTACGTTCGGAGAGAGGACACAGTTCTGGACCCTCGCCCCTGAGATGATGCAGCCGCCTGAGACGACGGAATCGAGCGCGACCCCCATGCGGCCGCCTTGAAAATCTTGCGCGAAGACGAATTTGGCGGGGGGGTATTGGCCCTGGTACGTGCGGATCGGCCATCGCTGGTCGTAGAGATTGAACAGGGGATCGACCGAAACGAGATCCATGTTGGCTTCCCAATAGGCGTCCAGGGTGCCGATGTCCCGCCAGTAATCGACCGACTTCTTGTTTCGATCCTGGAACTTGAAGGCGAACACGCGTTGATGGGCGATCATACGGGGAATGATGTTCTTGCCGAAATCGTGGGCGGTTCCCGTTTGCGCGTCCTCAAGGAGATGCGCTTGGAGCACGTCGGTCTTGAACAGGTAAATACCCATGGAAATAAATGCCTGCGCGGGGTCGCCAGGGATGTGCATGGGGGCCTTGGGCTTTTCATCGAAACGCTGAATCCGATATTCCTCGTCGACGCCGATCACGCCGAAACGGGTTGCCTCGGCCACGGGGCATTCGATGGCGCCGACGACCGCGTCCGCTGCCTTCTCAAGCATGAACTGATACATGTCGGCGTAGTTCATCTTGTAGATGTGGTCTCCGGCCAGAATGAGCAAGTACGGGGACTCTTCGTTGTCCAGGAGAAACAGGTTCTGATAAACCGCATCCGCAGTGCCCTTGTACCAATCCTCGCTGATCCGCTGTTGCGGCGGGACCGAGATGATGTACTCACCAAGTTCGGTGTTGAAGATGTTCCATCCCATGCGGATGTGGCGGTCGAGCGAATGAGATTTATACTGGATCAGGACGGCGATTTTGCGAAGGCCGGAGTTGATGCAGTTACTCAGGGTGATGTCGATGATCCGGTATTTTCCGCCGAAAGGGACCGCCGGTTTGGCTCGCTGGTCGGTCAGCGGATGGAGCCGCTCCCCCTTGCCTCCGGCGAGGATCATCGTGAACAGGTCCCGCATCGGGCGAAATTCTAGCAGGGCGCCCGTGAAATAGAAAGCCGTGGGATGTGGAAAGCAGGCGCCGGTTGACAAGCTCGACCGGTCTGGGAATACTACGAGCCTGATTCCTCATATCCAGTTGCATGGAGGCCCATGGCTAAACGACGGACTCCAACCCAGTCTCGGCGGCAGAGAACGGACGGCGCGCGGCCGATTAGACAATCGGACGATGTGCTGCAGCGGTTGAATCGATTGGAGCAGCAGATGCATCGCCTCTCGGAGTTGATCCGCGAGCATGCCGAAGATGCCGATCGATTGGTGCGGATCGTGGCGGAGGATCGGAACCTCATTCGCCGCGAGCTATTGCGGCGTCACCAAGCTCAGTTGCGCGCACGCGATTTCCTGCGCCGTGTGCCGGCCAAGCTCGGTTTGGACCACTGAGGGCGGCTCGCCAGGCGCCGGCGCCGTCCGGTTCGTGAGACCGACGGCGGTGGGATCAGGAGTGTGGGGGATACCTTCCTCTCCGTGTTGTATCCAGTCGTGCGACTCTTCCTCTCCTGGGTCCAGGGTCGGCCGAGGATCACGTCGTGATCTTAGAGATGCGGGCGGTGGAGAAATCCTACGGGGGCCCGCCTGTCGTGCACGGCGTGTCACTTGCGGTGCGCGAGGGAGAGTTCTTCTCGATTCTCGGACCGAGCGGCGCAGGGAAAACCACACTGCTGCGCCTGCTCGCGGGGTTCGAACAACCGGATCGTGGCGAGATCCTGCTGCAAGGTCGCGCGATGGCAGGTGTGCCTCCCAGCCGCCGACCCGTTAATACCGTCTTCCAGTCCTATGCGCTGTTCCCCCACCTGACCGTCGAGGAGAATATCGACTTCGGTCCGCTGATGCAGGGCCTGCCGAGGGACGAGCGGCGCCGGCGCCTCGACGAACTTGTGGATATTCTGCGTCTGGACACACTACGGGGCCGCCGTCCGGCACAACTCTCCGGCGGGGAGCAGCAGCGGGTTGCCATCGCGCGTGCGCTGGTGAATCGGCCGGCCGTGCTCCTTCTGGACGAGCCGATGGCGGCGTTGGATGAACAACTCCGGCAGAGTATGACGGCCGAACTCAAGCGTATCCAGCAGCGAGTCGGCATCACCTTTGTCTGTGTGACTCACCACCAGGCGGAAGCGCTCTCCCTGTCCGACCGGCTCGCCGTGATGGAACAGGGACGGGTTGTCCAGGTCGGGACGCCGTCAGAGGTCTATGAAGCTCCGGCCTGCCGCTTCGTCGCCGAGTTTCTCGGCCGATCCAATCTGTTGTCCGGTCGCGTTCGTCTGATTGCTCCGAACCGTGGAGAACTGATCGTACCGCGGTTGAATCTGACGGTGAACCTTCCAAGCCGCGAACTTGCCAAACTTTCGGAGGGTCAGGAGGTCACGTTGGTGCTTCGGTCCGAACTGGTGTCGGTGCGACATGACGGGCTTCAATCGGAGAATGAGGCCAACATTCCGGTGGTGGTCGATCAGGTGGACTATGCCGGCACCCATCGGCGCTATCGTCTGCGACTCGATGAAGGACTGTTCTGGCATGTCCTGGTCCCGAACGGAAACGGGTGCAAGACATGGTCGGTGGGTGACCACGCCTACGCCTGGTGGCATCGCGACGACGGGTACCTGCTTCCTTCGTGACGAGTGATTCGACTCAAGGATGAGACGAGACGACCGTTCCTCGGAAGCGAGCCGTTGGTGCTATGTCGGGTCGCTGCTCTGGGCCCTCCTGGCCGTCGGGGGACCATTGTTGATCGTTCTGGGGATCAGCCTCAGCACCCGTGAAACGTATGGGTGGATTCGCTGGGACTTCAGTCTTGCCAACTATCGAGACCTCCTGCACCCGCTGTATTTCACGATCGTCTGGCGGTCATGCGTCCTCGCGGCTGCCGTCACGGGGATCTGTCTCCTCATTGGATTTCCGTTCGCATACCTGATTGCGCGCTCGTCGGCTCGGTGGCAATCGTTCTGGTTGGTCATGGTGTTGATCCCCCTGTGGGCCAATTTCCTGGTTCGGACTTATGCCTGGATTCTCATCCTGAGGACCGACGGTCTCCTGAATACATGGTTGACGAAGTGGGGCCTGACCAGTGAGCCGATGACCCTGCTGTATACGCCGTCGGCCGTGGTGCTGGGATTGGTGTACGGATACCTGCCGTTCATGATTCTGCCGATCTATTCGTCGCTGGAGCAGGTCAACCCCGTACTGGAGGAGGCCGCCAGAGACCTCTACGCCTCCAGGTGGCAGGTGCTCCTGCGGGTGCTTGTGCCGTTGAGCTTGCCCGGCATCATCGCGGGGTCGGTCCTCGTGTTTGTGGCCTCGCTCGGGGCATACTTAACCCCGGACCTGTTGGGTGGCGCCAGGACGATGATGATGGGCAACCTGCTACAACACGAGTTCTTGGTGGTCCGCGACTGGCCGTTGGGGTCGGCCTTCAGCATGGTCCTCCTTGTGTTGGTGCTGCTGGCGCTGTGGGCCTTCAGACGGGTAACCACGGGCACAGGCCCGCAGGAGGTTCTTCGATAGGGACCGGCATGGACGTCGCTTCGAAACGACTGTGGGCTTCGGCATTCGGCTCGCTGGTGCTGGGATTTCTGTACGCGCCGATCGTCGTGCTGATTCTGTTTTCCTTCAACGACGGGCGCACGGTGTCGTCCTGGCACGGATGGACGATCAAATGGTACGCGGCCTTGATGCAAGACCGAGCGCTGTGGGACGCCGCTGGGGTGACGTTGAAGGTAGCCCTGGCTTCGACGGCCATGGCGACGGTTCTCGGGGTGATGGGGGCGTTTGCGCTCGAACGAGGCAGACATCCCTGGCTCGAACTCCTGCTGGTGCTCCCGCTGGTGATTCCGGAGGTGATGATGGGAATCGCCTTCATGCTCCTGTTCATCGTCGTCAAGTTGCCGCTGGGAATCATCACGGTCACCTTGGCGCACACGGCCTTTAATGCTCCGGTGGTCATGATCGTGGTCCGGGCCCGGTTACGTCGGCTGGACCCAGTGCTCCACGAGGCCGCCCTCGATTTGGGCGCCTCCGTCTGGCAATCTTTCTGTAGGATTACATTGCCACTCCTCACTCCCGGGATCGTCAGTGGCGCGTTACTGGCCTTCACCATTTCCATCGACGATTTCCTCGTGACTTTTTTCACGACCGGTCCCGGAGGCACCACGCTTCCAATGCGGGTCTATTCCATGATTCGTTCCGGCGTGACCCCGGAGATCAACGCGCTGTCGAGCCTGCTGGTGCTGATCTCGATCACCTTGGTTGTCGCTGCGCTATCACAGCAACGTGGAGAGACGGTGCGATGATGTCGGATAAGCCGGCCTTCGTCGGAGGGGCGGTCCTCCTGATCGGATCGGCCTTTGCGCTGGGAGGATGCCCGTTTTTTGGTCAGGAGGAGCAGGGGACCGAAGCCTCACCGAGAGTTCTGCACTATTTTACCTGGTCGGATTACGTCAGCCAGGACCTGATTGCCGAGTTCGAACGCCAGGAAGGGGCGCAGGTTGTCGTGGATACCTTCAGCAGTAACGAAGAACTCCTTGCCAAATTGCAAACCGGAGCGAGCGGGTACGATGTCGCGGTGCCGTCTGATTTTATGGTTGCCATCATGATCCGACTGGGATTGTTGGCCGAACTCTCTCGGGATCGGCTGCCCAATCTGGATCTGGTCGAACCGCACTTGCAGGATCTTTCGTTCGATCCCGAGAATCACTATTCAGTTCCTTATCTCTGGGGCACCGTGGGCATCGGCTATGATGCGGCCTTGTTCCCGACTCCTCCGGACTCGTGGGCTGTCCTGTGGGATCGTCGATATCGCGGGCGGATCAGCATGCTCAATGACCAACGTGAAGTCTTCGGCGCGGTCTTCCGGCTGATGGGCGTCTCCTTGAATCAGGTCGATCCCGTCGCAATCGAACGGGCCAAGGACCGGCTGATCTTGCAAAAACCGCTGGTGAAGGCCTACACCAGCGATCATTACGACCAGATGTTGGCGTCGGGAGAAGTGGTCCTGGCCCACGGCTGGGTGGGTCCCATGATCCGGGCGAGGGCCGAGCGTGCATCGATCCGCTATGCCGTGCCGAGGGAGGGCGGCACGATCTGGGCCGATTGTTTGGTGGTTCTCAAGTCATCCCGGCAGCAGGACCTGGCCTCTCGATTCATCAACTTTCTCCTTGAGACTCGAGTGTCGGCGATGACGGCGGAGCGACTGTTTTTCGCGCCGGCCAACCGACTGGCCAAGGAGCGGGTGCGTCCGGACCTGAGGAATGATACCGGGATCTTCCCGGATCTCTCTCTCCTCAGCGGGTTGGAATGGATGAGGGACGTCGGCCTGGCGATCCGCTTGTACGACAGGGCCTGGACCGAACTCAAAATGACCTGATCGGCGGGCCTGGTGTTTCTATTTCCCTGGCTGCGCAAAAGCGGTATAATGATCCGATTTTCAATGTGTTAGGCCGGTCTCCCCAAATCGGTAGAGCCCTCGACGAAAAATTCTGTGAAGACCACTCCTTCGTGTGATCATTCAGGCATTCGATCCTGTCCTTCGGTAAGAAGTGCGAGAGAGACCTGTCTGCTGTTGCTCGCAATCCTTGGCGGCTGCGTCACCCTTCTCCTCGGAGATGCCGTCGCGGGGGAAATGTCCGCCCCTCCGCAGGCTCGTCCCGCTGCCGTTGTCCGGCTGTCGCTGGAGGAAGCCCTGGCGCTGTTTCTTCGCCAGAACCTCGACCTGATCATCGCCAAGTACGGAATCGACCACGCGCAAGGCCAGGCGATCACGGCCCGGCTGTTTCCCAACCCGGTGCTTTCCGTCGGCGCGCTGGGATCGTGGACGCAGGGCCGCACGTTGTCCAATAGCGGGCAAATCTATCCCCAAGTCCAGCAGCTCTTCGAAATGGCGGGCAAACGCGGGTATCGCATCGAAAGCGCGGCCTATGGCATTCAAGGTGCGGAGGCGGCGTTCGAAGACGCTATCCGCCAGTTGAGCTTCACGCTCAAAGAAACCTACTACCGGGTGCAGCTCGGGCTCAGACGCCTCAGTCTGGCGGAAGAAAACCGCGATCGGTTCGCCCGCATCCTTGAGATCAACACGGTTCGCTTCAAGAAGGGATTCATTGCGGAGGTCGATCTGATCCGCATCCGCCTGCAAGTCGTGGACTTTCACTCGCAGGTCATTACCGCTCTACAGGACACCGAGTCGGCGCGGGCGGATCTCCGGGTGCTCCTCCAGTTGCCGGCGACCACGAACGTGGAATTGACGACGGATATGGAGTATCGGCGGCTCGATCCCGATGTGCGTGCGATGCAGCAATTGGCGTTGGAGGGACGGCCCGATATTCGCGTCAAGCGCATTGCGCGTGCGCAACGGTCCGCCGATCTCAAGTTGGCGCAGTCGTACCGCTATCCCGATGTGACGATCGGGGGAGGCTACGCCTTGCAGGGCTCTCAAGGGCCGGACAATCCTCAACAGCTCGGTCTCAGCGTCGGAGTTCCGCTCCCTCTGTTCAACCGCAATCAGGGCGGGATCGCGCAGGGCGAGGTCAATGTGCAGGTCGCAGAGGCCGATCTCAGGAAGACACTCGTCGAGGTTGAGAACCAAGTCGATATCGCCCACCGCAACTTGATCCAGAGTCGCAATCTGGTGGAGGCGTATCAGAAGGGCGTTTTGGAAGATGCCCGTCAGACCTTGACGATCGTGGAACGCGCCTACGAGCGCGGTGGAGCGACGATTCTGGAATTGCTGGATGCCGCGCGTACCGCCCGCTCGATTCAATTGAGCTATCTGGAATCGCTATTCAATTATCAGCGGAACGTCTTCCAATTGGAAAGCGCCGTCGGCCGGGAGATCTCGACATGAAAGCCGTCCGGCTGTGTGCGGCGATGGGAGGCGTCATTCTTCTCGTATCCTGCAGCGGCAATGACAACCCTGCAGTCGGGCCGCAGGCATCGCAACGAGCCGCCTCTGCGCCGCAATCTGAATCCTCCGACTTCAAGACACGGATAGAGATTGCCGAGGTCGGGTATACCACGTCGCACCCCGCCCTGGCGTTATCGGGCAAGGTCGCCTACGGCGACGACCGCTACTCAAAAATCTCCTCGCCTTTGCAAGGCCGCATCCTGGAGGTCCGGGCCAGGCTGGGAGATCATGTCAAGCCCGGTGATGTCCTGCTGGTCATTGACAGCCCCGAGATCACCGCCGTCTATTCGGATTATGTGAAAGAGGCCAGCGAGATGGAATACGCGACGCGGGCCTATGAGCTGGCGAAGGATCTGTATGAGACCAAGGCTCTGCCGCAGAAGGATCTCAAGCAGGCCGAAAATGATCTGATCAAGGCGCGGGCCGAGTTTCGGAGGGCGAAGGAGCGATTGTTGTCTCTGCGGGTACCGGCCGCGGAGTTGGAGAAGCCGCTTGCGCAGCAACGGATCACATCGCGGTTTGAATTAAAGAGCCCGCTGGCGGGTACGGTCGTGGATCGCGCGGTCACCCCTGGCCAATCCGTCGGCGGAGATCCGGATCAAGTGCTTTTTACGGTCGCCGATCTCGGCAAGCTTCAAGTCATTGCCGATGTCTACGAACGGGATCTCTCGTTGGTCAAGGTAAGCCAGGTGGCCCGCGTCAGCGTGGAGGCCTATCCGGGCGAAGACTTTCCCGCCGTCGTGGCGGCGATCGGGGACACGGTCGATCCCAGCAGCCGGACGATCAAGGTGCGCGCTTGGGTGAACAACGAGGACCATAAACTGAAACCCGAGATGTTCGCACGCCTTAACATTGATGTAGCCGATGCCCATGTGTTTCTGACGATTCCGCGAGAAGCGGTCATCGAAGTGGACGGCAGACACTATGTCTATCTGGTGACCGACGATGCCGGATACCAGCGGCATGAGGTCAAAGTATCGAACCTCTCCGGAGATCAGGTGCGCGTATTGGAAGGTCTCTCTCAAGGACAGCGCATCGTCGTCAAAGGGGCGGTCTTGATCAAGGGCCAGGAACTCAAAGGATAAATGCTTGTGATTCGCGAGGCGCCCCCTCTCTCCATTGATCCCCTCATCCTTGACTTCGCTCCATGATTGCACGAGTCGTTGAGCTGTCCCTGTCTCAACGGGTTCTGCTCTGCGCCATCGGATTGGCGCTTTTTTTCGGCGGGCTGCACGCGTTTCATACGCTGGATGTGGTGGCCTATCCCGATCCATCCCCGCCGATGGTCGAGGTCATCACCCAATATCAGGGATGGTCTGCACAGGAAATGGAGCGGCAGATTACGGTGCCGATCGAGGTAGCGCTCAATGGGATGCCCGGCCTGACCGATATCCGCTCACTCTCCATCTTCGGGCTCAGCGACATCAAGGTCTATTTCGATTTCGATACGGAGTACTTCTTCGACCGCCAGGAGGTGCTGAACCGACTGGCGACGGTGACCTTGCCTCCGGGCGCGCAGCCGACGCTCTCGCCTTGGTGGGCCATCGCCGAGATCTATCGGTATCAACTGGTCGGCGACGAGCAGACGTCATTGACCGATCTCAAGACGATCCAGGATTGGGTGTTGCGCCGTGAGTTCCGCCGGGTGCCGGGGGTGATCGATGTGACCGCCTTCGGCGGGACGACGAAGGAATATCACGTCGATGTCGATCCCGGAAAATTGATCGGATACGGGGTCAACCTGTCGCAGGTCATGACGGCCTTGACGAACAGTAATGCGAATGTCGGGGGAAACTACCTCACGGTTGGAGGGCAGAACTTCAACGTTCGCGGGGTGGGCTTGATCGACAGTCTGGACGACATCGAGAACGTCGTGGTGGCGCAGAAGGACGGGACGCCGATCTTCGTCAGAAGTCTCGCCGACGTGAGTACGGGACACCGGGTGCGGCTGGGGAAGGTGGGGATCGACGAGAACGACGATGTCGTCCAAGGTGTGGTGCTGTTACAGCGCGGGTATAAGGCGCTATCGGTGTTGGACGACGTGAGGCAGAAAGTCGAGGAGCTGAACCTGTTGAAACTGCCCCCTGGAGTGAAGATCGAAACGTTCTACGATCGCACGGCGCTGATCCATACGACCATCGAAACCGTGACGGACATTTTGTTGAGCGGCATGGCGTTGGTGTTCGTGCTGCTCTATGTGTTTCTCGGCAATCTTCGCGCCGCCCTGATCGTAGCCTTGACGATTCCGCTGGCCTTGCTGTTCACGTTCAGCATGATGGTCGTGATGGGGCAGTCGGCCAACCTGATCTCCTTGGGCGCCATCGATTTCGGCATTATCGTCGATGCCACGTTGATTATGGTGGAAAGCGTCTTCTTCCATCTGGCGCATTTTCACCATCCGGGGCTGACGGTGCCGCACCACGTCGTCCGAGCCGCGAAGCAGGTCGGCCGCCCGATCTTCTATTCGACGGCGATTATCGTGGTGGCGTTCATTCCGTTGTTCACCATGCAGGGTGTCCCGGGAAGAATTTTCGCTCCGATGTCCATCACCTACGGTTTCGCCCTGTTGGGCGCACTGCTGATGGCCTTCACTTTGGCGCCCGTCCTCTGTTCGATTCTGCTGAGCAGCGCCGTGAAAGAAGAAGACACGCGGCTGGTGCGCGGCGTGCGATGGCTCTATGCCCGGGTTCTGGATTGGGCCCTGACGCACGAGTTCGTCGTCACCGCGGGGGTGGGCGGCCTCATGCTGGTCTCGCTGGTGGTCCTGCAGTTTCTGGGAGGCGAATTCATGCCGGCACTGGAGGAAGGGAACCTGTGGGTGCGCGCCACCATGCCCGTGGATATTTCGTTTGAACAAGCCGCTCGTATCAGCGGCGATATTCGTCGCGCCTTTCGTGAATCTCCGGAGGTGACGACCGTGGTGTCGCAGTTGGGACGGCCGGACGACGGGACGGACCCGACGAGTTTCTTCAATAGCGAGTTCCTCGCCAACCTCCGCCCCCAAAAGGAATGGCGACCCAACTTGACCAAGGAGGGGCTGATCGCCGAGATCGAAGCGCGACTACAGGGAATTCCCGGGATCGTCCTGAATTTTTCCCAGGTCATTCAGGATAATGTGGAAGAGGCCATGTCCGGCGTGAAGGGGGAGAACTCGATCAAGCTGTTCGGAGCCGATTTGAAGGTCATGGAGGAAAAGGCCGTACAAATCGAGCGGGTGATGCGCACGGTGCCGGGAGTCAAGGATTTGGGAATCTTCCGGCTGATGGGGCAGCCAAACCTGCTGATCCAGGTAGACCGCCAGGCCAGCGCCCGCTACGGCTTACAGGTGGCGGACGTCAACGCTGTCGTGCAGGCCGCAGTCGGCGGCCAGGCGGTGACACAGGTCTACGAGGGCGAACGCCTGTTCGATTTGGTCGTGCGGTTTTCGTCGGAGTTCCGACGGGATATGGAGACCATCAGCAACATCCTCGTGAGCACCCCGGACGGGGCGCGCATTCCGCTCAAGCAGATTGCGAATATCTCGACCGAAACCGGCGCCTTCATTATTTATCGCGAAAACAACCAACGGTACATCCCGATCAAGTTCAGCGTCCGAGACCGAGACCTGGCCAGCACGGTGGAGGAAGCCCAGGCGCGACTCGCGCGCGAGATTACGCTGCCCGACCGCTATCATTTGGAGTGGGCGGGACAGTATGATCAGTTGAAGAGCGAACAGCAGCGGCTGGCGGTGGTCGTACCGATCAGTTTGTTGGTGATTCTCTTTCTGCTGTTTACCGCGTTTAATTCCTTGACGAACGCGCTGTTGGTGCTGGTGACCGTCCCCTTTGCGCTGATCGGAGGGGTCTTGACCCTGGTCGCGACCGGGACCAACTTTAGTATTTCGGCCGCCGTCGGCGTCATCTCGACACTCGGCGTCGCCATTTTGGGAGGTGTTCTCCTGATCTCGCGCATCGAGGACCTGCGGCAGATGGGAGAATCCTTAGAAGCGGCTGTCCGCAAAGGGGCCGACTCGCAGCTTCGTCCCATTCTGATGGCCACGCTCGGTGCCGCCATCGGTCTGTTCCCCGCGGCGGTCGCCACCGGCATCGGTGCGCAGGCCCAGAAGCCGCTGGCCCGGGTGGTCGTGGGAGGGATGTTGACGGCGGCAGTGTTGATCTTGATCGTGCTCCCGGTGCTGTATCTGCTGGTGCATCAGATTGCGGGGAGACGGCTGCGGCGGCGTGTCCAGGCACGTCAGCATCAAATCGAGGTAAGCGAGAGACCTGAAACGTGAGGAGTATTGGCATGATGGCCAGATGGATGACAGTCGGTACAGTGGTTGTGACGGTCGGGTTGGTATGGGCCGGATGGGGGAATCTGTGCGGGGCGCAGTCGTTGGGAGAGGCTGGTGGAGAGGCCGCCACGCCGTATGACTTCGAGCGACCACCCGGAACCCAGAAGGCTCCCGATACTTCGGTCCCTCAGAATACGCAGGAGTTGTCGGAGGAGGAGCTCAAACGCGCGGAGGCGCTGTTGCCGCTGCTTGAAGGCAAACAGGAGTATTGGGCGATCGGAGAGTTTGTCCACCTCGGCCTTCCGGTGGTGCCGGTGCTGGTGAAGGCGCTGGGAATGCCGGGCCCTCGGATTCGCTATAATGCCATCGAGACGCTCTCGATTTTGAAAGCGGCCTCGGCCGTGCCGGCGCTGCTCACGACGGCCAAGCAGCCCAACGAGTTGCCGCGAATCAGGGAACATGCGCTCCGTGTCTCGGTTCGCCTCGACCCGTCGCAGACGGTCGAAGCGATAGCGGTGATGGCCAAGGACATGAACTCCTCTGTTCGAAAGTCCGCAGCCTTTGAATCCCGTTATGTCAGGGAAAAGGGCGTGGTCGATGTACTGATCGGCCTTCTGGTGGATGATGAACGGTTTGTGTCGATTTCGGCCCTGCACTCCCTCTGGATTCTGACCCACCACGAAACGGAAATGCACGATTGGGAATCCTCGACGAGACAGCAACGGGAAGAATGGTCTCAGGAGTGGAGCGATTGGTGGAAACAGGAGAGAGGCACGTTTGAGATGCCGTCCCCCCGGCAGCCGCGTACTCAATCTCCGGCCAGGCAAGGGTGATGGAGGCGGTCCTTGCGGACCTCAAAATCGCTATGTTATATCAACAGCTCAATATTCCATCCTTGGTACCGGTTCCTGTGAACGGGTCAGCGAGCGGATGATGGCACTCCTATCTATCGCCAAGTTGGGCAATCCGGTGTTGAGAAGGCCGGCGACTCCGGTTGAGATCGGAGACTTAAAGGGCCTCGCTTATCAACGTCTGATCGACGATATGTTCGAAACCATGTACGAGGCCAGCGGGATCGGCTTGGCTGCGCCGCAGGTCGCCAGGTCCGTCCAGTTGATCGTGATGGCCTGCCCCGGCGAAGGCGGGTTTCCCGAAACGGTGCTCGTGAATCCGAAGATCGTGTTCTACGGTCCTCAACAGACCGAACACTGGGAAGGGTGTCTCAGCGTGGACGGACTTCGAGGAAAGGTGACGAGGCCGTCCATCGTTCGTGTCCAGGCCCTGGATCGACAGGGCTGTCCGCTCGACTTCGAAGCGAGCGGCCTCTATGCGGTCTGCATCCAACACGAGATGGATCATCTGATCGGCAAAGTGTTCTTGGACCGTATGGCAGATCTGTCTTCGCTCACCCAGCTCGATGAATTTGTCGAGTATTGGCAGAAGGAACCCACAGCGGTGATCTGAACGTCTTTGTGCCGTCGGACCGAAGCCTTTCCACTCCATTGCCTGGGCGAGAGGGTTCGCTCGGGACTGTAACGTCAGTACGTTGTTGACATCGCTCTCGGTGAGTCCAAGATCAAGATGGTGCTGATCTATGAAAATGAGCCGCTCGATCATGAACATGCGGGAGGGCATTGGTATCATGTGTGCCTGGGCCGCATCAACCGTGAAGCGCTGAGCGTGCCGCCGGCCGACCGTCCCTACGAATGCCCACGATGCGGCATCGAGTTGGAGACCGATGATTTTTGGCATGCTCAGATGAAAGGATCGGTGTAACGGGGCGATGGCGGGGAGCGTCGGACGCAAGACCGTCTCAGTCCAACGGGGGCTGATGATGCTGTGCGATACTTGTCATGAACAGGTCGTAGCCGACCATCTGGTGGACCCGCGCAATTTTGTGTCCGATTTCGATTTGCTGTTCGACGCCATTTGCCCAGGCTGTATGGACATCAATCGCCCGCTCATCGACGACATGGTCGGCAGCTCCGAATAAGCCGTCTGCGGCTCCCAGTCGCAGAGCCTCCAAGTTCCTAGCCTATATCATTCTTCCCGACGGATTGTGAGGTGGCGTTCCTTTCATTGCCGCAGCCAGAGGTATCCGGGGACGACACGCGTCGGACACATTGAATGGGGAGGCGCAAGGAATCTCAAACCTGCCTTAAGGGCGGCATTCTTTCCCGTCGAACACCCGACAGTCCGTTTCTCCGCTCATAACCGTCCACTTCTTGACTAAGGGAGCCTGACCTGGCCGAATTTCCACGACCAGGTCGATCAGGCCGGAGGGCGGTAGCTTGTCCAGGTTCGGTTTCGCTTCGGGCGGGACCTCCACACCGAACACGGCCCCGCTGTCCGAGATCACGATATAGCCTTGTTCCTTGTTCACGAGGATGATCGGACTGTAATAACTCTTGGTCTTGTTCTCGGCATAGGAGGCGTTCATCGACAGACCCAGCGAGATGAAGAGAATGAGCACGGATGTTCTGACGGCCGACCCATGACGCATGATGGCCTCTCCGCGTGTTGAGGTGAGCTGCACGATGAACGGCGATGCCGCACACAATCCCGTCCAGCGGCGCGTAGGATACCAGATCGAGCGCTCAGTTCATACCCTGGGAGTGGATTTCGTAGGATGCCGGGGCGACGCGACCCTGTCGGATGTCGTATAGCTTGATGTCGGGATGTTGAGGAGTCTGCAGCGAGATCAGCAGGTACTGCGGTAACGGAAGGTTGATTTTCGGCCAATAGTCCTCGTAGTCGGTGGCGATCTTGATGTCCGTGACAGACGGGCGCGCGGGGTCGTGAGGGTGTGAATGATAGATCACCAGCAGGTCGAGTCCCTTCTTGCGCATGTCCCGTTGGGCCAGCGCGAGGTCTTGCGCGTCCATGACAAACGCGATCTCGGCCCGCTCTTCCGGTGAGAGCTGTGACAGATGAGAGAGTTTGGCGTCGTCGAAGGCGGCCAATCGGTCGGCGCCGTCGATCGCCACCACGTTGGCGATGCGATACAATTGGGTCACACACCGGTCGCGGCCGGCCAGAAGCCCGCAACATTCGTGAGGGGCGAGCGCGCGTGCGTGCGCCACCAGGTCATCGGCAATGCTCTGGGGAATCTGGAGTCTTGTCACGTCAGATCGTGCAGGAGACGTGATAGTCGAGGCTCAAGTCCGTAATGGACGGAGTCGGACCACAAAGGCGGCAGGATGGATCCTTCGGACGAGACACCTTGCGAAATTTCATGTCCAAGGCATCGTAGATCAGGAGCTTGTCGGCGAGCGTGTCTCCGAGGCCGAGGAGTTCCTTGATCGCCTCCGTCGCCTGCAGGATGCCCATAGTGCCGGCGAGGACGCCCAACACGCCGGCTTCCTGGCAGTTGGGGACCAACCCGGCAGGTGGTGGCTCCGGGTACAAGCAGCGGTAACATGGATGGCCGGCGTGAGGTTTGATCGTCGTGAGCTGACCTTCGAACCGGAACATGCTCGCGGAGATCAGAGTTCTCTTGGCGAAGAAGCAGGCGTCGTTGACGAGGAACCGGGTGGTGAAGTTGTCCGATCCATCCAGGACAATGTCATAGTCGGCGAGTAAGCCCAGGATATTGTCGGCGTTGACATGATGCTGATAGGTCTTGATCGTGATATCGGGGTTGATGGCCGAGAGGGTTCTCCGGCCGGACTCGACCTTGGCGACCCCGATCGTGGCGGTGGAGTGTAAGATCTGCCGCTGAAGGTTCGACAGATCCACGACGTCGCCGTCCACCAAACCGATGGTGCCGATGCCGGCAGCGGCCAGATAGAGCGCGGCAGGAGACCCCAATCCTCCGGCTCCGATCAGGAGCACCTTGGCTTGGGTGAGCTTTCTCTGCCCCTTGCCGCCGACATCCGGCAGGATGATGTGGCGACTGTATCGTTGAATCTGTGCCTCGGTGAATTCCATCGTGAATGTTTCGGTCATTGGTCAATCGTCGTGGATCGTCTGTGAAGGTCGGCGCAGCGCAAACCGGCTCTTCGCATGACCGATGACAAGTAACCGATAACCGTCCTCGTTATTCCACCACGTTCAGCTCGATCGGATCGACGAGCACGCCCTTTTGTCTGAGTCCGTCCACCGCCCGTTCAATTTCCTCGACCTCGCCCGTCAATTCGAGATCCATCCAGCCGGTAGTATCCCGCACGTCCGCACGGCGCACATTGGTGACGATCTTAAATTCGTGACCGATTTGATAAATGACCGGTTCTTTGATCTTGTCATGCGGGAATCGTATGTGAAATCGGAGATGAGCCATGGTCATCCTCCCGCGATGGCGGGGACGATGGAGACTTCATCGCCCTCCTTCAGCAGAGTGTTCTTGCCGTCCAAAAAGCGGATGTCCTCTTCGTTGACGTAAATATTGACGAAGCGGCGCAGTTCGCCTGTGGCGTCGCACAGCCGGTCCTTGATGCCGGGGTGATTGGAATTCAGCGTGTCGATCATTTCTGAGATCGTCGCCGCTTGCGCTTCAACCTCGCCTTGTCCCTTGGTCAGGGGGCGAAGGGGAGTGGGAATCCGTACCTTGATCATGCGTCACCACCGTGTTTCCCGACTTTGAAGGTTTTTTCGAAACTCACCAGGCTCGGGTGAATCCGTGTCGGCCGGCCCACGGCTTCAAGGACGGCCTCCTGCGTTTTCAGCCCGTTGCCGGTGATGTAGGCCACCGTGACTTCGTGCTTCTTAATGACGCCTTGTTTGACCAGCTTGCGCAACACGCCGATCGTCACGCCGCCGGCAGTCTCCGCAAAAATGCCTTCGGTCTGGGCCAGGAGCTTGATGCTGTCCACGATTTCTTCATCCGACACCATGTCCATGGCCCCGCCACTCTCCGCCGTGGTCTTGAGCGCGTAATAGCCGTCGGCAGGGTTGCCGATGGCCAAGGACTTGGCGATGGTCTTGGGCTTCACCGGCCTGAAAAAGTCCCGGCCTTCCTTGAAAGCCGTCGAAATTGGGGAACAGCCTTCGGCCTGGGCCCCGTTGATCTTGGTGCAGACGGAGTCGATCAACCCGACGTGCTTCATCTCGTTGAGGCCTTTCCAGATCTTGGTCAAGAGGGAGCCGGATGCCATGGGGATCACCACCTGATCCGGCGCGCGCCACCCGAGCTGTTCCACGGTCTCGTAGGCCAGGGTCTTGGACCCTTCGGCATAGTACGGGCGGATGTTGATGTTGACGAAGGCCCAGCCGTGCTCCCCGGCGATTTCGGAGCAGAGGCGGTTCACATCGTCGTAATTGCCTTCCACCTCGACGACATTGGGACGGTAGATCAGGTTGCCGAGTACTTTGGCGGCTTCCAAATCGCCGGGAATGAACACATAGCACTGCATGCTTGACGCGGCGGCATGGGCGGCGACCGAATTGGCCAGATTGCCGGTGGAGGCGCAGGCGACGGTTTCGAACCCCAGTTCCCTGGCTCTGGTCAAGGCCACGGCGACCACGCGGTCTTTGAACGATAGCGTCGGGTGGTTGACGGTGTCGTTCTTGATGTACAGCTCGTCCAACCCCAGATACGCACCCAGATTTTTGGCCCGCACCATCGGGGTCAAACCGGCGTGAGGCCCCACCATCTGCGGGCCTTCGACCGGCAATAAATCAATGTAGCGCCACATCGATTTCGGACCCGCCTCGATGGACCGGCGAGAGATCGTCTGCTTGATTTCGTCATAGTTGTACTTCACCTCCAGAGGCCCGAAGCACAACTCGCAGACATGGATGGCTTTGGCGGGATATTCGCTTCCGCACTCTCGGCAGACTAATGATCGAATCTTGGCCATGGGCGACCCTCGTCTCGTGATGACAGACCTACCGCGCCGAGGCGACGCTGGGCGTCCGCAACTCGCAGGTTTCCGGCTCGTAGTCGAACAGCTCGGTGATCGTGGGTTGTTCTCCGCAGAGGGGACAACGGGGATTCTTCCTGCAGCGGATCTCTCGGAATTGGCTCTTCTTGGCGTCGTAGTCCAGCATGCGGTCCGCCAAGGGGTGTCCAATCCCAAGAATAACCTTCAGCGCTTCCGTAGCCTGGAGCGTCCCGATGACGCCGGCCAGGACGCCGATCACGCCCGCTTCCTGACAGCTCGGGACGAAACCGGGCGGTGGCGGATGCTTGAACACGCAACGGTAGCAGGCCGATTTCTTCGGGATGATGGTGGTGACACGCCCGTCGAAGCGTAGAATGCCTCCATGGATCAACGGCTTGTCGGCGAAGTAGCAGGCGTCGTTGATCAGGAACTTCCCGGCGAAATTATCGACGCCGTCGATGACCACATCATACTCGCGCAGGATCGCCAGTGCATTATGGGCCACGAGCCGGTCCTGATGAGTGATCACCTTCACATCCGGGTTGAGCGCAACGATTTTCTCCTGTGCTGAAAGTACCTTCGGCCGGCCCACATCGGCGGTGTGATGAATGATCTGTCGCTGGAGGTTCGAGAGGTCCACCACGTCGCTGTCGATCAGTCCGATCGTACCCACGCCGGCTGCGGCCAGGTACAGAGCGGCCGGGGAGCCGAGTCCTCCGGCCCCTACGATGAGAATCCGAGCCTGGGCGATCTTCTTCTGGCCCTTGCCGCCGACTTCCGGCAGAAGGATGTGACGGCTGTACCGTGTGATCTGTTCGTCCGTGAAGCTCATGGGTGTCGGTCTGACCGGTGATCGTCAGATGTTGAAATACTTTTCGATGCTGATGTATCGCTCGCCGGTGTCGCAGAGGACCGTGACGACGTTCTTGCCCCGTCCCACCTCGCGCGCGACCTTTTGTGCGGCAATGACGTTCGCACCGGAGGAAATCCCCACGAGGAGACCTTCCTTCTTGGCCAAGCTTTTAGCGGTCTGATACGCCTCATCGTCGGTGACGGTAATCACACGGTCGATAATGTTGCGGTTCAACACCTTGGGCACGAACCCGGCCCCAATGCCTTGAATCTTGTGCGGTCCCGGCTCGCCGCCCGAGAGCACCGGAGAGCCGGCCGGCTCGACGGCCACCACCTTGATCTGCGGGTTTCGCTCTTTGAACACTTCTCCGCACCCGGTGAGGGTGCCGCCGGTTCCCACCGCCGCCACGAATGCATCCACGCGGCCCTCCAGCGCATCCCAGATCTCGGCTGCCGTGGTCATCCGGTGCATGGCCGGATTGGCCGGATTCGAAAACTGATCGGGCATAAAATAGGATGGATTTTGAGCCAAAATGGCCTCGGCCTCCTTGATCGATCCCCGCATTCCTTCCCAGGCTGCCGTGAGTACGAGCTGCGCCCCATAGGACGACAACAGACTGGCCCGTTCCATACTCATGCTTTCAGGCATGACCAGAATGAGCTTGTAGCCTCTGACCGCCGCAACGAGCGCGAGTCCGATACCGGTATTGCCGCTGGTCGGCTCAAGAATTGTCGAGCCAGGTTTGAGGCGCCCTTGGCGCTCCGCCTCGTTGATCATATTGAGGCAGATACGGTCCTTGACGCTGCCGCCGGGATTGAACGACTCGACCTTGGCATAAATCGTTGCCGCACCGGGTTCGGACATGCGGTTCAGGCGAACGAGGGGAGTTTTTCCGATGAGGTCGGTTATGTCGGGACAGGTGCCGCTCATCAATGTCCCCCTCCCATGTAGAACAGGAATTCCAAGTGGTCGCCCTCTCGGATCGGCGTCCGGTCGAGACTTTCCCGATCCACCATCGACTCGTTGAGTTCTACCGCCACCATCCGAGGTTCGATGTTTTTGACCTTCAGGACATCGAGAACCGTGGCGGCCTGGATCTCTTCGGTTTTCCCGTTGATTTTTATCTGCATGAAATCTCCGAACTAGGCAGAAACACTACAGAATTGAAGGACCGTATCAGAGAGGGAGTCGTATTGTCAAGGCGACTATCGGCCTATTCAGTCTGAGTCCTCCGGTCTGGTCAGCTTGACAAGCAGAAGCCTCCCCAACCAGTATGCGCATGCCTCCGGAGGGCCAACTATGTGGAAACGTAACTTCTTGTTTCGCGCAACGGACGAACAACCGATGGCCGAGGGAGAAAACGAGTTGTTTCACGATACGGCTCCGGCACTCGACAGTGCCGGGATGCGATTGGAACGGTTCATCTCAGTCTGGGTACAGGGTGAAGGGGAGGACGAGCAGCCGGTTTGTTATACCAATGTCTATGTGCGGACCGCGACGTTGGATGTCGACAAACGAACGGGATTTCTCCAACCACTCCAGGGCCGCTCCCACCAGATCAAGCAGATGCTGTCGCCTGGCCAAAAGGGCTACATCAAGCGGTGGCTCGGACAGCACTCGCCGCAGGCATGGGATGCCGCGGAAGATCAGTTTCGGGATCTGTTTGAACCCGGGTAGCCCGCATTCTTCATGATAGTTCGTGACAAAGCCGTCAAGACGCCGGGTGTTGGACCCAGTGCATGGGAAAGAGCAATGGGTGCCCCACGCGGAGTTCCGAGGAGACGAAGCATACTTGAAGCAGTACGGTAAGGCCGTAGGGGCGAGGCTGCTCGCTTGGGAGCGGAATATTCGCTCGCAAGCTCGTCGCAGCCGGTGTATCCGTTGCTCCTGGGTGGCAACGAGTCTCACGACGATTACAGTAGAAGCGGTCATGGACAATGTGGGCTAGGCGATGCGGGGCGGCGCGGCGGCCGTCTCCCCCGCCGCGCCGCGCTCGATTCGTCCAGCCGATCCTCTGGCTCCTCATCCTCGCGATCGCCGGGATCCGGCCGTACCAAGGCTGGGCCAATATTGAGAGCTACTACGCGCCGGAGGACGAACCCGGCGATCAACTCGTCAGGTTGTATCGGAATGCAGAACACTATATCTATGTCGCCATGTACGCCTTCACCTATCCGCCCGCCGTCAGAGCGTTGGCAGCGGCCAAGAAGCGGGGGGTGGACGTGCGGGTCATCACGGACCGTGGGCGATTGCAGGATCAAAAGCAGATGGCTGCCCTTGAAGCGCTCCGGTTGGCAGGCGTGCCGATCCGAATCAATCGACATGAGAATCTCATGCATCTCAAGGAAGTGATCGTGGACGATCGGGTCAACACCAATGGTTCGATGAACCAGACCTCCAGCGGCAACGGGTACAACGATGAGCGGCTCGACATCATTATGGATGCGACCTCGACCGCGAAGGCCAAGCACAAATTCTTGACGATGTGGCGTGATCGTGAGCGGTTTGCGGATTGGACGGGAGGACCGCTGGGAATCGAGCCATGACGACGGATGAGCGGAGCGACGTGGTGATTGTGGGCGCGGGCGGGGGCGGCGCCGTTCTGGGTGTGGCGCTGGCGCAAAAGGGTATTAGCTCGATCGTATTGGAACAGGCGTCCGGACCGCCGCACGGCCTTCGAGGTGAAATCCTGCAACCGAACGGCCAGCAGGTACTGGATCACCTGGGTTTGCTCCATCGGTTGCCCGCCGACGCTGTGAAACCCGTGCGCCTCTTTCATTTTTTCCGAGCCGGCGGCGAGCGCCTCTGCACGATCGATTACGGGATGCTTCCGCCACCCTACAATCGCGCCCTGGTGACGTTGCCCAATGTCGCCCACCATGCGATTTTGGATGAGCTGGAGGCAAGGAATCCCGGAGGGCTTCGCTACGGGGTTAAGGTAAAAACGCTCCTGAGAGACGGCTCGCGCGTCGTGGGCGTACAGGCCGACTGGCAGGGACGCACCATGGCCATCGGAGCCAAGCTGGTCGTCGGGGCGGATGGAGCCTATTCGAAAGTGAGAGAGGCTTTGGGAATTCCGGCAAAGCTGCATCTATACCGTGAGGCCTATCTCATCGGCATACTGGACAGTCCTGAGCCGATCGAGGAGGCGCGCTATTTCGTAGGAACGAATCAAATCCTGGGCCTCTTTCCCGCCGCCGGGAACAAGGTGTATGTCTTCTATATGATTCCCGCCGGAACTTATGATCGAATCAAGCAGCGGGGGTTGGAATCGCTCAGACAACAATGGCGCGACATCGATCCGATGCTGGAAGCATTGACGGGCCAATTGAAGGACTGGAATCAGACGGCCTACTTGCCCACCGGTCGCGTACGGACGCCTCGATGGGTGGCGGACGGGGCCGCGCTGATCGGCGACGCAGCCCATGCGATGAACCCTCATGCGTCGCAGGGGCGGATGCAGGCGATGGCCGATGCCATGGCGCTGGCACAGGTGGTTGAAACCTGCCTTAAACAGGACCGGTTTCTTGCCGAGGATTTGGCCGCCTATGAACGGGCGCGTAGACCGCAAGTGGACATGCTGCAACGATTGGCCGATGAGCAAGTTTTGTTCTGGAATGCTGGGAATCCCGTGCTGGCGATCCTCCGCGACCGAGTCTTCAAGACCTTGGACCGTAATGCCCGCCTGCGCTATCGCATGCTGGCGACGACAGCGGGATGGCGGACGACTCCGCCGTTTGGATTGTTGGATCGATTGAGAGCGGCGGGGCTGCTGCCGGACCCGCGCGCCCAGGAAGTCCCGCCGGAGGTGGGAGCATGACCGGCGATCGCGGATTGGCGGGGTTGCCTCAGGAAGTCCAACCTCTCCTGCGGACCTACCTTAAGCGAATGGTCCCTTCGTTAGGCGCGGCGCTGGAATCTTTAGTGCTGTACGGTAGTACGGTGCGGGGTGAGTTCGTACGCGGCCGGTCGAATGTGAATCTGCTGCTGGTGATGGCCGCGCTCAATGGCGAGGTCTTGCGCAAGCTGGCAAAGCTGCATGCCCGTTGGAAGCGTGAGCAGGTCGTAACGCTACTTTTTGCTCCGGAAGAATTGCAACGCTGGGCGACCAGTTTTCCGTTGGAGTTCGGAGAACTGAAGGAAGGTCATCGACTATTGGCCGGCCGCGACCTATTGCCCATGATCCGCCTCGATGGCGGGGTGACGCCCGACCTGATTAGACGAGAAGCCAAGGCCAACCTTCTTCGCCTGCGCCAGCGGTATGTGGAGGGGGGAGCCACCGGTGAGGCGGCCATGATCCTCTTGTCCCTCTCCATGACGGGCTTGGTGCCCTGTGTTCGAGGATGGCTGCGGCTGAAGGACCTTCCGGTTCCCGCGAAGACCGAACAACAGATTGAAGAGATCGGCCGGCGATTGACGGTCGATTCCAAGCCGTTGTTGGAGGCCTGGGATCTCCGGTGCGGCCGCATCTCTCCTGGACCGGTGGAGATGCCGCGCCTCTTCGATCGATACCTCACCGCGGTCGAAGAACTGGTCCGCCATTTCGAAGCCGCCTCCGTATGAGCCGGAGGCCGCACATTGTGCCAATGCACCTCCTTCAGTGGTTGATTCTCGCTTGCTGGATCAGTTCCAGCGTCCCTGCTTTGGCGATCCCCGGTGAGCGGCCGCGCCTGCCTGAGCCGCTCGGATACGTGAGCGACCATGCCCAAACGCTCGATGGAGATTGGAAGGCGAGAATCCGGTCCGTCTGCCAAGACCTCGAGCGGAAGACCGGTGTGGAGATGGTGGTGGTGACCGTCCCGACCGTCAAGCCATTTGCCTCGGCGCAGCTCTACGCCGAGGCGCTTTATCAACAGTGGAAGATCGGCAGCGCCTCGGAGGAACACGGGGCATTGATTTTGGTGGCCGTCGCCGAGCACCAGGCTGCCATCACCGTCGGCAAGCGGATGGTGGCGACCTTCACGCCGGATGTGGTGGCGAAGGTCGGCTCCGAGTACATGGACCCAGCGCTCCGCATGGGTCATTTTGGCGAAGGTCTCTATCGCACCGTCGTCGGACTTGCGACCTCCGCGCAGGATATCCGCGTCGGGCCGCCGCCGCGCAGCCACATGAAGGGCTTGGGCTTCATCATCTCGGTTCTGACGGGTGTTGCCGCCGTCGTTGTGCTGTGGTGGATCAGCCGGCCCGATCTTCGCCACCCCTATGGCAAGATCCGCCGAGGCGAATATTGGGGCAGCGGCCAAGGAGGCTTTGGGGGAAATTTCGGCGGCCTGGGCGGGACGATGGGAGGGGACGGCCTGGGCTAGACGGGCGCAGGCGGGCGATCCTTCTTGCTCGCAGAAACGCCTACGATCAGAAGGGATAGAAGGACAGCCCTACCGGTCCTGTGCTCCCGAAGGCCGCGGAGGAAAGAAGGGCGAGGCACTTGGTGCGGCTTCCGTGCTCACAGAGGCCGCACACTCAGAAGGTGCTCCCTCCATGTGCGCAGTGGAACCCGCACCAACTGCCTCGCAGGTGAGATCAAACAAGCAAGCTGTGATGGACCATAAAGAGGAGTCGCTTGACGGCCGCAGTAGGACCAGCAGGCGTGTCCTTCCTTAGGGCGGAGTACCAGCAAGCTTTGAGGGAGCATTTTGTTGTTGTGCTCGACGCGCGCAGTAAAGGACCGCCCGCCTGCTTGCGATTACCAGGTAGATGAAGCATGCCACGGAATCGTTGGCCCTCGTTGGGCGTGTACAGTCGGGAGCTACCCAAGCCCTCTCCAACCCAGGAAAGAAGGATGGGGACAATACGCCGCCACCTGCCTATGGCATGCCATATTGCTCATAGCAACCGGCTGAAAAGTACAATGTCCCTTTTTCTCGCTGCGGCTCTAGGAGAAATACCCTCCTTGAAAAATTCGCTCGAAGCATCCCTCTCTCGCTGGGCTATGAGTTCTACACAATGTACAGGTTTCCCATCTCCGCCTTTCTTGTAACGGATGAAACCGAGTCCGAAGTGAAGCAAATTGTTGCAGGCGGTGCATCTCACATGTCCGTACTAAAGCAACTAAACGATATCTTAGCCGGTGACACCTTTCTTCGAGAGTGTTGTGGGACTCCGGAAAAGCTTGCCAAGGCAATCGATATTCTATTTCTTAAGCGGCTGAACCTGGAGGCGTTTCCTACTCCTGCTCCGACCCTAGCTTTCATTCCACACCAATTTGAGGAAGCCCTCGCCAAACTTGATCAGCTTCTATACGCCCAAGGCCAGTTCAAACGACAAGCCTTTTTTCATCTCTACAATGTCACTCTCGAAGGCGATATTCAGCTTCAACCTCCAGCCGACGGCTGGTTCATATCAAAACGAAGTTCGTGCTCTCGGCGTTCCCGTTGATGATGGTCAGGAGCAAATCGGTCGGTTAGGCGGCTGTGCCGGAGGCAGAGAGATCTGCAACGGCGCCAAGGCGCACGGGCGGAGTGGCCGAGTCCACGACGCGGGAGATCGAGCGGGCCGTCCCAGCCAGAGCCTGGCGGGCCAGGTCGATCCTGGCGGGCGCGATCAACGCGAAGCCGGATGCCTCGTGGGTGATATGGACCACCGGCAGGTGGAGGGCGTCCGGATTGATGTCGGTGACAACGGCCCGCTCGCCGGTGTTGAGTTCCACTGCGCTATGGATGGGAAAGACGCCGACGCGTTTGATAAACAACGACGCGAGATCGGCGTCCAACATTCGGTCATGTGCATCGCGGTAGAGGCGCTGTAACGCCTGATGCGGCTGGAGAGGGGTTGCTCCACCGAATCCCGACAAGAGCTCGTCGTAGCGGTCCGCGATCATCAGGATGCGGCTGGTGGCTTCCGTCCATGCCGGATTGGTTTCGCGGGGAAAGCCCTTCCCGTCCCCCGTCGCATGGTGCTCAGCAACAATCCGTCTCACCTCCAGTGGAAAGTTGCCTTCCTGTTCCAAATACACCGCTCCCAGCCGGGGGTGGCTTTCGTACAAGTCTTGGTCGTGAGGACTTAGCGGACGCGAGGTATTCCGGAGTCCGTCGGTCACATGGCGCGGGAGCCGCAGCAGACCGATATCGTGGAGCAATGCTCCTATCGCCAAATTGTGCAGTTGAAGCAGGTCGAGTTTCGCGGCCTGTCCCAATAAGAGCGACAGGGTGCAGCTCACGAGGGCATGGTTGCTCAAGGCATGATCACAACCGCGGGCTTGACTCATGGCCATGAAGACCGCCGGGTTCGTGAGGGTATTGGTCACAATTGTGATCTCCTTGGCTGCCTCCATCGCTTCTTCGGCGGGCGTGATCCCTTCCGACTCGTACCGCTCGAACAAACGATGAACCGTTTTGGCCAGCCGTTCCCTCGCTTCCTTTGCCAAGGCGAACTCCTGATTCAACATATCGAGTGATTTATGGGTTGGGTGGCGAGGAGGCCTTGTCTCCTGCACTGGCTGTTGTGAGGCAGTCGCTGAGGCGAGGGGGGATGTTGTCTCGGACAAGGGCGGTCCGTTGCTCGAAAGATGTTCCCGAACGGGAGGCACGCTCCTGTCCGGATCGATCGTGACTTCTCGGATGCCGGAGGATCGCAGCTTGTCGATCTGCTGAGGCGAGGTAATCAGAAAGTGGTGCCGGAGAAACGGAGTCCGAAACCAGGAGCGGTCGAATCCACTCACATACATGCCGACCCGCACCTCGGAGATAGCGACCCGCTTGCTGCTCATGGGAAATCGTCCGATGCCGGAGAGCTCCGTCCGCGTAAGGGTCCTCCGGCCTCCTTTATCGGCTGTCCTTCGGCCGGCTTGAGAGAGAAGGATGGGAAAAGGCGATATTGCGAGGGTGGTGACGATTGGAAACTGTGCGGCATCAGCCGCTAGGGGGTTTCCGATGCGGTACCGTGCGGCCTTCCTCCAGATCCAGGAGGTCGGCCCATGTAACGATGTCGGATCGAGTCGGATCGAGTTTGTCGCGGACACTGCGGAAATAAGCCCACTTCTCCTCGGTATCCGGGCCGCGTGTCTCCATTGCCTGGTTCCAGGCCTCTCGTTCGTCGTCACTATGCGGCTTGGCTGTGACGGTCCACCAGTGGACGATGGCCTCGTCTGAACTCTGTCCTACCTGATCCAGAAGCTGATCGGGATCGATGCCGGCAAACTCCAGCATGTGTTGATCCAAGGGGCAGGGGTAGAGATATTCACCGATCATGCCGGACAGTTTTGCGCGGCACTTGTCGATCATCCGTGCAAGGTGCACGTATCCCCCGAGTCGCTCGTGCAGGCTTCGCGGGTAGCCGGTGCGCAGATCCATCGGGCCTGGTGTCACAGCATCCGATGGTTCGAGAATGTGAGGCTCTTCACCGTGACCTCGCCGTTTTCATAGGAGATGATCCGGCGGGTGGCCGGGAGATCGGAACGGCCGACGCGTGTGTGGCTGTCCGTGAAACTCTCGACGTTGGTAAGCTTGCCGTCCTGCGGCTGATAGTAATAGACGGTGTACCGCGTCGTGAGAAAGGTTCCGTCCTGGGTGGTCGTCGCCTCTTCCACATTGATGGTGAAGCCGAAGGGAGGCATACCCGGGTGTGCCATCCTTCGATTGATCTGAGTGATTCGGTTATTCTTCAAGCGGTAGAACGAGTTGGACCCGTGGATGATGAGCTTGGTGCCCAGGGGATGACCGTCCTCCTCCAGTGTGAGCGAGTATTTTCCGTCCGATTCCTCGAAGCTGCGCGGGCCTCGGTGGACGGCGATCATGGAGATCTGCTCCTGTGCCCATTTCTGCACGTCGAGGTCCGAGAGTTGCACTGAAACCTCCCGAGGGTTTTTGACCGTGACCGATCCGCTCGTCTCCCTGCCGTTGATGTTGACGGTGAGATCGGCGGTGAACCCTTTGAAGTCCGACTGCCAGCGGGCCGTCCGTTCGAAGGCCTGTTTGAGCAAGGTCCGTGCTTGCGGATCGTCCTGGACCGTGGGTGGTTGCGACTCGTGATGCGGCATCGTCATGTGTGGTCTCCTGGTCGTGTCTGGTGAAACGATCTTGTGATTATAGAATCCGTGCTTCCACCGGAACAAGGCTGCCCGAAAGGAATATTCAGCTCTGTGCTCATCGCTCCCGGCCATCGCAAGGACCAGGGACGTTCCTGGCTACGACTTGCGGGAGGGATGGCAAGCCTCTCCGGAAACAAGAGCCGGCATCCGCCGGATGCGCCGATGGGATGTCGGGGAGCATCACGCACCTGAGTAAGAGTCTGCCCAGTGGCGATCGTTCTGCTGCGGCGAAGGATGCACCATCATCCGCTTTGTTCTTGGCCAGGAATTATCCGAGGTGTCCATTGCTCCGAGATTGCAATGGGTCTCGATTCCAGCGAATACGCCCCGGTACTTCGCGGACTGTCGCCCGGCATCTGCGAGCGCCTGCATCGCCTTGTCAGGAACGGCCGTGTCGGATAGGCTCCGAGAGAAAGACTGGCAAAAGTTGGAAAACTTCTCTATACTTCCGCGTGGATAACGCGTGCGTATACGTGCATTTACGCGATTAAGTCAACGGAAGGGCCGATGATGGAGAAACGCGCTCCCTCCCATACCGAAGAAGAGGAAATGAATCAACGTCGCCGTCTCCTGGGGTTGGCGCGCCGAGGCGACCAGAAGGCGATTAACAAGCTGTTCGAGCTCTATCAGGTTCGCGTCTTCAGCGGCGACAATCTGAAAAAGGCCGGCAAGCTGCCTGTCTGGCCGGGTGTCGCGGAAGAGGAGAAGAAGGCGCAGCGCCGGCGCGAGGCCGCCGCGAAAGCTCAAGCCAAGGCCCAGGCAAAAGCGGCGGCCAAGGCATCCGAGAAGAAGGCGCCTCGGCCGGCGAAGGTCGGTACCTCGTCGAAGGCAGCTCATGGCAAATCTTCACGGCCGGCAGGGGCGCACGCAAAGAAATAAGTCCGCGGGCCGTCCGCCGATCATTGCACCTCAACTTTCAGTCCTCCGTCGGCAATCTTCTTGGCGATGGCTTCCGCCTCCCTCCATTCGCCTCTAAAGACCACCGCCTGTCCCTCGTGATCGATCTGATAGGCGAGTTCGAACGCCTTTTTCGGCGTCATGCCCGGAATGGTCGCGCAGAAGATCTGTATGACCTGCTGGTAGGTGTGGCAGTCGCAGTTGTGGACGATCACCCGTGCTTCGGTCTCGTTGCCTGCCCTGGTCGAGATCTGCTCGATCGTTCCCGGAATTGCCAGAGGTGTGGAGGGAGCCGGCATCGAAGGATTCTAGCAAATAGCTCCGGCGGTGCCAACGCGGCTTAGACGGTGGCGGCCAGGAAGTCGTGTGTCAGCGGGAGTTGCTCTCTGGTCAGGGTGCGGGTGAAGAGGTTGTGGTGAGAGGGGGAGTCGGTGGCGGGACGCAGGTGATGCTGCTGCGCGAGACGGGATGTGACGCGGAGCGCGGCGGAGGTCTTCACCAAGGCCAATCCATATTCATACGTATAGCCCTCTTCGGATGTGCCGGCCGATCGAGAAAGTTGACGCACAGTCTGAAGCGTCAGGGTATGGTTGACCCACCGGGTATCAAGCAGCGTGAGCAGGGCGGCGGGGCCGGGCACGAGCCGTCGGCCGACCGTCATGCCGTGGGCGACATCGAACAGCCCGCGCTGAAATCGACGATCTTCGCGCAACGCTTCATGGAACATCGTCCGCCAGGTGCAATCGGACAGGTCTCGATCGATCTCCTCGGCGAGCGGTCCGACCAGCGGACCGCTCACCTGGTACCCCTGGACGATTCGTCCCGATCGGATCAAATCGGGAAACTGGTCCCCCATGCGATCCTGATAGGCCGTGGTGCCGGTCAACGGCGTGAGCTGGATGGCCATGTAATCGCGAAAGTGCGCGGTCGCGTATCGTGCGAGCATCAGTTCCAGCGTCGCGGGATGACACAGGTGGAACGGGTAGTACAAGGCGTCTGGCAGGGGAGTTGCGGTCATCCACGCTGTGGGGGGCGGTATTCTGCCGTTACCACTTATCCATGTCGATCACTTCGGTCGCGTCCCATAGATTCTTGGCCTCCGCATCAGCCAACGCTTTTTCCCGGTCTTCCTTCGTTTCCTGTGTCGGGTCCTGCGTTTCCCCGGCAGGGAGCGATATCTGCGGAGCCGCCTCGGTCGCAGGATTGGACCGTTTCTTGTTGGGAATCATGTTGACCGGCATGGTGATCCTCTCTCAGGTCGAGCCCATCTGGTTATTCCTAAACCGCCTGCAAAGGGCCTGTCAAGCCGGTGCTCGGCGCGTCGGGGCGTTGACTGGGTCTGGATGGATTGCTAGAGTCCGCGTCGGCGTGTCGGAGAGTCCGGTAGCCGCCGGGTAGCAACCTCATTCGATGAGCGTGAGATGTTGAGCGCTAAGGTGCTGTGGCCGCTCTTTCCGTTGTTGCTGCTCATCGTAATCATCTGTCTCACCTGGGCATTGGTGGTGGCTGTCCGCGGACGACAAGAGCCGCCGGCGCGATGGCTGCAAGTCGGCGCCTTTGCCTGCTACCTTCTGGCCGCGGTTACGGCGATCGCGAGTGAGGGAGGCCGCGCGTCGGTGAACCTGCATCGCCCGTTCAGTTTCCTAGCGCAGATCTGTATCGTCGTGGCCATTCTGATGGCCTGGAAACATCGCGACCGTCGCCTGCTTTGGCTCAACGGCGGGGCCTTGGTCGGCATCCTCGCCGACACCGCGCTGCACTATATCCTACGATAGCGTCGCCGTGGCCGCAGGGTATTGACCTGTCCTCTTTCAAATCAATTGGAGCGCGACGGAATCCGCCACCTGCCGTCCTGCCGCCGTCAGACGGATACGCCCCCCTTTCCGTTCGAGGAGCTGCTCATCCAGCAGGGCGGTCAGTCGTCGATGCCACTGGGGATCAGTGCAGAGAGAATCAAGCCAACGGTCATCCGACCCGGCAAGTTGCCGCAAGCCAAAGACCAGCGCTTCGCGGTTTCGCTGGTCGGGGGTGAGGAATTCGCGATGATCCAGGGGAAGTAAGCCGTCGGTCAAGCGTGCTTCATACTGAGCCAGATCGGCGATATTTCCAAAGCGCCAGCCGTCCACATAGGACTGGGCGCTGGGACCAAGGCCGAGGTAGTCACCGGCTTGCCAGTAGAGCAGGTTGTGCCGGCACCGATGGCCGGGCTTGGCGTAGTTCGAAATCTCATAGTGGTCGTAACCGGCTCGCTCCAACACCCGTTCCGCCTCCTGTTCCATGGCGGTTTGTATCTCGGGATCAGTCTGTCGGACTGATCCTGCCTCAATCGCCTGAGCGAGGGCGGTCTCCGGCTCGATCGTCAGGGCGTAGCAGGAGACGTGATCCGGTCGAAGCGCGATCACGCCGGCGAGCGACTCCACCCAACTCTCCATTGACTGGCCGGGCAAGCCATACATCAGGTCGAGATTCAGATGGTCGAAGCCCGCCGTCCTAACCCATTCCACCGCGCGCGTTATATTGGCGGCCGGCGATGGACGGCCGATACGAATCAACTCGGCATCGTTCAAGCTTTCTGCACCCAGGCTCACACGGCTCGCGCCGGCTTCCCTGAGCCTGGCCAGCATCTCATCGGAGACCGTGTCGGGATGGGCCTCGACGGTGATCTCGGCATCAGGACGGCACGTGAAGACCTGCCGGATTGCCGCCAGAAGGTCGCAAAGTTGATCGGCGCTCAACACAGTCGGTGTACCGCCGCCCAAGTAGATACTGCTGAGCGACCGGCCTGCCAACTCGGGGCGCTTGGCGTAGAAAGAGAATTCCTTCCGGAGAGCGGTCAGGAAGCCATTGACTCGGTCCGGCCGCCAGACTTGGAGGTAGAAGTTGCAGAAGGCGCAGCGAGTTCGACAAAAGGGAATATGCACATAAAGGCCTAACGATCTGAGGACATCGGGTAGCGTCGAATGATTTCGTCTTCCGGTTTCTGAGGACATGCTACAGACTCAAACGTTTAGAAAAGTCTTTCTGTACCACGACT